>JAZRZH010000041.1:0-23827 GCA_045601245.1 Bacteroidales bacterium
TCTCCGGGGCCTGTTTGCTGCACAAAAATTGACTTTTTGTGTATGGCTAGGTCCTGGAGGCTTGTTTCCTGCACAAAAGTTGGCTTTTTGTGTATGGATTGCTCTCCGGGGCTTGTTTCCTGCACAAAAGTTGGCTTTTTGTGCATGGCTGTGCCCGCAGAGCCTGGGCCATATATTTTTTGTTAACTTTTTTGTATGAAGTCAAAGCTTTCTTTGATATGGACGGCACATTAGTGGACTTCATGTCCGGATTGTCCAGGATTGACAGCTCAATTGTGACGGAATATGCCGGGCATTATGATGATATCCCCGGGGTGTTCTCGAAAATGGATCCCATGCCGGGAGCTATTGATGCAATAAGAGCCCTTGCAGGGAAATATGATTGCCGGATATTGACAACGGCGCCTTGGAAGAATCCTTCCGCATGGGGTGACAAAATCACCTGGGTGACGAAGCATTTTGATGACATCTTTCATAAGAAAGTCATAATGACACATGCAAAAGATTTTTTGAATGACGGCTCGTCGTTATTGATAGATGACAGGACAGCTCATGGGACGGACTCTTTCGGAGAACGTCTGATTTTATTCCGGTCCGAGTCATTCCCGGACTGGGAAGCCGTGAAGGATTATCTGAGCAAGTAGTCCATCGCTTATCTTTTGCTCGGGAAAAGACTGCCGACTATGGCCTCGTCGAGCCGGAGGATTCTGATGATCTGTTTGTTGGATGCATTATACTGATAATGCATAGTGTGAGCCAGTTCAAGCTTGCATTTTTTGTCAACGGTGCTTGGAGAGGTGGTGCCGTATTTGGAAGCACTTATCCTCTGCACTGCCTTGAACAGTTCATCGTCAGTATAATAGATTCTTTCCCCGATGCCATGTGCAATCGCAACTATTGATTCCAGGTCTTTGGATACTTTTGTGAAATAGTGTCCCGCATTCCTGAAAAAGCGCTCTCCGGTGCTGATATCACAGAAAGCCATGGGGGAAACGACATCATCAACCATTGTCAGGCCGCTGACATTGTCGAACTTGCGGCTATGCACGATGTCGACAATCTGTCTTATGGTAATATGCCTGGTACTTTCGTAAAAGCGCATCTTGGCATCCGGTGAGAAATACAGGTTACTTGTGCCCCAGGGATAGCTGAACGGGGTGTCGTAAGGGCAGACAACATATCCGTTACGGTTGTCATAGGCTATCGCGTTGCGCAGATTTTCCAGGGAGTCCACCGGGCGTATGTCGTGCTCCCATCTGCTCAGGCTGGTGCTCCTGCCCTTCGCGTCCAGATACCGTGACAGCAGTTTCCGATACAGCTCGAATAATGCATGAGCCTCATCTGAACTGCCGGACAAAATGATGTGAAGGTGATTGGACATCAGCTGGAAGGCGTATATGTGCAGATGGGGGAATTGCACGGCGCAGATGCACATAATGATCATTCCTGCCCGGAAATCCTCATCATTTGTAAAAATAATTTCAAAGTCTTCGGATGTGCTCAGATGGTGAAAGGGCCTGAGCTGATTGAACAGCGTTTCGCAGATGTTCTCCTGATTGCTGAAGGAAAAGGCTGAATTGCCCTTCTGATATAGTTCGTTGCGTTTCATCGTCCTCTTATTATCCATCGCCTCGTGGCAACTGCCGCAAAAGTAACAAAAAGAAAGAATCTTCCGGCATTGCCGCACAAAAAATGCGAAAATGTGCAGGGATTGCTGCCGAAGTGTTGTTTCCTGCACAAAAACGGAAAAAATGTGCAGGGTTTTGTGCCAACGCCTCGTTTCCTGCACAAAATGTGGCAATTTGTGCAGGATTTGGCGCGCGGAGGACTCCGCTTATTGCTTCGCCTGTTTGTTTGTCCGCTTACTCTGCCACTCTCAGGTATGCCGGACAGTCTACCTGCTCAGCCTTCTGCAGATGCCCGATTATCCTGCTATTAACTGAATACTTCGTGCAATACGTCAAGCGATTTGACGTTGAGGTCGCAGCCGAAGCGGTAGGAGAGGTAATCAAGCATGCGGCGGGCGAATGAGAGCCTGCGGGACGCGCTCAGCGGCATTTTCAGCGCTTCGTCAAGGCCGGTCGAGAGCATCAGGTGAAGCAGGCGGGAGTCCTCCGCGCTGAATAACAGCTTCCCGTCCGCGAAACGCTTGTTCTCAGCATCCCAGCCTTCGCAAGTCATCCTGCATGATTCCTCAGCATCTTCGCCTGCGTAAAAGCCTCCGTCAGAACTTCCGTGCGAACTGATGACTGATGGTCCGGTTGTACCAGCCCGCCCCGGCAGTTTCCCTGCCATAGGCTCTCTGACAGATATTCCGGCAGGGGCCGCAATGAACTGTGCCGTGACTATGTCGAAGACAGGCATCTCTTCCGACCAGTTGTCATCAGGCCTGAAGCCGGCCTTTGTACTATATCCCGCGAGCCACCAGAGGTGGAAGTTGGCTGCGGAGCCTTGAAGGGAGTCGAGCGCCACGATCATCTCCGCGAGCCATTTCCAGAGGTCGGTATCACCGTCGTCGCTCTTGATGCTGCGGTATAGCACTTCGCTGATAAAGAGGGCGATAGTGCTCTTGCGGATGTCGGAGCGGATATTGTTCAGCGAGAATACCGGTGTGTATTCGCGGAGGTAGAGCAGCGAGCTCTTCGGCGTGGCATAGGTGACGATGTCGAGTACGGCGAGGTTGTGGAAGGCGGATACGGAAGTGCCGCGTCCCTTTCCAAGTCCGCGGACGTATATGCCTTTCCTGCCTCCAAACGAATCAATCACGTGGAGGACAGCCCCCGAGTCGCCCTGACGGGTGATGTGGAGGACTATTGCGCTGGATTTTGTGACAGATGGCATACGAGTTTGTCCATTGCCTTTCCGCGGTGTGAAATGGTGTTTTTCTCTTCGATTGAGATTTCCGCAAGGGTTTTGTCGTATCCTTCGGCAATAAATATCGGATCGTATCCGAATGCTTCCGTTTTGGTTGGCTCAAAGTTGATATGCCCTTCGCAGGTGCCTTCGAATGTGGTCAGGAGGCCGTTTCCGTCAATGTACGATACGACGCAGCGGAAGCGTGCGGTGCGTTTTTCGTAAGGTACATCAGCCATTTCCGCGAGCACTTTCCCGATATTGCGTGCAGGATTCTTCGGCTCGCCGGCGTATCTGGCGGAGTAGACTCCCGGTGCGCCGTTCAGCGCATCAATTTCGAGTCCTGTGTCATCGGAGAAGCACGGTTTGTGGAACAGGTTCCAGACGTACTGCGCCTTCTCGACGGAGTTCTCGTAAATGGTTTCGTGGGTCTCGGGGATGTCTTCGGTGAAGCCGAGGTCTTCGGGGAGGATTATGTTGAAATCGGGGCCGAATATCTTCTGCGCCTCGACGAGTTTGTGCCTGTTGGCTGATGCGAATATTATGTCCATTGCCGTAGTGTCTTTCAATTCTCAAAGTTAATGATTCCCTTTTAGAATCTGTTTTGAAATGATTCAATTTTTCTATTACATATCTTTTTCGCTGTTTCCGCAGTATTCCTCAGTTACAATGGAACCCCATTGCTCCTTCGTAATTCTGCGAAAGCATCTGAAAAATCTAAAGTAATATCTTAAATCAATCATTTCAAAACAGATTCTTGATTTATGGCTCAAATATTGAAATAAGGATTATATTTGCATAATATGAGAAAGTTAGCGGAAAGACTCGGCCTGATTGTTATGGCCGTGATGGTCTGCGGTGCCGGAGCGCACGCGCAGACTAACAATTTCAACCTCGGAAAGAATCTGGACATACAGCATTCGATACTCAAGAATCTTGCGAAATCGTACGTGGATACGGTCAATTTCGACAAGATTATCCCGGTGGGGATTGAGGCGATGCTTCAGTCCCTGGACCCGTACACTACATATTTCAACGAGAGCGACGGGGAGGATTTCGAACTGATGACCACCGGAGCATATGGCGGAGTGGGCTCTATCATCAAGAAACGCACCGACAGCGGAGTGCTTGTATATGAGCCGTATCCGAATTCCCCTGCAGTCAAGGCCGGCCTTCAGCCGGGCGACACAATCTGGGCCATCGACGGAGTCAGCGTCATCGGCGAAACCTCGGATGCCAGTTCGTCCAGGATGAAAGGCGCGCCGGGTACTGACGTCAAATTCCTCGTCACCAAGGGCCGCACAGGCGACAGCGTCAATGTAGTTGTCCACCGGGAGAGAATCCACGTTTCGGATATCGCCTACAGTGGGATAATCCGCGACTCGACAGGCTACATCAGGGTTTCCGGCTTCACCGACAAAATTTCGGACGAATTCCGTGCGAGCCTTATGGAGCTCAAGAAGAAGGGCATCAGCAGGCTTGTCATCGACCTGCGCGACAACGGCGGAGGAATAATGGACGAGGCAATCAACATGGTATCTATCTTCGTGCCGAAGGGCACACTGGTGGTGTCATCGAAGGGCCGCGACGAACATATGAACCAGGAATATTTCACAAAGAAGGAACCGGTTGATACAGAAATACCTATCCTTGTGATGGTCAACAGTATGTCGGCCTCCGCCTCTGAAATCTTTGCGGGAGCGATGCAGGACCTCGACCGCGCCACCATCGCCGGCAAGCGCACGTTCGGCAAGGGCCTCATCCAGTCAGTCCTTCCAACCCCGTACGGCGGCAATGTCAAGATAACTACGGGAAAGTACTACACTCCGAGTGGCAGATGCGTCCAGGCACTGGACTACAGCCACCGCAATGAGGACGGCAGCGTAGGAGCGGTCCCTGATTCGCTCAAGCGCGAATTCAAGACAAAGCTCGGCCGCAGCGTATATGACGGCGGCGGCATCACTCCTGACATCGAGGTCGCTTCACAGGCTTACAGCCGTCCGGCCTATTCATTGGTTTACAATGATATACTCGGCGAATATTCCGTTGTATACTATAAGAATCACGAAAGTATCGCGGACCCGGAATCATTCCATTTGACCGATGCCGAATATGAGGATTTCATCAGATTTGCCGAAGGCAGGGAGTTTGACAGCCGTGGTGGCGCTTCCGCCGTCCTGGACCAGCTGGAGGCTGCTGCGAAGGCTGACGGACTATATGACCAGTACAAAGCCGAAATCAACGCGCTGAAGGAGAAGGTGAAGATGGATAAGCGCACAATGCTTAATGTGAAGAAAGACGAAATACTGCCTCTGCTCGAGGAGGAGATTGTAGTCAAATATCATTTTCAGAGAGCCGGTGAAATCATCCGCCTCCGCACTGACTGCCAGTTGTCAGGGGCTCTTGACAAGTGGAATGAATAACAGGCCTGAAAGATGACTTCAAAATCCGATTATTCCGCTCCTTTGATTTTTGTCGAGGTACTGTCTCCCGAATCTGTGCTCGCGGCTTCGTACGGGGATGGAGGAAATGGTTATGATCTGTCCTTTCCTAACGGAATACCGGGCGTGCTCTGACGGTTTTGATGAAAAGGATACCCGTAATATCATTTGTTCTGTTCGCACTATCTGCCTGCAGCGGTAATGATGCGGAATCACAGCTTGCCAGTACTGCATCCAGGCGGTCTTCGCATATAGAGATAACGGGACGCATTTCTGATGGATTGAGCCGCACTTCATTGGATGAAGACGGATTGGCTGTGCTATGGAGTGAAGGAGATTCAATCGGGCTGTTCACCACATCCGCCAAGAATTGCGGACTGGCCCTTGATGTTTCAAGCATCGGTAAAAGGGACGGATTGTTTGCCGGCAATATCGCCGGGACTCCCGAATATGCATATTACCCGTATTCTGCCGGCGCAATGAAAACAGAATCTTCGGTTGGTCTCGTGCTTCCACGTGGTCAGGTCCAGAAGGGGAATGTGCCGGATATGGCATATGACGTCAAGGTCGGCCGATATGTCAGCGGAGACAATGACAAAGGGTATCTGTTCGATTTCACCCAGAAACTTGTGATGCTCTATTTCGTCATCACACCGGATTCTTCGATTGCCGGAGACATCCTCAAATCGGTTTCTTTATCCGATGCGGGGAGGAAGTTGGCAGGTGAGTACACGCTTGATCTGGCGAATCCTGCTGCATCTCTTTCATTTTCCGATAATGCTTCCGACGAGGTACTGCTCACATTTGCCGAAGAACCGGTTCTCGTTTCCGGAACTCCGGTGGAGGGCTGGATGTTTGTCAATGCCGATGTGGCGTCGGGCGACGCCCTGAAAATGACAGTCTTGACCGACAAACACATTGTCTGTGTCAATGTATCCGCATCTAAGCAATATCAGATGGGCTACAGGTACCGTATGCCGCTCGATATTGCGAAGCTCGTGTCTGACGGAAATGCTGTTGTCAGTGCAAATATTTCCGAGGGCGATATTACCCTGCTTTCCGATCCGGGTGTCTATGACTGCGCTGCACAGGCATACAAATGCCTCTACTACGCTGGCCTGAACCAGTACGTGACATCCACAGTTTCGGGCAGCACTCTCTTCAGGGTGCAGAATATGCACGACGGTTACTCGGTTTCCATTGCGCTGCCTTCCACAGCCGCGGAGGGTGGCGTAAGCAACGTCACAGTCAAGTCCTATGGCCTTCCTTCGGTGACTTCCGGTACATTTGAGGTCAATGTCGTGAAGGTGACATCCGACAAAGTCTGGCTTCTTGACCCTGTCACGGGAACCGCTTACATAATGATAAAGGAGTAAGAATCTGTTTTGAAATGAAGAAGATATCGGCAGTACTGACAATTATTATCTGCACCGCTCTCTCATCTTATGCGGATACGGTCTCCCAAAACCGCGCAGCGTCAGTGGCAAAGGCCTTTTTCAGCGCTTTCTCCACCAGGGGTTCAAATGCTCTTGTAACCCTCGTCTGGGACGGCTCGGACGCCCTCACCAAGGCATCCGACGCTCCGGCCTTCTATGTCTACAACAACGCCGGAGGCGGTTTCGTGATTATCAGTGGCGAAGATGCCGCACGTCCTGTGCTCGGCTATTCTGAAACGGGATCGTTCAAGGTTGCGAACCTTCCGGCAAATGCGAAGTGGTGGTTTGACTCGTACAGACGCCAGATACAGTACCTGCGCGAGAACGATATCGGCCAGACTCCAGAAGTCAGGGCGCTCTGGGACAATGTCGTTTCCGAAATGCAATATGCCGCAGGCGAGGTCAGACTGGATACTGCGACGTGGAGTCAGGATGCACCGTTCAACAATATGCTTCCTACCGTAGACGGCGCTCAGGCCGTCACGGGCTGCGTGTGCACGGCCACCTGCGAGATAATGCACTATCACAAGTGGCCGCCAAAGGGCAAGGGCATTCTGCCTGATTATACATATAAGACCGATAAGTCCGGCAGGAACTTCACCCAGCCGGGCCACGAACTGACAGCCACATACGACTGGTCTAACATGCTCAGGTCATACAGTCGCACCTACACTTCCATACAGGCGAAACAGGTGTCACAACTTATGTTTGATGTCAGTGTGATGCTCCAGTCCAATTATAACGGACAGGATTACGGTACGGGCGCCTATGACAGCGATGTCATCCCGATGCTTGTCAAATACATGGATTACGACCCATCCGCCGTATTCCTTTACAGGGAGGACTACGGAGATACCAGATGGGCCTCTATGATGAGGACCGAACTTGATGCCGGCCGTCCCATGATGTACAGCGGCGAAGGGGATTACGGCGGACACGCGTTCGTGGTCGACGGATATAGAGCCAGCAACTATTTTTATATCAACTGGGGATGGAACGGGATGGACAACGGTTGGTATGCGCTCTCGTCATTTATGATTGATTCCGATTATGATTTCCGATATGGCCAGACCTGCACCTTCGGAATCAAAAAGAATGATGGCGGCAAGGCCAGGGACATCGTCAATTTCATAGAGGATTCAGGCAAGGCCGGAATCTCCGTCATCAGCGGAGGTATAAGTACATCTTCCTTTATTATGAGTACGGGTTATATCCTGAACGGCGGCATCAATTCCCTCACGGTCGAATTCGCCTTCGCTCTCATGGACAGGGACGGCACAATCAAGGAAATCATCTCCACCCCGAACCGGACAACTATCAATCCTGGTTATTGTCTGAGCCAGAGCTTCTCCTGCAGGTTGTCATCAACTGCGAATTCCGGACTTCAGATCGGGGACGCGATAGTGGTCTGTTTCAGGAAGGATGGCGGAGACTGGACAAAGGTCACAGGTGCTTCCACATTCAACGGAGTCGAAGCCTATGCTATCTATGACGTGCCTTTCATCGACGTCAATGCCGCCGCTTCATACACAGCGGGTGAGATGATACCGCTGAAACTCATCAATTACCAGAAGAAGCCGAAGTCTGTGAAGTGGTATGTTGACGGCACTTTGTACAAGGACACGGATGTGATATTGTCAGCCGGTACGCACACGATAAAGTGCGTCGCAGCCTTCTCCGACCGCACCGAAACGCTCGTCCAACAGATTGAGGTCAGATAGAGGCTTACTGGAAAATATAAACTTTGTCGCTTCGGCGAAGTTTTTCGGCAAGGGGGATGGAGCATACGTCCCCCTTGACCGTTTCCTGTACAGGGCCGTCGTCAAGACGGATTTCCTTCACGTCACACTCCACCACGCCTGTGGTTGGACCGCATATCAGCAGGTGGTCCCCTACCTTGAAGGAGCCTGTCTCCATAGTGATTTCAGCCACGCCGAGCCTCTCGAACCAATTGGTGATTTTGCCGACATAGGTCTTGGTTCTGGTAGCCTTGTTGCCGTAGACATCGCTCCATTCGCCAAGTCTTGCGCCCTGGTAGTAGCCGTCCCAGAAGCCGCGGTTGAATACCGTCGAGAGGCGCTCCTTGAGCGAAGCGGCGAGTTCAGGAGTGTATTGTCCGGCCTGCACCGCATCGGCGGCGTCGCGGTATGCGCGAGTCACGGTCTTGACATATTCGCTGCTGCGGGCACGGCCTTCGATCTTGAATACGGTCACGCCGGCGTCGATGATCTTGTCCATGAATTCCACGGTGCAGAGATCCTTCGGCGACATTATGTATTTGTTGTCGATCTCGAGTTTCATACCCGTCTCGAGGTCTGTGACCTCATATCCGCGGCGGCAGAGCTGGAAGCAGCTGCCACGGTTGGCGGAAGCATTGTATTCGTGGAGCGAGAGATAACATTTGCCTGAAATGGCCATGCAGAGCGCCCCGTGGCAGAACATCTCAATCTGGAGGCGGCGGCCCGAAGGGCCCTTGATGTCCTCTTCGTCTATGATGCGGCTGATCTCCTTGACCTGGGTCAGTTTGAGCTCGCGCGCCAGTACGATGACGTCGGCGAACTGTGCGTAGAAACGCAGGCTTTCAACGTTGGAGATACTCAGCTGGGTGGAGATGTGCACCTCTATGCCTATCTCGCGGCAGAAGGCTATCGCTGCCATATCGGATGCTATGACAGCGGTGATGCCGGCCGCCTTCGCGGCGCGCAGGGTCTCGCGCATCGGCTCGAGGTCCTCGTTGTATAACACTATGTTGAGGGTCAGGTAGGACTTGATCCCGGCATCCCGGCAGATGCGGCACACTTCGGCAAGGTCCTCCGCTGCGAAATTGTTGGCGGAATGGGAACGCATGTTGAGATTGCCCACTCCGAAATATACAGAGTCCGCACCGCCCTGGATGGCGGCTTGCAGGCATTCGAAATTGCCTGCCGGAGCCATTATCTCCAGTTTATTTTTCACGATGTATAAGCTGTTCTGCAAAGGATTTCATTGTTTCTACCTGGCCGTCATCGAATCCCGCCTCTTCAAGAGCGTCTATGGCCTTGCTATGGCAGGCGAGGATGGCCTTTTCCGCATCGTCGCGGACGCCGAGGTCGACGTACATCTGACGTACAGCCTCGATTTTGCGCTCCTTTTCATCCTCGCCGAGGGCGAGAAGGGCGTTGAGTTCCTCCTTGCGGTCCGAGGCCTTGGCGCGGTGCAGGCATTCGACGAGCAGCCAGCTCTTCTTATTGTTGGCGATGTCCCCGCCTATAGGCTTGCCGAATATCTTTCTGTTCCCGAATGTATCCAGATAGTCGTCGGTGATCTGGAATGCGAGTCCGGTCTGGTATCCGAATTCGTAGAGCCCGCTGACCTGTTTTTCTGGAGCGCCGGCCAGGACTGCTCCCATTGCAGCCGAACAGCCGAGCAGTACGCCGGTCTTGAGGCCGATCATATCCATATATTCGTCCATTGTGATGAACGGCATATCCTCGAAGTCCATATCCTTCTGCTGTCCTTCGCAGACTCCTATCGCTGTGTCAGTGAAGAGTTTGAGCGCCGGCTGAAGCTTATCTTTCGGGCAGAGCGCCAGATACCTGTAGGCCAGAAGCGCCATTGTGTCACCGGAAAGAACAGCATTGTTGGTACCCCACTTCGCATAGACGGTGGGCTGGTTGCGTCTGGTGTCTGAATTGTCCATAATATCATCGTGGACCAGAGTGAACTGGTGGAATATCTCAAGGGCGAGCGCCGGGTAGACGATGGTATCGGTGATATTATCGCTGAAAAGGTTGAACGCGGTCAGGCACAATCTCGGGCGAAGGTGCTTCCCGCCGATACCGAACATATATCCGATCGGTTCGTAAAGGCTCTGCGGCTCATTCTTGAAGTCAAGAGTCATAAAACTCTTTTCCAATATATTCGAGATGATATTCTGTGAAAACATTTAGAGTGGGATTTGACGCTGCAAAGATACACGAAATAGCTTAAGAATCGTGTATTTTTTGACAGGCAATTAGGATGGAATATTTTATTTTTTTAACTTTAACGCCAAGTTTATTAACCATTTGACAGCCTTATGAAATCGTATTACTTAAATCCATTTGCAGAAATAACGGAAATCAAATCTGAAAACGTTCTCTGCGCAAGTGGCGGAACTGAGGATTTTGACAAGAAACCAGGGTCATATGATTTCCTCGAGCCATTTGAAAACATGTTAAAACCATTTTAGCCATGAGAATCGCACGCTTTTTTCCACTGTTCCCGGCCTTGGCTTTGACTGTGGTTTCCTGCAATGTGGAGGAGCCGTCATTCTCTGCCCTTCAGAAGGGATTCACCGCTTCCATCGAAGCGCAGTCCGGCCTTTCCAGGACTTCCCTCTCGGGAACTTCCGTCCTGTGGTCCGAAGGCGACACTATTCTGGTGTACAAGGCTTCGTCCCTCGCCGATGCCGTCAAGGTCGGTATCAATCCCGCTGATGCCGGCAAGCCTTCAGGAAGATTCTACGATCCTGCCTGCGAAGAGTATTACAACTCGCAGTGCTATGCTCTCTACCCGGCAACGATGGCCGGCGAGCCTTCCGGCTCATCGCTGACTGTCGAGCTTCCGGCCGAACAGCAGTACAGCGAACTGTCCTTTGACACCAATGCCAATCCTGCCGTAGCGTTCGGCAAGGGTGACGGCAAACTTGCATTCAGGAATCTCTGCGGTCTTGTATCAGTTGCAGTAAAAACCAATGATGCCATATCAGAGGTGAAGATCACATCTTCTGCAGAGGAGGCGCTCTGGGGCAGGGGGACCGTAGATATGACTGATGTCTCCAAGCCTGTCCTTGTGATGGACAAGAACATCACAGAGGCGCAGAAGAGCCTTGTGCTCAAGGTCCATCAGGACGGTCAGGACGGTCAGATACTGACTGTCGGAGGCGCGTCATCCGCTGATAGCGGCAGTTTGGCAGGCGATGATGTGAAAGTGCAGGAATTCTACTTCGTGGTCCCTGTAGGGACTCTCGGACAGGGTTTCACTGTCACCGCTATCACCGTGACCGGAAAGTATATGCAGAAATATGCCATCGCAAAGAATGCGAACGCTGTAGAGCGCTCCATCTGTACTGTGATGCCTGATTTCGAATTCGTGGATGAATCGGAGGTCGTCATCCGCACCGACGTGCCGAACAAGGCATTCTATAAGGATGTATTCTCCGATGCCGGAGCATCCCTTTCCAAATACAAGACAATGCCAGTAGTGGATTATCTCGGCCTTTCATACGAATATTTTTATACGGATAGTTATTCGGACAGCCAGATCGCTGCCGATATCGATACCCAGGCCGGAGTCTTCATCAAAAATGAGAATGATGAGAACGGCGTCCTTCTGTGGCCTGACGGCGAACCACGTTTCCGCGTGCTTTACGAGAACGGCGGTTACTCCGGTACCCACGGCCGCGGTCTCTGGGCACAGGGCCGTGACAATATCCGCAAGTTCTTCTACAACGGCGGCAGCTACGTCGGATCCTGTGCAGGTGCGTTCTTCGCATCCCGCGGCATCATCGACAATGACTATACGACTACATCGGCTTATCTCGGTCTCTGGCCAGGCTATGTCAACAACACCTCAATCTATGACATCTATCCGGATTATATTATTCCTGACGACAGTCCGCTCCTCAAGTACTACGACTTCGGCGGCAACAAGCGCGTCGAGGGCGTGATGCACTGGAACGGTCCTTACTTCGAGGAGTACGATATGGTCCCAGGTACGGAGGTGCTCTGCATCAACGACTATCCGGCTTACCGCTACCATATGAAGCCATCGGTGATCGCATACAAGCCTTCCATCTGGTCTGGCCGCGTCATCCCTTCGGGCGGACACCCGGAGCAGGTCAAGGACGGCGAGCGCCGCGACCTGATGGCAGCGTATATCAAATACGCGTTTGACGGCGTGGGCATCGCCAAGGCCAAGGGCGTCCTTCACAACGGCGAAGTCCGCAGGATGACCAAGTCAACCTCGGACGACGACCCTGACTATACGAAGATCGGTGACAAGCAGTGCCACCACTTCGTCTTCGCGCTTCCTGAAGGCGCGCGCAACATCTGCGTGAGACTCGAGTCCCTCGAAAAGTTCAACCTCAGTCTCCGTATGGCCGAGGGCACCTTCGCATTCAAGGAGGATGCACAGTACAAGGTCGAGAATACGGAACTTGTCAAGGAACTCAAGTTCGACAAGCTTCCGAAGGGCACCTGGTACATCGGTGTTCAGTGTGAGGACGCACCTGACTGCAAACTGGATGACTACGGCGGCGGCAAGTACAGCGGCTACATCTACAGCGGCAACCTTGCCGTACTCAACGGTGCTCCGTATACGATAAGTGTAACCTGGAACTGATAAGGAGGAAATGATATGAAAAAGATATTACTCGCTCTTTCAGCAATCGCAATATTTGCATTTTCCTCCTGTACCAAGGAGGAGGCGCCACAGCAGGACGACGACACCATCATCGCTGTTATTGACGCCGCTACAACGAGAACAGCCATTGCAGCTGCAGGTGACCATTATGATGTGAACTGGGTGGAAAACGACCAGATCACAGTATCCAACGGCACTGCAACAGCACTCTACAAAACAACTACCGGCGGTTCAACCATCGGTGAGTTCAAGAAGACCACCTGGGGTTCGTTTTCCGGTGACTCATTCACCGGATACTACCCTTCCGAGATAGCCGGCGGATTCCTTCCTTACCATCAGGACTATGCCGCTGAAGGAGTGTTCAAGGTTCCGATGATCTCCGACCCTTCTTCAGATGCCAAGACTCTGTATTTCAAGCCTGTCACCGGTATTCTAAAGATTAACCTCACCACCGCCGCCAGCAATGTTGTCGTCAAGAGCATCGTCATCAAGGCTGACCAGGGTTTGAGCGGCAGCTACTCATTGATTGATGGAGCCGCTATTGTCACTGACACTGCAGGCACCATTCTCGATTGCGGTGAAGGTGTAGCCATTTCCAATGCCGCCACCCCATTCTACATCGCCGCTCCTGCAAATACATACAGTAATCTTGAGATTATCGTAGTAGCTTCAAACGGTCTGGTTTCCGAAACTAAATTGCAGGCGGGCACGACTTATTCGGTCCGTAACGGTGAACTGCGCGAGATAAACCTCGCGGTCAACACTTTCGCAAAAGGTACAAGCGGCGGCGTGGCGACGCTCTGCTATGGCTCTGAGTTCAACGAATATGTGAAGCAGCTTGTGACTCCTAAGAAATTCTCGAATGCAGATGACTCAGTTATCACGAAAATCTCCTTCCTCACTGATGATTATACAGTCGGTCAGGTCAAGGTAAGTGACGTACATTCCGAATATCCTATCTATGCCACTCTCATCGGCACTGAACTGAAAGTCACGACTCCGGCTTCAGGCATAAAGACGGGAAAGCACGGCGCATACCTCTTCAGCGGTATGACCAAGCTCAAGAGAATAGAGAATTTGAACATCATCGACTTCAGTGACAATGAAGACTTTTCATATATGTTCAACAACTGTCGTATGCTCGAGTCCATTGACCTCAGCAACTTCGTGACCGACAAGTCGATGACTTTCGCGTATATGTTCTGCTACTGCCAGATGGTCAAGACGCTTGATTTGTCAAAATTCAAGACCGGAAACGCGCTTTCGCTTGGCTTCATGTTCCAGCACTGCGAATCGCTCACCGAACTTGACGTCAAACACTTCGACGTGTCGAACTGCCGCAATTTGGACAACACCTTCGATGACTGCTGGGTCCTCAAGTCGCTCGACCTCTCGACCTGGAATACCGACAAAGTAAGGGAGACCCGTTCGATGTTCAACCGCTGCAAGTCTATCAAGGAGCTGGACATCAGACATATGACATTCCCAAGCACCACACTGATGACCTATATGTTCTATCAGATGGAGAAGCTCGAGGTTCTGCATATCGAGGGAATGGACTTTTCACGCTGGACAAATACCGCCAATCAGACATACATGTTCAATTATATCCCTAACCTCAAGGAAATCTATTTTGGCGAGAAGGGGTATAATGAAGAGACTTACAGACCGGATTACATCTTCTGCGCAAACACTCAGGCAAAGGGTACGCGTACTGCTTCGAACTCCAAGGCGCTTACAATCCACTGCTCGCAGAAGGGGGCCGACTGGCTCTCCAAGACCAACCTCCGCTGGATAAACAGCGGCTACAATGGAAAGAATCCGATCCCTGTCACATTTGTCGATTATCAAACTGGTGCGGAACTTTCCGTAACATGGGGCGCCAATTAAATCAACATTATCCTAATATTATGAAAAACAATTATCAATACTCCGTTCGCAGAGGTTTCAATCATCAAATCTGAGAACATCATCTGTGCAAGCGGTACAAACGGGTCCAATGAGGACTTTGGCAAGGGCGCTGGATTCACCCCTGATCTTTTTGAATCCCTTAAACCATTTTAATCCGGAGGAAAAACGATGAAGAAATCATTAGTAATCATTGCAGCCGCTGCAATAGCGCTCGCCGGCTGCCAGGTTTCCGAGGAAAACGGACATAAGAGCGGAAAGGTATATTCCGCAACTATTGAAGGACAGACACGTACATCTCTCGCCGCTTCCGGCGATGTACTCAAGGTCAACTGGAATCCTAACGACAAGATTGCCGTCACTGACGGCACAAACACCGCCATCTACAGGACAGATGACGCAGGTGTCACAAAGGCGCATTTCTACTATGAGAGCGGTACTGACCCATACGAGCTTCCTACCGCATACTACCCTGCAGGCATTATGAACGGTCTGCCTTCAGTATATGCGTATGACGCCGCTGTAGTCGAAGTTCCTATGCTCGGCTCCATCCTCGATGATGAAATCTACTTCAAGAACCTCTGCGGTCTGTTGAAGGTCAATGTCACTACAACTGCTGCCGATGCAAAGGCAAAGACTATCAGTGTTTCTGCGGACAAGCCGCTGTCAGGTACATTCACAGTTGCCAATGACGCAGCTGTCGTTGAGAACGGCGCAGGTGTCACCATTGATTGTGGTGAGGGCGTTGCCATCGGCTCAACTCCTGTTACTTTCTACTTCAGTGTTCCTGCGGGCACTTATTCAGACCTCTCATTCACTCTCGTCACTGCTGACGGCAAGACCCAGACCCTCAAGGCAAAGTCTGCCATCACCGTCGAGCGCTCGAAGTACTATGAGGCTGATTTCGCTTTCAACAAGCTTGAAGCGGTCTCACTAGGAGGCACGGCAATCCTTCCGGAAGGCCCTGTCTTCAACACTATGATTAAGCAGCTGATTGATCCGGAAGCTACCACCACCACCCCTGACAACGAGGTTATCAAGAAGATTGTCTTCGATACCAACAGCGCAGCATCCGTAGGTGTGGAAATCCAGACCCTCGAATCTGAAAAGCCTATCTACCTCTCTCTCGACAAGGCTGCCGGTGTCGTCACCATCAGCTCTCCTGCAGAGACACTCCGCATTGTCGGTAGCGGTGAATATATGTTCAGCGATTTCGGTGCTCTCGAAGAAATTGTAAATCTGAAGTGCCTCGACACAGAAGAATGTACCTCTATGCTGAGGATGTTCTCTATGCTCGAATGCGATACCACATATCTTACAAAGGTGGATCTCAGCAGTTTCAACACCAAGAACGTGGTCACTTTCCGCTCAATGTTCAATACATCCGAGATCAAGGAACTCGACCTCAGGCATTTCAGCACAGAAAGCGCAGAGGATGAGTCATATATGTTCTCAAATGCAATGACCGAGAAGATTGATGTCTCAGGTTGGGAGAATCCGCTTTGCGCAGACGTACAGTATATGTTCAACAACACACTGGGCGCAAAGGAGATCAAGCTCGACAACTTCAAGACGGATAATGTAAGCACGATGCTCTATATGTTCGCATCTTCAACCGTGGAGGGTCTTGACCTTACCTCTTTCAATACCGAAAATGTCTCCTCATTCGGCAATATGTTCTACCACTGCTACAATGTTCAGTTTATCAAGGGTACCGAAACTTGGGACACCAGCTCATCATCTTTGTTCAGAAGTATGTTCAACCGCTGTGACTCCTGCACGGAGATTGACTGCTCCAACTTCGACGTATCATCGTCAACCAACTGCCAGTATATGTTCTTCAAGTGCGTCGGTCTCCAGAAGCTTGTAATTCCATTCGACGTGTCAAATATCAAGGCTACTAACCTCCAGTACTTCATGCCTAAGAGCGAGAGCCTCCGCGAACTCCATCTCGGCGAGAATTTCATCCCTGCCGACGCGCCGAAGATTCCTAATGCATTCTCAATGTACTATGCCGATACGGATCTCGAATATACCGGCAGCCAGAGCCCTACCGGCATCGCGGTTTACTGTTCTCAGGATGTGGCTGAATATATTGTCACCACAGACTTCCAGTATCCTTGCAACGGCTGGGTATATGACGGTGTAATCCACAACCCGGTTCCTGTAAAGTTCTATGACTGCAACACAGGTCAGCAGATGAACATCGTGGTACCACCGAATGCAGTTGAAGCATACAGACTCTAGTAGTCTTTGCTTATTTCCGAACCCTGCCGCCAACCGACGGCAGGGTTCTTTTTTGATAATGAAATAATTGCTAACTTTGGCAGATATGAGCGGTTTGAGGACATATTATTCCGCTCCGCTTGCGGAGATTGTGACGCTTGCCGGTGAAGGGTCGCTGGCGGCATCGTCACTGCCTAATGTTTTACCTGATATAGGATTCGGAGATGGGCAGATTTGGTAAATTAATGATAATCGCGCTTCTGGCGGCAGGGATGCTGCTTTCCTGCGTGCGTGGGGATGCTATCCCCGCGGAGAATGACGCACTGAGGCGTTCGGATATGGTCCGCCTGACCGTATGTGCGGAAAGATCGGTCGCTGACCCCACTAGGATTGCCTCCGGTGAGGACGGCAGGCTGCAGTGGGAGGGCGACGAGTCCATAGGCATCATTTTCGCCAAACAGTCATCGTCCACCACCAATTACCGGTATGTTCAGGAACTCAAGTCAGTTCCGGGCAGGCCCGGGGTTTTCTCCGGCAACATCGATCCGGGAAACTACAAACTCACCGACATAGTCGGGATGGTCTGTCCCTACAGTGAGGATTCCTGGGGCAAATGCCATAACACCAAGGGCAAGCGCATAGTGATGCGGGTCGGCGCGAAGGACTGCCTGCAGCCCGCATCGAGCGAGCCCGAATGGGATGACGTGCCTTTCTTTGCGGAGATATCCTCCTCGGATCTGGTCAAGGACGGTGATGGATATGTCATCGGCGGCAAGACCTTCCGCTGCGGCGCATCCCTGATTGAGATCAACGTGTACGGACGCCACGCAGAAGGCGCAGCGGGGGAGAAGTTGCAGAGCGTCAGGCTGAGCGCCTCCACTTCCGTGTGCTGCGTCGGCACTTCCGAATGGAACATCAGTTCCGACAGCTTCTCTTTCAACGGCAATACGGACAAGGCATATCTGCAGACCAGGCTCGCTGAGCCGGGGACGGTTGGTCTTGACGTGTCTGCCGGTGCAAAGGCATACCTTATCTCGATGCCGCGCGGAGAGACTGGCGGCACGGTCAAGTTCACCAAGGTCAAGGTGGTGACCGACAAGGCGGTATATACCAAGACCATCGCACAGCAACCTCTGCTCTATGCCGGCAGCATACTGCCTGTCAGCATGGATCTGGCGACCTTCGAAAGGGTGGCTGTGCCATATTCAAATCTGGACTATGAGGATGTCAGCCTGCGCCGCGGAGCGGTGAATTCATTTGTGTACAACTATTACGAACCTTTCAGCGACCGCCCGATAAAGGTGTTCTATTATATTCCCTCCAAGGGCGACATCACCACGATGCCGGTGCTCTTCTCAATGCACGGCAACGGCCGCGGCGGCGAGGGTGCGTGCAGCAACTGGTCATCCATAGCCAATGCCAGGGGCGTGATAGTGGTGGCTCCCTGCTTCTCGGAGGAACTCTATCCGACTGCCGATTATCATCTGGGAAGCATCTCGTACAGCACCTCATCCTATATGCCGCGACCTTTCGAGCAGCGCACCTACAATATCATCGAGGAACTGTTCGATATGATAAAGGACAAGACTGGCAACACTTCCGCAACTTATGACCTCAGCGGTCATTCGGCAGGCTCACAGTTCACCCACAGGATGTTGCTCAATATGCCGGACTGCCGCGTTGGCCGCGCCGTGACGTCCAATGCCGGATACTATACCTTCCCTGTGCCGGAAGGCATCGCGGACGCCGCTGGGGAAGTATATTCCTTCCCGTATTCAATCAAGGGCATGGATATGCCTGTCAGTCAGCTTGCCTCCTTCTTCGCCCGCAATCTCACCGTACACGTGGGAACAGCCGACACGGCTACAACGACAGATGAAGACAAGGACCTTCCGGTGTCAGCCGGGGCTAAGGCCCAGGGTGCCTGCCGCTACGAGCGCGGTAAAAACTTCTTCGCCCGCAGCAAAGCTGTCGCCGACAGCCTCGGCCTGCCTTTCAACTGGCGTCTGGTCGAGGTTCCGGGCGTCGCCCACAGCGCCTCAAAGATGATCAAGGCGCCGGAAGTCGGCACCGCAGCGCTGTTGTATCCGTAAGCAAAGGGCGAGTTCATACGCAAGTGGACAAACAAGGCTCGGAAAGAAAAATGCTTTTGATATGAAATGGAAAGTTGAAAAGGGAACCGTGGCAGATGCCGGGACAATAGCAGGGTTCCAGATTGAGATGGCCCTTGAGTCCGAAGGGACAAATCTGGACGGAGACTTGATTCTGAAAGGTGTCAGTGCCGGACTGTCGGATCCTGCCAAAGGAACATATTATCTTATCAGGACCGGATCCGGAGATACTGCCGGAAGCCTGATGGTGACAAAGGAGTGGAGCGACTGGAACAACTGCTGGTACTGGTGGATACAGAGCGTGTACATCAGGCCGGAGTACCGCAGGCAGGGGGCGTTCACATATCTGTATGAGACGGTGCGCGGCCTGGCCAGGGAGGAAGGATCCACCTGTCTGCGTCTTTATGTGGACCGCGGCAACAGGAAGGCCCAGGATTGTTACAGGAAGCAGGGAATGGACGAGTGCCATTACCTTATGTACGAGGAGAAGATATGAAAGACGCAATAAATGAAGAGGGGAAATGGAAGACCCTGAAGAGCGAATATCTCCATAATCGCCCGTGGCTCACCGTCCGCAGGGATAGTGTGCAGCTTCCCAACGGTGAGGTGAATGACGAGTTCTATGTCCTGGAATATCCCGATTGGATCAATGTCATCGCCATCACCGAGGACGGCCGGTTCGTGCTGGAACGCCAGTATCGCTACGGCCTGGGCAAGACCTGCTATGAGATTCCGGCTGGCGTGATCGAGGAGGGCGAGAGTCCCCTTGAGGCGGCAAGACGTGAACTTCTCGAAGAAACCGGCTATGGTGAAGGTGAATGGCGTGAGCTTATGACCCTGTCGGGCAATGCCTCCACCACCAACAACCTGTCACACTGCTTTGTCGCCACAAACGTCAAGAAACTTACGGACGAGCAGCATCTGGACAGGACGGAAGATATCACAATCACACTCCTGAGCCGGAGCCAGGTCCTGGACCTGATGGTAAACGACCAGGTAAAGCAGTCTCTGATGGCCGCCCCTCTGTGGCGATATTTCGCCGAGCAGTCCGGCATCAAGTAACATCAAGACTCCGTGTGTTGGATTCTGGAATAGATAAGCCTGATTGACAGCAAGTTAAGCGTTCAGCCTTGCGCGAATTTGCGCAAGGCTGAATCGCTAAAAGACTCACATTCAGCCACTTGCATTCCAGCCAAACCGACACTCCGGCCTCCATTCAAACCGCTACTCCAACCCTCAGCCAAGCCAGCTGACGAAAAGTTGAGGCTTGCTCGCATCGTGCCGGTTTATTTGCTACATTTGTGTAATTTTGTCACAGGTCCACGTATGATCAAAACAGGCACAGCGACGGTAGTCAAGCATACGGGCAGTCATTATCTGCTTTCAGAACTCCCTAAGTGGGAGCTCTTTCCGGCGGTGATACGCGGCAGGATAAGGCTCAAGGGTTCGAACTCCACCAATCCGGTGGCGGTGGGGGACCTCGTGGATTACAGCATCGACACTGATACCGCCGAGCCTATGGGCAATATCGAGGCCATACATCCGCGCCGCAACTACATCATCCGCCGCAGCGCGAACCTCTCCCGCGAGTCGCACATCATCGCTTCCAATCTGGACCGTGTCTTCCTCATCGTCACGATGGCATTCCCGGAGGTGAAGCAGGCCTTCGTGGACCGCTTCCTGGTCACTTGCGAGGCGTACCGCATCCCCGTGGTCATCGTCATCAACAAGACCGACCTGACCCGCGAATTCATGCAGGAACAGACGGAGTATTTCGAGAATATATACCGCGGAGCCGGGTACGAAGTGATGGAGGTTTTCGCCCGTACGGGCGGGAATATAGAGGCATTGCGCGAAAAATGCCGTGACTCCGTCTCCCTCTTCTCCGGCGTCTCCGGCGTCGGCAAATCCTCCCTCATCAAGGCTCTCGACCCGACTTTGGAAGTGAGAACAGGAGAGATTTCCCTTTCCCACCTTCAGGGCAAACATACCACAACTTTCTACGAGATGCATCCGCTCGCCAGCGGCGGCTTCATCATCGATACTCCAGGCATACGCGGCTTCGGCATAGTAGATATAGACAAAGAGGAACTCAGCACCTATTTTCCGGAGATGCTCCGCGTGATGGATGACTGCCGCTACAAGCCTTGCACCCACACGCACGAGCCTGGCTGCGCAGTCAAACAGGCGGTGGATGACGGCCTGATCTCCGCAGAGCGTTATAACTCCTATCTGGGGATGCTCGAGGACGGGCGCAAATACAGATAATCATCTGAAATGAACCGCAGGACTATCAACCGTCAGGTACTTTCTCTTGCAGGACCCAGCATACTGGCCAATATCACCGTGCCGCTCGTTGGCATCGTGGATCTGGCCATTTCCGGTCACGTGGGTGATGCCGCAGCTATGGGTGGCATCGCCATCGGCTCGATGCTCTTCGACCTGCTCTACTGGAATATGGGTTTCCTGCGTGCAGGAACCGGTGGTATCACCGCCCAGGCCTACGGCCGCAGGGACACCCGCGCTCAGGTGGATACCTTCTCCCAGGGTATGGTCACGGCGCTGGGTTCCGGACTGTTCTTCATACTCATACAATGGCTCTTCGTCAACGTGGCGTTCCGTCTGATAGACTGCTCGCCGGACGTGGAGGCCGTCGCCCGCCAGTATTTCTTCATACGCATCTGGGCGGCTCCGGCCACTTTGTCACTCTTTGTGTTCAAGGGCTGGTTCATAGGTATGCAGAATACCGTATATTCGATGATAGTCGACGTATGGGTCAATGTGGCCAATATCGTAGCGTCCTGGCTGCTGGCCTTCAGGACGCCTATGGGCATCGCCGGCGTGGCGGCCGGCACCGTGGTGGCGCAGTGGACCGGCTTCATCCTGGCTTCCGTGCTGATGGCCGGCAAATATTCCGCCGTACTTAAGGAGATATCCATATCCCGCAGTATCAAGTGGCGCTACATCAAGGCCTTTTTCTCCGTCAATGCGGACCTTTTCGTACGCGCGCTGGCCTTTCAGGTGGTATATGCGGGCTTTACCTCGATTGCGGCGAAGTATGGTGACGTGCAGCTGGCCGTCAGTTCGGTGATGATGAAACTGCTGCTCTTCTATTCGTATTTCCTCGATGGCTTCGCCTACGCCGGGGAGGCGCTTGCCGGGCGGTATATAGGCGAAAAAAACGAGACGGACCTGCGTCTCTCCGTGAAGCTGGTCTTCTTCTGGGGTTTCGTGGTGAGTCTGTTCTCCACTCTGGTATATCTGCTCTTCCCTGAGGCAATGATAAGTGTGATAACTTCTGATGCCGCCGTGCTGGAAGCCAGCAGGCCTTATCTTTTCTGGCTTTGGCTGATGCCATTCGTCAGCAGCATAGCCTTCGTATGGGACGGCATATATATAGGAGCCACCGCCTCCGCTCCTCTGCGCAACTGTATGCTTCTGGCCGCCGCCTCGTTCATACTGGTATATTATGCCACCAGGCCCTTTTGCGGAATACAGTCCATATACATTGCCTACTTTGCGCATCTTCTGCTGCGCTCCATATATATGACCGCAGCATACCGCAGGAACATCCACATATAATGTCCTTCAGACAGCCGGTGAGGCGGTTTAATGCACATTTTGTCAAGAACTTGTTTGTAAATAGGAATATTTATCCTATCTTTGCAACCCCGCGAAAAATGCGGGAAACTATTTAATTTATAGATTTACAGGTATTTATGCCAACAATTCAACAATTAGTTCGCAAAGGACGCGAGGTTATCAAAGAACAGAGCAAATCTCGCGCGCTGGATGCTTGCCCTCAGAGAAGAGGTGTTTGCGTACGTGTGTATACAACCACCCCTAAGAAGCCTAACTCCGCTATGCGTAAAGTAGCGCGTGTAAGACTCACCAATCAGAAAGAGGTCAATGCATACATCCCGGGCGAAGGTCACAACCTTCAGGAACACAGCATCGTGCTTGTTCGTGGCGGTCGTGTCAAGGACCTTCCGGGTGTTCGCTACCACATCCTTAGAGGAGCTTTGGATACCGCTGGCGTAGAGGGTCGTACACAGTCACGTTCACTCTACGGAGCCAAGAGGCCGAAGAAATCTAAGAAGTAACCACATCAATTTAACTTTTAATTCCTAAACAAATGAGAAAATCGAAGCCTAAAAAGAGGATTCTACTTCCTGATCCTAAGTTTCACGATGTAGAGGTAACCCGTTTCGTGAACAATCTTATGTTACAGGGGAAGAAGAGTATCGCTTATTCTATTTTTTATGATGCGATCGACATTATTGGCGAGAAGATGAAAGATTCTGACCAGGCTCCTCTCGATATTTGGAAAAAAGCATTGGAAAACGTAACTCCGCAGGTCGAAGTAAAGTCCCGCAGAGTTGGTGGTGCGAACTTCCAGGTCCCGACAGAGGTGCGTCCGGAGCGTAAAGTCTCTCTCTCAATGAAGAACATGATACTCTACTCCCGC
>JAZRZH010000042.1:0-3174 GCA_045601245.1 Bacteroidales bacterium
CGGAAACGTCCAGCAGGTCACCTTCTGGTCACAGAGCACAGGCGTGCACCGTCAGGCTTATGTATACACCCCTCCTACCTACGACTCTTCCAAGAAGACCAAGTACCCTGTCCTTTACCTCCAGCATGGTTGGGGTGAGAATGAGTATGCATGGTGGAACCAGGGCAAGGCCAACCTCATCATGGACAACCTCATCGCCGACGGCAAGATCGAACCGTTCATCATCGTCATGACCTATGGTCTCACCAATGAGCAGAGACTTGGCATCGAGGGCGTTACAAGCGCTGATTTCGAGAAAGTTCTGTGCGATGAGCTTGTTCCTTACATCGACTCTCATTTCCGCACCAAGGCTGACAAGTTCAGCCGCGCCATGGCCGGCCTTTCAATGGGCGGCGGCGAGACCCACACCATCACTCTGGCACGTCCGGAAGTGTTCGGCTACTACGGTCTCCTCAGCGGCGGAGTCTATACTCCGGACGAGATCAAGGGCCCTAAGCAGGTCAGAGGTATCTTCATCGGTTGCGGCAGCAAGGAAAGCGCCGAAAGGACTTTGCAGGCCGCCGAGGATCTCAAGAAGGCCGGCTTCCAGAATGTCAAGGGCTATGTCTCTGAAGGCACTGCCCACGAGTTCCTCACCTGGAGACGCTGCCTCTACCAGATGGCTCCAATGCTCTTCAAATAGCATTTGACAATATCATGATAAAGATGGCCTCCGGTTTTCCGGGGGCCATCCTTTTTTTTCAGTCCGTCCAGCAAACTGACCGTCTGTGGTTAAAGTGAATCATATGCAAACCTATGTGTATCTCGAACACATCTATTTCCACCGTTGTCCGGTGGTGAACGTGCCTTGCGGCCGGTCTCGGAGAACGGGAAGCCGGCTGCCGTTCGTCCTGCCGCGCTGACTCCTCGCTTCCGCTCGTCAGACACACGCGCGGCCACGGCTGCACCTATCGGTCTCCGTCAACGCCGGCTTCTCCTTCCGTTCTCCTCCAGGCCGCTCTGCCCGTCACTACCGGCCGTCCCCGCACATTTTCTGAAAAGTGGGGGAGGTCGAATTCCGATGTGGGCATCTCCCCCTATGTCATTTTCGCAATATCTTGATTTACAGCAATCTAGCAATAATGAGCGGGGGAGGTGTGCCGCATAATTATCGACAAACCGAACGTTTCGCTAAAATGATTCTCCAGAAGATGCACTGGAAATCCGTAGAGAAGGGCCGTCCGCACATGACTGGCCTAAAATACCGGTGTCATTCCCGTGACCATGGCATAGACCGCATCCGGAAAGGGACATTTAGGAATCACTTTGGAGGGCATTTTCCTATCCTACTTTCAGATGCTACACTCAAGGCCTTAAACGTAGCATTTTGTACATAATTCATTGATTTTGCTACGTTTAACCGTCAAAACTTAGCAAATTCCAGTCAAGTGGAATCAGGAATTATCATTCTGGACCAATTGGAGGCAGATGGAATCATCAGATGCCCTTCTTTTTTACAACCCTCTGCGGGTAAAGATCCTGTTGATTTGAGCAAGTTGGTCTATATTTCATATTGAGATAAGCTGACTCAATGCCTCCAAAACTTGTGCAGAGGTGTTAGGGATAAAAACCTCTGCAGCCTCTCTAGAAGGGCACTTTTGTCCCTAACTCATTCACCGGAAGCTTCCATAGGGATCATATCCCCGTTTCTCGAAACGGATGGATTTCTATCTGTTGTTTTTGAAGGACTAAAGATCAACCCAAAGGTTTTGTTGTAGAATAAAAATTATGTAGATTTGTCAAGATTTGCAAGTATAAGTAGATCACATACATATTAACAAAGCGTTTGCTGTTATTCGGTGCATCCTAAAACCTGAGAAATTTTATATGCAATTTGCCGGATAAGTTCAGTGAACGCCTGCGCTTTGGCGCGGGCGGAACTTATCTTAATTGCGGGCTTCTCAGGGCCTTAGGTGCGGATAGGAACTACCCGCGCCTTTTTTGGCTCCCAGAAGCCCGAACCGTTTGATAAGCAATCGCCCAAAACACAAAGCGCATGGGTGAATTGTCATCTGGCGGAGCTGTGCCCTGCCAGATCAAGTCCAGGGAGCGCGTATCTGCGCACGGGGAGGTCTTCACCAATCCGCGGGAGGTCAACGCCATGCTGGATCTTGTCAAACAGGAAACGGAGCGACTGGACTCCCGCTTCCTCGAGCCGGCCTGCGGTGACGGCAACTTCCTTATCGAGATTCTCCGCCGCAAACTTTCCATCTGCGAGGCCCGTGTCAGGGCCAGGCAATACACGCAGCTTCAGTACGAGCAGAATGCAGTACTTGCTGTGAGCAGCATCTACGGTATCGAACTGCTGCAGGACAATGCAGAGGCCTGCCGCATGAGGCTGCTTGACTGTTTCACGACTCAATATCAGGCTTTGTTCAAGAGCAAATGCAAGCCTGCCTGTATCGATAGCGTCCGTTACCTGCTGAGCAGGAACATTATAGTCGGCGACGCCCTTACTTACAAGCGGGTGGACCGTCCGGATGAATGGATCCACATAAGCGAGTGGAGCTTCCTCGGAAAGGGGATGGTCAACAGACGCGATTATGAATTTTCCTACCTCGTCGGTGAAGATTCCGGCGCTGACCTGTTCTCCGACCTTCCGGCAGAGACTTTCGCGCCGGTGCATTTCCTGAAACTAAACGCAGAGACATATGGCGAATAATTACAACCCTGACGTGCTCAACTGCATCGCCAATCTGAGCAATGATGAGGTGTTCACTCCTCCTGTACTGGCCAATCAGGTCCTTGACCTGCTGCCGCAAAGCCTTTTCGAAAGCACTGCTACGACATTTCTTGACCCATTTACCAAAAGTGGCGTTTTCCTTCGTGAAATAGTCAAGAGACTCGACAGGGGACTTATGGGCAAAATCCCAGACAGGCAAGAGCGCATCGACCATATCCTTCACAATCAGGTTTTCGGAATCGCTTGCACGGAACTGACATCACTGCTGGCGCGTCGCTCTGTCTATTGCAGCAAGCATGCGGATGGGAAACACAGCGTCAGTCCATTCCAGACGGAAGAAGGCAATATCCTCTACACCCCTCTGCGCCACACCTGGGAGAATGGCAAGTGTAAGTATTGTGGCGCATCCCACTCAGTTTATGACAGAGGTAGCGCTGCTGAGCAATATGCTT
>JAZRZH010000043.1:0-10683 GCA_045601245.1 Bacteroidales bacterium
AAATTAGAATCTGTTTTGAAATGATTGATTTAAGATATTATTGCAGATTTTTCAGATGTTTTCACAGGATTACGAAGGAGCAATGGGGTGCCATTGTAACTGAGGAATACTGCGAAAACAGCGAAAAAGATATGTAATAGAAAAATTGAATCATTTCAAAACAGATTCTTAATCAGGAAACGGAGAATGACATTTCATAAGATAACGACGGATGCTCCATTTGAATTTGAAGCCGGAGGCTCTTTGGAGAGCATCGACATCGCTTTCCACACTTCCGACCGCGAATATACCGAAGGTGAAAAAGTGGTATGGATCTGCCACGCCCTGACCGCCAATTCAGACCCTACGGACTGGTGGCCTACACTTGTGGGCAAGGGCAAGCTCATCGACCCCGACAAATACTATGTCGTCTGCGTCAATATGCTCGGCTCCCCTTACGGATCCAGCGGTCCGGCATCAATCAACCCGAAGACAGGCAGGCCTTTCTTCTTCGACTTCCCTATGGTGACGGTACGGGACATTGTAAACGCCACTATCATCATACGCAAGCATCTGGGCATCGAGAAGGTGGATTTCCTGCTGGGTTCATCAATAGGTGGCTTCCAGGCCATCGAATGGGCGATCATGGAGCCTGATGTCATCAGCAACGCCCTTTTCATGGCCACCACCTCACGCATCACCGCATACCTGACGGCATACGAGGAGGCGCAGCGCATGGCGCTGGAGGCAGACCCCACATTCCGCGAAGCGAAGGACCTCAACGGCGGAGCTGCCGGCATGAAGTGCGCGAGGGCCCTGGCTCTTATCTCCTACCGCTACTATGACGGCTACAACCTGACCCAGTCCGACAGCGACCCCGACACACTCTTCGCACAGCGCGCAGTATCATATCAGCAGCACCAGGGCGAGAAATTCGTCAAGCGATTCGACGCTTACAGCTACTGGTACCTCGCATGGTCCCTGGACAGCCACAACATAGGCCGCCACCGCGGAGGCGTCAACAAGGCGCTCGGCATGATAAAAGCCAAAAGCACGGTGGTATCCATAGACAACGACTGCGTATTCCCAGCAAGGGATATGAAAATCATGGCTGACGCCATCCCGGGGTCCGAATATCACGAGATCAGCTCCAGCTTCGGCCACGACGGCTTCCTGCTCGAGACGGAGCAGATTACGGCATTGATTGAACCAGTTTTGAACGCAATTTGACAACACATATGGACAGAAAGATTTCCGTCAGCGAGATTACCATAAAGCTGACAGAAGAGAACCAGGAGAGCGCACTCTCCTTCCGCACCAAGATTGAACTCGCGAAGATGCTCGACGCCCTGGGTGTATCGGTCATCGAGACCGGCCCCATCCTCAACGGCAAAAGCGACAGCCTGCTGATAAAGTCACTGGCATCCGCCGTGACCGGCAGCACTCTGGCTGTGCCCGTGGACATCACATCGAAGGACAGCGTCGCCCAGACCTGGAATTCCCTAAAGGAAGCGAAGCATCCGCGCCTTCAGGTATCGGTACCGGTCAGCGCCGTCCAGATGGAATATATGTGCCACAAGAAGCCGGAGGCTGTCATCGCAATGGTCGCCGACCTCACGAAGCAGTGCGCGGCTCTCTGCAATGACGTAGAGTTCATCGCCGGCGACTTCGGGCGCAGCGAGCAGGAATTCCTGACCAAGGCCATAGCGGCGGCTGTGGAGGCCGGAGCCACCACCGTCACCGTCTGCGACACGGCCGGAAAGCTTTTCCCGGAAGAATTCTTCGACTCTCTCAAGTCAATACGCGAATCCATTCCGCAGAACGTCAAGCTTGGCGTTTGGTGCTGCAATGACCTCCACATGGCGGATTCCTGCGCCATTGCCGCAGTCCGCGCCGGAGCCGACGAGATCAAGACCACGACATACCTCAACTCCACCGTATCCATCAAGCGTTTCGCCCAGATACTTGAAGCGAGGGCCGATGTCTGCCACGCCACCTGCGGTGTCAAAATGACCCAGCTTCAGCGCTCCGTGGATCAGATCAAACTCCTCTGCGAGCACAAGAAGCGTTCGGCTGCAATGTCAGAGGCGGAGAATGAGGAGCACAGGGACATCAAACTCTCAGTCCACGACAACAGCCAGAGCGTCCTGAAGGTGGTTTCAAAGCTCGGTTACGACCTCAGCGAGGAAGATGGAGCCAAGGTTTATGACGCTTTCCTCCGCATAGCATCGAAGAACGAGACTGTGGATGCCAAGGAACTCGACGCCATCGTGGCGTCCGTCGCATTCCAGGCTCCTCCGACATATAAGCTCGAGAGCTACCTCATCAATTCGGGCAACGTCATTTCCGCGACCTGCCACATCAGGCTCCGCAAGGGCGAAGAACTGCTGGAGAGCGTATGCCTCGGCGACGGTCCGGTGGATGCGGCATTCAAGGCGATAGAGAAGCTCGTCGACAGGCAGTATGAACTGGACGATTTCCAGATTCAGTCAGTGACCGAAGGCCGCGAAGCAATGGGCGAGGCCGTAGTGCGCCTGCGCTACGAAGGACGTCTGTTCTCCGGACGCGGCATATCGACCGACATCGTCGGATCGAGCATCCTCGCATATCTCAACGCAGTCAATAAAATAGCATTCGAGGAGGGTCAGATTTGAAACTTTCGTTTTCCACAAGAGGATGGATGGATCTCGACTGGAATGAGATCGTATCCGATGCGGCGGAAATGCGTTTCGGCGGCATCGAACTCTACAATGTGACGGACTGTCCCGCATTCGTCGAATGCGGCGGCGCATTTCATAAGTATTCCGTTGTCCGCACCTACCGTGAACTGCGCGAGGCCGGACTCTGCATCCCCTGCCTCGACTCTTCCAAGGACCTCTCGTCAGAGAACCCCGGGGTCATCGGGGAGATAAAGACGCTCATCAGTCTCGCGGCCGACCTCAAGACGCCGTATGTCTGCGTCTATGCCAAGGATGACAGGATGGAACTGATCAAGGAACACATTGCCCTGCTGCTTCCGTTTGCGGCGCAGAAGGGCGTGACCCTGCTCATCAAGACAAGCGGGATATTCGCCGACACGGCGCTTCTGCGCAGCATGATGGACGCTTTCGCGTACGATGAGCTCGCAGTGCTCTGGGACGTGCACCACCCTTACCGCGACAAGGGCGAAAGCCCTGCCACATCCATCACGAATCTCGGCTCATACGTCAAGCACGTGCATATGCGCGACAGCGCCGACGATGGGGCTTACTGCCTCGTCGGGGAAGGCTCCTTCCCTATCGGCGAAGTCATTGACGCCCTTTCGTCGATTGACTACGACGGCTTCGTATCTCTTGAATGGAAGCGCGAATGGATGCCGGATTTCACGGAACGCGAAGTCATCTTTCCGCACTATGTCAATTATATGGAGCGCTTCGCCCGCTCCCGCAACAAGGGCGGGAAACTCTACCCCAACCACGACGGCACCGGCTGGTATGTCTGGAAAAAGGACGAACTCATCGACCTCACATTCCCGCAGGTACTTGACAGGGTGGCTGAAGAGTTCCCGGATCAGTACTGCTTCAAATACACCACACTGGACTATACCCGCACCTACGCGGAATTCCGCAGGGACGTGGATGACTTTGCCCGCGCACTGGTATCCCTCGGCGTGAAGCCGGGCAGCAAGGTTGCGGTCTGGGCCACGAACATCCCGGCCTGGTACATCGCATTCTGGGCCTCAGCCCGCATCGGCGCCGTGCTGGTGACAATGAATACGGCTTACAAGATCCACGAAGCGGAATATCTCCTCCGCCAGTCGGACACCCACACCCTGGTGATGATCGACAAGGCGCTGGATTCGAATTACAAGGATATCATCAACGAACTCTGCCCTGAAATCGCCGCCAGCGAGGCCGGGAAACCGCTCCACTGCTCACGTCTGCCGTTCCTGCGCAACGTGATTACCGTAGGGTTCAGGATGAAGGGCTGCCTCACATTCGACGAGGCGATGTCCCGCAGGAGTCTCGTATCCGCAGACACTGTGGCCGCAATGGCGGCAGCCGTAAATCCTGACGACGTCTGCAACATGCAGTATACTTCCGGCACTACCGGATTTCCGAAGGGCGTGATGCTCACCCATTACAATGTAGTGAACAACGGCAAGAGCATCGGTGACAGGATGGGCCTTTCCACCGCCGACAGAATGATGATACAGGTACCTATGTTCCACTGTTTCGGAATGGTGCTGTCGATGACATCATCGATGACACACGGCGCCACGATGTGCCCTATGCCTTATTTCTCCGCCAAGACATCTCTCGCCTGCATCAATCAGGAGCGCATTACCTGCTTCAACGGTGTGCCGACAATGTTCATTGCGATGTTCAATCATCCCGACTACCGCAAGACCGACTTCTCCTATATGAGAACCGGCATCATGGCGGGTTCCGGATGTCCTCCTGAACTTATGCGCCGTGCCGCAAGGGAGGATGAGATGAATATGAAGGGAATTGTAAGCGTATACGGACAGACAGAGTCCGCCCCGGGCAGCACGATGTCCGCCTGGACCGACAGCCTGGAAGTACGCACCGACACCGTGGGCTATGCATTCCCTCACGTACTCTGCAAGATAGTTGACCCGGAGACCGGGCTGGAAGTGCCTGACGGCACAAACGGAGAGTTCTGCTCCAAGGGCTACAATACGATGAAGGGCTACTACAAGATGCCGGCAGCAACGTCCCAGACAATCGACAAGGACGGCTGGCTCCACTCCGGAGACCTCGCCTGCCGCGACGCCGCCGGCAACTACCGCATCACCGGACGACTCAAGGATATGATCATCCGTGGCGGAGAGAACATTTATCCGAAGGAGATCGAGGAGGCCATCTACACCCACCCTGCTGTCAAAGACGTGCAGGTCATCGGAGTACCCGACAAAAAATATGGCGAAGAGGCGATGGCATGCATCATCCTCAAGGACGGGGAAACCCTCGGAGAGGCGGAAATACGCGAATACCTGACCAGGATAATAGCAAGGCACAAAGTGCCGAAATATATCGATTTCGTCGAGGCCTTCCCTATGAATGCGGCAGGCAAGATACTCAAATACAAGATGCGCGAAGAAGCGGTCAGAAAACTCAATCTGGACAAATAAATCAAAAATGAAAAAGAATATTGTGACAATGGACGGTAATGAGGCTGCGGCCCACATTGCCTATGAATTCACGGAAATAGCTGCAATCTACCCTATCACCCCGTCATCTCCGATGGCCGAGCACACCGACGACTGGTCGGCAAGGGGACGCAGGAATATGTTCGGACAGCAGGTCAGGCTTACGGAAATGCAGTCCGAAGCGGGCGCAATCGCCGCAGTCCACGGAGCCGCGCAGGCAGGCTCACTTGCAACGAGCTTCACTTCAAGCCAGGGCCTGATGCTTATGATTCCGGTCCTTCACCGCATTGCCGGTGAGAGGCTCCCGGTTGTCCTCCACGTTGCCGCACGTACTGTAGGAACGCACGCGATGAGCATCTTCGGCGACCATTCTGACGTAATGTGCTGCCGCAACACCGGTTTTGCGATGCTCTGTTCATCCAGCGTCCAGGAAGTCATAGACCTTGCGGGCGTGGCGCACCTCAGCGCAGTGAAGGGCAGCACTCCGTTCATCCATTTCTTCGACGGTTTCCGCACATCCCACGAGATCAACACCGCGGAGATGATCGATACCGATGCTCTCCACAAGATGATGGACAAGAAGGCGCTCAACGCTTTCCGCGCCCACGCCCTCAGCCCGGAGCATCCACAGATGCGCAGCACCGTCCAGAATCCTGACGTATTCTTCCAGGCACGCGAGGCCTGCAACCCATATTACGACGCACTGCCGGGCATCGTCGAGGAATACCTCTGTCAGATCAACGCCATCACCGGCCGCGACTACCATATCTTCAATTATTATGGTGCAGCCGATGCAACGGACGTCGTGATCGCAATGGGCAGCGTCTGCGGCGCCATCAAGGAAGCTGTTGACAGCATCAACGCCAAAGGCGGCAAGGCCGGCTTCGTGCAGGTTCACCTCTTCCGCCCGTTCAGCGCGGACTACCTGTTCAACATCCTTCCGGCTTCCGTAAAGCGCGTGGCAGTGCTCGACCGCTGCAAGGAACCTGGCAGCGCGGGCGAACCTCTCTACGAGGATTTCTGCACGGCCCTCAGCCATACGTCACGCAATATCAGCGTCATCGGAGGCCGCTACGGCCTTTCATCAAAGGATACCGACCCGGGCCAGATCCTCGCAGTCTATGCGAACCTCGCTTCCGCAGAGCCGAAGAACGGTTTTACAATAGGCATCGAGGATGACGTCACATTCCACTCTCTCCCTTCCCTGCCTTTCAAAGGCACGGCTTCAGATGTTTTCAGCTGCAAGTTCTGGGGACTGGGCGGAGACGGTACGGTAGGCGCCAACAAGAACACCGTCCACATCGTCAGCGAGACTGCCGGCAAATACGGCCAGGCTTACTTCGAGTATGATGCGAAGAAGTCATTCGGCGTGACCAAGTCGCACCTGCGTTTCAGCGCATCACCGATCGACAGTTCATACTATGTCAAAAAAGCCGATTTCGTGGCCTGCCACAATCAGAGCTACATCGGCCAGTACGATATCGTATCGGAGGTCAAGGACGGCGGAAGCTTCCTGATCAACTGCGACAAGAGCGATGCTGAACTCTCACTATGGCTCCCGGCCGGAGTGAAGCGTGACATTGCAAAAAGGAATATCAAACTGTTCGTCATCGACGCCACCGAAATCGCGCAGCGTCTCGGTATGGGCAGCCACACCAATACCGTGCTCCAGGCTGCATTCTTTGCAGCATCCAGACTTATCGAGCCTGAAACAGCGCTCGAAGCGATGAAGGCCGCCGCACGCAAGAGCTATTTCGCCAAGGGCGAGAAGGTCATTGCGATGAACGTATCCGCAATCGAGGAAGGCGCGGCGCAGGTACGCGAATTCAATGTCCCTGCAGATTGGGCCGACACCGCAATCCCCGCAGCGGCTGATGAATCCGCTCTTCCTGAGGTTGTACGTAACATCCTCAACCCTATCAACAGCCAGAAAGGTGACGACCTGCCAGTAAGCGCATTCACAAAATACGTGGACGGCACGATGGACCTCGGTCTCACCGCATACGAGAAACGCGGCATCGCCGTCAGGACACCTCAGTGGAACGCAGACAAGTGCATTCAGTGCAACAAGTGTTCACTCGTCTGCCCTCACGCCGTTATCCGTCCGTACCTTCTCAATGATGCTGAAAAAGCAGCCGCACCTGAAGGATTCGTGACCAAACCGGCAGTCGGCCCGAAAGCGGCAGGACTGCATTTCGCAATCGCGGTCTCAGACTATGACTGCACCGGATGCGGCAGCTGCGCAAGCTGCTGTCCTGTCGGAGCGCTTGAGATGGTTCCGGCAAAGCTCACCGACAAGAGCCGCGAGCTTTTCGAATTTTCACTCGGCATTTCCGACAAGGGTGACCTTTTCGAGCCGTACAGCGTCAAGGGCAGCCAGTTCCGCAAACCGCTTCTCGAATTCTCTGCAGCCTGCGCAGGCTGCGGCGAAACCCCATATGCAAAACTCCTCACCCAGCTTTTCGGCGACAAGGTTTACTGGGCTAACGCGACAGGCTGCTCACAGGCCTGGGGCGCAGCAATGCCTGGCATCCCTTACACGGTGAACGGACGCGGCCACGGTCCGGCCTGGACCAACAGCCTCTTCGAGAACAACGCAGAGCTCTGCCTCGGAATGTGCCTCTCAGTGAAGCAGCGCCGCACGCTTCTCAAGGAAAAGCTTTCAGCATTCGCAGCGACTGCGTCAAAGCAGATTGCAGAGGCCTGCGAGGCACTCCTTGCCTGCTACGATTCCCTTGAGGAGTCACGCAAGGCCGCTGACGCTCTCATAGCGATGCTTGAAGCGGACAAGTCCGAAGAAGCAGCCGAACTGCTCGGGTTCAGGGACGTATTCGCAGCCAAGACATTCTGGATGTACGGCGGCGACGGCTGGGCGTACGACATCGGATTCGGCGGCCTCGACCACGTCATCGCCAGCGGCGAGAATGTCAACGTATTCGTTGTGGACACTGAAGTATATTCGAACACCGGCGGACAGAGCAGCAAGGCCACACCTGTAGGCGCTGTAGCCAAGTTCGCATCCTCCGGAAAACGCAGCGGCAAGAAGGACCTCGGTTCAATAATGATGACCTACGGCAACGTTTACGTCGCTCAGGTCGCAATGGGCGCAGACCCGGCACAGCTGATCAAGGCGATCAGGGAGGCCGAGGAATATGACGGCCCGTCTGTCATCATAGCTTATACTCCTTGCTCGGCACACGGCATCTGCATAGGTATGGGCCGCGTACAGGAGGAGATGAAGCGTGCTGTGGAGAGCGGATACTGGCATCTCTACCGTTACGACCCGCGCAAGGAACATCCGTTCCAGCTCGACTCCAAGGCTCCGACTATGCCGTACGAGGAATTCCTCGACGGCGAAGTGCGCTATGCATCCCTGCGCCGCACATTCCCTGAAAACGCGAAGGAACTCTTCGAAAAGGGCGGCGAGCAGGCGGCAAAGCGCTTCGACAAATACAACAAGATGAACGATTAATCAAACAAATATGGATAAAAGACTGCTTACCATCCAGGACATTTCGTGCGTCGGCCAGTGCTCGCTGACCGTCGCGCTTCCGGTCATTTCCGCCTGCGGCATAGAAACCGCAATACTTCCGAGCTCCGTTCTTTCCAACCATACAGCTGGCTTTTCGGCATGGACATTCTGCGACCTCACGGATGAGATGCCTGTGATCCTCGACCGCTGGAAGAAGGAAAACATCGATTTCGATGCATTCTATACAGGATACGTATCCAAGGCTCAGATCCCGCATATCCTTGACATAATGAATCAGACAGCCCGTCCGGGCGCACTCCGCATCGTGGATCCGGTGATGGCCGACAACGGCAAACTCTACGCAGGGTTCGATTCGGATTTCCCTGAAGAGATGAAGAAACTCGTCAAGGGGGCCGACGTCATCATCCCGAACATCACCGAGGCGTCATTCCTCATCGGATGTGAATATATCGCCGAAGGCTACGACAAGGCTTACATTGAGAATATGGTACGCGACCTCTACGCTCTCGGAGCAAAGAATGTCGTACTCACCGGTGTATCGTTTGAAAAGGGCAAACTAGGTTTCGCCTGCTACGACGGCCAAAAAATCGAATACTACTTCAACGACCGCATAGACGTCTCTATGCACGGCACAGGCGATGCATTCTCCTCCGCCCTCGCAGGAGCGCTCCTGAGAGGCAAATCACTCTACGAATCCTCAGCCATCGCCGCCGATTTCGTAGTGGAGAGCATCCGCGCGACAATCCCGGACAAGGACCACTGGTACGGCGTCAAATTCGAGAAAGCCCTGCCATACCTCATCTCAAGGATGTAGGAAACAGCCCAAAGGTCAATACAGCATATCCGGTCAGTGCATAAACTCGTATGTGCTGATCGGATATTTTTCTGGTGTCAGTTTGAGGGCCTCGAGGGCCTTTTCATTCAAATATTTACGGTCGAACATAATACGGAAGCCGTATTCGTCGAACCAGTCGTCAGTGAATGTAAGATATACGCCTGCACCGCTGCTGTGGGAGCTGTTGTAGAGCTGCCACTTGACAGGACGGTCGTTGTCGTCCGTATCGCAGGCCGTGATGATCATCACGTGCGCCATTGTGCTGTAGCGTGTCTGCACACGGGCCTTCTTGTTCATCTCGAAACTCATTCCGAAAAGTGAATCGTAGTCGTAGTTGCCTACAGCCATTATGTTCTGTGGCAGGAGACGCTCCTTGGCCCAGTCACAGGTGAAATAGACCGGCTCATTGTCCTTGATGGATGCGAGCATTCCCGGCTTGATATCCTCTGCCGGCAGATTGAGATATGTGTACTGTTCGCCCTCGACGCTGTTGGTGTAGTCCCCGATGGTGTACATCTTATAGTATTCGTGGGTCGGGTCATTCATTATCATTACCCTTGAGGCAATGAATTCGTCAGGCACTATGCTCTTGAAGAATTCCTGCGGAGTTGTGGTAAGCGAGTGGCGCTTGCCGTCGCGGTCGGTGTAGTTCCAGGTGAATTCTGCAGGCGGCTCGCCGAACGAGAGTGCGAGCAGACGGTAGATATCCTCCATCACCTTGAGTTTGTATTCGCGAAGTTCCGGCACCTCTGCCCCTTTCTTGCGCATCTCACGCATGTTCCAGCTCTCGACGCGCAGCTTTCGGTTGATGATCTCGCGGATGTTGGCTGTATTGTCGGAATGAATGGTCTCTTTCATAACGCTTTCCGGCACCACGCCGTACTTGAGGGCGAGGTTGATGAAGTTGTGCCATTCGCCGCCGTCACGCAGGCCGGTGCGGTAGTAATGGGCGAGCTGACGGCAGTTGATGTCGTCATCTATGTCGCTGATCGTTATCTCAAGGAAGTGGTTGCACTTCTCGAAGAGGTCCCAGAAGGAGTCGAAGACAGGCGCGAAGCGGAAGTCATCTACGTTATACTTGTCAATTGCCAGATGGCGGATGTAGTTGAGCGAGGAGAAGAGCCAGCAGCGGCCCGAGGTATGCTGGTCCGTGCCGCTCTTGAGCGGAGTCACGCGGTACTTGAAGTAATCATCGATGTCCGCGCAGTTGGAAGGCTTTGCAGC
>JAZRZH010000044.1:0-107430 GCA_045601245.1 Bacteroidales bacterium
CGGCCTTGCGCGCGCCTGCGGCCGCAAATGAGAGATCCGCTCCGAAGAGCTTCGGATTGTCATAGACCAGCCCCGCCCTGCCGTTCACAGGCGGGATGAGCGGAAGCCAGGCATTGTCACCTGAGAGCTCGCGGCCCTTGGCCATCGAGCCGGAAGCATACATCCTAAACTTCTTGCTGAATGAGAACGATGCGCTGAATTCAGCGCCGTAAAGAAGTGCGCGGCTGGCGTTGTCAAGCACGAGTGTGTCGTTGACGCTCTGCGGATCGACATTGGCCAGGCGCTCGACTATCATATCGTTGATACGGTTGACGAAGCCGGATACCTCGAACTGCAACCTTTCACCGTGCCAGCGGGCTCCGAGGTCGGCGGAGAGCCCGTTCTCGGCCTTGAGGTCAGGGTTACCGAAATGTATCTTGTTGCCGCTGAGGTCGATGAACTTGAAAAGTTCCTCAAGGGCAGGCGAACGGTATGAGCGGGATGCGTTGAATACGGCGTCAAGGCTCGGGGACAGTTTGTAGATTGCGCCGAAGTTGCCGCTCCAGGAGGCATCCGTGCGGCTGCCCGCGGCGAATGTGACGTATTTGCCGTCAGGATTGGGATTGGTGACACCGGCGGTGAGGTTTTCGACGGATTCGACATTATGGCACTCCTGATTCTCCACGAAATTGACGTCAAATCGGCCGCCGACGGTAAGGATGAGCCTGCCGTCCAATGCCACGGCCTCGTCTTGGGCGAAGAGGCCCGTAGAGGTATAGGATGCGGTCGGAAGCGGGGTCTCGGTGCGTATCAGCTGCGCCTTGAGTGCGCCTGCAGCGTACTGGTCGATGTATTTCTTCCTTTCGCTGGTGATGTCACGGCGCCAGGCTTCAGCTCCGGCGACGAATGTATTGTTGTCGGAGAATCTCCAGGTCCCCTGCGCGCCGCCGCCATAGGTGGTATGTGTGGCATACGGTGTGACGAGGGTCGGCCTGGCTCCGCTCTGAGGCTGCGGAGCGTTCGGAATCATCTCAACGTCACGCACTATGTCCTGGTAGAACGCTGTGACCTTCAAAATCCTGAACATATCAGTGATATCCTCGAACTCGTATTTGCCGTTGAGAAGAGTCCTGCCGATGTTCTTGTATGTGGCAGTGGCCGCAGGAGAGAATGATGCTCCGCCCGGGATGCCGACGTCCTTGGACCAGTTGCGCTGGAACTGGAGCTTCAATGTCTGATTGCCGGCCGGCTTGAAGCCCGCCCGCGCGCCGAAGTTGGTACTTGTGAATCCGCTGTTAGGCAGAATGCCTTCCGGAGTAAGGATGTCGTCTGCGTGACCGTAGGAGCCGTTGGCCTTGACATACCATCTGCGGCCGCCGGCGTTAAGTGAAATGTATTCGCCGTGTCCGTTGTTGACGGTGCTGTAATTCGCGGAAGCGCTGCCGTGGATATACGGCGCGCCGGAAAAGTATCCGTCCCTGGTGATGATGTTGATGATGCCTCCCATCGCGCCGCTGCCGTAGATGGAGGACTGGGCGCCCTTGATGACTTCGACGCGCTCTATGTCATTGACGTCGACCATGCTCAATGATGCGGTGAGGTCGGTGGCTGTCTCTATCCTGTTGCCGTCGATGAGGGTCACAAGGCGGTTTTCGGCGAGGCCGCGGACATTGATGTTCCTGGCCCAGACGCCGTCACCTCCGACACTGAGGCCGGGCTCATATTTGATGACGTCTGCGACGGTGATGGATGAATGGTTCTTGACATCGAGGGATGTCACGATGTTGATTTCCGCAGGGGTCTTGTCGACGGGACGCTCGATCTTCAGAGTGGTAACAACCGCCTCCTGGAGGGAGAGTGTGTCGTTGAGGGAACCCTTTTCCTGTGCGGATGAAATGACTGCCGTCATCAGCGGCAGAAGTGCTGCGAGGGCAGCCTTTTTGTCAAATCTCATTGTTCCTTGATTTAAGTAGCGCCGATTTGACCTCGATTCCGTTCAGGCGGCCAAGTTTGCCCGTGAGCGATCCGATTTTGTCGGTGTCACCTTCAAGTACAAGAGAGATGATGCTGTTGCCGTTTTGTTTAGGGAAGCCCATGCGGCAAAGGATGATGCCTGCATGTTGCGACAGGATCTGGTTGACCTGCGGGGCTGATTCCCGGTTTTCGATGTAGATGATTGCTGTACCTGTTCTCTTTTCCATCAGTGTTTCCTCCGGATTGGATTGCTGCGCGCGCACTTGCCTGATCTCAAATGATCCGCCCGCCTCCGCGGGTCCGCCAGTCTCGATCTCAGTTACGATGCGACGCCGGTTAATTATATCGTACAAATGTAGTTATTCTTTGGCAGAATGCAAAACAGCCCTCAGCGAATCGTCCGGCCGTCCGGCGCAGACTCGGGTGCGGGCGCGGACGCGGACTCGGGCTCGGGCGGCCACAGAATCATTCCTGGGAGCTTCAGGTGTATTCTGTGGCGAAAAATGGAATCGGTACCGCCAAGTAGAACTTGACAATACTGGTCAATGGCAAGAATCTGACCGACGCCGTCTACCAGAGCCACCTGTCACGACTCAAGTATACCGATATCAATCCCCTGACAGGAGTTCAGGGGAATTCACGAAATGGGGCTGAACATCGGCCTGAAGCTGATTTGGAATATCTGAACCGGGTAAGGCTTGCGGCTTATTAGTCCCTACTCCCTTATTTTAATCAAATGATCTTCGCCCGAATGACATACAGGCCACAACAAACAGGTAAGTGGTATCGCCTATGGCCTGTTCAAATGATTTTGAAACAAATCCCAACAAGCCTGATTTATCGTTGAGAATATCCTCTACGCTGTCAAAATCAATATATATATCACCATTCACCTTTGAAATATGGGGCTCGAAATTGCGTAAGTCCTGTATATATTTATTCTGCATATCAACAAGATCCCATTTTTTCCGCCGCAAGGCAATGGCGGGTATCTTTTTTATCTGCATCGTATCCAGTTCGCAAAGTCGATCGGCCATATAGCGTCCGATAACGTCACTTGACGACCACTGAAGCTCTTGAGCAAATAATGATTGCGAGCCTATTATTATCAGTGCAATGATGATTGCTATCTTCCCTTTGCCCATAATGTCCCTTATTTATGCATTACTGAATAATCCCATCCTGCAAGACTGTGGTTCAGAATCCGGCCGGACCACTTCCATTTATGATTAATGCCCCGTGCCTGCCTTTTCTGCCGTACAACTTGCGTGCAGTGGCATTCTCCACCCTTTCGACGGACTTGACTTCGACAGAAGAAAGCTGCTTCTTTTCTTTATTTGTTAAATACGGTTGGCCGTCAACATCGATCAGCAGCCTTGTAGTACAATAGAAAGCCCATCTCTTTTTGTCCTGTTCCAATGTTTTGCAATCACCCGCTTTGAGTGTTTGGAATTGTTCCCAACCGAATTGCATATTATCAACCACGAAAACGAAATCCTCAGGAAAAGCAATAATATCTGGTCGGATCATAATTTGTGTCTCCGAAGTCAGGGGAGATTCTTCTTCCGGAATACTGCCGATTATTCGTGATGATGAAGATATCGAAGCCACTATGTTCAGGTCATTATCGATACTTATGACCGGCATTTCCTTAGGCCACATGTTGGATACAGTCAGCAATTTATATGCATCGCCATCTTCTTTAAAGATAAAAACATGTAACGAAATCACTCCGGACCCGGAATACATCTGTAAAACAATGAAATTACCATCGTCCGTATGATAGTCCGTGGCCGAAATCAATGCATATGGAAGATAAGAATACTGTTCAAGGTCATTGACCCATTCCAGTATTTCGCCTTTATTCCTTAAAGTAAATTCAATCGGGTTAATACCTGCATATACAAAATTGGAATCAACATAGCTTCTGAATTTTTCCCGCAATACCTGATTGCGACCGGAAAGCCCGGCACTCTTGTCCTTTTGCAGAGCTGAAACGGACAGGCCCAATCCATTCAGGTACAAAAATTCATTTTTGGCAAATAATGGCTTCTTACTATTTGCCAACTCTTGCATTACCGAATGAACATTATTTACAGACCCATATTTTGATCGCCAACGTATATCTTTATTAAAGAATTGTTGAGCGTCAGCACTTATGGCTGACATCGCCCAAAACAAGCATAAAGTGATAATGGCTATCGTATTCCGTTTCATAACACTTTGATTCATACCCGTTGACTCAATGATTCGTTTGTAAAGGTATGATTATTTTATTTCCGTCAATGAAATCAGTCATCCCATTGTATGCCCTCTGCCCGTTCCGCTGGATGCGAGGCAGAGTCCGGAATCAGTTCTTATTGCCGAAGATTTGCTGACATACAGTATCATCAAATGTGTATGTCAACTTATAATGGGCTTCGGACTGCTTCTCAATCTCATAGTTGAATGAATCACAGATAAAGGCCTCAGGTTCAGCGCCGTCCAGAGAATGGTCCGCCTCAACGTCCACCCTGGTCTCTCCAATGATCACGGTCGCGCCATAATTGTAATACGGGTTGTGCCAGCGTTCAAGCTTTCCCTTGTCCTTTGCACCCATATCCAGATGCTCCAGAATTTTGGTTTCACCCGGAGCCAGTTTGAATGAAAACAATTCACAATCCTCAGGGCAATAATCGGCCCCGCTCACTTCAATGGAAATTGTCTCCTGTGACTCGTTGACATACACACAGTCAACCGTCATCCGGTAGTTGACAAACTCCACACACGACACACTGCATATGAAGGCCGTGGCAATAAGCAGCAAACAAATCGGTAATCTCTTTTTCATATTGCAGATTCTTAATCAAATGACTTTTACTTTTCTTCGAGAATTTGCTGACATGTGGCGGAATCAAAAACATAGGTTAATCTATATAACCCAGGCGACAGTATTTCAGACTCATAGTTCAATGCATTGCAAATAAACTCCGGGATTTCCCCCGTTTCGTTATAGCCTTTCAATATTATTGACCGATCACCTATAGTGATAGAGGCCCCTCCTTGGAAATAGGGTGAGCAACTTTCCATAATCCCCTGGCCCGGATTGCAAGGAAATCTGTTGATAAAAACCGTATCAGATTGGCCGGGATCAAGCGACAACGACAGCATAAATGATGCTATATTGTGGTCTCCGCTAATTGTAATGGGAGTATCAGATATGTTTTGATAAACAAACTCCAAATCCATACCCGATTCGACATATTCCTGACAACCGGATATGCTAAAAAAGCCCAGCATTGCACCTGCACTCATAAATATCTTTAATAACCTATTCATAAATTCAAATTATTAAAGCGTTATTACTTATTGTCTTACAAATATATTATTTTCATCTACACGATAAACGTACCATTCATAAAAATACTGCATCAAAATCGGTATAAAATTAAATCAATGCCACAATTGCCGAAGTCCTGATTATCGTCGGCAACTGCCGTCTGACCTGACGCTGACTTCCTTCTCACCTTTTGAGTATTGATAATTTGGAGGAAGTCGGCTATATTTGTTGACATATGTCTTAAATCCCTGTATATGGTGAATATCAGAGCTGCATTAAGGTCAATCCTCAACATGTCCGACCAGGTGGATTTCTCCGTTGCGAGTGACTCCATCAAGAAGAACATATCATTCCGTGGCCCGAATGTCTATATTCTGGCCTGTGCAATCCTCATAGCATCCGTGGGACTGAATGTGAATTCAATTCCGGTCATTATCGGCGCAATGCTCATATCCCCGGTGATGGGTCCCATTCTGGGTTTCGGCTTCGGCCTGGGTGTCAGGGACAATCGCCTGGTGCGGGAATCCCTGAAGAATTTTGCCGTAATGGTGAGCATAAGCATAGTGGTTTCGGCGCTATTCTTCATATTGAGTCCGCTCAATCCGGAGAAGCCGACGGAACTTCTGGCCCGCACCAACCCAACTCTTTATGACGTGCTGATCGCCCTCTTCGGCGGATTTGCCGGCATCATCGAGATATCGAGGAAGGAGAAAGGCACCGTTCTCTCCGGCGTGGCCATAGCAACAGCCCTGATGCCGCCTCTCTGCACAGTGGGATACGGCATCTCCCTCCTGAACTTTCAATACATCCTCGGAGCGCTGTATCTCTTTATCATCAACAGCATATTCATCGCTCTGGCCACGTTCGCCACTGTGAAATATCTGCATTATCCGATTGTCGAGGACGGCGGCAACCGGGTGCGTATGAACGGAAAGGCTGTGGCGGTGATAATGGTGGCCATCATCGTGCCGAGCATTATTTCCGGCGTCAGGATGGTCAAGGACAGCAATTTCAATATCAATGTCAAGAAGATAGTGGAATCGAACCGCGCCATAGGGCAGGGTTTCATATATGACTACAAGATTGACAATCACTGCAAGCCGCCTGTGATCGAACTATTCATGGCCGGGAAGGTGCTGGATGATGCAGAGAAGGAGAATATCTATTCTTCTGCGGAGAAATATGGCATCTCCAGATCGCAGATCCGCTTCCGTAACGAGGCAGCAAGACATCAGGAACAGTTCGCCGGCTCGGAGGTCATCAAGGACATATACGAGCGTTCCGACAGGCAGATCCAGGCTCTGACTGACACTGTTGCCGCCCTTCGCGGACAGCAGGACAGCCTGCGTTCAAGGGTCCTGCCGACCGAAGCGGTGTTCAGGGAGCTTCAGGCGCAGTACCCATACATAGAAAGCGCTGCCCTTCTCAGGGGCGACCGCGCCTCATCCGGCGACGAGGGCACGGTGGAAAGCGTGGCTGTCCTGATACGCTCGCAGCAGGACATAGACTCCGCCACTTCGGACAGAATACTCAGATGGCTCAAGGTCCGTCTCGACAAGGATGATGTGGAGGTGATCATCTCCACCGTCAATTAAGATTCCTGCGGCATTACCTTGGAAATCCGCTGACTGAGAGCCGGCATCAGCCGATACATCTGAACTCCGGCGCCAAAATCAAATCCCGGCGCATTCTGTGGTAAAAGATGGAATATCGGGCAGGAGAAAGACTATCAGCCGGTCTTCAGCGAAGCCGCCGGTCAGTGTCGGGAACTCCTAGAAACAATATTTGACGCCAAGGTTTATGCCGGTGAGGCCTAAACTCGGCTCGCTGCCGTAGAGTTTGGGCTCCCATGTCAGGAAAGGATGCCAGTCGATGGACAGGGCAAGAGGGATGTCTGAGAATACATATTCCAGTCCTGCGGCTGCTGTGAGGCCGAAGCATACACAGTTGTCACCAAAGCCGTTGTAGTCTTTTATGTAGCCGCCGTGAACGCCGGGTCCGAGGTAAAGGCTGAGACCGTTGACTGAACTGATTGGAAAGTCCCAATCATACATAAGTTCAAATGACGGCCCCCAATAACTGTTATACAGAAACCGTGCATCGAAATGATTCTGTTCTGAAAGAAAGTGGTTCCACTGCACACCTACATAAGTGTTACCCCTGCTAAAACTAGGCATCAGGGCCAGACCGACAGAATTGGCGTAAGGCTGTGCGTTTGCGGAAAATGCAAGAGCGACTGCCGCCACGATGATGAGGATAAATTTCTTCATATATCTCTATTTTTTCGTAAATTTATATATTATTCTGATATAGTGCAAATTGTATGTAGTTAGCGGCAAGCCATTCAGATATTCTCCGGGCATTGATTGATCCGGAAGATCATTATTATTCATTTTGCCTCGCTCTGTTCGGTCTCTCTTCACGCCCGGGACAGCAAGGGGTCAATCGCTTATCTGAATGGCGGCTGGTATTGGGACGCAAGACTGAATTGAGGGCCGTGCCAACGAAACTAGCGAGGCTTTGACGGCGGGTGTTCGCAAAGTGGGAAACATTGAATGCCCTTATGCGGTCTGTGTGCCATTATTGTGTTTCTCAAGACCGAAATATCGCCTCTGGGATATAGGCAATGGCCTTCTATGTTGTTTTGAAAGCGAGTAATGTTTCCCAAGAATTCCTTTCTTTGATATCTTCCATTTGATTATCTTTGTCGTGAAACCAAATATGGGAAAGTGGAGGTAGATTTGTTATGGAGAATTCCGATTACGGTTATTATCATTTATGCTCCCCGGGCGACGAGTCAAAGAATTTCATTGTTGATATAAACGACTGGTACGCCGCATTTAATATTGTCGGCGTCTGCGCTGCCGCTTGGAGCAACGTGGTCATACTGTCATTCTCGATTGAAGATTCCCATCCGCATTTCCTGCTATACGGAAGGATCGAGGATTGTGAGAACTTCAAAGAGATGTATTCTAAAACATATATGCATCACGTCATTTCAACGCGGGGGAATTCGGATGGCGTCGTCATCCGATTGGAGCTGATTCCAATCAAGGATGAACAACATCTTATGAGCGTGGGAACCTATACTATTATCCAGCCTACGAAAGACGGCAAGCATATTATGCCGTATGACTATCCGTGGGGAACGGGCTCGATGTATTTCAGACAGAATAATCATGTCCCGATATGGTTGTTTGATGATAGAGGGCATATTTGCAAGCCCGTAAAAATCAAAGACATCACAGTAAGGGAGCGTCTCTCCATCCTGCACTCCAAGAACTACGTCCCCGAGGAATGGCTGGTCTGCAATGGTTTTCTGCTGCCGGAGAACTATATCGATGTGGCAGGCTTCGAGAATATCTACAAAACCCACAATTGTTTCAGAGCCTTCTGCTCGATGTCGGCCAAACAGATCCAGGAGCTGCTAGCGAGAATCGCTGAATATAACGGCGTAACTGTAGAGGACTTTGAAGCGCGGAAATTATGCTCACAATTGTGCATGGCAATGTTCCACAAGCAGACTCCAGCCAGTCTCGACCCACAGAAAAGGCTTCTTCTTGCCAAAGGATTGAGAAACGCTCACCACCTGTCGTTCAGACAGATATCAACCATAATAAGGATTCCGGAGAAGGAACTCAGACGCTATTTATAAGGAACCTACATACCATTTGGCCCGGGCCGCCGGCGACAACAGTTATTGCCGGCATTTTCCTGCACAAAAAAGGCGAAAATGTGCAGGGATTACTGTCCAAGGCCTGTTCCGTGCACAAAAAAACATTATTTGTGCACGGATTGCTCACCGGAGCTTATTTGCTGCACAAAAACTAACTTTTTGTGCAGTTCCCTCTACGCTTTACGGGCCAACTGGTATATATAGTCCCCATTTATAAACCGGCGCGCCGGCTGGTAAGCCATAAAAAGCCATAGCAGTAGGCGTACCATAGCGATTGGCAAGACATAGCGGTGTAGCATAGTAGTCTTGGGATTGGCAAGACATTGGGCTAGGCATAGCAGTCTTAGCGATTAGCAAAACTTAGCAGCAGGTATTTGTAGTGCCAAACTTCAACATCGTCAGTTGTCTGTTATAACAGATATCGGCATCGGAAGTCTGGCTTCAGCGCAACAGACATCAGCACCGGCAGTCAGGTTTCAGCATCGGCAAATCCGGGAAACACGCCATGCCCCGAGATCGCATTGTATGACCAATCGACGTTTCCCTGGCCCAAAATAAACGGCTTGGGAAACAAAGGCCTGTCCTATAAAGCGATCTGGCGGTGGCGGCTGTAACCCGGAATATGTCGGGCATTTCCTGTTTGTGACAGAATTGCCTATATTTGTGCATTATGGCAAGCAATCCAGATTTCGTCCAATATGTCGTTGACCAGTGTTCGACCGCCGGGAACATTGCCGTCAGGAAGATGTTCGGCGACTACGGCCTGTACTGCAATGGTGTGATCGTCGGGCTGATGTGCGACAACAGCCTCTATCTGAAGCCTACGGCTGCTGTGAAGGATCTTCTGCGCGAAGAGGTCATGCGGCCGCCGTATCCCGGAGCGAAGGATTATTTCCTGATAACCGATGTTGACGACTGGGAATATCTGGCAAGGCTTGTGAAGGAGACATACAATGAGTTATCGTAAGAATGCGTGAAATGAAAAGATTTGCATTACTGGCGGCGATACTGCTCTGCTGCGCCGCATCCGCTCAGGAGAATATTGTCTGGACCGACCCCATAAAAGCCGGTGCGCAGGTCCACGGACAGGGTTGGAGCGAACTGAATCCAACCTATGTCAGGCTGCCTGAGCACGCAAAGGGAAAAGTCAGGAAACAGGTCTGGAATCTCAGCCGCAACTCGGCCGGACTGAGTCTGGTTTTCCGCAGCAATGCTCCGGAAATCATAGTCCGATATGGCGTCAGCGGCGCGAAGGAGATGTTCCATATGCCGTCGACCGGCGTCTCCGGTGTGGATATGTATACCACTGATATCCAGGGCGTCCGCCGCTGGTGCGCTCCGAAGTTCACGCCATCGTTCCGTGACACGATAGTCTACGACTACAACAATCTCACATATTTTCCCAGGAAGACCAATGATTACGAATATCATCTGTACCTTCCTCTCTACAACACTGTGAAATGGCTCGAAATCGGCATTCCAGAAGGCTCGGAACTCACCTTCTGTCCGGTATCGCACGAAAAGCCTATAGTAGTCTACGGCACCAGCATCGCCCAGGGTGCCTGCGCCAGCCGGCCGGGAATGGCGTGGACCGGCATCATCGAGCGCGAACTCGAACATCCTGTGGTGAACCTCGGATTCTCCGGCAACGGCAAACTCGAGCCGGAGGTATTCGAACTGCTCAGCGAAATTGACGCGAAGATGTATGTCATCGACTGCACGCCGAACATGAAGGAGGCGGACCACATTGAAAAACTGCTCCTGAACGGCATCAGCATCCTCCGCTCGAAGCGCTATTGTCCTATCCTCATCGTTGAGCACAGCGGTTATGTCAACGAAGTCACCAACGAGTCGCGCAGCTACTACCGCAACCTCAACTCCAGGCTATCGGGAGCATTCCTGGCAGCGCAAGGCGCGGAGCACAGGGATCTTTATTACCTGACCTGCGACGAAATCGGCCTCGGACAGGACGGAATGGTCGAGGGAGTGCACCCGAATGACCTCGGAATGTTCAGATACGCGCAGGCCTACGAGAAGAAAATACGCGAAATACTCCACGAAGATTTCACTTCATTCGCACCGCGCACACAGGACCGCGACTGGTATGACTGGAAGAGCCGTCACGAAGATGTACTGGCATTATGTTCTGCCACCAAACCGCAGGTCGTGCTGATCGGCGACTCAATCCTGCACAACTGGAGCGGCGAACCCTCCTCCGACGTTCACCGCGGAGATGATTCCTGGGTGGAATACTGGAGCGGACGCCGCACGGTCAATCTCGGATTCGGCTGGGACAGGATCGAGAATATCCTATGGCGTCTCACTCACGGGGAACTCGACGGATACGAGGCTGAAGAAATATATTTGATGGCTGGCACCAACAACCTGTCCATCAAAGCTGCACCGGAGCAGATAGCAGCCGGTGTCTGTGATATAATCCGCACCATCCGGCTCCACCAACCGAAGGCCCGCATCCACGTATGCGGCCTGCTTCCACGCGGAGATGGCAATTTCGATACATTCGCAGCATCGGAGGCAATCCTTGCGGCACTCAATGCGGATCAGGATTTCGCAGCGGAATTGACGGCTGGCACTATGACATTCACCGATATGTCACCGCTGATGACCGGCGATGACCGAAAGATCATACGCGGACTATACGTTGACGGTCTGCATCCGAACGCCGAAGGGTACTGGAAATTGGGTGAAATGATGACACAGGGACATACCCGCTGATTATTCATTCTGCGGCGAAGCCCGCAGAGTGGCCGCCGGCCGATACCGGAAGAACGCCTTCGAAAGGTGTCAGGCCGCAGAGAGCACGGGCCGCCGCTGCGCAGTTGAAAGGATTGTCGTCCCAGGCGATCACGAAAGCTTTGAAATCTTTGTACCACGGCATGCGGTCAAGCGCGTACGGATTGCCGAAATACACGCCCACGAGCTCCTGACGGCCAGTCCAGCTGCCAATGATGTCATAGATCTCAGGCCTGATGCCGAAATCCTTGCCCGGACTCTTGTCAGTCTGGTGGAAGCCCATTATGACAGTGGAATAGCGCGACAGGCGCATGCGCATCTCCTCCAGTTCCTCCGGACTGAAATCCTTGCGAAGGGCATAGCAGTCGAGGCCGACCAATGCCTTCAGCGAATCTGCCATAGTTGTGCCCGAGGGTCCGAGGGCCAGATAAGCCACTTTGCCGCGTCTGAGTTCCCTGCCGCACGGCTTGAGAGGCAGAGCATGCCTGCGGTTGTGCACCAGCACCAGGCTGCGGCGGGATATCTCCGATATCAGCGCGCGGCTTTCGGCATTGTCAGCCGCAGCCGCAAGGCCCTCCAGCTTCACGCCAGCGCGGAATTCATCAGTAAACATATTCTGACGCTTCTTGAGTTCAAGTATTCTGCGGCAGCGGGAGTCTATAGTAGAGATGGAGATTTCGCCACGGGCGATAGCATCGCATATCAGGTCAATGCTCCCCTTGAGATCTTTGGGCATCAGAAGTATATCAACCCCAGCCTTGCAAGCCGCCAGCGCTGCCTGCGGTCCGTCCCCGCCGAAACGCATCCGCACGCCCTCCATATCCAGAGCATCGGTGATGACCATTCCCTTGAAGCCGAGTTCATCGCGCAGAAGACCATTGACCACTCTCCCGGAAATACTGGTCGGAGTGCCGTCGCCATCCAGCGCAGGCACGCTCAGATGCCCCATCATAACGAAGTCCACGCCACGGTCTATGGCGTAGCGGAAAGGATGAAGTTCAAGAGAATCCAGCCTGTCGCGGCCGTACGGCAGCACCGGAAGTCCCTTGTGGCTGTCCGTCTTTGTATCCCCGTGCCCCGGGAAATGCTTCACGCAGGCCGAAACGCCCTCATCCTGCATTCCGCTGGCATATGCCCAGGCGAATCGCGCCACCTTGTCGCGGTCCTCGCCGAAAGAGCGGGTATTGATGACAGGGTTGGCGGGCTCGACGTTTATATCCGCCACCGGCGCGAAATTGACCCCTATGTGGATAAACTTCATCTCACGGCCGATGGCACGGCCCATTTTATAGACCAGGCTCTCGTCCCTGAGGGCACCGAGCTGCATCTGGCGGGGCCAGAGCGGGAATTCCGCGAAGCGCATCGACATCCCCCATTCACCGTCTATGCTGACCAGCAGCGGAATGTCCGCTCGGCTCTGAAGCATATTCAGGCGTTCCATTCCAGGCAGCAGACTGCCGTCCATAATGATAACCCCTCCGATGCCTTCATTCACCCACTCGAGGTATTCCGCATCGTCGCCCTTATCCTCGAACGAATATACGTCAGGCATGAAGAGCTGCGCCACCTTCCGCCTCGTGCTCATTGTCGCCATCAGGCTGTCGATGTCCTGCGCCGCAGCGCCCGGAGTGCAATCCAGGGCCAGAACCGCCATTGCTGTCAGTAAGAACCTTTTCACAGATGCAAAAATAATAATTCCCGAAGAAATAACTCCGAACGTAGCGTAATTTCCACATACCTGACAATCAGACAGATAAGCCCAACCCCTTGCGTCAAATGGCGCAAGGGGCATCAAGCAAAAGCCTGTCGTTCAGCGAATTAAAAATCACGCCACAAGACCAAACAAGAAACCGGATACTCTAAAAGTTGTCTCTGTCACGGAAATTAATTAACTTGCATATCAATTGACAACTATAGTAGTCAACTATGAGGAATTCCAGCTGGGGGATCTGGTATATCACGACTGCACCCACGACTACTCGACCAACGAACCCACAATGGACGGCACCGCCAGCCTGACATCCCCTCTCTCATTCTACCAGGCAGAAGGCCACGGCGAAGCGGGCCTCAAAGCCGACGCCGCCATACGAGCATTACAACGCCACCGTGACATCCTGGGCACGCCAGATGAGTCTGGACCTGATGAATTACACCAACGGCACGGCGACGAACGGGGATTACACCACTCCCGACATAAAGAACTATTACAGCAGCGACGCCATCATGGAGCGCATCTGGAAGTGCGAGGCAACCGACCCGGACGGCCTTAACGGCCACATACTCCTGATCCATCTTGGCACCTCCGATCTGAGAAGCGACAAGTTCTATGACAGACTCGACGAACTTATCGGCAAACTACTCGAAGAAGGATACGCTTTCACCACCCTGAAATAGCGGGAACTCACCGGATTTTTTGTTATATTTGCAGTTTGTTGCAATAGTATCGCTATGTCAGGAACTTTCACAGAAGAAGACTACAATATCATCGAGAGCGAGATGGCCGGACTACGGGAAGCCGCCCGCAAACGCTGCGCTTCCAGGGAGGAATACGAACTGGTACTCAAGGCTTTCGATTTCGCGAATGACGCCCACAAGAACGTCAGACGCCGTTCCGGAGACCCTTATATACTCCACCCGATATCCGTGGCCAAGATAGTCGTATCCGAAATAGGACTCGGCTGCAAGTCAATCTGCTCCGCCCTTCTCCACGACGTGGTCGAGGATACGGACTTCACAGTAGATGACATACGCCGCAATTTCGGTGACAAGATAGCCTCCATCGTGGACGGCCTGACCAAGATCAAGACCGCACTTGACGGCAACAAGGACACCACCAGCCTGCAGGCGGAGAATTTCAAGCGCATCCTTCTGACCCTCAACGACGATGTCCGCATAGTCCTTATCAAACTGGCGGACCGCCTTCACAACGTCAGGACCATCGAATTCATGCCGGAATACAAGCGGGACAAGATCCTCAGCGAGACGATGTACATCTTCGCGCCACTCGCCCACCGTCTCGGCCTCTATGCCATCAAGACGGAGATGGAGAATATCTGGTTGAGATTCCGAGAGCCGGAAGCCTGCGCCGACATCGAGGCACGGCTCGATCACATAGTGAAGCAGCGCGAGAATGAACTTGAGGAGTTCCTGGCTCCGATAAGACAGGCCCTCGATGAAGGCGGATACAAGGACTACGAGATACTCAAGCGCCTCAAGAGCCCCTACTCGATATGGAAGAAGATGAACACCAAGAACATCCCGTTCGAGGAGATCTACGACCTCTACGCGATACGCATCATTTTCAAGCCGAAAGAGGAATTCACAGAGCGCGAGCAGTGCTGGCACATATTCACCAAGATTACGACTCTCTTCCCGTACAAGGCGGACCGCACGCGTGACTGGACAAAGGAGCCGAAGTCAAACGGCTACGAGGCGCTCCACCTGACAGCTATGTCCAACAGCGGCAACTGGATTGAAGTCCAGATACGCACAGAGAGGATGAACTCCATAGACGAGCGCGGCGTTGCGGCACACTGGCTCTACAAGAACACCGGTGCCATCAGTCAGGAGATCGACAGCGAAATCGACGTCTGGCTCAAGAAGGTACGCGACATCATCGAAAATCCGGACGCCAACGCCATACAGTTCCTGGATGACTTCCACAAGGAGCTCATCCAATCCGACATTTATGTATTCACTCCGAAGGGCGAGCCGAAGAGCCTGGAGAAGGGTTCCACCGTACTCGACTTCGCATACAGCATCCATTCCGACATCGGCAACCACGCAATTGCCGGCAAGGTGAACCAGAAACTGGTGCCGCTCTCGCAGGTGCTCCGCAATGGTGACCAGGTCGAAATCATATCATCATCCACCGGATCCCCGAAGCGTGAATGGCTGGACTTCCTCAAGACCGCCAAGGCCAGGAATTTCGTGCTGGATTCGCTCCGCAAGAACACCCAGGACAGCATCGGCGACGGACTCAGGCTGCTTGACGCCAAGCTCACCGAGCGCGGCATCACGGACCGCATCAGGGTGATGAAAAAACTCCTGAACTACTATAAATTCGACACGAAGGACGAGTTCTACAGCAAGATCGGACTCGGCGTAGTCAATCTTGACGACATAGACAAGGCGCTCAGGTCCACCAGCCCTACGCGCGACGTTCTGATGTGGGGCATCAAGCTTTTCCGTCCGGAAAAGAACAATAACGAAAAGATCGACCACAAGAAAGAGTACATCCTCGAGGAGAACCCTGACAAGGGCACGACATCCTTCGTGATCGCCGACTGCTGCGCCCCTATCCCCGGCGACCCGGCCATCGGAATGATCGCCGACGACGGTAACGTGGTCATCCACAAGAAGAGCTGCAGCGTGGTCAACGACCTTGCCTCGAAGCAGGGTGACAAGGTGCTCGCAGTAAGGTGGAGCAAGCACTTCATAATGTCCTTCCTCGCCAAGATCGCACTCAGCGGCATCGACAGGATGGGCATCATCAACGAGCTGACGAAAATCATCTCCGGCGGACTTGGAATCAACATCCGCAAACTGTCTATCGAATCGCACGACGGCGTCTTCGAAGGCAGCATAGAACTTTATGTACACAATACGGAAGACCTCGACACCCTCATCAGGAAAATCGGCCAGATCAAGGGCATCGAATCGGTCAACCGCGTAGAAATAAACCAGTAATGAGAAACAGACTCACAACGGCAATCATCATTCTCGGATTCCTCGCGTGTTGCTTCGTATCGCGCTCCTGCGCCAATACGACCACGCCTCCGGGCGGAGGCCCGAAGGACACGATCCCTCCCGTCATCGTCAAGGTGACCCCGGAGGCATATGCATTGAATTTCCCGCTCACGGAAGGAAAGGTTGCGATACTGTTCGACGAATATACCGTCGTCAAGGAAGCGAACGACATCCTGCTCTCCCCGCCGATGAAGAAAAAACCGCTATCCAAAGTCAAGGGGAAGAGCATCATCGTGACGATGCAGGACACACTGCTGCCGGACAGGACATATACGATAGATTTCGGGCAGGCGCTGGCCGACAATAACGAAGGCAACATCGCACCGAGATATGTCTACACATTCTCCACCGGCAACGAGATCGACTCGATGTACATCACGGGAAAAGTCATCGACTGCAAGACTCTCAAGCCTTGCCCGAAGATTCTGGTAGCGGCATATTCGGACCAGTCAGATTCAGCCTGCTTCAACACTTTCCCTGATGCGGCCTCACGTACCGACGAGTGGGGGTTCTTCACCCTGCGCAACATCAAGCCCGCCGATTTCCGTATCATCGCATTCACGGATGAGGACGGAGACAGCAAATACAACCCGGACAGCGACAACGTGGCGTTCCTCGACTCGACATTCAAGCCGTACGGCGTAGTGCGCGACAGCATCTACGAACTGCAGAGTTTCGATATGAAGGATACGGCCAAATGCAATGAGCGCAAGGCGATGATGGAACTCTCCCTCTTCAAGGAATTGCAAAGTATCCAGTACCTGCAGAATTACGGAAGAATCAACGAGAAGTTCGGATTCCTCAAATTCAGCGCAGGAAATGTCGATATCAAAAAGATGGATTTCTTCGGCATAGATTCGACGGACATCCTGGTACAGTACAATCCTGCCCGCGACAGTCTCAACTTCTGGATCACCAGCAAGTACCACATCGAGGACAGCGTGATGCTGAGACTCACATACATGAAGACCGACTCTACCGGAGTCCTGGTAGAGACCGACGAGACCGTTTCGATGGGGATGCCTACCGACTCCGTCCTGATCAAGAATATCAAGGACCACGAGAAGGACACCACATTCAAGTTCACACTGACCACCACAAATGAAACCGTCGAGCAGGAAGGCATTGTCCTCGAATGCGACGTCCCGATCAAGGATATCTGTCTTGACTCCCTTAAGTTCGTAGAAACCAATCCGAAGAACCAGACATCCGACAAAAAATTGATCTTCAGGAAAGACTCTTCAGACATACGCCGATTCATCCTTCTTCCCGAAGAGAAACTGACCGTAGGCTATACCTATAATCTCACAATTCCGCAGGGGGCATTCATCAATGTCAACGGCCTGCCTAATGCCGAAGAGAAAAGCAAGATTGAACTGCCGAACGACGAAAATCTCAGCTCGATATCGTTCAATGTCACCGGTGTGGACACGCGTCACATAGTGGAGCTTGTGAACGACAAGAAGGACAAGGTCTACCGCAAATTCACGGTGGACTGCGACACCACCCTCACCTGCCCTTATCTCAAGATGGAGAAATATTCCATCAGGATCACACAGGACAGCAACCGCAACGGCATCTACGATATGGGAAACCTGTTGGAGAAGCGTCAGCCGGAGAAGGTACGAATAGTCATCTTCGAAGACGGCAAGGATTTCATCGACCTGCCTGAACGCACAGACCTGGAGCAGGAAATCAACATCAGGGAGATATTCAAATGAAAAGATTGATAATCGCTGCAATCCTGGCGCTGACCGGTTTTTCGATCGCAGCGCAGGACAACAACCAGTTCGTATTCGAACTCGGCGATGATTTCGCGAACATAGATACCATCCCGCAGGCGAAGAAATTCAAGAGCCTCCATATGGTAGGTCTCAAATACTCTTACGACCTCTGCACCGTGCAGGCGACTCCGGACATCGGACAGGGATACATATCATCGTCCAGGAATTTATATCTGACGTACACCTACTACCACGACCTTTGGGACTACATCAACATCTTCGGTCTCCAGCTGGGCGTCAAATACGGCGAGCAGGGCTACAGTTCCGAGTATTCGGACTGGGGCGAGCGGAACAGAATCATTGAATTACCGTTCCTTTCTCAGGTTCATCTTGATGCCGGGCCAATGAGATTCCTTATCGACCTGGGACCTTACTACGCTTACAGAATCGGAACCGACAAGGCAGGAGGTTTCGACCAATACGACATCCGGCATGACTACGGCATCGAAGGTGGAGCCGGCATAGCGTTCGTTTTCAAACCATTCGAGATACAGATCGAGGGCATTTACAAGTATTCGCTCTGCAGTATGTATCACACCAACAAATACAGTGACCTGTACTGGGTACTCGCTTATCCGAGGAACATTATGATCAGTGCGGGTCTTTTCTTCCATCTCTGGTAATATTATGAAGCAGATTTCATTCACGATAGGCAAGGCAGTTGAAGGGCATCCGGAAAGCATTGTCACAATCGGCGGAGGCGCACCGGTCCTTATTCAGACAATGTGCAACACCGCGACACAGGACGTCGATGCGTCCGTGGCACAGTGCCGCTCAATGTATCAAGCCGGCGCCCAGCTCATCCGCCTGACCACACAGGGCCCGAAAGAGGTTGCGGCTCTCGCTGTCATCAAATCAAGGCTCCACGGCGAGGGCATCTTCACCCCGCTGGTAGCTGACGTGCATTTCAGCGCCGACGTGGCGCTTGCAGTGGCACGCGTTGCTGACAAGGTGCGCATCAATCCCGGCAATTTCGCCCCTGTCCACGAGGATGCCTGCCGCAAGTTCCGCGAGCTGATAGGCGTCTGCCGCGAGTGCGGTACCGTGCTGCGCATAGGCCTCAACCACGGCTCGCTCGGCGAACGCATCACAACGCTCTACGGCAACACACCTCTGGCGATGAAGGAGGCGGTGATGGAGTGGCTCAGAATGTGCGTGGAGCAGGATTTCTACAATGTCGTGGTATCATTGAAGGCCAGCAACACCCGCGTGATGGTGGATGCATACAGGCTTCTCGACGCCGCAATGCGCGAAGAATTCGGATGCGTCTTCCCTTTCCATCTCGGAGTAACCGAGGCCGGGAACGGCGACCAGGGGCGCATCAAGTCCGCAGTCGGCATCTCCACCCTGCTCAAGGAAGGGATAGGCGACACAATCCGCGTCTCGCTGACGGAGAATCCGGTCAATGAAATCGAAGCCGGAAGGCAGATAGTCGCCGCCTTCGAAGATGAGGAGGGTCCGATCGATGCTGCTTCCTGGAACGAATTCATTATCCGCGCCTCAGTGATGTACGGCCCTGCCCTGCTGGATTGCCGCATAGATGACATTGACCTTAGCGGCAGCACTGTGGCAGGAAAGGAGATCGGATCCGAGGAACTGGAAATCTTCGAGGATATGCTTCTCCAGGCGTGCCGCAGGCGCTTCACCAAGCCTGAGTATATCGCGTGCCCGGGATGCGGACGCACACTCTACAATCTGGAGGACACTTTCAATGAAGTCAAGCGCCGCACCTCTCATCTGGCCGGCGTCAAGATAGCTGTGATGGGCTGCATAGTGAACGGTCCCGGCGAGATGGCGGATGCCGATTACGGCTATGTCGGCGAGGGCCGCGGCCATGTCACGCTCTACCGCGGCAGGACCCCTGTGATGCGCACAATACCTCAGGAAGAGGCGATTGACAGATTGCTCGAACTTATCGAAAGCGACCTGAAACAGGATAAAAAATAATTTGTATATATTTGCGGCCCTATGATAGTAACAGATATACTTCTATTCATTCTGGGCGCCGCGCTCGTGATATTCGGCGCGGACTGGCTCGTCGACGGTGCATCGGGGATCGCACGCAGATTCGGGCTTTCGGAATATGTGATCGGAGCGACGATTGTCGGAATAGGCACTTCGATGCCGGAATTCGTGGTGAGCTGCATCGCAGCATTCCAGGGGAACGCGGATATCGCCATCGGCAATGTCTCGGGATCGAATATTTTCAACACGCTCCTGATACTCGGCGTCACAGCGCTCATACTGCCGCTGTCATACACGAAAAGCAATTTCCGCACCGACCTGCCGATGAATATCGGCGTATCGCTGGCCCTGCTCCTTTTCGCGCTCGGCGGGACTGTCGGAAGAGTCGAAGGAGCCGTGCTGTTCGCCGGGTTCATCGCATATCTGATATACAATTTCAAACAGGGCAAGGACTCCGCAGAGGAAGGTACGGCTGAGGAGAAAATGGCACTGTGGAAGGCTCTGCTGCTGATTGCGGCAGGCTTCGGCGGCCTGATCTGGGGCGGCAATCTCTTCGTGGACCACGCGGTGAATATCGCCAAATATCTCAAAGTGTCGGACGCAGTGATTGCCATAACCATAATGGCGGGCGGCACGTCTCTTCCGGAGCTTGCGGTCTGCATTGCTGCGGCGGCCAAGGGCCGCGAGCAGATGGCCATAGGCAACATAGTCGGCTCCAACATCTCCAACATCCTGCTAATAGTAGGCTTCAGCGCACTTGTGACACCGCTCAATCTGGCGCCTGTCAATATGATCAGCGTCTATGCCGTACTGGCCAGCGCAGTGCTCCTGCTGCTGTCAGCACTGCCGCTTCGCACGATGAAACTCTCCCGCTGGAAGGGAGCGATATTCATCGTTCTCTACGTGGCCTACATAATGCTCGTGCTGCGCAACGGCGCAGCCGCATAATCTTACTTTTCGGGGAACATTCCGAGGATATCGGAGACGAGATAGTTGCTGCCGGCGACGAAGATGAGGTCTTTCTCGGAGGAGAGGCTCTCGGCCATCTCTATGGCTTCCTGCGGCGAATGCGCCACGCGGGACGGAATGCTGTAGTCAGACAGCACATTCGCCAGGTCCGCAGCGTCTATGGCCCTGTGTGTGGAAGGCGTGGTGATGATATAATTCACGTCATGGGGCAGATATTCCGCTATGGCGTGGATGTCCTTGTCCGCCACTGCTCCCAGGACGAAGAAGATATTGTCGTAGTCACAGCAGACCTTGTCTATCTGCTCCCTTATCCAACGGAAGGCGTGGGCATTGTGACCTGTGTCGCAGATGATGCAGGCTTTGCCGTCAGCAGCCTCGCGTATGGTCTCCCAACGCGCGCGGAGTCCCGTGATGCGGGCGGCGTTGCATACACCTTCGCACAGATGTGACTTCATATCGGTCTCAGGCATTGAAGCCAGATGTTCCCTGCCCCACTGCGTGCCGCAAAGCACTCTCAGAGCGGTGTCCAGAGTACGCAGGTTGCGCTCCTGATAGTCACCTTTTAGGTCCATACCCGTCAACGAAACGTTTATGAACTGCGCTGTGAGGCTTTCTGCGAAAGTTATCGGGCTGCCACAGGATGCAGCTTTCGCCTCAAAGACGGGAGCGGTCTCAGGCAGTGCCTCGCCTATGACCACAGGGACTCCGGGCTTGATTATGCCGGCCTTCTCCCCAGCCACTTCGGCAAGAGTATGTCCGAGATACTGACAATGCTCGAGCGAAATATTGGTGATTATGCTCAGCACAGGTGTGATGATATTGGTAGAGTCAAGCCTTCCGCCGAGTCCTACTTCTATCACGGCGACATCAACCTTCTCCTTTGCAAAGAAATCGAACGCCATCGCGGTAGTAATTTCAAAGAATGATGGATTGACCTCGTCAAACTGCGGCCTCATCCTCTCGACAAACTCAAGAACAGCCTCTTCCGATATCATTCCGCACTCCGGAGCAGCGCCTCCGTCAGGGATGGAGACAATTTTCATCCTCTCGCGGAAATCGGTCAGATGCGGGGATGTGTAAAGTCCGACCTTCAGCCCGCAGGAAGCGAGCGCGGAGGCCGTCATTGACGTAACGGAACCCTTGCCGTTGGTGCCGGCCACGTGGATTGAAGGAAAATTCCTGTGGGGATGTCCGAGGGCATCATCAAGAATGCCCATCGTCTCGATTCCGGGCTTGTATGCGCGGTCCCCGACCACCTGATAGGAAGGGAACTGATTGAAGAGCCACTCGAGCATGGCGCTGTATTTTTCCTTGAACTCCATAGTACCGCAAAAGTAGTCATACGCTATGATTATTGCAATTATTTCATTATATTTGCGTGTTTAAGAATATCATAAATATCAACTATAGTTTTATATTTCAACCATATGACAAAAAGAGTTTACCGCTTCGGCGGCAAAAGTGCCGAAGGTAACGGCAAAATGAGAAATGAGCTGGGTGGCAAGGGTGCCAACCTGGCCGAAATGTGCAAGATCGGAATCCCTGTTCCGGCAGGTTTCACCATCACGACTGGCGCATGCGTCGAGTATTTCGACCTCGGCGGAAAATATCCGGAAGGACTTGAGAAGGACGTCAACGACGCTCTCGCAGCTACAGAAAAAATAATGGGCAAGAAATTCGGTGATCCGAAGGATCCTCTCCTCGTATCCTGCCGCTCGGGCGCACGCAGCTCCATGCCGGGTATGATGGAGACCGTCCTCAACATCGGTCTCTGCTCAGCGACAATCCCGGGCCTCATCGAGAAGACCAATAACCCGCGCTTCGTGTATGACGCATACCGCCGACTCATAATGATGTATTCAGACGTCGTTATGGAGAAGGCTGAAGGCATCGAGCCGGAGGACGGCAAGGGTATCCGCGTGCAGCTGGACAATATGCTCGCTGACGTCAAGAAGGAGAAGGGGTACACGAGCGATACCGACCTCACCACAGAGGATCTCATCGCTCTCTGCGACGCATTCAAGAAGCGCGTCAAGAAAGTGCTCAAGGCTGAATTCCCTGATGACGCCAAGGCTCAGCTCTGGGGCGGCATCGGTGCAGTGTTCAAGTCCTGGAACGGCCGCCGCGCCATCGCCTACCGTCGCATCGAAGGCATCCCTGATGACTGGGGAACCGCTGTCAACGTCCAGTCAATGGTATTCGGCAACATGGGCGAGACTTCCGCAACCGGCGTTGCTTTCTCACGCAACCCTGCAACCGGAGAGAACAAGTTCTATGGCGAATGGCTCATCAATGCACAGGGCGAGGACGTCGTAGCCGGCATCCGCACCCCTAACCCTCTCAACGAGGCCACCAAGAACGACAAGAACCGCAATATGGCATCCCTCGAAACCGCAATGCCTGAGGTTTACAAGGAACTCGACGCTATCCAGAACAAGCTCGAGGACCATTACAAGGATATGCAGGATATCGAGTTCACGATCCAGGACGGCAAACTCTGGATGCTCCAGTGCCGTGTCGGCAAGCGCACAGGTATCGCCGCCCTCAATATGGCGATGGATATGCTGAAGGAAAAACTCATCGACGAGAAGGAGGCAATTATGCGCGTTGCTCCAAAGCAGCTCAATGAGATCCTCCTCCCTGTCCTCAATCCTGACGCTGAGAAGAAGGCCACCCCTGTCGCAAGCGGTCTGCCTGCAGGTCCTGGAGGAGCGGTCGGCAAGATTTATTTCACTTCCGAGGCTGCAATCGCCGCAACCAAGAAGGGCGAGAAGGTCATCCTCATCCGTGAAGAAACCAACCCAGAGGACGTCGAGGGTATGCGCGCATGCTCAGGCCTTCTCACTGCACGCGGAGGTATGACATCCCACGCAGCCCTTGTGGCACGCGGCTGGGGCAAGTGCTGCATCGTAGGATGCGACGCCGTCAGTTTTATCGAAAAATGCGGCAAGAAGAAGGTCGTTGTTGCAGGTAAGGAATACGGAGAGGGAGAATGGTTCTCACTCAACGGAACCAAGGGTCTCGTATATGCCGAGAAGATTGACACTATGAGCGCTTCCGAGAACCCGTGCTTCGTTAAGTTCATGAAGATGGTCGACAAGTACCGCAAGCTCGGTGTCCGCGCCAACGCTGACAACCCTGAGGATGCTCAGAAGGCAATTGAATTCGGTGCAGAAGGCATCGGGCTCTTCCGTATCGAGCATATGTTCTATGGCAAGAACTCCGAGGCCCCTCTCGCAAAGCTCCGCAAGATGATCCACAGCACAACCCTCGAGGAGCGCGTAAAGGCCCTCAAGGAACTCGAGCCGTACGTAAAGAAGGCTACTAAGAACACTATGAAGGTTCTCGAAGGCCGTCCTGTCACATTCCGTCTCCTCGACCCTCCATTGCATGAATTCGTGCCTCAGAGCCCTGACAAGCAGAAGGAGCTCGCAGCAGAACTCGGCATCACCGTAAAGGCCGTCAAGGAACGCGGTGAATCACTCCACGAGGTCAACCCTATGATGGGTCACCGCGGAGTACGTCTCGGTGTCACATATCCTGAAATCAGCCGTATGCAGTTCAAGGCTATCTTCACCGCTGCCGCAGAACTCATCAAGGAAGGTGTAAAGGTATGTCCTGAAATTATGGTCCCTGTAACGGTTTGCGTCAACGAGCTCGACTTCACCAAGAAGATCGCTGAAGAGGAAAAGGCCGCAGTCGAGAAGAAATTCGGCTTCGCCATTGACTACAAGTATGGCACAATGATCGAAATCCCTCGCGCGGCAATCCTTGCTGACCAGATGGCAAAGACTGCACAGTTCTTCTCATTCGGTACCAACGACCTCACACAGATGACATTCGGATTCTCACGCGACGACATCGGAGCATTCATGCCTGATTACCTCGACAACAAGATACTTCCTTGCGATCCGTTCCAGAACCTCGACCAGAGTGCCGTGGGATACCTTGTCGACCTCGGTCTCAAGGGCGGCCGCAAGACCAATCCGAAACTCAAGGTCGGCATCTGCGGCGAGCACGGCGGCGACCCTGCTTCCATCGCATTCTGCCACAAGATCGGAATGAACTACGTTTCCTGCTCACCGTTCCGCGTGCCTATCGCACGTCTTGCAGCGGCGCAGGCTGCAATCAAGCAGAACAATTAGAGAGCTAATTATCAATAAATTAGGCGGTAATGTGGCTCGCACGGGCTACTGCCGCCTATTTTCTTTTCGTTCATTCTGCACGTTTTTCGTGCAGACCTTACGTGAAAATTTAGAGAGAATTGAGAAGCTCCGCACGTTGGCTTTAGAGTTGATTTAGACACGCACAAGATATGGCTACAATGAAGATTTGCGTTCAGAAGCAGCGCAGGGACGGGTTCTATCCGGTTTACATCAGGGTAACGCACCATACCAAGGTCGCATACATTAAGACCGACAAAATGGTCAACTCCAAGGGTATCACAAAGACTCGCGAAGTCAAGGATCCTTTCGTGGTTCAGTCTCTTTCCGGAAAGATTGTGGACTATATGGACCGGCTAAACAAGAAGGACATAGAGACCTGGACGGTAAAGCAGGTTGTAGATTTCCTTCTGAACGATACTGCGGACATCTGTTTCAGCGATTATGCCAGGCAGCATATAATGAAGATGAAGTTGGCAGGTCAGGCGCGTAACGCTCGCAACTACGACCTTGCCCTGCAAAGTCTGGAACGTTATGCCGGCACCAACAAGACGATGTTCAGCAGCCTTACGTCATATTTTGTCAACAATTGGATCTCTTCCTTGTCAACAACGCACCGGGCAAAAGAAATGTATCCTGTCTGCATCCGCCAGATATTCCGTGCCGCATTGAATGAGTTGAACGACTATGACAGTGATGTCATCAGGATACGCACGAATCCCTGGCCGAAGGTTAAGATACCGTCCGCGGACCGTCCCGATAAACTTGCCATCACGCCCGAGGAATGTCGCGCTTTCTTTTCCGCTCCGCTTCCGGAGAGCAAGATGAAGGAACCTCTTTCGGGACTCGGCCGCGATGTGGCTATGATGGTGCTTTGCCTTGCCGGAATAAACACTGTTGACCTGTTCAATCTGAAGAAGTCAGATTTTCGGGACGGGAAGGTTTGCTACAAGCGTGCAAAGACAACGAAGGCTCGTGCTGATGATGCTTACATAGAAATGCGCGTCCCTTCCATTCTTTTGCCCCTGTTTTCGCGCTATGCCGCCAAAGATGATGCGGAATACCTTTTCAACTTTCACGAGCGTTATTCGTCCTCGGATTCGTTCGGAGCGAATGTCAACCGGGGAATCCACGACATCTGTGACTCAATGGGTATGGCAAAGGATGACAGGTATTGTGTATATACCTTCCGGCATACCTGGGGGACCGTAGCGCAAAATGATTGCGGCGCGTCTGTTTCCGATGTCGCTCTCGCAATGAATCATTCATCAGGGAATACAATCACGCGCGGCTATCTCAAGATGGATTTCTCGCCAGCCTGGGAGCTGAACGAGAAAGTAGTAGAACTCATTTTCTTCTCGGAGAAAGAATCTCACCGCACACAGAAGCCGAAAGATGAATCATTCTCACGCTTCTCTGCCAAACAACTCATTCGAGGTACCGCATATTTCCGGGGACGGCAGCTCGGAAAGATAGAGGACATAGGATTCAATAATGTCGATGAAGTTATTTCCGCTCTGGTAAAGTTCGTGCCGGAGGACGTGCCTGTGCGCTCAATGGTGCAGTTCAAGGTTGAAAATCTCGACAAACATCAGGCTGCAATCTATGAACGAATGAAGGGCAAGGGCTTCTGATTCTTTCAGGGGGCTGGGGGGTAACTTTCTTTGGCAGGGGTTTGGGGACGGCAAGTCCCCATTATCATTTCTGAAAGAAATAAAAATTATTGTTATTGTTTTTCTCTTGCGCGTGTGCGCACGCACGCGCCCCAAGAAGAATAATAATATACTCTTATTTCTTTACTCTACTCTCTTTTGTTTCAAAATGTATGCATTATCGGCCAAAATGTATGCATTATCGCTGATAATGTTTACATATATACATTTTGAGCAATAATGTTGACATTATCAACGAAAATGTTGACATCGTGTATACATTAAGAAAATGCACACTTTGCGCGGAAATCGTGCAGAATGTGCATTTCTAAAATAGACGGTTATAGACTACTTGATTTTGGACAGCTCGACAAGTTTGTCCTCAATCGTTTTGTCCTCTTCCTTCCTGACTTCCGCCTGTATGGACTGCATCTTCGGTGTGGTGTATTGCATAAACTTTTCAGCCATCGTAATGCGCTCAACAGGTTTCAATGCCTTGAAGTCAGAATCCATCAGGCCACTTTCTGAATAATCATCAAGAAGTTCCTGGATTACTGCCTTCATCTTCTTCGTTGTCTTGTTCTGGGAGCCGGGTAGCCGGCCTCCTGTTTTTCTTCCTTTTGCCATACCGTCAGTTAATACTTAAAAAGTTGGAGCAAATATAGGTCGTTAAATTAGCCGCAGAATTATAAGTATTTACTTAAAAACATAATACAATGGGACTAATTGGATCGGCCATAGGTGCTGGAATGCAGGCGGCAGGCGCTATTTTCGGCGGCATCAAGACTGCCAAGGCAATGAAAGAGGTTCAGGCAAACCTCAAGAAACAGCAGGAAGCGAATCAGGATTGGTATGACAGAAGGTACAACGAGGATGCTACACAGAGGGCAGACGCGCAGCGCCTTCTCACTATGACTGAGGAATCTATCAAGAACCGTAACAGGCAGGCGGCAGGTGCCGCGGCCGTTATGGGCGGAACCGAAGAATCTGTTGCGGCGGCCAAGGCTGCCAATAATCAGGCTCTCGCAGACACTATGAGCAACATCAATGCTCAAGCAGATGCTCGTAAGGATGCAATTGAGCAGCAATTTCAGGCGAAGGACGCGGCTCTCCAAGGCCAGCAGAATGAACTAACGATGAAGAAGGCCGAAGCTACTGCACAAGCAGTCCAGGGAGTTGCCGGAGCCGCCGGAAACATAGCAAAAATGTTCTGATATGAGTACGATAAACGACATCTTGCAGAACGGAGGTACAACAACGCCTCCTTCCCCTCCTTCATCTGAAACACTTGTCCAGCAGAACGCAGAACAGACACAGGGAGCACCGGCACAGCCTTCCCACGAGAACGGCGGTACCGGCGATAAGTCCGGAAGCCCTGCACTCTCACAGCAGTCTGGAGAGTCAATACCTGCCGTTTCTCCGGCTATTCAGGCGAAAGCCGTAGTTCAGACCCCTGCAGCACTTGCGAATCCTCAACAGCCCCAGGCTTCAAGCGTTCAGTCTCAATCAACGGTTCAACAGCAGCAGTCAATGACGTATGAGCAGATGATTCAGCAGACCAGCACTTACAAGCCGCCAACTCCGGAGGAACTTGAAGCATTGAAGAAGAAGGAGAAACGCGAAGCAATATTCTCTGCCATTGGTGAGGGTATCAGTTCCCTTGCCAATCTCTATTTTGCGTCACAATCTGGCGTTAATATGTATGACCCAAGAAAAGGTATAGGCGCAGCGCATATCGAGAAGTGGGACAAGTTACGTAAAGAAAACGAGAAGAATAGTGAGCAGTATATGAAACTCACTATGCAGGCAAGGCAGGCAGACGATGCCAAGGCCCGTGATGAACGTAATTGGCAGAATACCTTGGCCCAGCAGAAAGAAGCCGCAGAGCGTTGGAAGCAGCAGTTCGAGCATCAGCAGGAACGTGAGCGGAAGGCCGATGAAAGATACGATGCGGAGCAGGCATACAAGAAAGATCGCGACCAGAAGGCTGACGAAATGCGCGACAAGCAGTTCAATGAATCCGTACGTCAGTTCAATGTATCCTCCGCTCAATCTGCCCAGAGGATTAAGAATGAGTCCGTACGTCTCTCTCGTGAAATGAAGAAGGACGTTGTGACTTTCACTCTCGGTACAGGAAAGGGAAATATCGAGATCCCGAAAGATGCACTCAATGCCGCGAATGTAGCCCACGTATTCAGTATGCTCCCTGATGATGTCCGTGCCCAGGTCAAGGGCGATGCAATTATCGGCAAGGACATTACCGGTGAATCTATGGTCGTTGGTTACAAGGAGCCGAGTACGGAGGCGATGCTTATTGCCATCGGTACCAATATCGAAGGTAATTCTAATGTGCAGGACGCTCTGCGCGAACTCGGAGGAAAGAAACCAGCCGGAAAGAAAGCCAACCCTATGGGTGGTGGGGATAAGAAACCAAATCCAATGCAGTAAGTTATGGACGATAATAAGAAGAAATTATATGATGCCCTGTCCCGAGACTATGAACTTGGGACTTTCGAGCAATTCAGCAAGGATATAGAGGACGAGGGGAAGCGCAAGAAATTATATGATGCTACCAGCAAGGATTACGATTACGGCGATTTTGACTCGTTCTCAAACCAGCTCGGCTTTTCAAAGGAGCAACAACCAGCACAACCCGTGCATACCTCAGCGGATAATGTTGTGACCGCGCCTTCGCAGCAGGAAGCCGAAGCAACTCCGGCACCTGATGCGACAAGTGCGCCTGCTCTCCAGCAGACTGTCAAGATGCCGGAAGTCGAGACCGCGCAGGTCCCGCAATTCAATGATTTGCCCCAGGACAGGACAAATAAGGCTTTTGTTGAGCAGCAGACACGCGAACAAGTTGCTGGAATGTCAGCACGTATTGATGAGCAGCTGAACGCCGCGATAGGTGAATCCCAAAAAGCCTATGATGTGAAACAGGAAGAGGCGAAGAAGCAGCCTTTCTTCCGCCGTCTCCTTACAAGCATAGGTGAAAACTATGCTCCTAACGGTGACATATCCATACCGGCGATGCGTCAGTACAATGAAGTAATGCAGGGAGCAGGCAATCTGGAACTCCAGAACAGGATCCAGAGCCTTCAAGCAGCAAGGAACTCTCTTTCCGATGCGCAGCGCATCATTAAGGAGGCTGACAAAGCCGTGCAGGAAGGCAACTTCGAAGGATTCTTCAAAGGTGCAGGACGTGGATTCGGTCAGCACCTTTTCGATGTTCGCACCTGGGATATGGGATTGTCTCAAATGCAGGATGCTGGAGTCCTTCTCGGTGCCCTCTCAAAGTTTGACAATGGCGAGCAGTTGACCGATGCAGAACAGGCTATGCTTGATGCAAAAGCCGTTGAAATGGCCACCAACGCCTATTTCGGTTCTTATGTGGGCAGAGGGTACAAGGCTGGAACAATAACGGCCGAGTCTATTCCTTTTATGCTTGAAATGTGCATCAACCCTGCATCTGGTATAGGTTCTGGAGCATCAAGCTCACTCACAAGATATGCCCTGCAAAGATTCGGCAAGGAGGCCGTTAAGAAGAATGCCGGGAAATACGTAGCAGCTAAAGTGGGTGCTCGTGTACTCGGTGATGTTGCAGGAGCAGCTATTATGGCTGGTACCACAGGTGCAACCGGCGTTGCCGCAGATGCAATGGAGCGTATGGCAGGACATACCACGTTCGATACAGATGATGAAGGACAGAGTTTCTTCACAGGCCACGTTGAGGCAGAGGACGCAGGAGCGGCATTCCGCAAGGCTTTTGCTTCAAGGGCGATAGAGAATCATTCTGAAATGCTCGGCAATTACTTCGCTCCTGTCCTCGGTGCCGTGAGCAAGGGACTCGGGAAAGGTCTCGAAAAGATAGGTCTTGGTAAGGTCAATCAATTCTTTGATGATGTTGCAGCAAGTGATTTCGCGAAAATCGTCACGGACTTCGAGAAGCACGCGCAGTGGCACGGGACAATCGGAGAATACGCAGAGGAAGTCCTCGGCAATATGGAAAACGCTGTTCTTGTCGGTGACCAGAACTTCGGGACAGGAGAAAACGGCATCTTCAATTTATCTGACAATATAGATACGTTCCTCGGTGTTGCCCTTATGAGTGGCGCTTTCAGTTCAATCAAGACAGGCGGCTATTTGTATGATAAGGCATCTAAATACAAGGCAAAGAATGATGTCGCAAAGGCTGACGCAACTGCCCAGGCCGCGTATGATGACCCGGCAGGGTGGGAAGGTTTCAAAGAATTCCTGCACGGCGCCTCCGAAGAGGAAGCCACATCAGCAGTCGCAGACTTCCTCCGGGATGAAGAGGTGCCGGAAGAACGCAAGAAGGCTGTTCTTGACTACCTGAAGGCGGAGAAACGTTATGAAGGGTTTACAGTATCAGATGAGAAACGCCACTCGGAAGGTATTGTTCCTCCGGAAGTGATAGAGGCAGAGGATGCATTTGACGGTGGTTACTCTCTGGAGAGTGAGCAGGAAATGAACGATGCGAAGAATGAACTTGACTTGAAGCGCACTCAACTCCAACAGATACTTGGCCGAGATGACATATCTATTGCCGAGTTGTGGGACGGCTCAAATCAATTCTTCTCATCGGATCTCCCGTACACGGATGAGGAAAAAGACGTCATCGTTGACTACCTCAACGCGAAATCAACCTACGAAGGAATGATTCAGCGCGTTCAGGATGACATTGAAAGTCGGACCTCTGCAGCCGTCAAAGTCATTGACGGAAATACCAACGTAGATTCAAGGCAAATTGTTCCTGCCACAATGAAAATTGAAGACCGAAAGGTCTATGTTGTCAGCGGTACCGTGAATATGAATGCCGATGACACTATGGTTGACAAAGAGGCATCGGACGAAAGCGTCATAATCAAGGACGCAGAGACCGGCAAGATTGAGTTTGTGTCTCCTGATGCAATCCTACGTGTTGATTCTCCAATCAACCCGGAAGAGGAAAAGCAGAATATCACCAATCAGATACGTCAGGAACTTGCACAGGTCGCAGCCAACAAGATAGACGGCGTGTTGGGTTTTGCGCCTGATGATGTCTATTCCCTCATCGATGCCCAGGGCCAGAATATGAACATCAAGATTGTTCCGAATGCTCAGGGTATTACTGACAATGGAGACGGCACAGTAAACTATGTCGTTCTCAATAATGCAGACGGTCAGGAATCTCTCAATCCAGATGGCAGCAGGGCAATATATACCCTGCCGAAAGCTAACATTCAGGAAATGGCTGCAACTGCAAATCTTGTACGCCTCAATCAGTTCGAGCAACAGAAGGCAGCGCAGCGTATAGATATGCGCCACCAGGAACAGCAGGCAAATCTTCCCGAATACGACCTTAACGATAATGTGACGCTCTCTGCCAACGGGCAGCAGGTACGCGGCACTATCACAGCTCCTGCGGATGCGGACGGCAAGTATGAAGTATATACCGAAAGTCCGGTCAAGGGCAAGAGGGTGAATCTCTTTTCTGCCGATGAACTTGCAGCAATGGTCATAGAACGCAACGGCGAAGTAGTGCAGAAGCAGGAGCCGTCACCGGCCGCACCTATTCAGGAAGAGGCAGTGCCAAAGCAGGAGGAACCGGCAGACACTCGCACGGCTCTTGAAAAGATACCTGTCAATGAGGCTGGCGTTCAGGAGTTTGAGAAGGCCCCTGTGGAAACAACATTTGATGCACTTGTTGAAATGAACGAAGGCAGCGAGGATGAAGCCATTGATACTGCGAAGCAGATGGCCGACAATGCCAGAAAGGAATTGGAGAAGGCGAAAAAGGCAAAGCCGAAGTCCGGAGCCACTGTCTTTGACATTCAGAACAACAAGGCTGCGCAGAAAGCCAATGTAAGGAAATGGTCTGACGCAGTCTCTTATTGGGACCGTGTCGCTGGATTGCGTGAAGCACAGAAGAAAGCGGCCGAGGAAGAGGCAAAACGTCAGAAGCGTCTCCGTCTTGCAGAAGCAAGGCGTATTCAGCAGAAGGAAGGTCGCTACAAGGAAGAGAACGCATCTCTGGGCGATTATGTCTCCTTCCGCGACTATGTCCTCCGTATGGTCTCTACCGGAGCCGTCAAGTTCAAATGGAAGGGCGATCCGAATAACAATGCCATAAAGGGTCTTGCGCAGCATCTCGGTTTTTCCGGACAGAATGGAGAAATGCTCCGAAGAGGCTGGATGTTGAGCAATGAGACCGGCCAATATCCTGAACAGGCAGCAGAAGATTTGCTCGTAGGATATGCCGAGGATATGGGCGTCGATGTCGATAAGACCGGCGTTGACTCAATGGATGCTCTTAGTGAATTGCTCGATGTCCTTCTCTCGTATGACAATTCCAGAACGATGTTCGAGGCCGCACAATCTCTGCACGGTATGGATGAGAACCAGATCAAAGCAGCGGAGCAGGAATACCTGCAGAAAGAACTTGAGCGAGCCGCATATGAGCAGGAGCAGCAGGGAGCGGTAATGTCTCACGATGAACTTGTCGAGAATGTCGGCAATATCCTTACTGAGACTCAGGGCAATCCGGATCTTCTTACCAAGGCCAGCGATGAGGAACTTCAGCAGTTCTCCGACCTGTATGCTGATTTCGAGTTGGCAAATAATGAACTTGGCAAGGTTGCAGAGGCGAACGAGCCTGGTACCAGGTCAAGCGACAAGAAGATACAGGAAGCCGCAAAGAGGGCCATAGAAGAAGCGCAGCGGAAAGTTGCCGCCGCTTTCAGCCCGGTGGAGGAACTATACAGAACCCTCACATCGAAGTACGGCCTGGCAATGGATGCCGAGGAACAGGGCGCGGTGTCTCCTATTGAGGTTGCGCGGCAGGAAGTTGACACCGATCCAACCGAAGGACAGAAGAAGGCCGGCAACTATAAGATGGGCCATATTGTCATAGACGGTCATAATATTTCTCTTGAAAACCCGAAAGGCTCCGTCCGTAAGGGTGTCGATGAGAACGGAAAGGAATGGCGTACTGAAATGAAGAATGACTACGGCTATATCCGTATGACCGAAGGCGTGGATGGAGACCATATTGACGTGTTCCTGTCCGACAATCCGGAGCAGGGTAATGTCTATGTCGTGGACCAGATTAATCCAAAGGACGGCTCTTTCGATGAGCACAAGGTAATGTACGGCTTCAACTCCGTTGACGAGGCGAAGGCTGCATATCTATCCAACTACGAAGAAGGCTGGCAGGGCCTCGGCAATATCACTCCTGTAAGCAAGGAAGAATTCAAGAAATGGATTGATTCTTCCCACCGTAAGACAAAGCCCTTTGCCGACTATGCAAGTGTTAAACCTCTTGCGGATAATTCCACCGAAATCGAGGGAATTGAGACTGAATCAACAAATAATGTAAATAATTCCACAAAAAATGTGGATTCGGCCAACCTCACTGATGCGATTCGCGATCTGTATGAGAAGGGGAAGGAATATGCCTCGAAGCTCTATCAGATGAAATACTTTGATGTGGCATCAACTCCAGACTTTATGAAGCAAATCGGACTTACCGGTGAACGCTTCACAATCAAATATGGCGTACTTTCACGTCACATAGGCAAGGATGAATCGCACACTCTTCCCGAATCCGTATGGAGCGAACTTCCAGAAGCCATACAGAATCCGTTTGCGATAACGAGAAGGACAGACAAGGAGGCCGGATACCGTCTTTATACAGCCATAAAGACTGACAAGGGGTATGTAGTTGTTGGGGCAGACGTGAAGAATGCAGGCAAGGACATTGAGGTCAATTCAATCTCCACCGTATTTGAGAGAGAAGGCGGCATCACTCAGAATGAAGAGGTGATCTACACAAGTGAAGGAATAACTCCTGAGCAACAGTCACTTCTCAAGAGGCCTAATTCCTCTCAATATACTGCCGGTCAGGAGCTATCTGAAAGCAAAGGTAGTGAAAATTCCGAATCTACAAGCACTTCAGTTGAAAAATCGTATGGCTCTGAAAACAAACTCGTTTCAAGTGAGCGCTATGAAGAGCTGAAAAAGAGAATGAAGGCAAAACTCGGGCAGCTCAATTCAGGCCCAGATCCCGAAATGCTTGCTATCGGTTGTGAAATGGCTATGTACCATATCGAAGCCGGAGCGAGAAAGTTTGCCGATTATGCGCAGAGAATGATTGAGGACCTGGGTGAAGGCATCCGCAAATATCTCAAAGCATTCTACAACGGAGCACGTGACCTGCCGGGAATGGAAAGTTATGCTTCCGAACTTGATTCATACGATGATGTTTCAAAGGTTGATGTCAATGCCATAAACATTGCATCAGTTGCAAATAAAGTGACATCGGATGCAAATGCAATCAAGCCAGGGGATAAGGTTTTCTATAAGGGAAAGGAAATGCAGGTGACCGATGTCCACGAAAACGGCAATGTTGATTTGGTGTATGACCCTACGGGTTATCTCCCTGTTTATTCAACCGGCATTTCTCAATCAGAAATACAAAGTGTTCCAGAATCGGGCGAAAGTGTGCGAAAAGAGCCTGTTTCTGTTCCAAAAGAAGGTGAAAACGTTCCTAAAAGCACCGAAAGTGTGCCAGCCGAGAAGAATAGTGTTCCAGCAGGTGGCACAATAGGAGCAATAACAAAGGACAAACACACCAAAACCGGAGAGGACCTTTGGGTAGTGAAAGCGAGTGACCGGGTGAGCAAGGAGGAATTTGCCGACCTGAAACGCCGGGCAAAGGCCAATGGCGGCTATTGGTCCTCATTCAAGAAAGGATTTATCTTCTCAACAGAAGAGGAAGCAAACAAGTTCAACAATCATAATGCAAACAAAAATGGAGAAACCAGCACAGATGAACAGACAGCAGCAAATACGGCAGCTGTTGTCAGCGAAGCAATTACTGTTGCAGAAGAAGCAGGCTCTGCGGCAGAAGCAGAAACAATTGAGCCGGAGCGAATCGAAGAGCAAATAGCGAAGATTGACCAGACTCTTGATAAGGTAAACGAGCAGTTGGCACTCCTTGGCTATTACGAGGCTGATATGGACGATACTCAATTCAATGAGTCATACGGCTATATGAAGTCTGCGGAAAAGAAGGCGGTCAAGGATGCGGACCGACTTGCAAAGCAACTTGCAAAGGATTTGGGCATCACTGTTGGCAAAGGGAAGCTGGCCAAGGCGAACATAGCTCCGGCAGGTGGTGACATTACGTTCAACCTTCCACTCAATGAGGGGAGGGAGCTATATGTAAATGTCAGGCTTACACCGGCGAACGGGGACAATCTCATAATAGGGGACGGCTATGTCAATGCTTCACCTTTCGGCAGGCTTGATATTATGTATCGTGTTGAAAATCCGGCCGTGTCTGGATTTGATAGATATGGCAGCAACAATTGGGAGCCTGCGAACGTCACATATAGCGCGTTCCTCTCGGACATAAGGAGGGTTGTAAAAGATTTCCTCCCTGAACAGAAACGTCCAGACCTCTTCGACATTGCCGAACAAACAGTTACCAGGTCAGAAGAGAAGAAATCAGGCAAAAAATCGCTACCTTCGTCAGAAGAAAGCATCGGTTCCCTGTTTGCGGATCTGTCCCCGGAAGAGGATGAAGCATATACAACGACCCCGGAACCGAAACGTGAAAGGGTTGTGAATGGCTACAGGATTGGCGAGAAGGTTGTTTTCACACGTCCTGATAATGGCGAAAAGAAAGTCTTGCGAATCGTTGACTTCGAGGGTGACAGGCCTGTGCTTGATTCCTTCGGCGTTAATTGGATATCCGAAGTTACCGATTGGAGTAACGTAGAGAAATATGTAGAACCTTCAAATAATGAAGATAATGACAACGTTCCAACAAGAAGCGCTGGAGAGAATGAACCAGTGGGAGAAGGAGACCGGGAGGCAACTGAACCAGCTGACGGAAGAGGAGTGGCTGGAAGTGATACCGACAATCCTTCCGATAACGAAAATGGAAGCAAACGAGTTCCTAAGAAGCCTGCTTCAACTTCCGTAAAGAAGAACACACACAACAATCGCGTTGAGCGTGGTGAATCATTTGCGCCTACAACACCAACGGAGCGATACAACGCCAATGTCGCTGCCATAAAGTTAATGAAGCAGCTTGTCGAAAGTGGCAGTGCTGCATCGAAGGCCGATATGGAGGTGCTACGTAGGTTCACCGGCTGGGGTGGACTCGGTGACGCTTTCAATGAAAACTCTTACAAATACAACGAGCTGCGCTCCCTTCTGACTGATGAAGAGCTGCAGAGCGCTGAAAGCAGCCGTAATTCAGCCTACTACACTCCGGTCGAAATCATTGATACCCTTTGGGACATTGCAAAGAATCTTGGCTTCGAGGGAGGAAAAGTGCTTGAAGGCTCCGCAGGTATAGGCAATATCATTGCGTCAATGCCGAAGGCGATGAGCCAGGGCAGCGACATTACTGCCGTAGAGATTGATACCGTCTCCGGCAACATTCTCAAACTCCTGTATCCGGACGCTGATGTTCAGATCAAGGGATTCCAGGACACACGGATAGCCAACAACTCTGTTGACCTTGCGATAACCAATGTTCCTTTCGTTACAGGCCTGCACGTCTTTGATGAGGTTGAAAGAGACCTCAGCCATAAGTTCGGAGATATACACGACTTCTGTATTGCCAAGAATGTCCGCAAACTGAAGGAAGGAGGAATCGGTATTTTCATCACATCAAGCGGAACCCTCGACAAGAGTCGCAAGCTCCGTCAGTGGGTAACGAATGAAGGCCATTCGGATTTCATCGGAGCCTTCCGCCTCAACAATGAGACATTCGGTGGCACCAGCGTGACATCTGACATTATCGTCATCCGCAAGAGGGTCAACGATGTCCCTTCGCCAAATGCTATCGACGTGTCTGGTACTACCGTTGCATATCGTGCCACATACAAGCACGAGGAAGCTGTATGGCAGGGCAGGCGCTCATTTGAATATCAGGACATAGAAGAGCCGGTTGCTATGGAGTACAACAACTATTTCATAGAACATCCGGAGGCAATGGCAGGCAAGATGCAGTTTGCTTTTGAGGTAGATCCAAAGGAATCATACCGTCCGAAAGTCGCTGGCTGCTATCCTGATGACAAGAAGCCACAGATGAAAGTGCTCGGCCGTTGGGCGAAGTCTTTGCGCAATGATGCTGAACCGGCCCGGTCCACTACGACCGAATCCGGCAACAATGACCTCGAAAAAGTCGAGGGCAAGAAACAGGGGCAACTGTTGGTGAACAGCAAAGGCGAGGTCTGCTATTATAGCATAGACGCAGCTGTTCCCCTTGGAGTGAATAACAACAAGGTCAAGGGCCAGACGAAAGAACAGGTAATCAAGGATTATGATGCCCTGAAAGATGCCATTTCTGCCGTTCTGGACTATCAGTCAAACAATGAATCAGATGAAGGTCTTGCGCCGCTTCTTGCGGAGCTAAACAAGGCTTATGACTCGTTTACGTCCAAATATGGCAGCCTCAACAAGAATGTCGCAATATCATTCCTAAAGAATGACGTTGATTTTGCATCTGTCGCTGCTATTGAGGACTTCTCCGAGAAAGAAAGCATTGACGGCAAGAAAACAATCAGCACCAAAAAGACAGACATTTTCCGCAAAAGAATGGTCGGCTTCAAGAAGGAGCCTACACCGCAGACTGCCAAAGACGGCGTTGTTGTCTCTATGAATCAGTTCGGGCGAATAAATCTCCCGTACATAGCCGAGAAACTTGGAAAACCAGAAGATGCAGTCAAGGAGGAAATCCTTTCCGAAGGTGTTGCTTTCATCAATCCTCAAACCGGCTCTTTGGAAGTGCGTTATCAGTACCTTTCTGGAAACGTGAGGGAGAAACTTGCATACGCTAAACTCAACAATACAGAAGGTCAGTATGACACGAACATCAAGGAGCTGGAGAAGGTTATCCCTATGGACATACCCGCACATCTCATTGAATTCACATTGGGTTCATCCTGGGTGGAGCCTCAATTGTTCATTGACTTCGCAAAGGAAAAGTACGGGCTTTCTGACCGCTTCAAACTTGCTCACATAGGAAATGTCTGGAAAGTGACGGACAAGTCCTGGGGTGATGAAAGCAGCGAGCAGAACAAGGCTGCTGGAGTTTATAGTGAGAAAGTTGGCAAGCGTGCTCTCGGACACGAACTGATGGAAGCTGCGATGAACAACACTCCTGTGCAGTTCACGAAGCAGATAAAGCACTATGACGGTACTACTGAAACCATCGTAGATAAGGAAGCGGCTCAGGCTGCAACCGTAAGGATGACCGAAATTAAGGAAGAGTTCCGGGAATGGGCAAAGGATAAGATGCTCAAGGATCCGGATATGGCTGAGCATATCAAGAGGGTATATAATGACACGTTCAATGCCTATGCCCCTATGGATATTGATGACATATTCCTTCCTGAAAGATTTGAAGGCTCCGTCCTCGAAATGGGAGGACGTCCGTTCAGCCTTTATAAGCATCAGAAGAAAGCGGTCATTCGTGGCACTATGGAGCCGCTTATGCTTGCTCACGAGGTCGGAAGCGGAAAGACATTCACACTGATATCTACTGCAATGGAGATGCGCAGGCTCGGCACTGCGCAGAAGCCGATGATCGTAGTTCAGAATGCCACTGTCGGCCAATTTGTGACATCAGCGAAGCAGCTCTACCCTTCTGCCAAAATCCTTACCGTTTCAGATAGGGACAGGACAAAGGAAGGTCGCGAGACGTTCTATGCGAAGATAAAGTACAACGATTGGGACCTTATCATCGTTCCTCAGTCTGTCTTTGAGATGATTCCTGACAGCGAAGAGCGTCAGCGTGCTTTCGTCCAGGAGAAGATTGATGAGAAGAAACACGTCATCGAGGAAGCCAGGGCCGCAGGTGCGGACTCCAATATGCTCAAGTCCCTGGAGAAAGAGCTTGAAGATTTGGAGACAGAATACACCACCGGAGAAAAACCGCAGCCGAAGAGCAAGAAACGTGACGGCAAGCAGGAAGCGAAGGCTCTTGACAACGCCAAGGCCAGAGCACAGCTTCAACTGTCACGAAGGACTGATGCTGTATCTGATTTTGATGATATGGGCATTGATGCTCTCCTTGTGGATGAGGCGCACGAATACAAACACCTCGGATTCACTACCTCTATCAAACGTGGTGTAAAGGGTGTGGACCCGTCTTTCAGCAAGAAGGCGGCAAGCGTGTATCTTAAAACCCGGTCCATTTTTGACAAGAGGGGTTGGAAGAATGTGGTATTTGCCACAGGTACGCCTATCTCCAACACGGCAGCGGAGATATGGACCTTTATGAAGTACCTGATGCCTAAAGAGGTGATGGAGGCATATCAAATCTATTACTTTGATGACTTTGTGCGCAACTTCGGCAAGATAGAGCAGAGTCTGGAGTTTGCTACGAACGGCAAGTTCAAAGAGAATACCAGATTTGCCGCATATAATAACGTCCCAGAACTTGTGCGTATCTGGACTTCCGTTACGGACACCGTGCTTACGAAGGACGCAGAAGCGGCAAAGGGCGGAGAATCACTCAACGACAAGTTGCCGAAGATGAACGGCGGCAAGGCACGTGACACCTTCCTGCCTCAGTCCGAAACCCTTGTCGGAATTATGAGAAGTGTACGGGCAGAGCTTGAGAGATTTGAGAAGATGTCAGGGAAGGAGAAGCGCGAAAATAGCTATATCCCTTTGAAGATGTATGGTATTGCGAAACGTGCTGCCATAGATCCGAGACTTGTTTCGGAGGATGCTCCGGATGAGCCGCTTTCAAAGACCAACAAGGCTGTTGAGGAAATTCTTGCTGACCTGAAGGAAACCAACGATTACAAGGGTACGTGTGCCGTGTTCTGTGACAATTACCGCAGACTTGATTACAACAATGACGGCAAGAAGGTCGAGACTTTCAACCTCTTCAATGAAATTAAACGCAAACTTGTTGCGTCTGGGGTGCCGGATGAGCAGATTGTAATAATGCAGAGTGGGATGACCGTAAACAAGAAGGAGGAAATCTTCTCGAAGGTCAATGCCGGTGAGGTGCGTGTTATCCTTGGCAGCACACAGACTCTTGGCACCGGAGTCAATATCCAGCAGCGCTTGCATCTGCTCATCCATATGGATGCTCCGGACAGGCCGATGGACTATACTCAACGCAACGGCCGTATCCTGCGCCAGGGCAACTTGCACAAGGATTGGGGAAAGACTGTAAAAGTCCTCCGTTTTGGTGTTGAGGATTCACTTGACGTTACAAGTTACCAGAGACTGAAAACAAAGTCCTCTTTCATTGACAGTATAATGGACGGAAAGCCGCTCCTTGCAAATGCTATGGAGAACAGGACCCTTGAAGAGGAAGAGGAAGGGTTGTTTGACAATCCTGTTGCTGTCCTGTCAGGAAGTCAGTATGCTCTCTTGAAGTCACAGGCGGAACGTGAGTACCGCAAGTTCGACAACAAGAAAAAGCAGCACGAAGTTGATCAGATATATGTTGAAAACAAATTAAAAGAGAATAACCGCCGAATTGAGAACTGTGGAAAACTCATTGAGGACTTCAAGGATCAGCTGGCCAAGGTGACTGAAATGTTCCCGGACGGCAGGGCCAAATCACTTGAAATCTCTGGAAAGAAGGCCGCTACCACCGATGATATGAACACACTGTTTAAGGAGTCGGTATCGAAACCTCTCGCCAAAAGAATAGAGGATGCACGGAAGATTGGTTATTTCCCTGTTATGGGCGAGGACTTCCCGTTCCGCTTCAAACTTGACGGTCTGGAGGTGACCGGAAATGTGCACATCACAAGGAAAGACAAGTGGGATTATCAGCGCAACACAAATGTCGTTGAAATGCACAAGACTATCACGTACTCCTGCCCTACCCTTCATATCAAGGATTACACCGTTACCGGTGGAGAGGTCAAGAATGTGCTGTCTGATATGCTTGAAACCATAATAAACGGCAAGCACGCAAATCAGCGCATTGCCGAGTTGAAAGCGACCATTGACAGAATGACCAAAGACAACGCCGTCCTTTCCGAGAGACGCGGCAAGCCGTTCCAGGAGGAAGATAAGCTCAAGGAGGCAAAGGCAAAGGTTGATGAATATACCGAGCTGATGCGCAAGGAGCTGGCAGAAAAAGAGGCCAAGTATGCGGAGATGGCGAAGGAAGCCGAAGTCAACCTTGCTGATATAGATATTGATGATGAAGAGGATGAGAACCGCTATCGTTCATCTGTGAAGCCTGTTGATGTCTCTGCTGCGGAATATCCGTTCAGGGAACTCCGCGAGCAATGGCTGGAGACGGGAGATATTTATCATTCATCCGAAGTTGCTGATAAGCTGTCCGAGTTGCTGGAAGATTACCCTGAGTTTGAGCCGGCCTTTGAACAGTTCATTATGATGAACGAACGTAATCACGCTGCGTTCTGGGATACCGGCGGAAGGGATGTCGAATATGATGAGGACCAGATGCAGGATGTGTTCGAGGCCGCATTGAGGGATGAAGAAATCCTTGCTGCGCATAATGTCAACTATGATGCAGGCGTGAGGTATCGTCCTGTAACAGACAAGCAGACACTTGATAGCCTCAATTCACAAGGCACGGTCAAGGCTTACCGTGCGATGCAGCAGGTTGATGGAAGGCTTTATCCTCCGATGTCGGCGAAGGTGAACGGAGAATACCGGGAACCTGTTGAACTCGGCAAGTGGGAAGAGTCCGAAGAAAGCCTCAAGGATTGGAATGAGGGCGATGAATTGCCAGCCAATGTCGTTTATGACAAGAAGTCCGGCAAGTTAAAATATCGTCTCGACAAGGGTAACGGAAAGACTGTCGATGCTGCTTATAATCCGTATTTCCATACATCGAGAACTCCACTTAACGATCAATTCTCTTCTGCCCAGGACCGTCCTGAATTGGTGACCGTTGAGGTGGAGATTCCGGAAAGCGAATTGACAAGCGGCTACACTGCGAAATATGCAAAAGACAGCACGGGCGAATTGGATTGGAAGGCCGGTGTCGTTCAGAGCAAGCTCTCCGGCACAAGAAAGGTAATCCTCTCACGTTGGGATAAGCCTGTAAGAATTGTTCCAGATTCGGAAGTCGCAGATGTCATTGTTGAAATGCTGGGCGGCAAGGATATAGTTTTCCCGTCCAATGTCGTAACTACTTCACTCCGCACGGAATTGGAGAAACGTGGCGTCAGGTTCAGGGAGACCGACAACCAGGGCAAGCCCATTGTTGAGCGTTTCCGTGAAACCGCAATCAAAGGTGTCACTCATAATGGGTCCCTTGACGATACGCAGGTGGATTCTATTGTGGAAAGGACATATCGCAAGTCAAATGTGTTCTCGTTTACCGGGAAGAGCAAGATTAAGGATTGCGCTGACATAGCGTTCATATTCCGTGAACTCGAAACGGCCGCAACGGAAAACAGTTTCCTTGTATTCGTGAAGAAGGGCAAGCCGGTCATTCTCCATACTGGGATAGGAACGATAGACCAAACCACCGTTGACCAAACGGCCGTAGTGGCTGCGTACAGGGACTTCGAGCCGGATCACGTTTATCTTGTCCATAATCATCCTTCCGGAGATATATCAGCATCGTTAGCTGATATGAAGCTCTTGTTCTCTCTGTCCAAACAAATGCCGAACGCGGAGACCGAAGGGGTTATCATTGACACTTTGAGCGGACAGTATGGCGTATTCGGGCCGAATGAATATTCTTCATTCCGTGAACAGGAAGGAGAGCACAAGCCACTTGAGGTATTGTCATTCGATAAGTTGGTATTCTCTCCGGATTATTCGGCTGAATTTGCCACGAGAAAACCGATTCGCGGTTCCGAGGACGTAGCATCTTACATCTCTGCTCACAGGCTTGGATCCGGGAGCAAAATCGGGGCGCTTGTCTTGAATAGGAAGAATGTTGTCCTTGCCAATGCTGTTTTGAACAGTAATCGGCTTAATGCTGACAACGCGGCATCCCTGGCCGCTGATGTCGCAGATGTTGTTGTACGCGCAAACGGCTCTGGCGCAATTCTATTTGGAGACTTCAACATAGAGGACAATGCCTTGACTGCCTTTAACGAATCTTTCAAAAACCTATCAGGTGGTCAGTTCTATTTGATGGATGTAGTGAGGGTTGAAGGTAATTTCACAAGGAGTGTGAGTGATGGAACGTGGGAGAATCCTCAGCCGAGCGGCAATCTTGCGGAACCTTCAATCGATGACCTGGAAACCGCAGCCGTTGAAATCGCACAGTCTCTCGGTGTAAAGGCTCGCATAGTGCGTGACGTGAACGAGCTTGTCGATGACAATGCAAGGAAACAGAAGCGTATGCGACAGTCAAAGGGCTGGCTGAATACCAGCACCGGAGAGATAACCATCGTTCTCCCGAATGCTGAAAGCAGCGCAGACGTTCAGGCTACCGTGTTGCACGAGGTTGTCGGTCACAAGGGATTGCGTGCCGTTGTCGGCAACGACAAATTCAATGACTTCCTCGACAAAGTGTTAAGGGCCGCTGACAAGGATACCCGGGCGAAGATTGTTGACCTCTCAAGGAAGAACAATTGGGATTTCCGTCTTGCAACCGAGGAATATATTGCACAGCTCGCTGAAAATGGATTCAATGACACTGCCGAGCGCAGCTTCTTTGAGAAGGTGAGAGACCTGCTTGTTGACCTCTTGCACCAGGCGAAGATTGCTTTGGGATTCCAAATCAATGATTCGGACCTCCGCTATATGCTCTGGCGCAGTTATCAGATGCAGCGGAGCAAGGGAGCAATTGCCGAAGCGGAGAATACTCTTATGAAGAGCAAACTCGGAGTTGGTGACTTCCGCTCTGACGAGAACCGATACAGGGCCGCAAAGCAGTATTCATCTGCGACCGAGGAATACAATGATAAGGTGCGCGTAGTCAATGACAAGGGAGAGAAGAGCGACCTTGCAAACCTCGGCCGTCGTGTATGGGAAGGGCAGGCAGACAAGATGTATTCCCTAAAGGTCCTGCAGGATGCAATCCTGAAAGAGACAGGAGATGTGATTGCAGACCAGGAGGACGCATATACATACGAGAATCAGATGGGTTCAAAGCATAGTGCCCGTTCACGCGAGTATGAAGATAAATACTTTGTCCCGATGATGAAGGCCGTTGCTGATGTGCTGAATCCGGGTGAGGATGTGAATGAGGTTGTACGTTACATCATCGCGAAGCACGGACTTGAGCGCAATATCAGGATGTCACGGAAGGCCGCAGAGGAAAACGGCGGTTCCTGGGATGGTACAGTAAAGGACTTCGCCGGTTTGACAGAACTCACCGGAGACAAGAGCGACTTCCAGAGCATTGCCGAAGGAATGGTATCAGACTTTGAACTGAATCACGATAACACTGACAAGATGTGGCAGACGATAAATGCAGCGACTAAGGCAACACTGTATCAGAGCTACCTTGACGGCCTGCTGTCAAAAGCCACTTACGAAAGTGTGCGTGATATGTATGAATACTATGTTCCTCTTCGTGGCTGGGAGGAATCCACGGCTGCGGATGAATACGAATATCTTGACTCAGGACGTGCAAAGCGAGAGGCTACGATGAAGATAGCGAAAGGCCGTGTAAGCATCGCAGACAATCCTCTTGCCCAGATTTGGAAGATGGCTGATGATGCAATTGCCAACGGACTCCGAAACAAGACGAAACAGAAGTTCCTCAACTTTGCTCTCAATCATCCTTCCGATCTCCTTACAGTGTCAAAGCAGTGGTATGTACTTGATAATGCCACAGGCGAGTGGGAAGCACGTACTCCGGACATCCCGGATGATGCAAGCCCTGAAGTCATCGCGGACATCATTGACGGATTTGAGCATAATATGAGTGTGCTCCAGCAGCAGGGTCTTGCAAAGACAAAGAGAGACGGACTGAGACTCAAAAAACCTGCAACAAGTTTTGAAAAGCAGGAGCATACCGTTAGAGTCAAGCGCGGAGGGAATGACTATGTTGTATATGTGAACGGGAATCCGAGAGCTGCGCAAGCCGTCAACGGCCGGACCAATCCGGATGCGCCGACAAGTGATAACATAGCAAAGAAACTCCATACGGTTATGCAGGCTGTCAAGAATTTCCAGGCACGTGTTTTCACAACCCTGAAACCTGCATTCATCTTCACGAACCAGAGCCGAGACCTTGGTATGTCTGCAGCATCTGTTGCAGTCAAAGAGGATGCCGCGTATAACAAGCAGTATCATAAGAACGTTTCGTCAACTATCTTCAAGACGTATGACCTGGTTCACAAGCTGAACAAGGGAGCGCTTGATATGTCTGACGAGGTGGAGAAATACTTTGCTGAATTCATCCACAATGGAGGCGAGACCGGTTACACGCGCCTTGTTTCTATGGACGAATACAAGAAACGTATGGAAAAGATGCTCTCCGAGATTACCGAAGGAGGCCCCTCCAATGCTGCGAAGATATGGCGCGGTGTTTGGGACGGAGTGGAATACCTAAACAGATGTGCGGAAGATGCCACACGTTTTGCCGTGTATATGACGTCTCGTCAGATGGGAAGGAGTGTTCTGCGTAGTGTTTCTGATGCAAAGGAGATCACAGTAAACTTTAACAGGAAAGGAAGCGGTGAATACCTTGGCCAGACAGCGAACTACCTATATGTGTTCTACAATGCGGCCATTCAGTCCCTTGCCAATGTAGGAAGGCTTGCTTCAACGCATCCGAAGAAATCTGCGGCAGTCGTGGGAGCCTTCACTGCTCTCGGCTTTATGGCTCCGCTTGTGAATGCTTTCATATCCTCAATGGTGGGTGGTGGTGATGATGACGATAAGGATTATTGGGATCTCCCTGAATGGACAAGACGCAACAACTTCGTTATCCGAATACCATTCACGGACCATTTCCTTACTATCCCTATTGCTCACGAACTTCGCGCCTTCTACGGACTCGGAGAGATTGCCTCTTCCTGTATGTCCGATAAGGAGGATGTAGGGAAAGGAGTTGCAAAGGCTGTTGAAGGATTCTCCGGAACTCTTCCCATTGACTTCACAGGCAATGGCGGAGATCTCATAGTCAACCTCACCCCGACAATCGCGCAGCCGCTTGTGCAGTGGGCAAGGAATAAGTCATACTTCGGTACGCCAATCTATAAGGATTCCCCGTACAACAAACTGGATCCGAATTATACGAAAGCGTATCGGGGAGCAAACAAGTTCCTTGTCAGTGGCGCTGACCTCATCAACCGGATAACAGGCGGCAACAAGGTGGAGAGAGGACTTATCAACCTCAACCCGGCCGTTATTGAGCATCTGATTGAAGGATACTTCGGAGGCGTTGGTACCACAATCAACCAACTCGGCAAGTCCGTTTCAATGCTGTGGGATGAGGATATGCGTCAAGTAAGGAATGTTCCAATCATCAGCAGCTTCGTCCAGAAAGTCGATGAACGTTCTTCCGGAAGTCAGTTGAACCGTGAGTATTACGATTATCTTGATGAGGTGGATAAGGTTGAGCATAAATTGTCCGGATACAAGAAGCAGATCCGAATGGGAGCGATGGAGTATGCGGAAATTCTTAACGACTTCGTCCAGACCGAGGAATTCAAGCAATACAAGCAACTGCACGGGTATGTGAATGCAATCAACAAATTGAATTCAGCGCTCAAGTACACGGATGATACCAGACGCGAAGAAATTGAGCAGCGCATCAAGGCTCTCAAGCAGAGGCTTGTTGATGAAATCCACGAATCAGAAAAAAGTAATAGATAAACCGATTTCACACCTGCGGCACTCTACCTTTGCCGCAGGTGTATGAATTCGATAAATCATTTTCAGATATGGCAGAAGAAAAACTACGGGCAATGAGCCGGGTATCAAGCCGGCATAAGGAGCTGGACACTGTGGATGAACAGAAGTCCTTTGGCAACCGGCGTGCCTTCAACGTGCTTCTTGAAGGTCAGAGATGCTACGACAATATGGACTACTTCCGTACGGATAGGGAGAGGAATAAGAACTATACCTACGGTAAGCAGTGGAGTGATATTATTGTTGATGAGGACGGCGAAGCAAAGACTGAGGAAGATTACATCAAGGAGCAGGGAAGTGTACCCCTTACAAACAACCTTATCCGAAGGCTTGTCCGCAATGTCATCGGCGTATATCGCAGTCAGTCTAAGGAGCCGACCTGCGCTGCCCGGGACAGGGACGAGCAGAAACTTGGAGAGACAATGAGCACGATTCTTCAATGCAATATGCAGTTGAACCGTATGAATGAGGTCTATCCACGTTCTCTTGAAGAGTTCCTGATAAGCGGACTAATTGTTCATCGCAAGAGTTTCGGCTGGCGAGACAACAAACTTGATTGCTGGACTGATTATGTGCAGCCAAACAATTTCTTCGTCGATGGCAATATGCGAGATTTCAGGGGTTGGGATTGTCGCATCATCGGTGAGATTCACGACCTCAGCCTTGAAACCGTGCAGAGCGAGTTCGCTTCAACACCGGAAGAAGCAAAACATATCCGTGAGATCTATTCGTACACTCACGCCAGGAATAGAGGGTATGTTATGGATTACTGCGAGAAATTCGGAGCAAGACATAAAGCCCGGAACGTTGATTTCTTTATGCCAACCGAACCAGACCTGTGCCGTGTCATTGAGATTTGGAGAAAGGAGTGCAAGCCGAGATACAAGTGCCACGACTACAACAACGGTGACTCATATAAGATTGATGAAGAGGACCTGCAGATGCTGGTGCTTGACGTTAATGCAGCCAGACTTGCCAGAGGCCGCAAGGCTGGAATGGATGAAGATGATATTCCGCTCATTACATACGAGTGGTGTATGGATGAGTATTGGTATTTCTATTACCTTACCCCATTTGGAGATATATTGCTCGAAGGAGAAACGCCGTATGAACATAAGAGCCACCCTTACGTATTCAAGGCGTATCCGTTCATTGACGGTGAAATCCATTCCTTTGTCGCTGATATTGTGGACCAGCAACGCTATGTGAACAGGCTTATCACAATGTATGATTGGATTATGAAGGCCAGCGCAAAAGGTGTCCTTCTTTTCCCGGAGGAATGCCTGCCGGAGGGGTATGACATTGACGATATATGCGACGAATGGCACCGTTTTGACGGAGTTATCGCAATCAGCACAAAGAAACTCAAGGACGGAAAGATGCTGCCTCAACAAATTTCCAATAATGCAACGAACATCGGCATTACGGAGCTTCTGAACCTTCAGTTGAAGTTCTTTGAGGATATTTCAGGCGTGAACGGAGCACTGCAAGGAAAACCGGGTTATGCCGGTATGAGTGCAAGCCTGTATAACCAGCAGACTCAAAACTCTACTACGTCTCTTCTGGACCTGCTCGACACTTTCGGTATGTTCATCATTGATGCGGCATACAAGGATGTCAAGAATATGCAGCAGTTCTATGATTCAAAGAGAGTGTTCAATATCACCGGCAAGGCTGGCGCACAGGTTGAGTATGATCCGAAGAAGATTCGTGACGTTGAGTTTGACCTGTCAATAGTTGAGAGCACTGCGACACCGGCTTATCGTCAGATGTCAAACGCATTCCTTCTTGATATATGGAAGTCGGGACAAATCAGTTTGCAGCAGTTGCTCGAACACGGAGATTTCCCGTTCTCGGACGATTTGCTCCAGAGTCTCAAGAGCCAGCAGGAGCAGCTTGAACAGGGTAAGAGACCGGACGGCTTGTCACCAGCGATGCTCCAGCAAGTTCAGCAGGGTGCAAATATGGACAATGTGAACAAAGCACAGCAGATGTTGATGAATCCTCACGGATATGCACAACAGGTAGCAGCATAAAAGAAAGGGAGGTTAGTTCCTCCCTTTCTTTTTGAATCTGGTCATATCGGTTGCCGTATGATGAATGACAAGTGGATCGTGGCTGAGCGTCATAATGCCGTCTATGTTGCCATACGGCTTATCTGGTTTCACGTTGCCGGGCACTTTTTTATTTTTCTCGTCCATATCTCTTGAATATGTGTTTTATTTCATCAAGCCGTTGAGCGCGTCTCTTTTTTCGGTCATCTTTTCTCATCTTACGGACTGCAGGGATACGGTCCTCATACCACTCGAAGAATCGAATGGCCTTCGCTTTCCTGGTGGATTCCGATAACATTCCGTTTCCTCCAGCATTCCCGGTGCAATAGAAGCACATTTCGTAGGCCTCCTTCATCTTGTAATTGCTGTCAATGTACCTTTTAGACCGGAGACCCCTGAAATTCTTCCTGTCTGTCACTATCAGCCGCACCTTTTTGTCGGAGTTCGGACAAACATAATACCTGACGTGATTTTGTGCGTGTAGCTTTTCCGCTTTCTGCACAGCGCTCCTAAACATCAGAAACGCATAGAATCTTCTTAATGCATTCATAAATATCGTAAATTAAGTTACTGTTGCTTCTGAAACGGCCTTGCGGCCTTTTTTCTTTGACCGATTAACCCTTGGCACCACTCTCGGAATATCCATTTCGGTAAAGCAGATGACGAACGCAATGCCGCGTGTCATAAGCAAATCATCGTGTTCTCCCTGAACGGCACCCCAGGCTCCATTCTGCTTGCGCTCATAAGTGAGATATTCATCGCAGCATCTTTCATCACGTTCAACATAGTTGCCTTCGCGAACGACCTTGACAAGAGTTGAGACAATCTTCGGTTTGGTTGCGACATTTGTATGGTAGCCATATTTTGTCGGTGCACCCTCGTTGATTTCTTCATCACTCTGTTTGCGTGCATAGAGATTAGGGTAAACGTCCTTGATAAGATTGAGGATATACTGAGACTGATCGCCTTCGACACCGTTCTGACGCTCCTTGTCATGTGTCTCAAGAGTGTTGGATTCAATCACAAGAAGGGCATTGTCATAGTAAGCCGCAATTTGAGCAGCTTTCCAAGCAAGGATGTCCATATCTATATGACCGTACCACTGTGCGACTACAACCGGCTTGCCGCCTTCCATCTGGAACAGGCGATCAATGACAACGATAACCGACCAGTCGGACTTCTTGCCCCTGCCGCCAATATCGACAACGACAAGGTATCTGTCCAGCACTTTCTCTTTATCGTCAATTTCGGGCTTTGCCCATATCCAGAAACGGCCCTGGTGGTCCTCTCGGAACCGGAGATTGCGCAGCGCTTTCTCTCCTTCGTCCTCGTCAGCATAAACCTCTCCAATGAACTTCGGGGCCTTGCAGGTCTTGCGGATGTCCTCGACTTTGTATTTGTCGAAGACCCTTGCGCCGGAGTGAACGAATGCCTCAATATCATCGGAAGGATATTCGGATGCCATATCAGCGTGGTCGGAATACTTCGCACGCTCAAGGGTGTACCAATAGATTGCTTCAAGTGTCGCTCCCTTCTGCCAGAGCCACCACAAATATTGTCCGCTTTCCTCCCTGTCTGAATCGGCATTGGAATTGTTTCTGTTTATAAATAGCTTCTCGGCAAATGCCCGAATGTCTGGAATCTCCTGACGGTACTGCTCGATTTCATACCAGGCAACGAACATCGCTTCAAACTGTGACCGTCCTTTCTTTGCAGCCACGTATTCACGGTGGAAGAAATTGCCTGTACCATTGGCCGTACTCTCATAGACGATCATCGTCAACGGCTTCAGAAGAATACCGGAGCAGGCGGAACGGACAATCTGTTGAGGTGTTTTGCCGTCAGTCTTTTTCCATAGTCCGACCTCGGAGCAATGCACGAGGTTGTAGTCACCACCTCGGGCGGAGTCCGGTCTTTCTGCGGTGCCAATCTTGATTTTGCAGTTGCGCTGTGGTACCCTGTGAATGTTGCCAGACTTGCCGACACCTACAAACTTCGGCTCGTTCTCGTTGTATGCTGCACCGATTTCATAGAGGTATTCGATAGGATAGGCCTTAATCATTCTGTCGAACATATCCTGAATCTCATCGGATGCCGTGCCCTGATGAGCAACGATGAGCGAGTTGAGGCCGACCTTGTGGCATAGCTGCAACCAAGCCATATATAGCTGGATGCAGGTGGAGCCACCCCATTGACGTGCTTTCAGCAGAATGAGACGTATCGGTTTGCCGGCGAGACGCAGTTTCTCAAGTCTTTCAACGAGTCTCCTTTGAGGGCGGCTCAACCGGAAAAGGACATCCTCGCCACCACCTTTTGCTTTAATCCAGGCAAGGGTTGCGGCCCAGAACGCATAGTCGTGCTCGTTCCTGACGCGGACCACCTGCTCGACAATCTTTCTCTTTTCCTCATCGTTGAACGGGCCAAGCGTGATTCCGTCCTTTGCGTACTCCTGTTTGAGCGTTGTCGCGTAATATTTCTTGATTGAACCGGCCTCAACAATTCCCTTGATGAGAGGAACCTTCATCATTGTAGAAGGCAACCATTGCTTCTTGATTGGGAAATCTGAAATGCTGACCTCAACTCTGTCCTTTTTTAGGGTAGAGCCTTCGCCCGTTACAGGATTGAACGGCGCGAATATCTCATCATTGCGCCGTTTGTTTTCCTGCAATAGTTCCAATATGGCCAACTTTTCATCTGCGTTCATTGCTTTCTAATTATTGGCATATTGAGAAGCCCCACAATAAGGCCGCATAGATAACAATACAGATGCAGCCAGGCGTTGCAGACCGGGAATAAGAAGCCTATTGCAATGTAGGCTATGATCCAAGCAGTGAAATATAGCTTCCTCTTGACAAGAAACGTGATTCTTCCGATTAACGCATAACATACACCGGAAGCCCCTATGGTCGGAGTGATTGAGTCATACAGAAATGACAGGCTATCAACAGGGAATGATGCCGATATTATGAAGGCCCCGATTAGTGTCCAGATGGAGACAGGATACAGGAATATAATAGAAAGCAGGCACCATACGTTGAGCAATGCGTGAATGAACGAGGAATGGACGAATGGATATGCAATGCGGTTCCAAAATCCACAGCCCTTGTAAATGCCTGTGCTTTCTGCCGGAAAATTGAAAAAACACAGTATGATGATGACTGCTACATACAACAGTGCCGCAGCTTGCGCTTCCTTTCTTCGTACCATTGCTTCTTGATTTTTGATATTATCACCTTGGCGGAACCCGGTGTAAGGTAAAATTTCGGAGCCGGGCCGCTCAAAACGTCAAAGACAAGGTCGTAGATGGAGGCGGTGGGGCGTGTCTTTTTCAGTTCGCACACACGCTTGTATATCTCAAAATACATTTCCCTCTTTGTCGGCCGCATCTTCTCCAACTTGTCCCCTTTGATGATGTTCCCTACAACAATAGTAGCCCTCTCTTCACTGACCCAGAATCTTTTTGACGGCATATCGACCACACGGCGGTAGATTTCAGGGAGATAAACTTCCCTGGTTTGTGTGATCTGTTCTCGATAGGCACGCATTAAATCCCTATTGCGTTCCTCTTCGTACTCGAAATATGCCCCTATGTTTTTCACATCGCTGATAAAGAGTTATTTGCAAATTTAGACAAAATTTAGAGATGAAAGTTAATAAATAAAAAAATCGCACATTTCAACTGCCTTATATTTGCTTCTGGAGAATTGACAATAATTTCTACGTGCTATGGCAGACAACAATAAAACAACCCAGCAGACGAAGCGCGAAATGGCGCTCCAGCGTCTGAAAGCCAAGAATCCCGAATCAAATTTCGAGGATGACGAAGCTATCTTTGGTCAGGTCAACGATGACTATGACAACTACGAGAAGCAGATAGAAGATTACAAGGGACGCGAGAAGGCCTTTTCTGACCTCTTCTCAAGTGACCTGCGTGCTGCTCAGTTCCTTACCGATTGGAGGCAGGGGCAGGATCCCACTGTAAGTCTTATTCGCAAATTCGGCCCTGAGTTCAAGGAAGCTCTTGACGATCCCGAGAAGCAAGAAGCGCTGGCGCAGGCCAACAAGGAATATGCTGAACAGGTGGCAAAGGAGAAAGGCTTTGTCGAGGAATATATGAAAAACATCGATGAGACTATCAGCCACATTGACAAACTCGAAGCGGATGGTACTTATCCGAAGGAGACCATTGATAAGGCAATGGAGCTGCTTCTTCTCATCGTAGCTGAGGGTTCACGTGGGAAATTCTCTCCCGAGACAATTGATATGGCAGTCAAGGCGGTCAATCACGACATTGATGTAAACAATGCCAATGAGGACGGAGTCGTGAAAGGGCGTAATGACAAATATGAAGAGAGGCTGCGTAAGGAGAAGAAGGGAGACGGAACCCCTGCGCTTGCTGGTAAGAATGGCACTCAGAAGCAGAATACTGACAAGCAGCCGAATCTCGGTGCTCTCGGCAACTTCGGCGGCGGCAGTCAGAATATCTGGGAGCGCGGTGGAGAGAAGCGTATCAAACAGTAACCATTTTCACTATTTCAATATTGTTTAATTAAAATCAAACAGAAATGAAGACATTCAAAAAGTTTGGAGGCATTCTGTTCTCCTTCTTCCTGACCCTCATCACGTTTACGCTGGGGGCATCTTCTGGCGTTATGGTTGCTGATGCGAGCAACCTTCCTGACGCCGGTGTAACTTCTGCTGGCGAAGGCGGAACCGCTGGCATTGCAACTGAAACTCAGGGCCGCCAGGACGGTGACTCGGACTTCTACACCAAGGATATTGACCAGCGAATCACAAAGATTCGTCCTATGGCAACTCCTATTGACCAGATCAGCCGCTATGCGAAGGCTCAGCCGTCAAAGAGTTTCGAGGTCAAGTATTACTCTGTCGGCACACGTCCTATCAAGTGCACCCTGTCGAATGCCATTGAAGCGCAGGATTCAGGTGCAAGTGTTGAGTTGACCGTTGATGATTCCAATATGTTCACCCTTGACGATACTATCCGTGTCGTTGGCGTGAAGGGAACCTACGATGACAAGGGCGTTGCTTATGATCCGGACGATGAGAACACCCCTGACCTTGTGCTCTGCGTCTGCGGCCGTAACGATTCTACCTCTATGCCTGTTGTCTATGCTGTCAACGGAAACAAGGATGCTAATGGACAGACAATCTACGTTCCTGCCATTCCTGCCGGTACTACCCTCGTGCGTATGGGCAAAGCCTGCGGCGAACTTGATGTTCAGACCGGTCGCTTCAATAACATTCCGACTGCTGAGGTTCAGTATTGCCAGAACTTTATGATTCAGGTTGAGCAGTCAACCTTCGATAAGATTGCGGACAAGGAGGTTGAATGGAATTTCTCTGACATTGAGGAAGATGGCATCTATGATATGCGTCTTGCGCAGGAGAATACATATCTCTTCGGCGTTAAGAACGTCATCCATCACCCTACAAAGAACGGAATGGCCACCTGGTTCACGGGAGGTATCTGGTATATGGCCGGGAAGGACATCGAGGTTGGAGAATGGGACGCTGACAAGCAGTGCGCTGTAATCTCTGATGAGAACCTTGTTGACATCACCAAGGACCTCTTTGTTGGCACAGGCATTGGCAATAAGCGCAAGATTCTTCTCTGCGGCTCTGATATGCTCTCTGCCTTCTCCAAGATCAAGAGCGACAAGTTCCGTCTCAAAGATACTGTTGAGGTATGGAACCTCAAGTTCAAGAGCTGGGATACCGACTTCGGCGAGGTGCTTACTATCCATCACGAGCTGTTCGATGCGAACGGTATGTCTGATTGTGGCTTCGCAATGGATCCTGAATACCTCACCAAGAAAACCCATATCTCCTGGTCTCGCAATATACTTGACCTCAAGAAGGCTGGTGTGCGCAGGACTGATGCAGTCGTTATTCAGGAGGTGGCTTGTCTTTACCTGCGTTATGCAAAGGCTCACGCTCGTATGCGACTGGCCAAGGCTCCTGCAGCAGACAGTGGCTCTGGTTCCGGCAGCGGTTCCGGCAGCGGTGCAGGTGCATAATCCAACCGATAAAAGCTAAACCGTGCAGGGCGGGCAAGACGGCCCGTCCTGCTTTTTTATATTATCAACATTATGAATATGAAAAAGTACAAAGCAAAAACAGACATCCACATCAGCGTAGTGCTGAAAAGTGGTAAGAGCGCTCACATAACCTTTGCCTCGCAGACGGGTGGGGGCAGCGTGTATTACACGGACAACAAGGAGATTCAGGAGGCAATCAAGAAGCATCCTAAATTCGGAAAGCTCTTCAAGGAAGTCGCAATAGAGGAGCCAAAACCAAAGGTGGAGAAGAGTGATGCGAAGACAAAGTCCAAGGCCAGCAAGAAAGTCGAGTTGAAGAAAGTGGCCGTGACCGACCTCGATAGCGCAAAAGACTATTTGAGCGAAAAGTTTGACGTCAGTCGCACCAAGCTAAAGAGCGAGAAGGAAATCAAGGCGGAAGCCAAGAAACACGGAATCGAATTCGAGGGAATCTAATCTGCTATGTTGTTCGCTATTGATACTCTTAAACGTGAGATCCGCATTGCTCTTGACCAGAACAATGTGAGCGCACAATTATTCAACCTGGATGATGTTGATACCCTGTCTCTTGAAGAAATTATAGAGAGCAAAATCGCAGATGCTGCACGAATCGTCGAGAACAATGCTCCGGCATATCTTCTCGATTCAGGGAAAGCCTTTGCGGACAGTATCGAGTGGGAAAGTACGGTCGGAATAGGCGCAGGACGCATATTGCTTCCTGATGACTTCCTCCGGCTCGTTTGTTTCCAGATGAGCGATTGGTCAAGAGCGGTTTCGGTTGCCATTGATGAAAATGACCCTTTGTATCAGCGGCAGTCAAGCCGCTTCGCTGGTGTAAGGGGCAATCCCCAGCGGCCGGTTGTCGCTATCACGGGTCAGCCAGGTGGACTTGTGCTTGAATTCTTCTCCTGCTCTGCCGGCAGGAACGTATATGTAAAACAGGCAAGATACATTGCTATTCCGGTTGTTGAGGAAGGACAGATAGACATTTGCGAGAAGCTGAAACCGTCTGTTGTCTATTATGCTGCCTACCTCGTTGCCGCAAGCATCAATGACGGCACCCTTGCCCAGAATCTTTTGAACATCAGTAATGAACTAATGAAATGATTGACATTAACAACTTAGGCACATTTGCATCAGTAGATGCGTTGTGGGCCGCGCACCCTGAAGGCGGACACGAAGGTGACTATGCTACGGTTGATGGGGTCAAGTACCAATGGAATAAATACGATCGTATTTGGGAAAATGCCTCAACAACCACGCAGAGCACAGCCCGGCAGACGCAAACCTTTGGCGGTGATGTGGTCATAAACAACAATCTTACGGTTGGCAATCGTCTCAAGGTGAACGGCCTTATTCAGGCAAAAGGTATCAAGCAACCGAACAGAGGTCTATTCTTGACAATAACTGAACTGCGTGCTGCATATCCTTCTCCGGAGATTGGCGATTGGGCAACTGTCGGCAACACCGTCCCTGCTGAAGTTTGGGTTTGCCAGACTCCGGGAATTTGGACTGACACAGGACAGACGGGAGGAATAGACGCGATGGACTTCTCTGAAATAGACGCATTGCAGACAGCTGTTTCTCTCCTTGAATCTGCGCTGGATACTTTGATGGAAGGCGATGTTTCAAGTGCCATTGACAATTTCAATGAAGTCATAGACTTCTTGTCTGGAGTTGAGGATGATGAATCGCTCGTTTCACTGTTGACAAACCTTGAAAACAAGGACACTCAATTGACGAATGCGATAGCTGCAGTAAACACCATCCTTGCTGACGGATTCCGCTTGCGTGGGCTTGCCAATACCGCAACCAATCCGGGAACGCCTTCGGGAAGGGTTGCATACATTGTCACCTCCGCAGGCTCGTATTCAAATTTCCTCGTATCTGCAAATACCCCGGCAACGGTGGCGGATAATGAGATTGCTCTGTTGATGTGGGCTGGTGGCACATATTGGACCAAGGTCACACTTGATATTGCGAAGAAGTCAGTAATCAATGCCGTTATTGATGAGCTGGATGACACCATTTCTGCTCTACAGACATCTATCGGCACAACAATTCAGGCGCTTGCATCGAGGGTGACGGCATTGGAGAACCCGAAAAGCATATACAATCCAACGATTGAGGCTCCGCTGACACAGGGTTACTATTCCCTTTATGATCAGGACAATGCGAGTTCCTCGGCGCTCAATGTAGCCAAGAGCAACAACAAAGCGGTACTTGGCCTGATTATCTCGTTTATGAGCGAAGCCGGCAAATGGAAAACGTATCAATATGTAGGCTCTGACGTAGAGAACACAAATTGGTTCAACACCGAGAATTGGAAAGACTTTGGTGCACAGGAGCCGGGATCCGAAAATTATATCATCATAGAAAGCGTTGTCGGCGCTCCGTCCGGAGGTTCCTTCTACACTCTTGAAACTGCGATACAGGCTCTTATCACTTTCCAGAACAACTCGGGAATATCGTATGCGAAGAAGGGCCTTATCATCGGTTATGTCGTCGCGGAGAATCAGATGGAGACAAAGCAGTTCCAGGGAGAGATTTCCGATTTCAACGAACCTTCGCTGTGGAAAGACTTTGGTGGCGGTGGCAGTCAGGTAGAAACGAGCGACAGACCGGTGGCTGATGGCGAGGATGCTTTCTCCACAGGTGGCGCATACGAGTTGATACCTACCGGCATAGAAGAGATAGAATCAGAACGCACCGATAGTTCGTTGAAGATTCATCTTATCAATGCCGCAGGGGACGAAATCGGAGATCCTGTTACGATTCCGACCGGCACAGGCGGTGGCGGTGGTGGCAGCGGTGCGAAAATCGTATCCGTCAACTTTGAACATTCTCCGTTCTATGCCGCTGCTGGGGGTTCGTTCCTTCTGAAAGCAGCAATACGTTCCGTAGTCACGCAGGGGTCGGATACGACATCCGAGACAATTGAATCTATCACAATTACGGACAGAGACACAAATCAGGTGTTGTATTCAAACCGTGCGGTAAACCAGCCGAGCAGTGATGATTCCGAGGACTATTCATTCCAATTTGACCTGAGCAGTTTCTTCCTCGAAGCAGGATCTCGCAGGCTACGTCTTACGGCCACAGATACGGCAGGCGATACAGGAAGCCGCACAATTACCGTTGTGGCAGTGGATGTAACCGTTCAGACCCCGGATTCGCTCAATGCCAACTATGTGTTGACAACGGATGCGAGCAAGTCCATTTCATTGTATAAGTTCCCGAATAACCAAAGCGACCAGGGTATTCGCGCAACAGTGAAGATTCTGATAAGCGGTGTTTGGAAAACACTTGGAACGGCGGTTGTCCACGATACCTACACTCATAATATCACCGTAAATCCGAATAATGTTGCTGGAGCTGCACTTACACACGGAAGCTACCTTTTGAAGATTCAGGGAGAAGATGTCGCGTCCGGCACCCTCGGCAATATCATCTATTCTTCGCTTATGGTTGTGAATCCTCAGTCCAACGTTCCTGTTGTGGCTATCAGATACAATGACCAGAACGACGGAGAGGTGAAACTGTATGAGACGGTAAAGATTGATGTGGCTGTTTATAACAATTCCTCTGCACCGGTTTCTGTAACATTGAAAAGGAATTCAGCCGTTGTTTCTTCATTTGAGGCGAACAAGAGCCGTACATACTCGATTAACCAGCAGATTGCGGATGTCGCTTCTGATGGCACTGCTACATTGGTATATATCGCTTCTGCAGGCAATAACGCGCAGAGTGGGGCCATTACACTTTTGGTCCAGGGGAGTGCGATAGATGCGGCGCTCACGAGTGGGGCTGCCTATAATTTTGATTTCGCAACCAGGAGCAATCAGGAGGCGAGCCACGCAATCGAAAGCGGAGATTTCAGCATTGTCCTCAACGGTGTGAACTGGTCATCCAATGGCTTTGCCAATTACCTTGGCCAGACGGCGCTTCGTGTTGCGGAGAATGTGACGGGCGTACTTAATCACGCGCCATTCGCAAATTCTGCCATTGAGAATACCGGTATGGCCATTCAGTTTGCCTTCGCTACCAATCATATAGCTGATGACAGCGCGAAGTTGCTTGAATGCTATGACCCGAATAATGGCGCCGGATTCTACATCACAGGAAAAAAGATTGCCATATTCTGCAAGAACGGTGTTGACAATCTCGTTGAGAGATCATATCCGAATGGTGAGATTGTGACGGTCGGCATTGTAGTGGAGCCTGGAGACATCTTTATCGGAAGAAACGGCACTCGTTATTCGATGATGAAATTATTCATCAACGGTGAGGAAGCCGGATGCCTTGGCTATGTCCCGGGAGGAAGCAATCTTTACCAGGCCCGAAACATCACGTTCAACGGACAACAGGGAGACTTCTACCTGTATTGGATTATTGGCTGGAACAACTATGTCGAATGGCAACAGGCGTTCTACAATTATCTCGTAAAGGTGAAGAACACTCCGGTAATGGTTGCCGAATACGATTTTGAAAACGTGTTCCCCGGCTCCACGATCAACGGACCGTCCGCTTCCGAGTTGCTCGCGAAGGGTATGCCTTATCTCGTTGAGGCCCCTTATAATGGCAGTGATGTGAAGGCTCTCGACAATACAACCTCGACAAGTCAGAAGAATTACATCACCCTGTATTATTATGATCCTGAAAAACCTTGGCGCAGTTTTGTTGCGACAGATGTGCAGCGAAGGAATCAGGGCACAACTTCCGCAAAGCGTCCTATCAAAAATGCGCGGTATTATCTTGCAAAAAGCAAAGGTTCGGGAAAGAACACCACAGTAACGCCTTTGTATCCGGATTATGACAATGAAGATGCGTTGTTGACGTACCAGCTTTTCGCCCTTAACAAGGTGAGGGTTGGAGACAACACTATCCCGGTTGACATAATCACCGTCAAGGTGGACTATTCGGATAGCTCAAATGCCAATGACTGCGGTGCTTGCAATATGATGAACGCAACGTACAGGATGCTCGGAGCCAATTATCTCACACCGGCGCAGCGTTTCTTTAATGGGCATTGGGATAGTGGTGATGTGCATCTGACGGGACTTCAACTCAATCACTCTACGGCCAATCATCCGATTGCAATGTACCGGAGCGAGACGGGTACACTTTCAGACCTCGTTTTCTACGCGAAGGGAAATTGGAAGGAGGACAAGGGCGAGCAGTTGGCGCTCGGCTTCAACGATACTCCGGGATACAATCTCGGTTGCAAGAATTATGGAGATTTCGTTGAATTCTTCGGCCTCGAAGATGAAACGTTGATTCAGGTCAAGACCAGATTCCTCTCCAACAATACTGTCAAGGACACAAGCAAGTTGTATCTTCTTTCTTTGTATTGCGGAAGTTCATACATCTTTATGAGATATGATGCTTCTGACGGATGGTATGAGTCAACAGGCTCTATGCGGCAGGTCAACGGGCAATGGGTAGTGACCGGTGATGTCCTCAATCCTGTTGAGGGATTTGAACTCATTACCTATCAGGGATTCGATTGGTTCCAGGGAGTTGACAGCGTTGAAACGATGATGGAAATGAAGGCCGACAAGTCATCCTGGGTGCAGAAACTTGTGGACGGCGGTGATATCAGTGCGGACACATTCCCTGCGTGGACCTATTATTTCGAGTGTATGGTTGATAACGATCAGCTTGCCATTGACTATGCTCTTGGAAAGAAGGTTCCTTACAACCTGTATCGCTTCCTTCGCTTCTGTGATTCTTGTGATTACAGCAAAGTGACCGGATGGAAGACCATTTGGCAGCAGAACCTGTATAAGTATGCGAATCCGTATGCACTGTTCGCATACAATGCGTTCACCGACTATCTGGCAGCCGTTGACCAGCAGGCGAAGAATATGCAGCCTATGTGGTTCCTCGATGACGGTGGCACTGTCAACAATGGAGTCTATAACGATGAGAAGTATCTGCGAATGTATCCGAATAAGATATATGACGCTGACTCGCTTCTCGGAAAGGACAATGACGGTGGAGCAACTGTTGATGCAGAAGTTGATCCGAACAAGCCTTCTGACCAAAGTACCGGATACGCAAATCCTTATGCTGGTTGGGGAAGCGTCCTTTGGAACAATATCTATCGTCAGCAGTCCGTCTATATTGATGCTGCCGGGAATGAGATTTCAATGAGGACTGTCGTAGCAGCGATGAGGATGGGACAGATAACTGTCGATGATTTGACATTGCGCCCGTTCTCTCCTGAAGGGGCAAAGCATTTCTTCGTTGACAGTATCTTGAAGAGGTGGCAGAAAACGGTTTCTTCCTTTGACGGAGAAAAGAAGTTCATCAGTTTCACCGAGACGGCAGATGCCCTGTACTATTATGCCTTGCACGGATTGCGTCTTACGGCAATTCCTGACTTTATCGACAAGCGATTCAAGTTCCGCGATGGATTCTACCAGACAGGACTGTTCTTTGACGGTGTAGTCAGTGCGCGTGTCAATGCGGCGGCAGGGACGAAAATCACAATCAAGGCTGCAAAGACAGGCTATTTCGGAATAGGCAATGATGCTTCCGGCAACTTGTCGGAGAGTTGTTATCTGGAGGCTGGAGAGGAATACGAGTTTACAAACTTCTCACATCAGGAAGGTGCTCTTCTCTATATCTATCAGTGCAACCGAATGAGCGAACTCGACCTTTCTGAAATATCGATCTCTTCCGCATCGTTTGATGCACTTGAATTGATTGAGAAACTAAAGATAGGTTCAACTACTCATCAGAATCTCACAATAGGTGGCTATGCTCCGCTTACGTCTCTTCCTCTTGGTGAAATGCCGTTCCTGCAGGAACTTGATATTCGGAACACCCTTGTTTCGTCCGTAAACGCAAGCGGATGTCCTCGGTTGACGAAGGTATATGCGGAAGGCTCGCAGCTGTCAGCTTTCACGGCCGCAGAGACTTCTCCTATTGATACGCTGCACCTTCCTGCGACAGTGAGCGAACTTGTTTTCGTGAACCTCCCGAACCTCACTTATCCGGGTGGATTGACAATGGCTGGCAAGTCGAATATCACGGCGCTGCGCATTGAAGGATGCCCGAATATCAAGAAGGATGAATTGCTGGCTGACATTCTTACTGCCGGCGCACAAATCTCGCGTCTGCGTTTGACTGATGTCAATGTCGAAAAATCATCCACCTTGCTTGCAAGCCTTGTCCAGAGTGAAGCGAAGGGTATAGATAGTGACGGTATCAATATCGGCGAGACGAACAAGTGCAGCAGCCTTACAGGTTCCTGGACGCTTGTTGACCTCGTTGAAGATGAAGTCCTGGCCTCATATCAGGCATATTTCCCGAACCTTACTATACTGAACGCGCAGTTCACGATGATTGTATTCAGCGATGACGTAACCGATTCGGCGAACATATCCAATCCTGACAATGAATCAGGGTATCTGTACGAACGTGACTATGCGCCAAGCGGACATTTGCTGAGAATCTTCAACGCGCGGCACGCTGTTCTCGGTAAGTACCAGGGAGTGGTAGATGGCGTTGGAAAGATGCTTGTCCGTCAACTCAATGATGGTGACAGAACTCTGTATGCCGGAGGGCAGGATGCAGCGAACCTGAAAGGTGATCGCGATGCGTCCCGGGCAGATGAGGGCGATGCTTATATGTTTGAGCCTCACTATTGGTACAAAGGAGTCAACGACTACATTCACGCAAAGAAGTACCAGCTTTTCTCATCCCTTGACTATGAGCCGCAGGATGCAGGCGCTTCTTCCGAGAAGGTAATGCTTTCTTCACTGACATCATTCGTCAACGCTGCTCTGCAGGTTGGAAGAATCAATCAGGGCGAGAATGTGGAAGGAGCCATAATTACGGTAAACTCCAACACTGTGTATAAGATAAATGTCGCAGGGTTGAAGATGATACGTTGGCCTGGCGTGAGCGGCGCTACCTATGCCGCAGCATTTGCCGATTCCAACCTCAATATGATGAATGCTGTGTCGTTGAATTCGCAGATTGAGTTTGTGAATGGAGACTATCTGTTCGCAGCAGTACCGGATGGTGCAGAATGGCTGTATTTCACGGCTCCAACCGCCATTGATACCAATCAGTTCCCGGCATATTGCGTAAAGTGCTATTCCGATAATGTCTCCGCTATTGAACCGGATTGGGTTGAGCACGAGGAATGTCTCTGCGGAATCTATGAAGCGAACATCCTTGACGGCCTTGTGCGCTCCATAAGCAATGTTGCTCCAACAAAGAACGTTGCTCTGGGTACAATACTCTTGCAGGCATCGAATCGTGGCGTTGGATTTCAGTGCGTTGACTATGAGATGAGCAAGGATGTTGCCAACCTCTTCTATGCAAGATATGGAACGAGGGACAGCCAGAAGCAGTGCGGATATGGTTCAAATACCAACGGCGTCACTACGGGAGCAACCAACTTCCTGGGGATGGCTGACACAATCAATCCGAGCAATTCTGCTACTCTTGGTTACTACTACGATGGCGCGACTTTGAAAAGCATTGCGGCAGTCAACGTAATGGGCTACGAGAATTGGCAAGGAGACCTCTCGGAGGTTATGAGCAACATCGGTATGGGCAATGGTGCCTCCGTAACTGACAGCCTTGGCCAGCTTCGACCTACACAGCAGCTTGTGATGCAGATCAAGATGCCAGACGGCAATACCCGTGAAGTCAAGACCTGCTCCGGCAATACTAATGGTGTTGCAATCGTGAGAGTCCGCAACGGAAGATATATGGATGTGCTGCCTGTCTATGCGACAGGAGGCTCAACATCCACCTATTATGCGGATAACTACTATTGGCAGACCGGAAATAACCGTGTGGTGCTTCGGTCGGGTAACAACGCGTACGCGAGTGGCGGCGTGTCGTGTGCGTATGCGAGTGGCGATTCGTCGGGTGCGAGCGCGAACGGTGGGTCTCGTCTTGCCTTCAGAGGAAAAATCGTTTTTGCAGAGAGTGTGGCTGAATACAAGGCCGCTGCAATGCGAGCGTAATCCAAAGAAGATGTATGTATAGGAATGGGGGCGCAAGGGCCTGCTGGCCCGAAGCGCCCGTAATTCCAAAAAGTTCTTTGAACAAATGGTGGATTCCCCTCAGCTCCCGTGTGGTGCTTCGGTCGAGTAACAACGCGAACGCGAATGGCGGCGTGTCGTATGCGAATGCGAATAACGATTCGTCGAATGCGAACACGAACAATGGGTCTCGTCTTGCAAACAATAAGAAAGAAAAGTAATAGATAAAAAGTGTTTACGCTTTCGGGGCTATAAATTAGCCTCAAATATATGTGCCTACTACACCGAGGACGTGTCCTCAACGCAGTGCACAAGGGGATGAGCCACAGTAAAAGCGCAGAAATGCGGAAAACTGAAAAATAAACCACGAGGTAGAGTTTGGTAGGGACCTGCAAAGGTCAGCCGAAGAAGTCGGGCCTCAAAAATTGAAGGCGTTATAGTTATTTGAAATAATGAAAAGAATTGGGAAAGCCCAAGGCTTGATAGACGAAATTACGTCTAATGCAAACCTGGAACTTGCCATTGATACCGTGCTGCGCACACGTCAGAGGAAGGGTAGCCGGTACGGTCGCTTGATACTCCGTCACCGTGAAGAGGTCAAGGAGCGACTCAGGAATGAAATACGTTCCGGTGAGTTCTTTGCGAATACGACCTATCGGGAATATGAAGTGAAGGACAGCGGAAAGATGAGGCGTATTCAGTGCGTCAACACTTACAAGCGTATCGGGTGCAGCGCCGTGATGGGTGTTGTGGAAGAGTATGTCCGCAGAAGGTATATCCGCACAACTTGTTCCAGCATTAAGAACAGGGGAATGCACGATTTGCTGAACTACATTCGGAAAGACATAGCCCTTTTCGGTGAGGAAATGCAGTACGCTTACAAGTACGATATCCGGAAGTTCTATGAAAGCATCAATCAGGATTTTATGATGTATGCTTTGCGGAGAATGTTTAAGGACAAGATTCTGCTGACTATCCTGGAGCGCTTCGTGAGAATGATGCCGAACGGATTGAGTATAGGCTTGAGAAGTTCTCAGGCATTCGGGAATATGCTTCTGTCAATGTTCCTTGACCACTACCTGAAGGACCAATGTGGTATAAAGCACTTCTACCGTTACTGCGATGACGGGGACCACCACGACAAGAGCAAGAAGGAGTTGTGGCGGCAACGTGAATTGGTCCATCAGAGGATTGAGAGCATCGGCCTGGCGATCAAGCCCAATGAAAGGATATTCCCAATCACCGAGGGACTTGACTTTCTCGGTTATGTCATTTATCCGAATCACACGATGCTTCGCAAACGGATAAAGCAAAATGCCGCAAGGCACCTTCACAAGGTAAAGAGCCGCCGGAGAAGGGTACAATTGTTAGGCTCTTTATACGGATACTGCAAACACGGCAACTGCCGCAATTTATTCAAGACATTATCAGGAATGAGTATGGATGAATATAAAAGACTGAAAGACCTGCATATCAAGCCGAAATATGTTGACGGCAAAAAGCGGTTTGACTGTTCGGAACTGAACCTGTGCGACCTCGTAGGCGAAGAGTTCTTGATTCTCGACTTCGAGACGGACATTGTCACATCTCCGCAGAGGAAGGACTATGAACGTGCCGTTGAGAGAGCCACAGAAAGACTCCAGACTTACCGCAGCCGGGGGCAGGAACCGCCTTGCAGCTTCATCTATCCGGAAGATATTCCTATGCCGAAGGGGAAGCATCTGATGCATATCAAGAGGCTTTCCAACGATAAGGAGTTCAAGGTATATACGGGAGACAGGGAAAATTACAGCATCCTGGAACAGTTGCGCGAGATTGGGTTTCCCGTTCTTGCAAGTGTGGAAGCTATCAAGTGCAAAGGCTTCACCCGTTATCGGTTATGTTAATCATAAAACATTACAGATATGTACAGCAGAGTTGAAGGCGCAGAACGGTATTATATCCGTTGCATAAATCCCAGACGCAACAAATGGGCAATCAGTTGGGATTTCCAACCGGCGGAAAGCGGTGGGGAAAACTTGTCCTATGAGGAATCCGTATTCGACCATCGTCCAAGCATTGATGAGATACGGGAAACAATTTTCGCATATTACAATGACCAGACGGACAATAAGATCAGAGACGGTTTCGTGTTCAAAGGCTCTTCGGTATGTCTGTCTATGGAAAATCAGTTCAACTACAAGGCCGCATATGACCTTGCAGTGCAGACGCACGGCGCAAGTCTCCCGGTGCGATTCAAGTTCGGGCCGGATTCGGAACCGGATTATCACGATTTTACGACCGTTGAGGAATTGTCCGAATTCTATACGTCAGCGATATTGTTCATACAAAACACGTTGGCTGAAGGCTGGGCAAAGAAGGATTCCGTTGACTTTAATCAGTACGCCCTATGAAAACTATCGCAGCAATTTTGAATCATCCTTTGATGGTTCTTATGTCAAGTATATTTGGAGCTACGGCTATGTTTTATCTTCGAGAGACTGCAGTGCAGTCATTGCTTTGGTTTGTGCCTTGTATAGCAGTAATTATCGCTGACCTGGCAGCCGGTATCAAGGCGGCAAAATATCGCGGTGAGAAAATCCGCATCAGCAGCGCGACAAGACGCACGGTAAACAAGTGCGTCTGCTATGCCTCGTGGATAGTGTGTTGCGTTGCCCTGAACGAGCGATACGGGACATCACTCTGCGCTATGTTCGGAATGGGCCTTGTCTTTCTTATCGAAGGGGTTTCTTTCTTCTCAAACCTTCTGGAGCCTCACGGCCTGAAAATATCAATTAAAGGCATTCTGAAAGTTGCAGGGGACAAACACAACCTCAATGGTCTGGAGAATGTTATTGAAAAGAAGGAGGACGCGAAATGAAATACTTCACAATAATTATTGACAACGGGCACGGCAAGGATACAGCCGGGAAGAGAAGCCCTGACGGGATTCTGCAGGAATGGGCCTGGAACCGGGATTGCGCCGCAAAGATTGTTGAGACCCTTAAATACCTCGGTTACGATGTGGTCCTTCTGGTACCAGAGGACAAGGACATCTCACTGCAGGAGCGCTGTGACAGAATAAACACTATCTGTCTTGAACGTGGCAAGTCCAACTGCATATTGATTTCTGTTCACGCTAACGCAGCCGGAATGGGGGATTGGATGAATGCGACAGGCTGGTCCGTCTGGACTTCTCCGGGGCAGACTCAGGCTGATGTCATTGCCACTATGATGTATGAAAGGGCCGTGCAGACGTGGGGTGCGAACCGTTGCCGCAAGGAAATGATAGACGGTGATCCGGATTATGAAAAGAGATTCTTCATCCTGATCCATACGCTCTGCCCGGCAGTGCTTGTCGAGAATTTCTTCTACGACAACAAGAAAGATTACACCTATCTCTGCTCACCGGCGAGTATCTATGAATGCGCTGATGTGATGTGTAAAGGAGTCATTGATTATATCAAATCTATTGAGAAATGAAAAGACTTTTACCCCTCATATATCTCTCTCTGATGCTTATGACGGCTGCAAGTTGCGGCTGCTATAAGCATCTTCCTCCTGTCCAGACTAATGTCAGGGATTCTCTTGTGCTGAATATCAAGGACTCGACAGTAATACATATTGATACGGTCACGGTTGAAATCCCGAAGGAGAGCAGCACGGCAATACTGCCGCAGGAACAGTCCTCGCATCTGGAGACAAGCGTTGCCGAGAGTGACGCTTTTGTCGATAGTACAGGGCTGCTACATCATTCAATCAACAACAAGGCCGGAGCGAGCGTCAAGGCGGAAGTCCCCGTCACCGAGCATTTCCATTCGGAGGGAGCATTTGAACATCATCTGGAGCACGAGACTGTAACGGTCACCGTTGAGGTGGAGAAGGAACTTACCAAATGGCAGCAGTTCAAGATGAATGTCGGAGGCTGGGCCTGCGGTATTATTTTCCTCGCTTTATTGCTTCTGAGCATATACGCGGCGTGTAGAATATGGCCGGGATCCAGGCTGGCATCGTGGATGAAGTTTTTGCTGAGGTTTGTTAACAGATAAAAAGGCGCAAGACTGTCCCGGTAATATCTTTGTGACTATGATAGACGTTTCATTCACAATCAATAAAGCCAATGTATATTCCGAAGTGGCAAAGACAACAAGCTACTCCGGTATCAAAGGGGCGCTTGCTGCATCGTATGAGGAAGTGTTTACTACCGATGAGGACCGGCAGATGCTGGAACGCTTCTGGAACGAGGCTTCAAATGCCGTTACCGAATTGTTCAAGCCTTTCCTTGTAAGCGTCACGTCCAGCCCGGAAAGTCACGGCATAGAGCTGGAACGCGATTATCAGGTCAGTCTGCAGTTGTCTGCATCGTATGACACCTCACTGACTGCAAGCATTCAGAGTTCCCTCTTCTCTTTCTTCACCGACTATATTGTTGCCAAATGGTACAAGTTCATCAACAAGGAGGAAGCCGGAAGTTTTTGGGACGAAGCGGAATCAATGCTTCTTGATGTCAAGAGCAAGATTTATTTCAAGAAGAAACCTACGAGGGTAGCACCTACAGCGAATTGATATGGCAAAGAAGAGTATTTCCATAAAGTTGTTCCTGTCGGAGATCATCTATGATGTGCAGGATGCCGCCTATCTGACCGGCCGCAGCCGTCAGACGGGAGCGAACCACGAAGAGGTGGCGCACATCCAGGCTGGAGACGATGATGAGGAACGAAACAAGTTGCTCCGCTCCATAGGCAACGCTATCGGTATCCTTAAATCAAGGATGTCCGAATATCTCGGCCTGAATATCTCAGCCTTTACGGACGCGCTACAAACCGGAGAAGGAGTCATCGAAATAATACTTTCGATGCCAATGAACTTCGATGATGCTGCAATCAGCGCCATTACCGGAGAGATGCATCAATATATAGTCAACACTACTATTGCAGAATGGCTGACAATCACCGACAAGAATGACGCGAAAGAGTATTTTGACTTTGCGACATTGAACCTTGCAAACATACGTGATTCCCTCCATAAAAGGACGCGCCCTGTTCGGTCATCGCTGAAACAGGCGTATAGGAGAATAGTCCGCAAGGCCCGTAATCTCTTCGAGGTGGAGTATGATTCTCTGGACTATGATTATGCGAAGAAACTCTTTCTGTTGAAAGCTCCTGCTCTGTCAGGCGCGTGCTCAATATTACGGCGCGGCAATTATATCGGTGCCAATTACGATTGGCTTGAAAACAATGATGCCATTTTCCTTGTCCGGGATACAAACGTAATAGGCATAAGCAGCACAATATCGGAACTTACAATCGGCAAGGTTGAAAGTCAGGAATATACGGATGCATATAAGATGGTTCCTTTCTATCTGCAGAGGGGAATCAATCGCAAGGGCCTTTTCGCATCCATCAATGTGGCCCCTTCACAAGGAAATACCAGGACGGTGCCAACTGTGAAAAAGCGCGACAGCATCTGCTCTTTGATGCTTGTCCGATATGTTCTGGACAAGTTCGAGACTGTTGACGAAGCTGTCGAATACTTGCAGCGCTATGTGGAAATATATAACCCCACTTCATTGGCACAAATGGGTTATGAGCCTCACTTCCTTCTGGCCGATGAATCCGCGTCAGTGGTTCTGGAATTTGTGGATAATGCCATAGTGACGGTTGAGTCGGAGATCAATACGAACTTCCACTTAAATGGTGTCACTTTGCTTCCGGATGGGTCAGTTTATACAAATCAGGACGTAGTCGAAGGCCATTTGCCTTCATCCCTTGGCGTTGAGGACTATGGCTCCGGATTGGAGCGGTGGAATATCCTCAATGCCGCACAGGTTACTGATAGGGCAAGTATGCGTGCAGCAATGGACAGTGTGCTATTTTCAAAGGCATATACCTTGTTGGCCGATGTCTGGAACAGTGAGTTTGTGGGGACTGACATTACAGTTGACACTGCCGCTGATGATGAGGCCCTGCTTATGCGCATCGAGAGATACAGGGAGAAATACAACGGCCGTAGTAAAGACAATCCGGAAACTTGGTGGACTGCACACAGCTGCGTTGTGGATATGGCATCAAAGACTTTCTATGTCAAGGTCGAGGAAGAAAACACTGAATATACTTTTACGTTATAGTTATGAAAAAGACAATTTGCATAGACTTTGACGGCGTTCTTGCCGATTACTCCGAAGGATTCCAGGGAGAAGATAAATTCGGTGATATGGTTCCTAACGCTGATAACGGCACGGCCATTCTTAAGAAGAAGGGTTACACCATTATCATATACACCACCCGGCCTGTAACTGATGCATTGAAGAATTGGCTCAAAGAGAACAAAATCACTTACGACCATATCAACGAGAATCCGGATCAGCCGAAAGGTGCGGAGAATTCCAAGTTGATTGCCGACATATATCTTGATGATAGGGGTATTCAGTTCCGGGGTAATTGGGAATGGGTGATGCGTGACATTGCGGAGTTTACTCCCTGGAGCAGACCAAAGGAGGATATGAAAAAAAAGATGGAACACAACTTCGATGAAGGTGACATCTGGAAACGAGGTCAAGAGAAACGCATCAAAGCCGGTGCGAAAGCCGTCTGCGATGCCTGCATAGGTTAATTTTATAAATTATATATTATGGCAAAGAAATCTATTTCTATCACTCTGTATCTGTCAGAAGTCGTTTATGACGTTCAGAACAAGACCTATTTGACCGGCCGCAGCCGTCAGACGGGAGCGAACCACGAAGAGGTGGCGAATATGCAAGCCAACGATGATGATGAGAACAAAAACCAGATTCTCCGCTCTGTTGGTGACGCTTTCGCTGCGCTCAAAGCCAAACTGTCCGAGTATATCATAGACTCCCAGACATCGGCGAACAATGCGCTTATAACTGCAACTTCAAATCTCACTGTTGCGTTGTCAATGCCAAGCAACTACAATTCCGCGACAAGGGAGACTATTGCTGCAGCGCTGCATCTGTATCTCGTGAATACTGCAATTGGAGATTGGTTCACGATTACCGACAAGAATGACGCTTCGGATTATGTGACCAAGGCCGCCGCAAATCTGGAACAGATCCGCGAGGCACTTAACAAACGTGTCTGCCCGACAAGAGTAGTTCCTACCCCATAACCTATCTTCAACGCCATTCACCAATGAGAAGAAAGGAACTGAAAACAAATCAAGTGACTCTGACCTTTAAAAGGACAGAGTTGCTTGATGATATTCGTCAGTACGCCTATGTCGAAGGGGACATTATGGATGAAAAGCAGGAGCACGCCAAGCATCAAGTGTTCGACATAGCCGAGGATGGAAACATCGACAGGGTTACAAGGGTCCTTGCTCTTGCTCACGCCGAATGTGTGGAAGCGCTTTTCCCTTTCACGAAGGTGAATGTTGATGATGAGGAAGAGCGCGATGATGAACTGATGGAGGAAGATAAGTACATAATTGAAATGCTCGTGCCAAAGAGCTTTTCAAAGACCACCGTTGACATCCTTGAGAAGTACATCCACGAATACCTTATCTGCCGCGTCCTGTCGGACTGGTTCAGCATTACCAATCCTGGGAGTGCAAAGAATTGGGCAGACAAAGCCGAAGATGCAAAGGCGTCTATGCTCAAGTCTAAAAGCATACGTACAATTACTGCGAGAAGGGGGAAATCCCCATTCTAAAATTTTTTTCATAAAGAGTGTTGTTAAACGGTAAGGGGCTGTCGTGAGACAACCCCTTACTTCATTTATCGCATCTGATTTGTTTCTCTCAACTCATATTGGATTGAGCATCCTGATATGCTTTCGGAATCTGTGAGCTGGCATTTCAGAACAATCCGGAAATACTTGTACGGTGTACCCCGGAAGCCTCGCAAGTAATGGTCGGTACTGCTGAATACCGGGAACCAATTAGAAAGATCCCTGGAACCATATAGAAGCGTTTGGACGTGTCCTCTTTCAAAGTTGCCACGCTGAATGATATGGTCTATTGTTTTGAGAATGTCAGGGTTGTCAAGTTTGAGCGGTCGCGTGACAAGCACCTGATTTGTCGGGTCCTCATTCGCAATGTGCTGTGAGAGGTCAACCAACTTGTTTTCGTCAGTCATTGCCAATGCTTCCGGATAAGAATTGACGGAGTTTACAATATTGCTCCGAATCATAGCCCATTTTTTCATACTCATAGAATATGCATAGGCGTATTTGTAGGAAGGATTGAAAAGAATGAGTCTTTGATATGGGTAGTCATATATCAGGCCACAGCCGCTGAGGAATGTACGGAACGATACAAAATTAAACTCACTATCAGCAGTGATTTCTTCCGCTTCTGCAAGTAACGCAATAGCCTGGGGGAGTAGCGATAGTGAGAACACTTCATCGTTCCTGCCGTCAATGGCTTCGGATATGCAGCTTGTTTGGGAGCCGGTTATCAACATAATGCCCCGGTCTGTCGCAAACAGGACAGCATCGTCTAACTGAGTTATGGAATCCGGATTGATGCAGACATCACGGGTGATAGGTTGACGGGCAGAGAAGCCGCCTGTCGTTGCCGACACCTCCAATGCCCAAACGCCATCGGTCGTGAACGCATACAACGGGAACTGTCCGAACTGACCCTGTGAGAGTGGTTTTGCCGCCGTGCTGAGACCGAGGATTCGTCCTGTGCCGACAGTGTTGATATTCGTGACCGGGAAATGGAATGGATTGTTCACCTCAGACGTAAATAGCTTGTTGGAATTGTCCACGATATAATCTTCCGAATATTCCATCTGGCCGCTCCAATTGTTCGAGCGAACGGTATCCCAATCAAGCAAGCCGTATGCTCCGTTCAGGAAGTCGTGGGCTTTAAGGTCTATATCATACGCAAGGTTGAGTTGCCCGGTAGAGATACGCATCTTAACCGCATTGACATTGGGGTAGAACACATACGCACCGTATGAACGAGGCACCCTTACACCCGAAGCGTTTTCCAGGCTGTGCCAATAGCCCATATTATCCCAAAGGCTACTTGCCTGGAGCCAATAGACACGGCCGTTCTCCTTTATCTGCACATAGATGCTAATAGTGGCATCAAAAGCGAAGAACGCCGGTGATACTGACTTCTGACTTTGATTGCCGCTCCAATTATGGTCCTGCGACATATAGCAGAACATCGAGCCGCAGGAGAAGCCCTTGTAAAGTTCCCTCTTCACTCCGCAGAGGTTAAGCCGTTGGTTATACACGAAAGATCTCTCGGCAAACAGCCTGTCGTGTGACAGGTAATCATCCGTCATCACTTCCCTGTTGACAAGCGATTGCAGATATTCCTCCGGTACTACAATATCCTTTCTCGTGCCGGCCATACTTGTTGCGAGAACATCAGAAATCTCCAACGAACACAACTTGAAGAATGTCGAGCAGGTGCGCAGCGATTCACCCACCTTGTCCTCCGAGAACTCCGGAAGATGGAATGTCTCACCCGGATAAGTGCCGCCCGTATTGAAATATAGCGCATATATCTCGCTGAAAGTCCATTCGCTGTATATTCCGAGTGCCCCGGCCAAATCGGAGCCGCTTGCGAAGGACCCCATTACGCAGTCCTCGGTCCTGCTTGAAGCAATAACCGGATTGCTGCCGCTGTAATTCTTATGGAACAGTTTGCCGATGAACTTTGACTTCATATCGTCATTGTCCTTCAGATTCTTAATCTTTCCGTTCTGGTCGTAGGTGTAGATGGGTTTCGATATAAAGACATCAATGCTTTTCACTATATCAGTCCAACTGTTCAGACCGTCCCCCGTTACATACATAGTGTCCCTTACGCAACCGTAATCCAATGAAGCGGCCATAAGGAATATGTCACATTCCGCATCGGTGTATTGGTTGCGTCCCGTTGCTCTGTTCCACAATGCGACAACTCCGTTTGTTGTGGAAGGACACATCAGGATAGGCGCACTATGCTTTGTCAGCGACCCGTCATACAGGCGCAGCGCATAGCGGACAAAGAACGGAAAGCAGAAATAGCCCTTGTCAACGGTCTGTTCCTTCACGAACTTGTTTACCTTGGCCATTATCTGGTCGGTGATCTTGTTCTGGTTAGTCTCGGTGAAATCGGCAAATAGGTTCCCTTCAGCAATTCCGTCAAACGAAATAGTGAATGTTGAGTGACTGTCATCGGAAACGCTGAAAAGACGGGGATGTCCTTTCAGTCCGAAAGATATTTCAACATCGGGGAGATGATCCGACAAATATTTGTACGAGCCTTCCCCATAATCTCCCGGCACCCAAAGGAAATACGACATCCCCTCATCGCGCAGCACGATAATCGTATTGCCTATCGCATTGACGGAAACAAAGTCGTAATATGTGTATGTTCCGAGGTTGTTAACGGTTGAGGTGGATTCATCATCTATCCAATATAGCCTCTTTGTGGAGGTGTCAAACACAATATAATGCTTGAAGGCCGCAGTCTCGTGGATATATACGACCTTCCTATTAGCAGCAAGAGTAAGCACGGTCCCAGGTTGCAGGACAGGCTTCAACGCACCGTTTTCTGGCCACAAATCCATTGTTGCAGCCAAATCACCGTCTGGACATTCATAGTCCGAAGGGGCGGCCGTATGGCCCGTGTATTTCAGTTCCTTGTTCATAGAGCGAAAGTTTTATTCTTCGAGGGGTTTGCAGATCTGATAATAGACAAAGCCGCCTTCATCGGTCCGTAACTTTTTTACGGAAAGTTTGCAGGCAATATCGGAGTCCATACCGTAGTCATAGAAAATCTTGTTGACGGTAGGTACAAGGCTCTCGAATCCGATAGTCTTGAACTTGCCGTTATACATCACGTCCGCAAGCTGCGTCTCCTGCTCAATCTTCGGATTGAGGGTGAAAGCATAATGGCCGGTCTCCGGTATGAAGAACACGAAGACCTTGGCCATATCCATACCCATTATATCCAGCTCCTTGAACAGCCTGCGAGAGAACGTAATCGAGTTGTCGCGAGTGTCCGCTATCACATAGCAGGCCCGGCGTTCCATCATCCATTTTTTAATTCTCTGTATCATACAGGCGAAGTTAGGGTATCAGGGTTACTGTTGATTGTTATTTGTTATCTTTTTGGCGCGATAGTCCTTACGGGACCGGAAAGATACCGTCTCTATCCACAGGAAGGAAGAGGTCGCGTTGATGTCATCACGATGCCGCTCTGCATCCTCCCTGCTGTAATGAATGAAGGATGTCATTTCGAGATTGTTCGTGCCCCTCAGATTGATGATGTTGACATAGTATTTGTGCCCGAAAAGAAAATCTATGATGCTCTTGAGCACGGTGGTTTCGTTTGCCATATTTATTCGGATTTATTGTTGGACCTGTCTCTTTCGATAACGTTCTGGCGGAGCCTGTTGTCGAAGGCCTGCTCATAGATGCCTGCAAGCAAAAAAGTATTGCCGGTGTCGATGCCCTGTTTTCGCAAATCTGCATCAAGCTGATTGAAGAAACGCTGTGCGCCTTCTTTTTCCGGATCCATATACAGGAGATTTGATTTCGCGAAACTGATGATTGTATCAATTCGGAGATTCTCTTTGTGTACTTCCCCGTCCCGGCCAATGATGCCGCAAAGGAAGCTGCCATCTTCATTGCTCTCGACAATCTCCAGGGCAGTGATGCAGTCCTTGTTCCAGAACTTGATTGTAGCTCCGCTGGCCAAGGAGGAGCGGAACAAGTCGGCGGTCTTTGAATTTATCTCCGCGACAGACATCAGTTCCTGAATCTCCTTTGCTTCGCGCTTCTGGTGCAAGGCCATCTGCACCAGGGAGACAATGGCTCCGTGCTCCTTAGGACTGATGCAAGGTTCAATGCTGATCTTGAATTCACCATTGTTGCAGATTTCATCTGCGCAGGTTTTCATTTCATTCAGCCCATTCTGGTCTGTAAGTCCGAATGTGCCGACAATGGCGATACTCCGTACCACTTCGTCACTTACTTCAAAAATAAATTTTGCCATACTATTCTTCTTTGATTTTATTGAATATGTCATTTGCTGCCTGATGTGCTATTCGCAATATGTCTGCATCGCTATGCTGCTTCCTGTGCCGGACTTGGGCAAGGATGTCGGAGATTGCTTCGACCGATAGTCCGGTAAAGTCCCCGACAACCAAGTCCTCGAAGTCCTTGAACATTACTCGGCATCGGATTTTTCAGCCTGCGGATTTTGTTTTGGACGGAAAACAAAATCCGCCCAGATGTCGAGGAACTGCTGCCCGGCATAGATTGCCAATTTTTCAGTCCTGAAGGCAAGACGAGACCCCTTGCTCGCGTACGCATACGACGAATCGTTATACGCACTCGCATACGACACGCCGCCACCCGCGCCCGCGTAGTCACCCGACCGAAGCACCACACGGGAGCGGTCCTTCTCGCTCATCTTGTCTATCTCGTTTTGTGTGTAGAGATAAAACCAAGGGAACCACCTGTATTCACCTTTCACAAACTGCGGCTCCCATCCCTCGTTGAGGGCTGCGGCTATGACACGGAGTTTGAGGAATGCGAGAAGGTCCGGAGAAAGTTTCCCTATCATTTGCGCATCTGACATTTCTTGCACGAGTTGGTGATTTTCGCCAAGAGCCTTGCAAGCGTCCTCAAATGTCTTGATGCGCTCCGTCACGGGCCTGTTGTCGGCTTTCACTTCATCGACAAGGGTTAGCACTCCGTTTTTCCATTCGGCAGTCTTGCCGTCCGGTACTGTAATTTTGATTTCCTTTGACATAATAAAATTGATTTAAGGGTTATTCCTGTTTTCTTGATTTCTTCTTTGCTTCCTGCATAGCCAGGCGCAGCTTGTATTGTTGAGGTGTCTCGAATCCTTGGCAGTCATCAGCATCTTCCTCGTAGCGGCCCAGACTAAATGAATATCCGTATAGTCCGCAGGCTTCCGGCCAAATCTCTTTTGGATCTAAGCGGCTGTCTGGCCTTGGACCCTCCGGCCTGTAATGAGCGCACAAAGGGCACTTCTTACAGCGGTGGTCGTAATACTGCTTTATCATATACCGTAGTGCTTTTCGAGTTCCTTCTTCAGTGGAGCGACAAAGCCTATGGTGGAGTTGTTAATCCAGATCTTCTTTCTGAACATTGCCTGTAAATCTTCCACACGAGGACGGCTCTTGTAAATGCCGCATTTGATGTTATCAGACTCCGCGTTCAGCTGGAATGGTACACGGTCCCCAAAGTAAGTGTTGAAATACATTGACTGAATGCTGAGGCTGTGATGTGTCATATCATATTTTTCGATGAGTGCGGACAATTTATCCCATTCGTACCAGCAGGGAAGATGCAACGCAAAGTTCCTGGACGGGTGCCCTTCCTTGATGAGTTGCGTTCTGGTCTGCACCATCATCACGCGCCAGGGATTATTGTCGGATTTGGAGAATGTGATGTCCGGTTCCAGCATCTTGAGGAATTTTATATCAGCGAGGTCAAAATTGTTGACTGCGTAGATGTCATCGGCGGCCCAGACAAAGCCCGTCTGCCTCGGGAACGTCCTATGAAGTGTCTGCATCTTGTTGATGATGTCGAGGGCCGGCAGGTATTCTCCCTCAATGGGAGCAACACGCGGTGCCAGAATGTGAAACGTCCTCTCATAACAGTCAACGATTGGGTGATGATCTCCCACCACCGCGACAAGGTAGTTTTGTTCCTTGAAGTGCTTGTGCCAACCGGCAAGGGCATATTCCAGCTCCCGGCCTTGCGCTCCGGAATCCAGATAAGGGATGCCGACAATGATTGTGTCAGGTGCGATTTTGTGTTTCATATCATAGGTTTTTGATAAAATCATTGAAAGATACGGTAGGACACAACTCCTCCGTTCGTTTTGCACGGGCATATATTCCGTCTCCGACTTTTACATAGACTCTCTCTCCAAGCCTTATCACAAAATACTGCTTCCCGGCTTCCGCACCCCACTCTGATTTTCCCTTCCAGACTCGAATATCCTTTATGCGGAATGTCATTGAGCGTGATGTATAGCCGTAGTGGAATGTGACATAATCATGCTTTCGTTCAAATGTGATGTCGGTGAGGTCTTTTTTGAATATGCTTATATTCTCCGGAGCGCAATAAAATTCCGCGCATTCAGAATCAACATTTTCATAACTCGAACACTCTTCATCAATCACCAGGAAAAGTCTCTTCATCCAATACGGCTTCAAGTCCCTATATTCCTCCTTCTTCACTCCAGACTCAATCATATTGTACCATTGAGCCTTCAATATCAGATGAAGTTCTTTCATATCAGGTCAATTGCTTTTTCGATAGCTGCAACTGCTATTTCATTCCAATTCGTTTCGCAATTACTACTTTGGGTAAGCTCGTAGAAGTCTCCTTGAATGAGTCCCCAATGCCAATCCTTGCTCCAGCCAATTAAGACAGGGTCCCACGGATGCGAAATAAGGATTGTGATGTCTTTCTGCATAAGCCAATCAAAGACTTCGGCAAAGCAGGTTATAGCGTGACGGTCAGGTTCGGGATGCTCAACTGTTGAACAGTCTTCCCAATCTATTTTGTATCCTTTTGCTTCAAGTTTAACCGCCAGCTCTTTAGGAATTGATGCTGTGTATCCCATAATCACTTCTTTTTGATTTCTTTGTAATACACCCCATCGTTACATTCTTCGATAGGGCAAGGTTTATGCGTTACCTCCGGACGGAGGTCACACCTGCAACAGGTGTTATAATAGCCCTCTTTATAGGTCTTTCCGTCAATTTCAATTGTTTTCATATCCATATCAAATAGTATTAGTTTGCTGCGTATAAGGCTTCGCAAAGCTGTCGAGCCATTCCGCATTCAACGGCGTTTCCGATATATTTCTTGTTCTCGCTTTTTGTCCCAAGAAGGGTATAGTCTTTCGGGAAACCCATTATCTGCAGTAATTCATCAATACGGAGCATACGCATTTTTATATCAGAGATTCCGTGCTCTGTGCAGAATTCTTTCATACTCCGCATAGCCGCAGTATCCGATTCTGAAGGTTCAAGATAGGACGGACCTTCTTTTGTGAATATGGCATACATTGGCCTTTTGTCCTGCCTGGCGATAATTGTGGGGCTTGGACGGTCTGTTGAGTACATCGGCCACCCATATTGAGGGTTCATCAGATATGCGCTGACAAGATTCTGCTTCGGTGTTGACGTGACCGTGCCGCAGGGCTGCTCTATTGAAGCCGGTGAACCTTGGCCGTATTGTTGGTCAATAAAATGCGATACCTTAACCAATCCAAGCCTATCCTTTGTTGTGATGGTTGGTGCCGGTTCGTCTATGCTGACATTGTTCCCTTTCCCGTTATAGACTGTCACAAAGCTGTGATGATCCTTACAAGTGACTGTGCCAGCCGGTTTCTCAATTGATATGCACTTGGACTTATCATCGCCGGAATAATTTTTCATCAGGAACCTCGCCTTGACAACGCCTATTCTTGACTGCGTGCATACTGTCGGGCAGGGTTCATCAATTCCGGGCGCAATATATTTTCCGCGCTGGCTCATTGAATTGTACTTGATGAGGAAATTGCTTTCTCCCTTAACGACAAACTTCATTAGTCCTGCCATTATTCGCTTGAGAGTGGCATCGCAGAGAGGCTTGCTTCGAGTGAAGATGCTTTCGCCCTCATCATCAAGACATAGAACCTCCCTGACGGGTCTCCACGGTTGGAGCTGACCGAATAGTCCGGCTTCAGGATTTCGCGCGTGTGTTGGCTCCGGAAATGCTATTGGAAGCGACCTTTTTGCGAAGATGCCGAAATATCTTCGGCGAGAGGTGTATGCTCCATAGTCTGCGGAATTCAGGATGCGGTGGTCGTACTCATATCCATATTTCTTCACCTTGTTCACCCAACGAAGGTAGAGACGTCCCCTGTCCTTGCTGACAGGATGTCCGTTTTCGTCCAGGTCTCCCCAACACATAAATTCCTCAACATTCTCCATCTGGATATAGTCGGGGTTAATTGCCTCGATATATCGGAAGAGATGCTCTGGTAGTGTGCGTGAATCGGCATCACGAGATTGTCCTCCCTTCGCCCTTGAATAGTTGGTGCATTCGCAGCTGGCCCAAAGGACGATTATCGCATCTTTCTTCCTGCGAGCCTTCTTTACGAGATCCACAAGTGGTGAAACGTCTAATGTTCGGATATCCTCGGTGAAATGGACGCATTCCGGATGATTTGCGAGGTGGGATGCAATGGCGTGAGGATCGTGATTGACGCAAGCAATCACCTTGGCACATTTTTGCTCCCTGAACATTGCTTCTTCAACTCCGGTAGTCACGCCACCAGCTCCACAAAATAGGTCAATATAATATAGCATATACTAATCGTGTTTAACATTATGTCCATAGTCATATTCGGTGTTCTCTAATTCAAGCCGTTCCCGAAACAGTTGAGGCTCCGGATTGAGTATGAACTTTGTAAGATTGCGCACCTTCGCTTCCTGCTCCTTGCTTCTTTTCAGAAGGTCACCGTCAAACTTCCCTGCGCGTCTCAAAGCAAAGTATTGCTGTTGCAGTTGGTCCTGCTTCTGCACTTCCCGTGCATATTCTTCTATCGTAATCATAGGGCTAATCCTCGTTTCCTTCCAGATCACATTCCACCATAATGTCACCGCCCAACTTTGTGATGCCGATGAAATGCTCACACTCAACGCAATTAAAGGGGCATTCGTGAATTGCGCTCGTAGGGGTTATTTCAGATACCGCTTTGTACATCTTCCTTTACCTCCTTGAATAATTTATTGAGTTCTTCTCTACACTTGTAGTATCTTGAGCAGTTCTTGCAGTTGCCCTCCCCTTCTGACATATCAAAATCATAATAACAGAGGTTTGCCAACCTTTCAAGTTCTTCATTTTTCATATTATTTCATCATTATGAGTTGCTCAGTTCTGTCATATATCTCCTTGCACTCCTCATCCCAATCTTTGAGGGCTTTGGATAAAAGGGCATAATTGTCTTTCTCGAAGTCAACATTGTTGTACTTGAGCAAGAATTTTTCAACGAGGCTCCTTATCTCACTGCTATGATATTCGAGCCACATAGCCACCAACTTCCTTCTTGGGAAGCAGAACCGGTCCCAAAACCACTTTTTCAGGTCGGGCCATTCATAGATTTTGATTTTTATTTCTTTCATTTCCGTTTGATAAAATGTTTCACTTTGAAAAGTATAAGCCATAACCTCGCTACAAATAGTGTTGGTGCCGCCGCCCTGTACAAGGAATAGGAGTTGCGGAATAGTCCACGCCACCCTACGCATTCATAGCGGAAGTCCTCGTTGACATATTCCTCCTCCTCGCACCCGTAGTCATCGCAGTGGTAGTAGCCAGTGCATTGCCAATCGAATCCCATCATCTTGAGGTCGCAGGCTGCTTCATAGCCGACGATTCTCTTTCCGCGAATGTCTCGCATTTCAAATTCTCCTGTCAGTTTCATCAGGTTCCTCCTTATCCCATTTTTCCATAGCATTACACACTCCTATGAGTGCTTCCTTTACATAGAAAGGGACTTCTTGCCCACCAGAATTACCAACACCAATCCTTACGCATTCCATATACACTTTCTGCTTTGGAAGATTAAAGGTTATGCAGATGTCTCCGTCTCCTACACCACGAAGAAACCAGACCTTGTTTCCGTTACCGTTTAATGAAATCAACTCTTTCATAAAATTGTATGATTTGAATGTTTGTTATTTCTGGAACAGGGAATCGTGATTGATTATGTCCGGTGCCCATTGTATGCTATCTTCCACAAGTGCCTGATAAAACTTGCCCGTTGTGGCCTTGTGCTTACCCAATTCAAACCAATGTTTGAACTTTGCACGCTGAACGAATATCCTGTGAACTCCGTTCGCATCTTTTTCTATCCTTGCTTTTACCATATCACTTGATTTTTGAGAATGGTTCAGTCTGACCTATGGTATTGTCAAAATCTGACAATAGCTCTGATTGCCCGTGTTCTTTGAGGAATATGCGCAGCTGGGTATAGTGCTGGTGATTTGTCAATTTGCTGGCTTGGAAGCGAAGGGACTTGCGCTTGTCTGCGATTTGCTGAATCTCAATGTTGATCTGCCTCTTCCTTTCTCGTGTAATGGCCCAATTTTCCAACTCCAGCATAAGTTTGCGCTGCTTATAGGATAATTCCGTTTCCTCATTGCGAAGCACGTCATTCAAGCCAATTGACAACTCGGCCCTGACGGACCGGCGGATGCTGTCCAAGTCAAGAATCTTGCTTTCTGTTATGCACGCAATCACCCGTTCCGTGCAAGTGTCTATGAATTGCTCAATGTTCATATCAGATTTCAAACAATGTTAGTTGGCGGCTAATCCTGCCGTTTTGTTCTTCTATGCCAAACACCTCTTCCTGAAATCGTTTCTCCTGTGCGTCATAGTAATATTTGTCTTTCTCGCAGCCGAAGAAATCAAGACCGAGTTTGTATGCGACTATCCGTGAGCTGCCGGAACCGAGGTGGGTATCAAGAATCCTGTAACCAGGCAGAGCGTAATTCTTGAATAGCCAATGATAGAGTGCCTTCGGTTTCTGTGTCGGGTGGATGCGCTTTTCGTTGAGGGCCTTGTTCCCCTGCATCCTGTCTCCGTGTTCAAGGCTCTCTCCCTGCATCATTCCATTCCACATATACCGGAACAGCCTCACTGAATCAAAAATGTCAGTCGCGGCAATCTCACAATCCGAAAATGTAGAAGAACCGTTGACTTTATCCCAGACAATGCGACCCGGGGAGAAGATGAAGTCATAATAATTACATCCCCACACGATATAATGCTTTGATATGCGCAGCAGTTCTTCAAAGTATTCCTTGCCGGGCACTTCCCATTGTTCGCAAGGTTCATACAGCCGCAATACACCTATCTTCGACTCCTTATTCCCATAGAATTTCCTGCGCTCTGGGCCGCTGAAATACGGAGGGTCAACAACTGCCAGGTCAAAGGACTTGTCAGGTTGCTCTCTCATATAGTTGAGACAATCGCCGAAGTATATTTCACTTGTAGGCATACCTATTTCAGATAACTGAACTGCATTGTCTTTCCTGAAAGGATGGGAGTGAGCAGCGGCCTTGTCTGCTCCTTGTTTGCCAGAAGGAAGTCCGCAACTGCCTTGCTGCAAGTCAACAGATGAAACTCTTTCCGGTTCGGGCCGTAGGGGTCATATACCTTGTCCGGGGAGAAGTTCAGCCTGTCATCTAAGAATGGCATCAGTTCTTCCTTCGTGAGGTGCATTTCGTTCTTCGCGAAGTCATACACTGTTTTCCAGGCAGACAGGAAGTCTGTTTTGAACCGCTTACGGGAATCCAAAGAGCCGTCATCGCATTTCTGCGACCACATTTCTGCTGCTGCAATCCTTTGGTCGGCATTCATCGAAGCCCAATTCCTGCCGCTGGTAAGATTGTAGTTCACCAATTTCTTGAACTGCTTGCACGGCGCAATAAAATTCCTGTTGAAGAAAAAGAATGAGATAATCTCAAGTTCAATCTCTTCATCACTCGGTTGAGGCTTATGGGAGTTGCGGCGTTGAGGCCGCGTCTGGTTGTTTGCCGACATCGGCACCGGAGGACACTCGGCCGGGGTCGGCTGATCCGGCACCGCATCGGCATCAATAAATCTGACATTCGAGACGGATGATACATCAATGAGTAGAATATCCTTCCGCAAACGTATTTCCTGTCTCCGCTTTGCCGCCTCAATATACCTTGTCTGGATGCCTCTTGAAGTGAGCACGCAGGACGAGTCGTACACCCCTTTGTCGAAGAAGGAACGTCTGACCAACCCTTTGACAACCTCATCCACCAGGCTGGGACTAAAACCTGCACCTAATCTTCTTGCGAACAATAGACACTCGTCTTGACCCCATTGGCAGTAATATCCTTCTGAGTTGTAAATCTTGCAAAGCAGGCGGATGGCGATATATGACCCTTTCTCCCCGAACTCCCCTTCGATAAGTGCGACCTTGTCATCCTCAAAGAAATTCGTGTTGAACGGGAAATAATCAATGCCGGAATTATTTTTCATACAGTCAATAAATAGTTCTGAACTTCGTACATAAATTCATCGAGAGAACGGCATACGACATACTTGTACCCTGCGCTCTCGGCAAGTGCCTGCCATTCTTTCTGCTCATCAGACTGCTTCCCTTTCGGGGTTTTCATTTCGATAAGCAGCGCACCGTACAGGCTGTTTTTCTGAAGCAGAATCAAATCTGCCACACCGGAAACTGCACCCTCTTCCTTCAATCTCTGTCCGGATGGACACCAGCTCTTGACACCGTACTTTGTCATCTTCGTGACAGTCTCCCTCTTTTCACCGTTTGGAACGGCAAAAAGGAGATTGGCTATCCGGCTGTGCTGGAAACGGAACCAATCCACGCACTGCACCTGAATGTCGTGTTCCTTGATGTCGGGAACCAGGGCCTTCTTTGCAGTCTTTTTGTTCTGCGCCTCGGCAAGCTGGCGCATTATGGCTTTCCTCGCCTTCTCGTTATCTATCTTCTCCATTCTCAAACAGGTTAAAGAACGAATCAACCAATTCGTCAAAGTATTGTGTCTCGGTCGGGATGTCATCATCAGCGGCCATAATCTCATTGGCAATGGCCTTCTTCGTGTGGATGATCCGGTATAATGCGTGGTCTATTGTCCCCTTTGCAATCAGATAGTAACAGGTCACGTTATCCTTTTGGCCGATACGGTGCGCCCGGTCCTCGCATTGGCAACAATCTGAATATGTCCAGGGGAATTCCACAAACGCCACATTCGATGAAGCTGTAAGTGTGAGACCAACGCCGGCGGCCTTGATGGAGCAAATAATCAGCTGGGCCTGTCCTTTCTGGAACGCATCAACGGCGGCTTGTTTCTCGATAGCACTATCTCGTCCTGTAACCTTGACGGCAGACGGAAAAGCCTTCATCAGATCATCAACGATTTCGTGATATGAGCAGAAAAGAATGAGCGGCTTGCCTGAAGCAAGAAAGACATTCACAAAATCAATGGCCTGCTTGACCTTGCCCTTTGCTGCAAGGCTGCGGAGCGTCATAAACTGAACGAGTGCCTTCATCCGCATCTTGCGGCGTATTTCCCGGTCTGAACAGTAACGATACTCGCGGAGGAACTGTGCAAGGTCATTTTGGGCCATCATATATTCCTCTCCGTTGGATATGTCAACATACAGGTCAACCCGTGTCTTGTCAGGTAACTGCGTGAGAACCTTTGCCTTTTCGCGCCGTATCATACAACGGCCGTACAACTCTTGTGACAGGTCGGTCAGGTTCTCGCCTTCGCCGTATCTGCTCATAAAAGTGGCGCGGCCTCCGAACTCATTTAGCCTTCCCATAATTGAGAGCTGAGCGACAAGATCCTCCGGACGGTTAACGACAGGAGTACCGGAAAGAAGAATTATCCATTCCTTGCCATTGACAATACCTTTCGTGAACATCGTCTGCTGTGCGGACGGATCCTTCACCCTGTGTGATTCGTCAATGATGACGGATTTGAACAATCCTATCTGAGGGCAGAACACTACGTCTTTCAGCCTGAATTCCTTTGAATCGGAAGTGATGTCCCATACGAAATACTTTCGCAGTGATTCGTAGTTGACGATAGCGACCTTCTGCATCCCTTTCATCTGGAGCAGGTACGGCCAAGTGGTCTTTGTCTGGTTGTCGAGGATGAGCGCTTTCTTGTCGGTGAACTTCTCGAATTCGCGCTGCCAATTTATCTTCAGGGACGAGGGGCAGATCACCAGGCACGGGTAGGCGTTTGCCGTGTCAACGATTCCGATACTCTGCAAAGTCTTACCAAGGCCAGGCTCATCACCAATGAACAGGCGCTTGTGCGAGAGTCCATATACGATGCCCTCCTTCTGGTACTCGTAAGGTTCTATCTTCAGATTATGTTTCAGTTCCATACTCATTTGAAGTTTACTATTTCATCAACGATTTCCTGTCGTGTGGTGCCGGGAAGGTACTTGTTCAGTATGGTGTCTAAGCAACGGTCATAAAAGGTCTCGAATTCGTGTTGGTCCATTGAAGCGAAGGATATGCTCTTTGTCACAACTACGGCCCGGCTTCCGTGATATACGACGTTCGCATATCCGAGGTCAAGTTTCAGGCAGGCGAGCATATCATCTTCGCTATGGATATTGAGCATCAGATGCAGACGTTCCGGAAGGTTCTGGAAAGTAAGACGCACAAGAGCGAAGAATTTCTTGTGAAATTCATAGTTCCTGGGAAGAGTGATTGAACACTTGACAACGCTTCCTTCGCGAAGCCGTTGCTTCTCGTCATAGTCGCTGTCATACATTGGAATCAGCCCTTGTGCAGTCACTTTGCAGAATATATCCATTGCTTACAGGTTGAGGCACCAATACTGAAATGCTAATTCATCGTATTTGTCCTTGCCACGCTGATATGTGGCATCACCTCTTCTTATGAACACCTTGAAGATGTGGAAGTTCTTTTTGCTTATGGCATAGACAAAATCCTTGTCGGAGTGGGCTATGTCCATATACCAGGCACGGCTGCGGTCGATGTCGAAATAGTCGTATGCTTCCTCGAATTCCGCCTGGCTGCTGGCCGATGTCGTTTTGAGATCTCCGCCGAATCCGAACTTCGAGAGCCACCAATCCCACTTGCAGCGCGTGTCCAGCGTGAAGGGGAATCCGCCGTACTCAAACTTCTGGGCCTTGTTGACCATCACCGTCTGTGTATCTGCCAATTGCAGGACGTTGGCAAGGAAAGGGTCGTGTTTGGCGTATGAGCGCAGCGAGCGGAACATTTCTTCGCCGAAGCGGAATTCATCTTCCGAATACTGCACGTCATCAACGGTGTAGCGATAGTAGTTGACTCTGTCTGGTTCAGTGATAATGGCATCAACCAGATTCCCCAGACGGAACGCACGTTCTTTGTCTCCGTACTCCGGGTGAGGGTGCAGGAGATTCTTCAAGGCCGTGAGGTCAGAATTACTGACCTCAGACCTCAAATAGTATTCGTCCGGATTATGATTGCCCATATCAGCGTGCTTTTACTTCTTCCAGATATTCTATGTGCTCGCTCTGAATCCTGATAGGGGAGACCTTATCGTTGGCGAGTTTCTCGGCGAAGGTGATCTGCTGCTTGAAGGTCTTGTCCAACTCTTCCTTTGTCATCGTGCATCCCACCTTGGTCCACCATAGTCCGAATACCTCGGAGTAACCCTCTATGTTGAGGATGTTCATCTTGAGTTTGACGGAGGATTTCGGCTGGTATGCCGGGCAAGCGTCTCCCTGATGATTGCCGGTCTCGGCTCCAGATGCTCCGAATAGGCTGTCCATCTGGCTGCTCTGCTGTGCGAACTCCTTCGCTTTCTTTTCCTCTTCCTCGCGCTTCTTGCGCTCTTCCTCGCGTCTGCGTGCTTCGGCTTCTTCCCTGGCGGCTATCTCTGCCTTGCGGCGTGCCGCCTCTTCTGCAGATGCTTTGGCAATTGCTTCAAGTTCGCGCTTCTTTGAAGGAAGCCTGTTAATATAATCATCACGAGTGTTCTCAATTTCGAACTTGTATTGCTCCCTGAGTTTTCCTTCCTGAACCGTTGTAATCTCCTGGCGGATTGCGGACAGCTCCTGCTTCGTCAAGGTAAGAGGGAGACGGACGGAACTCATAAAACGTGTATTCCAATCTTTCGGCAACTCGGTATCGAAATCGCGGATCCGGATTTCATAATCTCCGAAGTTTTCGAGGGTTATGCTGCCAAACAAATTGGTAAGGCTGTTCAGTGCCTGATTGATGCAGGCATTGTAGAATGATGACAACTCGTTCTCGCAGTCTGCGCGGAAAGTGTTCTTGTCATTCTCTATCTGGATTCGGCGTGCTTCTTCCTGCCTGCGTCTCTCTTCCTCTTCGCGCTTTTTAGCGGCGTACTGATTGCGAAGCTGCTGCAATTCCGCCGGAATTGTTCCGGCTTTGGTGACATCAATGTCATTCTCCATTGTGGTGAATACCTTACGGTAATCGTCCATCAACTTTGTGATAGGGGAACGTGCATCGTTCATCTTCCTGACCGTCTTTTTCGCCCTGTCAATGAATAGTGCTGCTTCCTGATCCAAAGCATCCGTCATTCCGGAAGCCTTGATTCTTCCCAGCAACTCTTTCCCGAATTCGATGCACTTGTTATGTGAGGTGAGGTTGCCCTGATACGCCTGCGGCGCGTTCTGGACTATCAGACCGGCATTCTCCGGTGTGATGACTGTTAATTCTCCTGCCATAGCTGTCCAGATTAGAATGCACCGTCATTTGAATCTTCCACCTTCACGCCACCGGAAAAATCCGGCTGGTTTCCGAAAGGCTCTTGGGGCTGCGGCTTCTCTTCTGGAACGCCACCTTTCACGCCGTAGTAATCGTCAATCTCCGGTTGAGGCTCTTCCTGCTCGGTCTGCAACTCTGTCCCCTTGCCGATGCGGAGTTTCGGATATGTTTTGAATGCGTGCTTGATGAGCTTGGCGCAGAGGAAACCTGAATCAATGCCAACACCCTGTTCGGGATTGCCGTACAGTTCGTTTGCCTGCCCTTCCCATTGGTTCGTCTTGTAGTTGTAACGAGTGTTGTTTTTCAGCGAGTAGTTCATCAGGCGCAGCCAATCCTCTTCGTACATTACGGAGTAGTCCACGCTGCCGTCGTTACGGGTGATGCGCAGAAATGCGGCAACGATGTGGCCGGAGGTGTGCGGAAGATGACACGTATAACTTACTGATTTGCGGCCGTCCTTATCGGAGAAGGAGAACTCATCTTCTGCATATACCAGAGTCGGATTGTCCGCATACCTTATCTGTCCGCAACGCTGGCGCTGGACAAGCTCGCCGTATCCGGAAATTGTCAGGACGCAGCGGCCCTCGTAGTCATACACGTTCTTTCCTTTGGCCGCATCGTAGTGCTGTCCTATCTTGGCATTGCGGCCCATAAGATAGCACTGTGCTCGTGCTCCCGGTTCCAGAGACAGGCCGCAGACGGCAAGGTCTATGAATGCCGTGAAAATGGAGAATGGCGTTGATTTGTCGCGCAGCTCAGGCTTTTCATCCAGAAGCGCCGAGAAATAACGGCTTTCTTTCTCATAGACGCTCTCCGCGTCCTCGTCCCTCCAGATTGTGGAACGGATCTCGATGAAACGAGACTTGACGGCTTCGTTCTTTACGATGTCGAGCGGATTCATCTTGTTGATCTGCTCTACCGTCAGTTGAATTGAATTGTTCATAATACTTGTGTTGTTAAAGTGTGTAAAACTTTGTGGCTACAAGCGGACTCGGACCGCCTTCTGTCCTCTCGATGTCCAGCGCTCGCGTATAAGAAGATTTGACTGAACACCTTCGGCTTCTGCACCTGCGTAGCCTTTTATGTCTCAAAGCATCCCTGCCTTGTATTCTTCACGGTGGTACCGGCGCATTATCTCGCTGTGGACTATCCCTTTCCCGAGTGCAGTTTTGCAATTTCTCTCATCCATTTCTTCCCAGCAGCTCTTTGCGAACTCGGCCCTAATGCGCTCCTGTTCATCTTCCGGCAGACCGGATATGTCGGCATATATTGCACTCATAGGTAATCCTGTACTTTGTTCTGCAACTTCCTCAAGACTGTTGTCGGATATTCCAGCTTGCCCGGTCTCTTGCGCGGCTCTATAAGACCGGCCCTGCGCCACCTGTCAACGTTGGCCCTGCCGAACATAGAATAAGCCTTCGCCTGGGATACGTACTCCGGATCCGAGCTGCTTGACTTGATGAGTGTGACAACCCTGACCGCGACATCGTTTATGAATGTCTCATAAGTCACTGTTTTGTCTGCGAATGCCAACTGTATCATTGTCGTTGAACGTGAATATTGGGATGTGTCCTGTTTGTGGGTTTACGTAATGTCTGCGCATTTCCTCGCGCATCCTCCGGTATTCCTCATAGAACCCTTCGGGAATTTTGTTCGAGGCCATAACTCTCATAACCGTTTTCAATGTTGAAGATTATTACCTGCAGATCCCTGACGAACTGCCTTACTGCATCAACAGGAGTATCTGGAGTGTTGAGGAAGCTCTTGAACATTACCGGAGAAGAAATGCGATACATTCGCCGGTCTTTCAGGTCTGCTTCGGAGGCCCTGACATTGAAACCGTAGGACTCCAGCTTGCGTAATATACGTGCCATTCCTATTCCTCCTCGCTTGTAGTAAACATCCCGCCCTTCTTCCTGTCCTCGATATTGGTTCGGATAAGACCGGTGACTATCAGGTAGAATACAGCCGTGATGAAGCAATGAGGCTTCCAGAATCCGATGACGAGGCACGCGAAGAAAATCAGTACACAGGTGAGCCAGGCCGATTCCTCGATGATATTGACGATGGCGTCAAGGATTTCTCCTTCGTTACGGTGATGGATGGCTAATACAAGTCTCTTGAAAATTGATTTACCATTTCTAAAGAGAGTTACTGCAATGTTTCTTTCTTTTTTCATAATGCTATGGTTTTATTTGATTCTCTTCACGGTGATTGTACGCTCTTCGATATTCGATATGGTCTCATACTCCTGATTCCATTCGACTGCACGAGCTGCTACGAGAGCTTTGATGGAATTCCTACGCTCAATCGGAAACGTCAATTTCCTGCCTACTCGCAGGCTCTTTATCCTCTGAGTGTCCGAATTTTTGTCAATTGGTCTCCCCATTTTTTGGTTAGATTTAATTATTTAATTAACTTTCAATTGCAAATGTAAAGTTTATTGAACACAATTCCAACTCTTTTGAACAATATTTTCAAAAAAGTTTACACCAAAAATTATAATTGTATGAATATCAGTAAGATAAATTCTTATGTAGCGTCCAATAAACTTGGAAAGGGGGAAATCGCCGAAAGATGCGGAATTTCGCGAACGACATTGGATAATGTCTTGTCTGGCGCAGATGTCAAGATAAGCACGGTTGAAAAACTCGCGTCTGTGCTTGGCGTGAATGTCGGAAGTTTCTTTGATGAGGAACCTGTAAGCAACAAGGCTATCGCATCGGGCAAAAACTCGGTTGCCGCAATCAACAGCGAGGTTAAGCCCAAGGAGGATGCAGGACTTGAAGAGAAAATACGCTTGCTTGAACAATTGCTAAAGGAGAAGGAGAGAACGATTCAAATTCTGATGCAGAAATGAAAAGACCCATTAAGATTCTTTGTATCGTTTTGTCTCTTGCAGCGATTGTTTTAATGTTGGTATGTGCCAAAACTATATTCCCTTTTGTAAGGGATTGTGAATATTATGAAGAAAATCACAGGGCTGATAAGAATATTACATTAAGAATCATACACAACTCTAACTGTCCGCTTAATCATTCAAAGTGGTTTACTGTGAAAGAGAATAAATACAACATCTTAATCAAGGAAAATGCTGACTTCTGCACGGAATGCTTTGATGAATATGAGATCAGGAAATTGATAGTGCTGCATAAAATGAATTTGAAAGACCTATACCTGCGTTATAAGGCCCATTACACCAAAGAAGAAACAGATTCATTGATGAGAGAATATAAACGATTCTATGACGAAGATTAGGCAGTTCCTGAAAGCAAACGGCCTCCGGCAGGTGGACATTGATGAAAGTACAATGATAAAATTTAGAACTTTCGCCTATGTTTCTGAATATCAATATGAAATTGCTGCGGCACAGGCGGCAATCTCCGAGAAGTAATTCAAACCATCGGAAACAGGACCCGTATCGATAAATCCAGTCACGGGTCCTGTTTTATTATATTATCATATTCATTATTTACCAGAAACGCTTATGAAAACTGAAATCAAAAGTCAATATGAAACCCCCGATACACTAGCCTGTATCCTGTCGAACGAATCGGCGTTCGCCCAAAGTGGAGGCAATTTCAATATTCCCGGCTTCAATCCGGGCAGCTTCAATTTTTAAAGTGTGACTGGTATGAACAGAATCTGCAAAGCAATACTGGCAATAACATTGATATTGTCACCGGCAGTTTTGAAAGCCGGCAACGTATCTGTAAAGAAAGCTGCTTCAGTAGCTGAAACCTTCTTCATCAAATACGGTTTGACAACAAGAAGCGGTTCGACACTGAAACTGATCAACAACGGCGACATCGTCCTCACGAGAAGCGGTGAAGAAACAGCCCCGTTCTATATTTTCAACCGTGCCGAGGGCGGATTCGTCATCATTTCCGGCATAGAAGCCGCAGAACCTGTCCTCGCCTACTCCCTGGACAATTCATTCGGCGACTACGACAAAATGCCGGACAACCTCAAGTTCTGGCTCGGCCTCTACAAGGAGCAGGTCGACGGACACCGCCTGATGGGAAATGGCGTGACAGCCTCCGAAAGAGCAAAATGGGACGAGGCTCTGGCAAGGACACGCGCCGATGTACCCAAGGCGATAGACCTTCAGACACCAGATTTCGGCCAGGGTGACCCATTCAACAGACTTTGTCCGCTCGACAGTGCCGGCCAGACCGTAGTGGCAGGCTGCGTGACTATCGCAGCTGCCCAGATTATGGCATTCTACAAGTATCCGAAGCACGGTACTGGCATCCTGCCGGGCTATGAATACAAAGGCATAGTCGTTCCGGATTTCCAGCTCGGCCACGATTATGACTGGGACAATATACTGCCGAAGTATCAGGACGTCAACTTCACGGACGTACAGGCAAACGCAGTTGCGACACTTGTCAGGGACGTGGCATATATGGGTCAGGTGGAATTCAACCACAGCAGCACCACGGGCAACACCAACTTCACGTTTCCGAACATGAGGATCTATATGGGATACGACAAGAGTATCCTCAGGTATCCGGGCTGGAATATGACCCAGGAAGAGTTCAAGCAGGCCATCCTGGGCACTCTCAAGAAAGGTGAACCGGTAACGTTCTCCGGGACATCCACATCAGGTGGCGGTCACGCTTTCGTCGGAGACGGCTACGATGAGAATGACAAAATCCTGATCAACTGGGGATGGAACGGCAGCAGCAACGGCTACTACATAAGCGGAGTATTCGGAAGCTACACCAAGGAACTCATCGTCTATACCAACCTCAAGCCGGACTTCGGCGGCGAGGAGCAGTTCAATCTTCAGATTCAGAACACCACGGTCAACAATGTGGCTTACACGGGCATAATGCCTCAAAGCTGTACATTGACCAAGGGAGGGACAATCACTACCAAGTTCGGAGCCATCTACAATTACGGTTTCGTCAATTTCAAGGGTGAACTCACATTTGCCCATATGGACAGGGAGGGCAAGATAAAGGGATTTCTGCTCGACACCCCTATCGAAGTACCGGAACTGGAAATGAAGGGCAAATTCGGAATTTCCACAAATCTGATACTCACAATCCCTGCCGACATCGAACGCGGAGATTACGTTGAGCCGCTGTTCCGCTACAGCGGACGCACTGAATGGTGCCATTTCTACAATTCACTCAACAACGAGGACACAGTACTCGGCATTCTCCCGCTCCACCTCCGCGACTATACCAAGATCAAATACACCAAGAGCAAGGGTTCAATAGCGCTCACGTCCATAAGGGGATCGAGTTACACGTTATCCGATGCAGGCGGCGCCTCCGTCAGATCTGGCAAAATCACTTCTGACAGCCTCACAATCAATCTCAAGACATATGGTCCTGGTACGTATACTCTTACTATCACCAACGGTGACCAGTCAATCTCATTCCAAATCAAAGCAGCATAGCAGCCATGAAAAAGAACTCATTGTTTTTCGCAGCCATCGCTGCATTGATTATGATGTTGACCTCCTGCCAGAGAGCGGACGTCGATAAATTATTCGAAAATGAAACATCCTTCATATTGAAGATAAGCTGTCCTTCCGGAGATGACACCAAGACAGGACTGGACGGTCTCCAGCCATATTGGAAGGGTGGCGACAAGTTATGGATCAGCGACGGAACCAACAGCACAATGGCCACGGTACCGGCCAAGTGCGACGGTTGGGTGAATGCAGAAGTGGAGGTCACAGGCCTTGACTCAACTAAGACACTCTACGCGCTCTATCCTTACGATGAAAACGCAAGCGTATCATCCGGGAAGATAATTATGAACATCAGCCCTGTACAGGACGGTCTGTTCAGTTCGGCTCATCATATGAGCGGAATCAAAAACCCTACCGACCAGTACATGAAACTCAGTAACGCCTGCGCAGTCATAAAATTCACTGCCAACCGCGAAGACCTCCTGTCAATGCAGCTGACCAACAACAGCATCAAATTTGTAGGACAGTACAAGGTTGACCCGGCTACAGGCGCAAAATCGGGGGCCGTCGAAGCAGGCAATACCGTCAGGATGGACTTCAACAAGCGCATCGGAGAACATTATTTCGCCGTATACGCCGGCACACTGCCAAGCAAAAGCAAACTGACATTCATCACCAAGGACGGCAGGATAGGCTATATACAGACAAGCAAAAACAACAGTCTCAAGGCCGGAAGCCTTTATGACCTCGGCAACATAGACGACCGCATCGTTTTCGATGAAAACCCATGCATCGACCTTTCCGAAAAGGAGAGTGCAAACTGCTACATCACCCGGGGAGCCGGTACTTACCGGCTGAAAACCGTTCAGGGCAACAGCAGCGCAAGTGTGGGCAAAGCCGGCCTGGCAAATGTCATATGGGAGACAGTCAATACGGCCACTGCTCCTGCAGTCGGGTCAATCATCTCGGAAGCAATATATTGCGACTCTTATCTGTATTTCCGCATACCTGAAAACGCACCTGACGGCAATGCACTGCTGGCAGCCTGCGATCAGGACGGCAACGTACTATGGAGCTGGCACATATGGAACCTGAAGAACGGCTTGCAGGATCAGCTCTACAGCGGATCTTCGTACAGCGGCGCCACAATGATGGACAGAAATCTGGGCGCCCTCAGCGCAGAGCCGGGAACAGATGCCGCCGTCGGATTCTTCTATCAGTACGGTCGCAAGGATCCGTTTATGAGCACGGCTTCACATACCGGCAACAAGACTATGGTGTCAGCAGGTCTCGCTCAGAAAACCACGGCGAGCAATGCGGAGACCGGCACCGTGGAGTATGCTACCGCCAATCCGACGACCATAATCTACAAGAGTTCATCCGCATGGCATGCTGATGAAGATGCAGTCTACTGGTCATCGAAGAAGAAGACAAAATATGACCCGTGTCCTCCGGGATACCAGATACCTTCCGAAGCGGCATACGCCGGATTCACCAAGAGCAACGTCAAGTGGGACGACACCAACAAGGGCCGCACTATAACATTGAGCAGCAAGAAAATATGGTTCCCTGCCACCGGCTACAGGAGCTCAGGCTCGGGCAATTTAAGTTCCTGCGGAGGTACCGGCTACATTTGGTATGATGAAGCGACTTCTCCATCGGGCTACAACAGCCAGGCCATCAGCAGCAGCAAGTTCGCAGGCTACACAAGCGGACACGCAAGCGGCTTCGCGGTACGCTGCCAGAAGTTCACCATTTCTGGCGAAACGCAGAGCATTGTGATGAGATACAAGGTCGAAGACGTACGAAACCGTGTGGCTGCTCCTTACGTCACAGACAAGATATTCACACCTATCAGCATAATATGGGGCGAAGGCGACCCACAGGAATATGATGTTAATCAGCTGATCTATCACAGATACGGGGCTGCCGGCACATATTCCCTGTTGGTGGAATGCCACGACGTGACAGAATTCACCCTGGACCCTATCGGGGACCTTGAATACATCGACCTGACTACATTTTAATTGAATCCGGAATGGCACATAAATTAAAAGGCAATATAATCACAGCGATAAAAGGTTTTTTGATGGGCGCGGCCAATGTCGTCCCGGGAGTCTCCGGCGGCACAATCGCACTCATTACAGGAATATATTCAGAAATCATCGAGGCGCTCAACAGTTTTATGGAGCCTGCGACCTGGAAGGCGTTGTTGCACGGAAAATTCAGGAAATTCTGGAAGAACATCCACGGCCCATTCCTGCTGAGTCTCGCAATAGGCGTGATTCTGAGCATATTCTCCCTTGCCAAACTGATGGAGTTCGCTCTGGCGCATTACCCTGTGCAGACCTGGGCTTTCTTCTTCGGTCTGATCATCGCTTCAGCAGTGATAATGTTCCGCGGCATCAAGGGGTGGAAGATTGCGGATGTAATGTGGGCATTTCTTGGCATCATCATAGGTTTTGTGGTCTGCACTCTCTCCCCTACCGAGACCCCTGACGCCGCCTGGTTCATATTCATTTGCGGTGCAATCGCCATCTGCACAATGATTCTGCCCGGCATTTCCGGCTCCTTCATTCTCGTGATTTTCAGCAAGTATGACTATATAATGAGCGCTGTAGCCAATCTTGACATACCGGTACTTCTGGTATTCGGACTCGGTTGCATCATCGGCATTCTAGCATTCTCGAAATTCCTCCACTGGCTGTTGGGCCGTGCGGAAAGGCAGACAATGACGGTGCTGCTTGGATTCGTATGCGGCTCACTGATAAAGGTTTGGCCGTGGTCCAACCCGGACGCCATATGTGCATCACAGAACCTCCCTGCCGGCAGCACGTTCGAACCGCATATAGCCGCTGCCATCATCTGGTGCATTCTCGGAATCATTATGGTGCTTGGAGTCGAACTTGCGGGACACAGGAAAGACAACTCAGAAAAATAATATCTCAATATGAAAAAGATACTCTACACCCTGCTGCTGATTGTCTTAGTGACATCTTGCGGCGTTTCCGGAAAATCCGGAAAGAAATCAAGTCAGGAAATTGTTATCGGGCTGAGCCACTCCGGAATACCGGATGCCACAAGAGAATGCTGGTTCAAGTCTGTCACGGATGCCGGAGCCGTACTCGTGGAATTCCCCAACTACGCGCAGAATGACGAAGAGGCACGACAGCTGGTTGCCGGCGTTGACGCAGTCATCATCCCGGGATCGGGAAGCAAGGACTCCTCAGGAAGGAAATACAGCGACTTCAGAGTGATCAAAGCCACCCTCGAATCCGGTAAGCCGCTGCTTGGAGTCTGTGAAGGTCACCAGCGTATCAATCAGTATCTCGGAGGCAAGATACAGAAGGTGGCGGATGTATTCCCAAACACCACAATCCAGCACAAGATCTATGATGCAAACGGCAAGAACATCGGTGCCAACATGGAGGCTCACCCTATCATAATCGACCGAAATTCAAAACTTTACAGAATTCTTGGAAAGCGTGATACCGTTATGGTCAACACCAGCCACAACTGGTGCACGGGCGTAATGAGCGACAGTGTCAAAGTCGTGGCCCTTGCCCCGGACGGACTCGTGGAGGCATACGAGATGCGCAATGTTATGGGCCTGCAGTTCCATCCGGAATATCTCTACAGCCGTGTTGGAATCAAGGATTTCCTCGAGGTGTTCAAGCACCTTGTCAAGGAAGCCGGAAAAGCAAAGAAGAACAAATAATTCCACAACGATATGAAAAGAATCCTGTACATCCTGGCCATAGCTCTGCTTGCAACCTCCTGCGGCGTTGCCAACAAGGCCGGCAGAAATGACATTGTTATCGGCGTATGCCACAATGGTACCTCCGAGACCACAAAGGGATATTTCCGCAAGTGCATCGAAGATGCCGGTGGAAAATGCGTCATTTTCCCAGAATACACGCTCACCGACGAGATGGCGCAGCAATATGTGAAGGGTGTTGACGCTGTCATCATCCCCGGTTCCAACAAGAACGACACAACCGGACGCAAGAACTATGATGCAAAGGTCATCAAGGCCACCCTTGATGCAGGCAAGCCTATCCTCGGCATCTGCTTCGGCCATCAACGCATCTGCAAGGACCTTGGCGGGAAGATGAGAAAAGTTGCCGACGAGTTCCCGGAAACGACTATCAAACACAAAGATCACGTCGATGGCGAGAACGTAGGACTCAACTCTCAGGCTCACGCAATGATTCTCGACCGCAATTCAAAGCTCTACCACCTCCTCGGTGACTGTGACACCGTGATGATCAACACCAGCCACAGCTGGTGCGTCACTGAAATGGCCGACGGCCTGAAAGTCGTCGGACGTTCTCCTGATGGACTCATCGAGGCATACGAAGGCGACAACATAATGGGCGTGCAGTTCCACCCGGAATTCCTCTATGGAAAAATGGGACTCACACAGTTCCTCCCTATCTTCGAAAACCTCGTGAAAGAGGCATCAGAAATAAAGAATGCCAAAAAGAGCAAATAATTCAATAACGCAACAACTCCATGAAAATCAGGATCAGAACAATTCTCGCAGCATTGACGCTGCTGCTTCCGGTCTTCGCCTCGGCAGAGGACATATCATTGTCCAGGGCTCAGGGCGTTGCTGAGAAGTATTTCATCAAGACGGGTGTTGCCACCAGATCGACATCGCACCTCACCCTCGTAAACAAGGACGAGGTAGCCGGAACAAGGTCTGCCAGCGAAGCGTCATTCTACATCTTCAACCGCGAGGAAGGCGGATTCGTCATCATATCCGCACTTGATGCAGCCTGCCCTGTCCTCGGATATTCATTCGAAGGATCATTCTCAATGGCTGACGATATGCCTGAGAACCTCCGCGAATGGCTCGACCTCTACAGACAGCAGATCGCAGAGCGACGCGCTTCCGGCAAGGCCGCAACCGCAGAAGAGCTTGCAGCCTGGGACTCAGCGGAGTCAATGCAGTTTGAAGGTCTTCCGACAGCGATAGACCTCCAGACTCCGGACTGGGGCCAGGGCTCACCTTACAACAAACTCTGCCCTTACAATACCAGCGGTCAGAAGACAATCGCAGGCTGCGTTCAGATAGCAACAGCAGAGGTGATGGCATATCACAAGTATCCAAAGGCAGGAACAGGTACTCTCCCGGCATACACAACTAACGGAATCAGCATCCCATCCATCACTCTGGGTCACGAATACCAGTGGGACAAGATGCTCAAGAAATATAGCGGAGCATCCTACACGACCGAGGAGGCAGACGCTGCGGCAAGACTCGTTTATGATATCGGCGTAATGAACAAGGCGTCATTCGGCCACAGCGGCACAGGAGCTTCCACCGGTACTTCCGTATACAGGATGACTCAGTATTTCGGATACAGCAAGGGTGCTGTGAGATATGCCCGCACATATATGGATGACGCCACCTGGAAGAATATACTCAAGGAACAGATTGGTAACAAGCTGCCGGTCCTCTTCGCAGGAGAATCCTCTTCAGGTGGAGCACACTCCTTCGTCATCGACGGATATGACTCAAACGACAATTTCCTCATCAATTTCGGATGGAACGGCAGCAGCAACGGTTATTACAAGCTCAGTGCATTCGGCAGTTATACCATCGGACAGGTAGCGTTCACCGATATCAAGCCTGACGACGGTGTGTCATCCGCACACAACTTCTTCCTCAAAACCGGCACCCACAACAGCAAGACCTACCGCGGATGCGAATTCATCAGCGGAACGATAGCTCAGGGCAAGACATTCACCGTTAGGTTCGGAGATGTTTACAACTACGGTTTATCAACATATTCCGGCGAATTCAATTTCGCGCACAAGAGCAAGGATGGGACAATCAAGGGCTGGCTCAGGGAATCTCCGCTCACATTGTCTTCGCTCGCAAACAAGAGCTCGACATATTGGATAAATGACGTCGAACTCAAGGTGACCCTTCCTGTCGAGCGTGGCGATTATGTCGAGCCTATGTACAAGGACCAGGGAGTCTGGAAGAGGTTCGCCAACGCCGATAACAACGGCGACAACATCATCTCCACAATCCCTATGCATCTGCGGGACAATACGTCAATTTCATATGCAAAGAGTAAGAAGACATTCACTTTGTCAACATTCAAGGGTACGACATATACACTCAAGAGACCTACCGGTGAAGTGATCCGCACAGCAAAGACGACCAATCCGGACACCGCTCTCAACTTTTCAAGTTTCGAAAGCGGAACTTACACACTCGAACTCTCCTACGGAGGGCAGGAAATGACAATTAAACTCACCATTTAATCAGGTGAATATGAAACATTTGAATTTTTCAATAATCACAGCCGCAGCATTGGTTTCAATAGCATCCTGCGAAATGGCTGATGTCGATAATATTACAACTTGCACAGAGGTGCCGAGAGTACTTACTCTCGACTGCCCTGTTCAGGAAACAAGAACCGGACTCACGGACCTTCAGCCATTCTGGAATGCCGGCGATGAAATATGGGTCAGCGACGGAACGACCAGCGTCAAGGCGACAATCCCGGATGAATTCGACGGTCTTACCAGCGCAAGCGTGGAAGTCACAGGGCTCAAGACTGATGCAGATCTTTACGCACTCTACCCTTATGATGAGAACGCATCGGTTTCATCCGGCAAAATCGCTGTCGAAGTGCCTGCAGTTCAGGACGGTCTTTTTGAAAACGCACATATCGCCACCGCTCTCTGCAAGGCAGGGAACGACAAATTGGAGTTCAAGAACTCCTCTGCGATACTGAAATTCAACTCGATGAGAGAGGAATTCTGGACTCTTCAGATCCAGAACATAACACTCGCCTGCTCGGGCAAATACAAAGTCGATCCGACCACCGGTTCAAAATACGGTGCTACCACCAGCATCCGCAAGATCAGAGTGAATTTCGATTCGAAAATCGGTGATATGTTTATCTGTTATATGGAGTCAAATCTCCCGGCCGGATCGATATTCACCTTCATCACCAGAGATGGCCGTATGGGCAGCCTCAAGACTTCTCAGAAAAATGATATAGAGAACGGATACCTCTATGACCTCGGCAACATCGATGATGCCGTAGTACTCGATTCCGAACCGGCAGAAGACCTCAGCAAGGTTGAAAGTTCAAACTGCTATGTCGTCAACAAGGGAGGTTCATACAGATTCAAGGCCGTACGCGGCTGCAGCACCAAAAGCGTCGGAGACGTAGCCTACGGTGACGTAGTATGGGAGACCGTCAATACAGCCACCGCTCCAAAAAAGTTCTCACTAGCCGCTGAGGTTGCATACAGCGACGGATATATGTACTTACGTCTCCCTGAAAACGTTCCTGACGGAAACGTACTTCTCTCCGCCTGCAACAAGGAAGGCGATATCCTCTGGAGCTGGCATATCTGGATCCTCAAGGACGGATTCAACGACCAGACATATCCTAGCGGAGCAATAATGATCGACCGCAACCTCGGCGCGCTCAGCGCAAAGGCAGGCGATCCTCTCTCCAACGGTATGCTCTACCAATGGGGCCGCAAGGACCCGTTCCTCGGCTCCTGCCAGTATACTTCCGCCAAGGAAATGGCTATGTCCGGCACCGCAACGAAACTTGTTGCATCATCAGCAAAGACAGGAAACGTAGAATACACGATTGCCAACCCTACCCACGTAGTCTACAAAAAATCCGCCGACTGGCTCCAGGAAAAGGACCTCTCCCTCTGGTACTCCGCTGTCAAGACCGAATATGACCCTTGTCCTCCGGGATACCACGTGCCGTCTTATTCCGCATATACGAACATGAGCACCGGAACCGTCGTATGGAATGCATCCAAATATGGCAGCGCCGCAAATGTGAACGGAGAAACGATCTGGTTCCCTGCCTGCGGATACAGATATTCCGCTGACGGAACACTCACCAAGGTCGGAACTGCATTCTATGCATTCTTCGACGAGAACTCATCCGTAACCGGAAGCCTCTCATATCTTGCAACGAACAGCAGCGTAGGAATCAGCTCATCTTCCAGCCCTCACGCAAGCGCATTCTCAATGAGATGTCAGAAGTTCGTGTCATCAGGCGAGAAACAGTATGCGACAATCATCGTGGCTCCGACCGAAGGATGGCTCAAAGTCCCGTCACCGTGTATCACAAACATCCTCCTCGACCCTATCTCAATTGTATGGGGAGACGGTGACACAGACAATTACCTATACAACCAGTACATCTATCACAACTACAAAGCAGCCGGCAAGTATTCGATCGAAATCGAATGCTGCGACGGTGAGAACATTGTCGTCAGCCCGATTGGTGATACTGAAGAAATCGATGTAAGCAAGTTCTAATCATACTACAATACAGCATATGAAACAGACATATATTGTTCCAAGCACTGAAATCAAAGCCATAGAAACTGCTGTCGTAATCGCTGCAAGCGGTGACGGCTGGGAGCTTCCTGGTTTCAACTCGGGAATATTCGGCTGGTAACAATATGAAAATCGCAATCTTAGAAGTGGGAAACAGGGCTGAGCAAACGTCCTGTGTGCAATCTCGACGAAGAGGTTTATACGATTTCCAACTGTGATTATCTGGTCAACCACCAACCGAGGGCGACCAAAGCGACGCCCACGAGAATACTTAATAGGATATAGCCGGCAAAGCCGGCTATATTGTTTGTATGGAGCATCATCATCCCCTCTTTCGCAAAAGTAGAGAAGGTCGTGAAGCCTCCGCAGAAGCCTGCTGTAAGAAGCAGATACCAGCTGCTGCCGGTGGATGAAAAACGCGTGAAGAGTCCGTAAAGAAGGCCGATGATGAAGCATCCGGTCAGATTGACTGCCAGCGTCCCCCACGGGAAAGAATCACTTCCGCCCTTCATAAGACTGGATATGATATATCTCAGAGAGCCGCCCATAAAGCTTCCGGCTCCTACAAGCAATATTTCCTTGAGCATATACTTATCGATTATATTCGGTCAGGCAAGTCCTTGTCGGGACATAAAAAGCGGCCGCATCGCTGCGGCCGTAGGCTGACAGGTGATCCGGTTGGGATTCGAACCCAAGACCCACAGCTTAGAAGGCTGTTGCTCTATCCAACTGAGCTACCGGACCAGTCCCTCGAATGAGGATGCAAATGTACCTAAATAATCTTTATTACGAAAAAAAAGTTACTTATCAGAATCCAGCAAAAAAACACCGGCCGCACAGCAGCCGGTATCAATTGATTTTAAGCGTTATTCTATTTCAAGACCAGCCGCCCGTCCTCGAACGTGGCGGTTATGGCGCTCTCCTTCGAGAGCGAACCGTCGAGCAGATGCTTTGCCAGTTCGTCGATCAGTTCGCGCTGCAGCACCCTCTTGACCGGACGTGCGCCGTATGCAGGGTCATAGCCCTTTTCGCTGAGGTAATCGATGAATTCCGGAGCGAAGCGGAGGGTGATTCCCATTCCGCCCATCTTCTCCTGCAACTGCCCGATCTGAAGCATCAGAATCTCGCGGATATTCTGCGGAGTCAGCGGATGGAAGGTGATGATCTCGTCGATACGGTTGATGAACTCCGGGCGGAAAGACTCGCGCACGAGTTCCGGTTTGAGGTTGGAGGTCATTATCAGAATCGTATTCTTGAAATCCACGGTCCTGCCCTTGTTGTCAGTCAGGCGTCCGTCATCGAGCACCTGGAGCAGAACATTGAACACATCCGGATGCGCCTTCTCAATCTCGTCCAGCAGAATGACGGAATAAGGCTTGCGGCGTACCGCTTCGGTCAGCTGACCTCCTTCGTCGTAGCCAATATATCCGGGAGGCGCTCCTACCAGACGGGAGACGGTATGCCGCTCCTGATATTCGGACATATCGATGCGGGTGATCATATTCTCATCATTGAAGAGGTATTCGGCAAGTGTCTTGGCAAGTTCTGTCTTTCCTACGCCGGTAGTGCCGAGGAACATGAAACTGCCGATAGGGCGCTTCTCGTTCTGAAGGCCCGCGCGGCTGCGGCGGACTGCGTTCGACACGGCCTCGATGGCCTCGTCCTGACCTATCACACGTCTGTGAAGTACCTCCTCGATATGAAGCAGTTTCTCCTTCTCGCTCTGAAGCATCTTTCCGACAGGGATTCCAGTCCAGCGGGCGACCACCTCGGCGATATCGCTGTCGGTGACGGCCTCGTTCATAAGAGGGTTAGGATTGTTCTCCTTCTTTGAAGTGAGCTCTTCAATCTGCTTGCGGGCCTCGGCCATCTTGCCGTAACGCAATTCCGCAACCTTCCCGTAATCGCCCCTGCGCTCCGCCTCATCGGCCTGGATACGGTAATCTTCGATTGCCTGACGGTTGGCCTGGATAGCCTGCAGGATGGATTTCTCACCCTCCCACTGCTTCATCAGCGCACCTCTCTCTTCCGAAGCCTTCTTCAACTCCTCCTCAAGGGCCTTGAGCTTCGGGGATTCCCCCTCCCTCTTCACCGCTTCCTTCTCAATCTCCAACTGCTTGATGCGGCGGTTGAGCTCGTCGATGCATTCCGGGACCGAATTCATCTCAAGGCGCAGCTTCGATGCGGCCTCATCGATGAGGTCAATGGCCTTGTCGGGCAGAAAACGGTTTGTAATGTATCTGTGTGAGAGTTCAGCCGCAGCTATGATGGCGTCGTCCTCAATGCGGACCTTGTGATGGTTCTCGTATTTCTCCTTCAATCCGCGAAGGATGGAAATCGACTCCGCGACAGACGGCTCGTCCACCAGCACCATCTGGAAACGGCGTTCGAGCGCCTTGTCCTGCTCGAAATATTTCTGATACTCCTCCAGCGTGGTGGAACCGATTGCGCGCAGTTCCCCGCGGGCCAGCGCCGGCTTCAGGATGTTCGCCGCATCCATCGCTCCTGAAGTGCGCCCCGCGCCAACGAGAGTATGAATCTCATCTATGAAGAGAATGATCTCCCCTTCGCTCTCAGTCACCGCCTTGACGACGCCCTTGAGCCGCTCTTCGAATTCGCCCTGATACTTGGCGCCAGCGATCAGCGCGCCCATATCGAGCGAATAGACCTCCTTGCGCTTCAGATTCTCCGGCACGTCGCCGTTGATGATCCGCTGCGCAATACCCTCCGAAATGGCTGTCTTTCCCACGCCCGGCTCGCCGACAAGAATCGGGTTATTCTTGGTGCGGCGGCTCAGTATCTGCAGCACGCGGCGTATCTCATCGTCGCGTCCTATCACAGGGTCCAGCTTGCCGCTTCGGGCTCTCTCATTGAGATTTACGGCATACTTGCCGAGTATCTCCAGATTTTCCTTATTCATTTCTTCCTCCTTTCCGCCGGCCTCAATGCCGGCAGTGAATCATTTCTCAATATATTTGCCATCGGCAAAATACTGACAAAATGGCAGAACGGTTCCGGATTGGGCAAAGTACAGCCACAGGATCAGGTTATTGAGTCCAGGAGTAATTCTATGTCTAAAAATGTCCTAAAGGATGTTGTGGATTCTTCTCTAAATCCGAAGCGATATGATGCTGTCATCGCCTTAAAAGTGTACATACACTATTGCTTAACTGGTATTAAGTGCATATATCTGTCAAAGACAAACAATAGTTTGTTTGAGATAGTGTTTTCGCGATTCCTGACTGAAAATCTGACCAATATTTAGAAGCAACAAGAAATCCGGCAAATACTACGCTCGTCATTGAGTATGCCGAAGACAATGCCAACACATTGTCTCACTTCATATTCAAGCGAGTGTGGAGTGTATATGCCCATCTTGTTACGCGTTGGTCAGAACGTTCAGTCAGGAAAGCAGAAGACTCCACACTATTTTATGGAATATGGAGAATAGGCACAACGAATGTGTTATGATAACCATACGTAATTATGTCGTGTAATAATACACTCGCAAACAATGACCGAAACCGCTCATCAATGTTAGTATTCATAATTTGCGCGTTCAAAATTGAAAAAGGCGCACTTATACAATATGATAGCGCAAGACAAAAAACAGAGAAAATAAAAGATACCTTTGGTATAGTAAAAAAATAATTTATAAACCAAAATCATGAAATAGTTCTTTTCTATTATGTTGCTCATATGTGCAACCATGATGATTTCTAGTAATTCTTACGAAGGCGGCGATGATGAAGAATGGGAAAAGGGTGATGACGACGGGGATGGAGGTCCAAGATATCGCAAAATGAGGGCGGTGATGCAAACCGCAACAATCAAGACACATATTCATTTGATTGGCAATCCGAAGAAGTGGGTCTGATTGTAGGTGAAGGTGCAGATTCTTATGTAAAGCAAAAAAACAGGAAAGAAAATTGTGAAAAAATGAGCAGAGATCAGTGTATGGAGAACGCCATAGGTTGTTGCACAAAACTCACTTGTGCAAGTTTATCCGGAGCGCAATCTTTCGATGTGAAAGACCCGGAATCCTTTTATTGCAATCCAACAGGAAATCGTCAAGATTACTGCAATGCGTTTTTAGTAGCTGTGATGAATGCCATGGTTTCACTAGGTGATAATGCATCTCAAGGAGAAGGTGAATAATAAACAATCCCTGAGTTCAAGCACGAAACGCAATCGGTGAGAAGGATTTGAGCCGGGCGGCTCTGCCGATTGTTTGTGATGCGAAGATACGACATTTTTTTAGAAACAGAATTGGAAACATTCCATACCGGCGTACGTTTCATACGCACTATCGGAACCATAAGTTCAGCAATAACCCACCGGAAAGAATGATATTAATCACAACAGTTTCAGAGAGACCATCAATTCACCGCTGCGCAGACCGCCTCCCCAGATGCGGGCATAGCCTATGGACAACGTGGTGCTCATATTAGTGAAGAGGACTATCGGAATGTTCATCTGGGCACCGGCACTGATGT
>JAZRZH010000045.1:0-22648 GCA_045601245.1 Bacteroidales bacterium
TGACTATCAGCGTGCCCTTGAGACTGAGCGTCTGTCCGTTGCCTAGATTGTACAGCATCACTATGCCGCTCGTGGCCAGCAGTATGCACAGTATCGTCTGCATCGTCAGCTTCTCATGGTAGAACAGGGTCATGATGAGCGCCACTATCAGCGGATATACGAAGAGCAGGGTTGAGGCTATGCCGGCTGCCATATAATTGTAGCTGATGAAGAGCATCAGCGAGGACATTGTCATCATAAGACCCAGTCCCGCGAGCGGGAGAATGCTCAGCCTGGCCACTTTGAAGCTCTGCCCGCGCAGCAATATCATCAGCGCTATCAGCGGTATTGCCAGGCCGTAGCGCAGCAGTAGGACCGAATCCGGATTCATGCCGTCGGCATAGAGCGGAAGTGCGAAAGTAGGGTTGAGACCGTAGCTCGCCGCCCCTATGGCGCCGAGAATATAACCTGCGGCTTTACCGCGTGATGATTTCGAAGTTTCATTCATGGTTTCTCATTTATGGCAGTCGCCACCATATATGCTGTGCTCCAGGCAGCCTGAAGGTTGAATCCGCCGGTGATGGCGTCAATGTCAAGGATCTCGCCAGCGAAATACAGCCCGGGATGGGCCTTCGACTCCAGGGAGCCGGGGTTGACGTTGGAAAGAGCCACGCCGCCGCAGGTGACGAATTCCGTCTTGAAATGGCAGCGTCCGGCGAGGGTGCATTCGAATGCACATATGGCGTTGACAAGTTTGTTGGCCCCCTTGGAGCCCAGTTCGGCCCAGATGAGTTCCGGACGCAGCCCCGCCTTAGCCAGCAGATGCTTCCACAGGCGTGTGTTGATGCCTTCCGGTGCCACATTTGCAAGCAGCTTGCGGCCCTGTGAGGCAGTGGCGGCCTTGATGAAGCGGCGTGCCTCATCCTCTGACCATCCGGTCCAGTTGACCAGTGCGGTGCCTTGATATCCATTGTCCGCCAGATGCCTTGCGGCGTATGAACTCAGCTTCAGCGCGGCCGGTCCGCTGAAGCCCCAGTCGGTGATCAGCAGGGGACCGGAAGCCTTGAACGGCGTGCCTGCAAGGGATATAGAAGCATTTCCGGCAACGATGCCCATCAGCGTGCGCAGAGATTCGACCTCCACCTTGAAGGTGAACAGCGAAGGGACAGGCTTCTCTATCTCCAGGCCGAGCGGCTCCAGCAGCTTCAGAGCTCCGCCGCCTGTAGTCACCACCACGATGTCGGCAGTTTCGCAACCGTCCTGCATCCGCAGCTTGTATTCTGCCCCGTCGCGGCTTATGCTTTCGATCCTGCATCCGCAGTTGAGCTGTACTCCGTGGCGCTGCATCAGGCGGGTCAGAGTGCCGACTATCTGCATTGCGTCCTGGCTGCGCGGGAATACGCAGCGGTCTTCCTGTATGACATACGGAATCCCTTCGCGCTCGAACCAAGCCATGGTGTCCTCATTGCTGAAGACGCGCAATGCCCTTTTCATAAGTCTCGCTCCGCGCGGATACGCATCTTCCAGACGTGAGATGTCCTCGAATGAATTAGTGAAATTGCATCTGCCTCCACCTGTTATGGCAACTTTCGCCAACGGTTTTCCAGCTGCCTCATACACAGATATCTGCGCTTCTGGACAGCGCCTTTTCAGCTCTATTGCGCAGAAACAACCGGCCGCTCCAGCCCCGATGATGGCGATTTTTGGCATCTGGCACTTTTCTTGATGCTGCAAGTTAACAAAAGTTGAGTAACATAGACCAACTTTGCTTATTTTTGTATAGAATATACACTGAAAACAATTATTTCGATATGAAGAAATTCTTTCTATTTGTAATGACAGCAGTACTGCTGGCTACCGGCTGCAACAAGGATGACGAGATTTTCAACAGGCTCAACCGCCTTGAACAGCGTGTGGAAGGCCTTGAGGAACTTTGCTCCGACCTCAATCTCAACATCAATGCACTCAGCTCCATAGTGGATGTTATCCGCACCAACGATTACATTACCAATGTGACTCCGATCAACCGTGACGGAGCCGTTATCGGATACACCATTGACTTCGCGAGGAGTGCTTCTATCACCATTTTTAATGGCGCGGACGGCCATTCTCCGGTCATCGGCGTCAGGATGGATACCGATGGCAGGTGGTACTGGACACTCGACGGCAGTTGGCTTACCGACAGCAAGGGCAATAAGGTGCAGGCAGCCGCTGACAATGAAGTGAAGGTCATCACTCCACAACTCAAGATCGAGGACGGCTGGTGGTTGCTCTCTACTGATGGTCAGAACTGGAAGAAAGTGGGAGAGGCCGGAACAGTGGCCGGGGACCCGGTATTCAAAAAGGTCGATTACAGTGCCGATATGGTGTACTTCACCCTCGCCGACGGTTCGGTGATCGATGTCCCGCGCAAGAGCGGTTCCGGTGTCGATATGAAGGTCATTGTGCTCGACGTGTTCAAGAACAACTGGGTATATTCCAACAAGGACAACAACAACTTCTTCAAGGCTACCTTCGACATGCCTGAGATCAACAGGGACGTGTTTGACAACGCCCTTATCAAGATGTACCGTCTTTATGACTACGATACAGCCAACCCTGCCCAGACGGAACTCCCGTTTGTCAGACTGAACGAGTTCAAGGCCAGCAACGGCAACTGGGTGTTCTACACCGAGACCGTGGACTATGAGGTAGAGCTTGGCAAACTCACCGTATATTACACTGCAAGCGATTTCGACTACGAACTCAACGAGCAGTTCGTACCGGACCCGATGACCTTCCGCATAGTAATCATGACAGTATCAAAGTAAGTCAAGCTAATGGAAATTGAAAGGAAATTTCTTGTAAAGGGGGATTTCAGGCAGGATGCCCATACATCTTCACATATAGTGCAGGGCTACCTGAGCGTCAACAGACTCAACTCCGTGCGTGTCAGGATTCGCGATGACAAGGGTTACATCACCGTCAAGGGCAAGAGTGTCAACGGCGGCCTCACCCGTTTCGAATGGGAGAAGGAGATACCTGTCGGTGAGGCTCGCGACCTGCTGACACTGGCTGAGCCCGGCACCATAGACAAAACACGCCATCTGGTGAAAAACACCGACGGCGTACATACCTGGGAGGTGGATGAATTCCACGGGAACAATGAAGGTCTGATAATGGCTGAGATCGAACTCTCCTCAGAGGACGATACCTTCGACAGGCCCGAATGGCTCGGCGAGGAAGTCACCGGCGACCCCCGCTATTACAACTCCAGCCTGCGCAAAAACGGCATCTAGGAACTTAGTACAAAACTCATTGGATATGAAACGCATTTTAACATTCTCAGCCATATTAATATTGGCTATTTCCAGCCTGTCGTCATGTGCGTCTTTGGCCAGCGCATCCATGGACAGTCAGAAGGTTTCAGAAGTGAAGCTAACAAGGAACAATTTCATTGTTATCGGCAGGGCGTATGGCACATATACCGCCACATATGTTTTGGGTATCGGCGGCCTTTCAAAGCCTACCGCAGCCACCAACGCAATTGCCAATATGTATGACAATGCGGCCTTGAGGGGCTCTCAGGCCGTGATAGACGTTACTACTTCACAGCGAACCACGTCATACCTTGGCATTGTTAATAAAATTGAATACACAGCCTCAGGAACTATCATCGAATTCACGGATTAATCCTGAAATGAAGGTGGGGAGTGGTCACCACCAATTATTAAGCATCCAGCCTTGCGCTATTGGCGCAAGGCTGGATGTCGCTTTATTCTCCAAGCTGCAAAAGGCTCTTGGGTCAAATGTGCCTTGGATAGCCTTTTGAGGGCGGTAGAGTGAAAGAGCCTCGGAAATAGCCGAGGCACTGCGAACAGATATGCCCAGCAAGTGTCTGTGAGGCCGATACTTGCTGAGAGCCTTTTGCGGCTTGCGCGCCGTGGCCTGTCATCTTCAACAGCGCCTGTCGCTAGCTGAAGCCTGTATCTGTGGCGTGTTCACTAGAGTGATTATGCTGTAGTTTATTTCTTTGACAGCACCACCTCCTCCAGCCTCCGCAGGAGTTCGTAGCGGTCCCAGTCCCTGCGGTTGGCGAAGATGAGGATGAGGGTGTTGGAGGCGGGGTAGCGGGCGGCGATGATCTTGTAGCCGCCGTTGTCGCCGGTGTGGTAAACCACCTTTTCTGAACCGGCGGTCTGCGGTTCGATGAACCAGCCGTAGCCGTACCAGGTGTTTTCGCGGTTCTGGTAGTCGCTGAATCTGCTGCCAGTCACTTTGGTGTGCGGGCTCTGCGCATCTTCGAGGGTCGCCTTTTTCAGGACCTTGGCGGTGCGCTGAGCTTTTTCCCACTTGGCGAATTCGCGGATGGAGGTGTAGATGCCGCCGTCAGGACGCGTGGCGAAGAAGGTCTCTTCGCCGTAGTCGTATTCCTTCCAGCCTCCTTTTTTGTCGGACCTGTAGCCGTGCGACAGATTAGGGATGCGCTCCTGATGTTTCGGGTCGAAATAGACAGTCCTGCGCATCCCGGCGGGGGCGAAGATGTGCTTCGTGACGTATTCGGTGAATTCCTCGCCGGTGACTCGCTCGACGAGGCGGCCGAGCAGCACGAAGGTCGGGTTCATATATTCGTACTGTGTGCCGGGCTCGAAGTGGAGATAATTGAGTTTCGGCAGGAACTCGAGGGCGCGGTTCTCGTCAGCGAAGATGCGTTCTTCGCGGGTGTAGCCGTCACGGGCATCGGGGATGCCGGAGCTGTGGCTCAGCAGGTGGCGGATCCGAATCTTGTCCCAGATCCTGTCGGTGAATTCAGGGAAATACTTCGTGACTTTGTCATCGACAGAAATCCGGCCCTGTTCGCATAGCTGGAGCACTGCGACGGCGGTGAACTGCTTCGATACGGAGGCGATGTTGAATGACGTGTTCGGAGTGATGCGGGCACCTGTCTCGATGTCGGCGATGCCGTAGCATTTCTCGAAGACGGTCCTGTTGCCTTTCATCACGAGCACCGCAGCTCCAGGCTGTCCCTCCGGGAATACTTCGGAGCAGATGTCGTCGAGCTTGCTTTTGTCGATAGCGTTCACGTTGAAAACAGAGGCCAGCAACAGGCCCAGTACTGATATGTGTTTCTTTCCCATGCCGCAAAGATAAGAAATAATAGTTTGCAACAATTCTGGGTTCTGGTGATGGGCCATGGATAGCCTTCTGAAGGCTGTCACGGGAACCCAAGGGCCGAAATCGAGGCTTGGGTGCCGGCAGGCTGCCGCAGAGATGGCTCTGGCGTGGGTCAGGGGGACCCAAGAACTGAAATCGAAGCTAGGGTGCCGGCAGGCATTTGGCGAGTACCTTCAGAGCTGGGGCGCTGGTTTCTTTTAGCTTGGTCGTTTTTCGTAATAGGCTGATACTGCGATATTTAGGCCCAAGCCCGAGCGTCATTTGACGCAAGGGCTTGGGCTTAAGTGGCTGCTGTTCAGATTGTTGCGAATTACGGCCGCTTGCATTCGGGCCCTGGGGATTCTGCGGCAGCCCGCCTGCTGCCCCAACAGCCCACCTGCAGTTTGCCCGCCTACCTGTGCCTCAGTGCGAGCTCCTTCTCGATGTCGGCGATGGAGCAGCCCATCTGTTCCATCAGGACGAGGAGGTGGTAGATGACGTCGGAGGCTTCGTAGATGAAGCGGTCGCGGTTGCCGGAGATGGACTCGATGACGCATTCGGTGCATTCCTCGCCGACCTTCTTGGCAATCTCGGGCGCGCCCTTCAGAAACAGCTTGGTGGTGTAGGATCCTTCCGGCATCTGCTCGTGGCGGCCTCTGATGACCTTGCCGAGTTCGCGGATGAATCCTTCGTCCTCCGGAGTGTCGAAGCAGGCGGTCGTGCCGCGGTGGCAGGTCGGACCGACCGGGTCGGCCTTGATGAGCAGGGTGTCGGCGTCGCAGTCGGCGTACATTTCCTTGATGTAGAGGTAATTGCCGCTGGTCTCTCCCTTCGTCCACAGCTCTCCGCGGGTGCGGGACCAGAAGGTCACGCGGCCATCTTCAACGCTCTTGGCGAAGGCCTCAGCATTCATATATCCGAGCATCAGCACCTTGAGGGTGGTGGCGTCCTGCACGATGACGGGCAACAGCCCGTCGGCGCATTTTGACAGGTTGAAATCTTCAAACTTCATTATATTCTCACTTTAATATTTCTTCTATTCAGTTCTTCCTTGACTTCCTTGACGGTGTATGTGCCGTAGTGGAAGATGCTGGCGGCTAGGGCGGCATCAGCGTGACCTGCGGTGAGCACTTCAGCGATGTCGTCGATGCTGCCGGCTCCGCCCGATGCGATGACCGGGATCTTCAGCGCGCCTGTGATCTGTGCGAAAAGGTCGCAGGGGTAGCCTTTCTGCACTCCGTCGTGCTCCATGGAGGTGAGCAGCAGTTCGCCGGCGCCGCGCTCCTGGGCTTCGTGCGCCCATTCGAAGAGTTCGCGGTCTGTGAGCTTGCGTCCCCCGTGGGTGGTGGCCATCCAGCGGCCGTCGGGAGCCAGTTTGGCGTCGATCGCAATGACGACGAACTGGTTACCGTAGCGTCCTGCAATCTCGCTGATGAGTTCCGGTCGGGCTATGGCGGCGCTGTTGACGGATATCTTGTCCGCACCTGCGTCGAGCAGTCTGGCGGCGTCATCGAGGCTGGAGATGCCTCCGCCTACGGTGAATGGTATGTTGATGCGGTCCGCGATGCGCTCCACCAGGGAAGTGAAGGTCCTGCGGCCCTCGAATGTGGCGCTGATGTCAAGGTAGACCAGTTCATCCGCGCCGTCGGCGGCGTAGTGGGCGCCGAGTTCGACGGGATCGCCGACCTCCTTGAGGTCCACGAAATTGATGCCTTTGACGGTCCTGCCGTCATTTACGTCCAGGCACGGGATTATGCGTTTTGCCACCATTTGCGTAGTTCCTCCAAAGTTATTTTTCCTTCATAGAATGCTTTGCCGACAATGACCCGTCTGAGGCCGAGTCCGTTGAGGCTGCGGATGTCCGTCATCGAACTGATGCCGCCCGATACGGTGAATGTTATCTGCGAGAATGATGCCTGCAGCGCAGTGTACATCTCCGTGTTCGGGCCGGAAAGCATGCCGTCGCGTGAGATGTCGGTGCAGATGACCTGTGACAGGCCGCGGCTGCCGAAGCGCTTCAGAAGCTCGTCCAAGCTCGTCTGTGCGCTTTCGAGCCAGCCCTTGACTCGTATGCAGCCTTCGAGCGTATCGGCGCCGAATATCATCTGCTCCGGTCCGAATTCTTCGAGCCATTCCTCGAAGAGGGCGGGGGATGTCGCTGCGACGCTGCCTATGATGGCGTAATCCGCTCCGCTGCCAATCACGCTGCGGAGGGCTTCGCGGTTCTTGATGCCGCCGCCCCATTCGATCTTCAGTGTGCCGAGGCCGGCGATTTTCTCGAGGGTGGCGAGGTTGCGGGGCTCGGATTCCTTCGCGCCGTCGAGATCGACGAGGTGCAGCCTGCGCGCTCCTGCATCAGCGAATTCCTTAGCCATGTCCAGCGGCTCACCGTACTCTTTGCAGCTGTTGTAGTCGCCTTTGCTCAGACGGACACAGCGTCCTGATATGATGTCAATTGCGGGGATTATCTCTATCATAGTGCAAGAAAGTTCTTAAGTATCGCTTCGCCGGCGTCGCCGCTCTTTTCGGGGTGAAACTGTGTGCCGTAGAAGTTCTCGTATTTGAGCGCGCAGCTGAACAGTCCGCCGTAATCGGTGGTGGCGATGGTGTCGCGGCATATCTGCGGTCGGTATGAGTGTACGAAATAGACGTATGTACCTTCGTCGATGTTCTTGAAGAGCTTTGACGAGAGGTTGTTGATCCTGTTCCAGCCCATGTGCGGAATCTTGAGCGAGTCCGGTTTTTGTTCCGGCTGCGCGGTTATGTTTTCCTGCGTTATACCACTAAGGCGACCCGTTGGCGGAGTCTGGCAGGCGTTGTCCGGAACCGTGGCCACCCGCGGCCACGTAAGCGGGAGGGGCCCGGCGTCAGCCGGGAGGGATGAGCGAAGCGAAGTTCCGGCAATGCCTGCCTGCGTAGCAGGGTTGCCATAGCTGGCTTCGAATCTCAGTACATCGGTATCGAAGAGTCCGATGCACTGGGTGTCGCCCTCTTCGCTGTAGCGGCAGAGGACCTGCATGCCGACGCAGATGCCCAGAAGCGGCTTGCGGCGGGCGCGTATGGCTTCTACAAGACCCTTTTCGCGCAGATTGGCCATGGCCTCGGCCACATTGCCCACGCCCGGCAGGATCACCTTCGATGCCGTGCGGATGGTCTCCGGATCGGCGGTCAGTATGTATTCGGCGCCGAGGCGCTTGAGAGCGTTCTCCACAGAGCGGAGATTGCCGACACCGTAATCAACTATTGCTATCATAATATTCCCTTGCTGCTCGGCAGCTCGTAATTGAATTTCTCGCGTCTTATCGCGCACTTGAGAGCGTGTGCGTATGCCTTGAAAATGCTCTCCGCGAGGTGGTGGTTGTTCTCGCCGCGCGCCTCTATGCGCAGGTTGCATTTCGATGCGCAACAGAGCGACTGGAAGAAATGCTTGAACATCTCTGTCGGCACGTCTCCGACATACTCGCGCGTGAACTCCACGTCCCAGGCGAAGTCAATGCGTCCCCCGAAATCCAGCAATACCATTGCGCGGCTTTCGTCCATAGGCAGGGCGAAACCGTAGCGCTCTATGCCGCGCTTGTCGCCGAGAGAGGCGGCAATGGCCTGGCCGAGAGCGATGCCAACATCTTCGATGGTGTGGTGTTCGTCCACCTCAAGGTCGCCCTTGCAGCTGAGCTGCAGGGTGATGCCTGCGTGGTGATGTATCTGGTCGAGCATGTGGTCGAAGAATTTGAGTCCGGTGTCCACCTTTGATTCCCCCGCCTTGTCAAGGTCCAGCACCAGGCGTATGTCGGTCTCGCGCGTCTTGCGGCAGATCTCCGCGCGGCGCTCTGAACGGCGGATGGCTTCGGCAATGTCCTCCCAGCTGCATTCCGGGCCGAGTTTGAGGCCCTTCGCACCCAGATTCGCTGCCAGTTGTACGTCAGTGTCGCGGTCGCCGATGACAAAACTCCGGGAGAGGTCATATTCTCCGCTGAGGTATTTGCCGAACATTCCGGTCCCCGGCTTGCGCATAGGGGAGTTGTCCTGCGGGAAATGGTTGTCGATGAGCATATCGTCGAACGTGACGCCCTCGCCCTCGAGCACTTCGAGCATTTTCTTATGCGGCTTGATGAAGTCCTCCTCCGGAAATGATGCAGTGCCGCGGCCGTCCTGATTGGTGGCCATCACGAGTTCATAATCGAGCCCGCGGAGAATCTTCAGCGCGCTGATGGCTCCCGGAACGAAACTCAGCTTCTCCAGCGAATCCACCTGCTCATCCGCCGGTTCGCGGATGATGGTGCCGTCGCGGTCAACGAATATTGCCTTTTTCATATAGTTCGAGCAGTTTGACAAGTTGTTCATTCTCTTCCGGCGTGCCGACCGTCAGGCGCAGGCAGCCTTCGCATCCCCTGATTCCGCTGCGGTTGCGGACTATCGTGCCATTGGCTATCAGCCAGTCGTATACGGCGTTCGGGTCATCGAAACGGGCGAGGATGAAATTGGCGTCGCTCGGCCAGATTTTCCTGACAATGCCGATGCCCTTGAGGGCTTCCGCAAGTTTCGCGCGCTCTTCCAGCAGCGTCGCAACCTGCGTTTCCACGTGGCTTGCGAGCATCTCTGTCGCCTGATTGAGAGCCGCCTGACTGATGTTGTATGGGTATTTGACAGAGGACATCAGACCTATGACATAAGGCGTCGCGAATGCCAGACCAAGTCTGAGGCCGGCCATTGCGCGTGCCTTTGAGAGGGTCTGGAGCACGACTACGTTGTCGAGCCCGCAGTCGAGCATCGTGCCTTTGTCCGAAAAGTCAATGTACGCTTCATCCACCACCACAATTCCGTCGAAACGTCGTGCCACGTCGATTATTGCATTGCGGTCGAATGCGTTGCCCGTAGGGTTGTTCGGAGAGCAGATGAAGAGCAGTTTGGTCAGTTTGTCCGTGGCGGCCAGAAGCGCGTCGCCGTCGAATGCGAATCCTTCTCCCAGCTGCACCTCGCGGTATTCGACATTGTTGATGGCAGCAGCCACCCTGTACATGCCGTAGGTCGGTGCGATGGCCACTGCATTGTCCCGTTCCGGGGTGCAGAATATCCTGTACATCAGGTCAATGGCCTCATCGCTGCCGTTGCCGATGAAGATACGCTCCACCGGCTGCCCCTTGATGGCGGAAATGCGCTCCTTGAGTGCCGTCTGCCTCGGGTCCGGGTAGCGGTTGAATCCATTGTCGAACGGGCTTTCGTTGGCATCGAGGAAGATGCTGGCCTTACCCTTGAATTCGTCCCTTGCAGTCGAGTATGGTGCGAGGGATGATATGTTTTCGCGCACGAGCGCCTCGATGTCCTTCCCGGTTCCGTCGTTCTCCGCCTTTTTTGCGGCAGCGATGCGGACCTTGACAGCATTTGCGTGAGCCTGGAGCCCTTCTGCCTCCGCCATGTCCACGATGGTGTCGGAGAGGCCACGGAGTCCGTCCGGAGTGATCTTCTGAAGTGTCATCTTTCGGATGAAGCTGTCGATGTTGACGCCGCTGCAGGAGCGTGCCCAGCCGGATGTCGGAAGGGTGTGGTTGGTGCCTGAGGCATAGTCGCCCGCACTTTCCGGGGTGTAGTTGCCGATGAAAACGCTGCCGGCGGCGGTGATGCTTTCGGCGATTTCATCCGCATCCTCCATTGATATGATGAGGTGCTCCGGAGCGTAATAATCCGCGAATTCCAGCAATTGCGCCTTGTCGCTGAATACTATGAGGCGGCTGCTGGCAAGCGAGCCTTCGACCATTTCGCGGCGCGGCAGGAGGGAGGCCTGCCTTTCGACCTCGGCGAATACCTTTCCGGCGAATGTTTCGTCCGTGCAGGCCAGTATGGCCTGGCTGTCGCGGCCGTGCTCGGCCTGGGAAAGGAGGTCGGCTGCGACGAATACCGGATCGGCAGCGCCGTCGGCGAGCACCATCACTTCGGACGGGCCTGCCGGCATGTCGATGGAGACGCATTTGCCGCTGACCATCTGCTTGGCCGTGGTTACGTATCTGTTGCCCGGACCGAATATCTTGTCCACTTTTATGATGCTTTCGGTGCCGTATGCCATCGCTGCGACCGCTTGCGCTCCGCCGATCTTGAATACGTCGGTGATGCCGCATTTCCGGGCGCTGTAGAGGAGTTCAGGGCAGATGCGGCCGCTTTTTCCGACAGGGGTGCAGAGAATTCTGCGCGGACATCCAGCGATGAGAGATGGCACTCCGAGCATCAGCACGGTGGAGAAGAGGGGAGCGGTGCCGCCCGGGATGTAGAGTCCTACGCTGCCGATAGGTACCGGCTTCTGGATGCAGGTGACGCCGTTGGCGGTGCGGACCGTGATGCGCTGCGGGACTTCCGCCCTGTGGAAGGCGTAGATGTTTTCATAAGCGCGGTCAATGGCTTCGCGCACCTTCGGGTCGATGGTTTCGACAGCCTCTTCGAATTCTTTCGCGCTGACTTTGAAATCATCGTGGACGAAACCGTCGATTTCCTTAGATATCTCCTTCAGGGCTGCGTCTCCGCCGTTTTTCACCCTGTCGATGATGGCGCGGACGCGGGCTTCTATTTCAGGATTTTCGGCAGTGACACGCTCTGCGAGGGCTTTCCACCGGGATTTGTCCGGGTTAATTACTATTTCCATCAGATAATGATTTTGTCAAGGTCGATTACGAGGATTCCTTCTGCTCCGATAGCCTTCAGCTGGCGCACTTTCTCCCAGAGGGATGCTTCTTCGACCACGGAGTGGAGGGAGCACCAGCCTTCGGATGCAAGCGGCATCACTGTCGGGCTTCGCATTGCCGGGAGAATTTTGACTGCCTCGTCGAGGGATGCGGTAGGAATGTTCATAAGCAGGTATTTCTTGCCGCGGCTCATCTTTTCGGAGTCGATGCGGAAGAGGATTTCATTCAATGTGGCGCGCTCTTCGTCGGTGATTTTCTTGTTGGCGATGAGGACCGCTTCTGAATAAAATACGCGTTCCACTTCGACCAGACCGTTGGATACCAGCGTGCTGCCTGATGATACGATGTCGAAGATTGCCTCCGCGATGCCGGCGGCAGGGGAGATTTCGACCGATCCAGTGATGACCTCGATTTTGGCGTTGATACCGTTTTCCTTGAGGAACTTGGCGAGGATGTTAGGGTATGATGTCGCGATGCGCTTGCCTTCGAAATATGAGAGGCCTGTGTATTCTTCGGTTTTCGGGATTGCGAGGCTGATGCGGCAGGCGCCGAATCCGAGTTTCGCGGCGATTTCAACGTCAGCGCCCTTTTCTGCCACTTCGTTGAGGCCTACGATGCCGAGGCCGGCGGTGCCGCTTTCGACGAGCTGCGGGATGTCGTCGTCGCGCATATAGAGTGCTTCGATGTCGAAGTTCTTGGCTTTTGAGAGGAATTTGCGCTTCGGCTCGTCGATGTCGATGCCGATGCTCTTGAGTAGGTCGAGGCTGTCTTCATTCAGCCTGCCTTTTGATTGCAATGCGATTTTAAGCATGATAATATTTTTTCGTTCAATATTTCAAATAAAAAAGGCTCGCCATATCGGGCAAGCCTTGTATTAATGTGTAACAACAATAAAACCGCTCACCCTATCTCAAGATACGGTGATGATGATGGATATTGCTGTTGATCTTTCTCATAACGGAGCAAAGGTAATATCTTTTTTGCATAATGCCAAAATTGTTTATTTTTGAATCTGAAGTGTGTTGCACTTCAAAATAGAATTCACGTTTTTTGAGCCGCTGAAATGTGCTGACGTCCCCTGACGAAGCTGGATGTGATTATCCGATGATGTATTTGCCGACGCAAGGGAGGCGTCGGATGAGGATTGCCGCGACGGCGGTGGTGATGAATGCGCTGGTGGCGGTGGCGAGTATGGCCAGAGGAGTGGACGGGATGATGCGGATGTAGAGGGCCGAGAAGGCGGCGAGGGCCACCATATGGCCGAGGTACATGCCGTAGCCCGCATTGGATGCCGGGAGTACAGCGTGGCGGTAGAAGCGGCCGTCAGCCTTGATATTTCGCATCAGCAGAATGATGCCTATGGCCATCAGGGCCACGCCCAGCGTATCGAAGCCCCAGCTCGTCTCCCATCTGACGGCGAGCTCTACGTCTCCGCCAAGCGGGAATCCGTCTGCGCCCGTACTGAGTTGGAAAGCCTCCTGACCGGCATCCCGTAACACGCGGCGCAGGAATCCTCCCGCTGTGATGGCGAATCCTGCGAGGTAGCACGGTATGCCGACGGCGAATGACTGTCTGCGGGATATGCTGTCCCCGTATTTTCTGAACCACAGACCCAGAAGCAGATAGCCGGCCAGGCCGCTGATGTAGTAGAATGTGCCGTAGCTGTTCCAGCTGGCCTCGCCCCAGAGCGGGTAGAGGGCCTGACGCGGAATGCCTGTAGGTCCGTAGGTCACGGTCAGAGGCTTGCAGACGAGCCAGTCTCTGAGGAAAGGTATGGTTGTGGTGACCAACCACAGGACAATATATGCCGTGAGCTCCTTGCGGCCGACCTTTTCGGCCCATGGCGAGAGCAGAGGCATAATGATGTAGAGTCCGATGAGCATATACACGAACCACAGGTGCCCTGCAGCATAGTTGAAATTAAGCAGCAGGTCTTTGAGATTGTTCACAGGTTCGCCCCACCAGAAGGCGTAGAAGACTGACCATATCACGAACGGTATGAGTATCCTGACTGCGCGGCGGCGGAAAAACTCTCCCGTGCTGTAGTGAATCGGGAACTGCAGATAACTTGACGCGATGATGAACAGGGGCACGCAACTGCGTACCAGTGAATCGAAAAATGCTGCCCACAGTGCGTTGGCACGGCTCGCAATCAGGGAGCCGTCTCCGCCGAGATAAAACGGTTCGGTGCTGTGAACCAGCATCACCATAAAGCAGGCGCTCACGCGCAGCCAGTCGAGCCAGACTTCCCTCTTCATTATACCAGCGCTTTGATCAGTTCGTCCCTCTCGCCTGCGAGCAGGTCGATGACAGGAACTTCGATGAGGGTGTAGGCGCCCGGAGCGCGCCTGGTGACGGCACGGGCGGCGCATACCAGTATCTGTCCCGTGAGGGCCGGATTGTTGATGCTCATGTTGAATTCCAGATTCTGGTTCTGTGTGAGACCGCTGACACCCTTGCGGACCATGTTCACCCCGTGTCCCATGTCCTTGAGGTCGTCAACTGACTTGACTTGGAATACGTGGGTTTCGTCGTGTACGAAGTAAGGGTCGCTCTTGACGGCCGCCTCGACGCAGTCGAAGCAGGCTCCCTCCTCAAGCTCCACATAGACCATTCTGCGGTGAATGCCGGTGCCTTCCGGAATGGTGAGCGACAGGGCGTCGCGCACGCCGGGAAGGGCCTTGACGGCCACGCTGTGGCCCATGCTCATGCCCGGGCCGAAATTTGTGTAGGTAATGCCTTTAGGCGCCATTGCCGCGAACATCGCCCTGACTACGCTGTCGGTGCCCGGATCCCACCCTGCGGATATTATGCAGGCTTTGCCGGCTTTCTTCGCTGCCTGGTCGAGAGCAGTGCGCTGGGCGCAGATTTCAGTGTGGATGTCGAAACTGTCGACGGTGTTGACGCCGGCCTCGAGGCATTTCAATGCATATTCGCGGCAGAGGCGGGAAGGGGTGCAGAGAATCGCCACATCCACGTCGTCAAGGTCGCTGATCGATCCGACCACCTTGAGGTCGCTGATTTCCGGTGGAGCGCACACGCCGCAGCGGCGTACGATTCCTGCTATCTCGAAGTCTTCAGCGGCGCGGAGTGCCTGCACCACATAGCGTCCCACATTGCCGTAACCCACGACGGCTGCACGTATCTTTTTCATCGCTTTGCTCTATTTGATGAGTCCGTATTCTTTGAGAGTGCTGCGGAGCTTGGAGGAATTCTCCGGTATAAGTTCGCAGAGTGGCGGGCGGCATTCGCCGACGGCGAGGCCCATCATATTGAGGGCTTCCTTGACCGGCATCGGGTTAGTCTCGATGAACAGGGCCCTGATCAGGTCGTATGCCGCTGTCTGCATCTTTGCCGCTGCCGCGAAATTCCCCTTGAGGCAGGCCGTAGTCATGTCCGCAACGGCGCGCGGAGCCACGTTGGCCCAGACTGAGATGACACCCTTGGCGCCGAGCGCCATCATAGGTACAGTCTCTGCGTCATTGCCGCTGTAGACGTTGAGATTGTCGCCGCAGGCGGCGATGGTGGCCACAACGCCCTCGATGTCGCTGTTGGCGTCCTTGATGCCGTTGATGAGCGGATGCTGTGACAGTTCCTTGAGTGCAGGTACGGATATCTTCATTCCGGTACGGCTCGGGACGCTGTAGAGGATCATAGGGGTGTGGAGATTGTCCGCGAGATAGGTATAATGCTTCACCAGACCGTGCTGGCTGGTCTTGTTGTAGTATGGGGTCACCACCAGAAGGGCATCCGCTCCCGCATCCTCGGCTTCCTGGCAGAGGTGGAGGGAGTAGATGGTGTCGTTGCTTCCGGCTCCTGCGATGACCTTGCATCGTCCGTTGACGTAGCGGACGCAGTCACGAATCAAGTCAAGGTGTTCGTCGTCCTTAAGGGTGGATTTCTCGCCTGTTGTGCCGCAGACCGTTATGGCTGTCGTGCCTCCGGCTATCTGAAGGTCCACGAGTTCGTGGAATTTGTCGTAATTTACTTTTCCCTCCTTGTCAAAAGGTGTCACGATGGCTACGGATGAGCCACAGAAAACGGGTTCTTTCATATTTTTAAAGAATATTCTTGAATAAATCGTCCATCCCCAGCAATCCGCTGTGAGAGATGGTGAATTCCGCTGCAATAACCGCACCGAGCGCGAAGCCTTCGCGGCTTTTCGCCTCGTGGGTGATGCTGATGCGGTCAGCGCCGCTTTCGTAGCGCACGCGGTGTGTGCCCGGCACTTCATCGTGGCGCCAGCTGAATATGCTCAATTCTCTGCCATCCGCCGGCTCCTTGTCCGTTTCCATCTCGCCTATGGGCGCGAGTTCGTTGGTCCAGCCGTCCTTGCGCTTCAGTTCGCTTATCACGCCTTCGGCTATGTTGACTGCGGTGCCGCTCGGGGAATCGAGCTTGTGGCAGTGGTGGATCTCGTCTATCGCCACGCTGTAGTCGGGGAATCCGTTCATCAGGCGGGCGATGTAGCGGCTGGCGGCTGAGAAGAGGTACACGCCTATGCTGAAGTTGCTGCTCCAGAAGAGGGTGGCTCCCTGCGCGCAGAACTTCTCCATTTCATCGCAGTGCTCCGCAAACCAGCCGGTGGTGCCGCTGACGACTTTGACTCCGGCGTCTAATGCCTTGAGCACGTTGGCGTATGCGGCGGCAGGGGTGGAGAACTCGATGGCCACGTCGGCGGTGCGGAAAGCATCGCTGTCGAAGTCCCACTGGTTGGCGGCATCGATGGTGCATACTATCTCGTGACCGCGGGCGATGGCAGTTTGCTCTATGATGTGGCCCATCCGGCCGTATCCTATGATGGCGATTTTCATATCTGACCGATTAATTGCGAAACTGCAATTTTAATAAAAAAAACGGCCGGATGTGCTCCGGCCGTTTCCTATTTCAATATAGTGTCAGATATTAGAGAAGGTGAAGACCTGCTGTAAGACCTGCCATAACAATGGATACCATGCTCATAAGCTTGATGAGGATGTTGAGTGAAGGACCTGAAGTATCCTTGAACGGGTCACCAACTGTATCACCTACGACTGTAGCGTGGTGGCACTCGGAACCCTTGCCTCCGAAGTGACCTTCCTCTACATATTTCTTGGCATTGTCCCAAGCTCCACCTGAGTTTGACATAAAGACTGCGAGTACGAAGCCTGCACCGAGGCCGCCGAAGAGGAGACCGATGACACCGGCAACGCCGAGGATGACACCGACTGCTACAGGAGCGATGATTGCGATGATTGCAGGAAGGATCATTTCGTGCTGTGCGCCCTTGGTCGAGATCTCGACGCAGCGGCTGTAGTCAGGGGTTGCCTCGCGGGTGAGGATACCCTTGATCTCGCGGAACTGGCGGCGTACTTCAACGACCATCTTCTGGGCTGCGCGGCCCACTGCGTTCATTGTCATACCGCAGAAGAGGAATGCCATCATTGCGCCGATGAATACACCTGCGAGGAGGGCAGGGTTCATGATGCTGACGTTGTAGTGGTTGAGAACGTCGAGGATGCTTGCTCCTGCGGCGTCAACCTTGCCTGCAACACCGTTGATGAGTTCGCCTGTGCGTGCGAGGGCTATCTTGATCTCTTCAATGTATGATGCGATGAGTGCGAGTGCGGTGAGGGCTGCCGAACCGATAGCGAATCCCTTGCCGGTGGCGGCTGTGGTGTTGCCGAGAGCATCGAGGACATCGGTGCGCTCGCGTACGAACGGTTCGAGTTCGCTCATTTCTGCGTTACCGCCGGCGTTGTCGGCGATCGGGCCGTAAGCATCGGTGGCGAGGGTGATGCCGAGGGTGCTCAGCATACCTACTGCTGCGATGGCCACACCGTAGAGACCCATCGAGAGGTTTGCTGCGGATGTGAGGTTGGTGACGTCAAAGCCGATTGCGAAAAGGTATGCGAGGATGATGGCGGCCGCAATAGTGATGACAGGGATTGCAGTCGAGATCATACCGAGGCCGATACCGTTAATGATAACGGTGGCCGGACCTGTCTCGGAAGCACCTGCGAGCTTCTGTGTCGGCTTGTATGAGTGTGAAGTATAATACTCAGTGGCCTTGCCGATGATCACACCTGCGAGGAGACCGGCAAGAACAGAGCAGGAGAGTCTCCACCAGAGGCTGTCGGCTGTGCCGAATACGAGTGCGAGGACACCGAATGTGGCGACACCGCTGAGGATAGCAGCGAGGTTGGTGCCGCGGCTCATTGATTTGAGAAGCTGGCCCATATCAGCGCCTTCCTTGGTACGTACAACGAAGATGCCGAGGATAGAAAGGACAACGCCTACAGCTGCGATGAGCATAGGGGCGAGAATCGCCTTGGTCTGCATTTCAGGGCTCACGTTGAAGAATGCCGAAGCGCCGAGTGCCATTGTCGAGAGGATGGAACCGCAGTATGACTCATAGAGGTCTGCGCCCATACCTGCGACGTCACCTACATTGTCGCCTACGTTGTCGGCGATGGTTGCAGGGTTGCGCGGGTCGTCCTCAGGGAGGTCTGACTCAACCTTGCCCACGAGGTCTGCTCCCACGTCAGCGGCCTTGGTGTAGATACCGCCGCCTACACGTGCGAAGAGTGCCTGGGTTGAAGCACCCATACCGAACGTAAGCATTGTGGTGGTAATGACAACGAGCTTCTGGGCTTCAGTGGCTTCGTTCACGAATGCATTGAGGATGAGCCACCAGAGGGCGATGTCGAGAAGACCGAGACCTACAACTGTGAGACCCATGACTGCACCTGAACGGAATGCAACCTTAAGACCTGAGTTCAAAGATTTTCTAGCGGCATTGGCCGTGCGGCCTGATGCATAGGTAGCAGTGCGCATTCCGATAAAGCCTGCAAGACCGGAGAAGAAACCGCCGGTGAGGAATGCGAATGGAACCCAAGGATTCTGAACGCCGAATCCATAAGCCAGTATTGCAAAGAATACTGCAAGAACAAGGAATACAATGACTACGACCTTGTACTGCTGCTTCAGGTATGCCATTGCACCCTGGCGCACGTACAGCGCGATCTGTTTCATTGTAGGGGTACCCTCATCCTCCTTCTTCATCTGGTTGTAGAAGATGAATGCGAAGAGGAGCGCGATGATAGACGCTGCCGGTACCGCAAAAAACAAAGTGTTCATAAACTCTACAATTATGATTAATACGTTTAATTTCAGCGCGCAAAGTTAAATCAAAACATAAAATTTTCGTTATTTGATTTTTAGTATTATTTTTGCATCCGGCGAGGAAGTTTGATTGACGCGACTTCCCCGCCTTTTTTATAGCCAAATGTTATGTCGGAGGAACTCAATCTCGTACGCGACCTGGCTGTCATCCTTATCTCGGCCGGCATTTTTACAATCATATCGAAGGCGCTCAAACAGCCTCTCATCTTAGGTTATATCATCGCCGGGTTCCTCGTCGGACCGCATTTCAAGCTGTTTCCTGGCATCACCGGAGTGGAGTCGGTGGACCAGTGGTCCGAGATAGGTATCATCTTCCTTCTCTTCGCCCTGGGCCTGGAGTTCAGCTTCAAGAAGCTGTTGAAAGTGGGCAGCAGCGCACTGATAACTGCCGGATGTGTATGTATCGGGATGTTCGTGATCGGAATGACGGTGGGTCAGGCGCTGGGATGGTCCTCTATGGAAAGTATTTTTCTCGGCGGCCTGATGTCGATGTCCTCCACCACGATCATCATCAAGGCATACAATGACCTCGGCCTGAAATCTGCGCCGCAGTCGGCGCTGGTATTCGGCACGCTGGTGGTCGAGGACCTGATAGCCGTGGTGCTGATGGTATTCCTCACAACACTGGCGACAGCCAACAAGTTCGCGGGAGGGGAGATGCTGATGGGCCTCGCCAAACTGTTGTTCTTCCTGGTGCTCTGGTTTCTTGTCGGTATCTTCGCCATACCGTCGCTCCTCAAGCGCACGCGCAGATACCTCAGCGACGAGATACTCCTCATCATAAGCATAGGACTGTGCTTCGGTATGGTCGTACTGGCCAACTATGCCGGCTTCTCCTCCGCGCTGGGCGCATTCGTGATGGGTTCCATCCTGGCGGAGACCATAGAGAGCGAGCATATCAGCAAACTGGTTGTCAGTATCAAAGATCTCTTCGGAGCCATATTCTTCGTATCCGTGGGTATGATGATAGATCCTGCCGTAATAGCTGAACATTGGCTCACGATACTTGTCCTCAGCTTTGTCACGGCCATCGGAATGACCCTTTTCGGTACATTCGGAGCCCTGCTTTCCGGCCGCGGACTCAATGTGTCGCTCCATACTGGATTCAGCCTCGCGCAGCTCGGCGAATTCTCCTTCATCATAGCAGGACTGGGTGTCAGCCTAGGCGTGATGCGCGGCTTCATTTACCCTGTGATCATTGCGGTGTCCGTGATAACGACCTTCACCACCCCATATATGATAAAGGCCGCGGATCCTGTCAGCAGGTTCTTTTACAGCCATCTCTCCCCGACGATGATTGCAAGGCTGGACCCTTCCCCTGATAAGAAGAAGGACAGCAGCAAGAAGGAGCAGAGCCTGTGGCGCAGTCTTATCAAGAGGTATGTCATCCGCATTGTGACATACGGCGTTATACTCGTGGCAATCTTCCTCGGCTCGAAACTGTATCTGGACAAGGTGGCTTACGACATATTCCCGGGCTGGAGCCAGATTACGCACGATTTCTTCTGCACCGGCGTCACGCTGGTCGTGATGCTGCCTTTCCTGCTCGGCCTTGCCGTCAACGGGTCATCCATCAAGAAGGATGCGGCGGCGCTGCTGGCGGAGAAGGACAGTAACGTATGGCCTGTGATGTCGCTCGTACTCATCCGCATACTCATCGCCATAGGATTCGTAGTGGCTGTCATAGCCATACATTTCTCTCTCTCATACTGGTCCATCCTCCTGATAGCCGTGGCGGGCGTCGCATTCTTCCTGATTGCGCGCAAGTCGCTGCACAGCTTCAAGGGCATCGAGGAAAGATTCATGTCCAATCTCAACGCAAAAGAGGAGATACAACACCACATAGCACCTATCCTGACAGGCATCAATTCCAAGATGAGCGGTCACGACGTGGCAGCGGAGCCTGTTGAGGTGCCACCTGCCTGCGAGCTTGTGGGAATGACATTGCGCGAGGCGCCGCTGCGCCAGCGGTACGGCATCAATGTGGCCAAGATAGTGCGTGGCGGGCACAGGATACTGATTCCTTCGCCAGATGAGAAGATTTATCCGTACGACGAGATTCTGGCCGTGGGCACACGCAGGGAGGTTTCCCGTTTTATCGAGGATATGCGTCTCGGCACCCTCAATACGGTGCTTCCTGAAGAGAATGACGATATCGCAGTTGAGCCATATTCCATCAAGGCTGGCTCATATCTGGACGGCAGATTGCTCAAGGATACGGACCTGAGACAGAGACGCTGTATGGTGATAGGCGTGGTCCGCGGCGAAGAGTCGGTGATGAATCCGAAGGCTGATTTCCTGTTCACTGCCGGCGACATAGTCTGGCTTGCCGGCTCCCGCGCTGACTGCGAGGAGGTTGTTTCCTGATAATTTGATTTTTTGATATTGGTTGTATAAATAATAATATTAATTTTACAAAATTAAAATAAGTGTATAAAATAATAATCATGCCTAAGCGTTTCTATATCCTTTCCGCGCTGACAGCGGCATTTTTCGCTACTGCTTGCACGGAAACCGGCCTTGAGAAGCCTGTTGTGACCCCCGAAAATTCCGGTGGGGGAGGTCGGATAGATACTTTGTATTCTTATCTTGAACGGCCTGAAAACGGTACCAGAGTCAAACTTTCCCAGGATTCATCCGATGGCTCTTTGTATCATCTGAATTGGGAAAATGAAGATACCATAAAGGTAATATGTGCCGGCTGTGCTGCAGCGGAAAAATTTTCACTATCAGAAGGTAGTGGCACTGAAAAGGGTACATTTACGGGAAACTTCCCGAGTGGAACTTCAGACAAGTATTATGCAGTCCTGAATTATAAAAATTCCAGCGTCACCTTTGATGGTGACAATCTGGTTTTGGGTATTGCGAAAAACAAGTCTGCCTGGGCAAACAACATCCCATCAAGCGGTATTCCTGCAGTGGCAAAGATCGGCAGTGACGGAACTGTCGGACTTCGTCACATATTCGGTCTGCTGAAAGTGACCTTCTCTTCCAATGAGGAATTCTCTCTCAAGAAGTTAGCGCTCCACGACATCGCCGGCAATATGCTCTGGGGCAGCTGCAGCGTACCAGTGGGTGAGGATGGTGAACCCGACTGTGAGCATATCACTATGAGTGGCGGTGATAACACCATCACAATGACATTGAACACTCCCAAGAAGATTGGTACGACACCGGTATCTTATTATCTCCCGGTTCCTCAGGGCGCTCTTGACGGTGGATTCTCTATCGTGCTTTATGAGGCTGATGCTACAAAAACGGACGGCGTAGGCCGCGCCTATACCTTCATGCAGAAAATCTCCGGAACCAAGGCTATGCCACGTGCCGGTATTCTTGCTGTCAATGCTCCCGTTACAGCGAAGCCCGAGGCTTACGATACTAAGGGCAGGGGTTATTACAAGAGCCTGTTCGTCAATGCGGGATATGGCCTGGATGGTTTCCAATCAACAGCTGATCTCCCTGCCATAGAGTATATGGGGCTGATTGATGATTGTGAGTATTTTTCATGCAGTAAAACTGAGGCCGGCCTGTCATCGCAGACCGACGTGATTGTCGGCAATGATACAGATGCCAACGGTGTTCTCCTCTATCCGGATGGAGCTCCGCGCTTCAGGATGGTGTTCAATCGCGGAGGAAGTTCCCAGGATCATGGTAAATCGCTCGGATATGAAGGCCGTCGCAGGTTTTATTATTTCTTTAATAAC
>JAZRZH010000046.1:0-19821 GCA_045601245.1 Bacteroidales bacterium
ACAACCACGCTGGTCGTGCCACTACGGTTCTTCTTTCTGCGTACGAACATAGGGCAAAGGTACGCAAAATTCACCTTGCGTCACCCAAGTCACCCGACACCATTTTGTATATTATTGAGTTTGAGGAGGTTGTGAAAATGCAGAAAATTAGCTGTCAAAGTCAGGAAATGAAGGATGTCGAGAATCTCGATCATCCTTCATTCGTGTTAATCTGAGAGGCCTTCGTGAGAGGCACCTTTTTCAGTGCCCTCGACTAAGCCACTCTTTTTTTTGTATGTCGAAGCCGCGCTGGGATTATTCCCCTGCAATCAGGCTTTCAGCAGCCGCTCTGTCTTCGGGATTAACCACCACCTTGATGCTCGATACGCTGTTGAAGCACGGGTAGGCTGAAACCTCGCCGATGACTTCGGCATCGATGCCGTTGGCTATCAGCATCTCCCGGGTGATGTGGGCGACAGCCGCGTCATTGAATTCGGCGACGGTTACCAGAGATTCTCCTTTCATTTCTTGAATGCGCTTATGATCTGCCTGTTGCTGTAGGCATCGGCACCGTAGCAGGTCTTGAGGTATGCAAGACCGATATTGTAGTCCTCCTCCGTGAATGCGTCGGTGGCCTCTTTGGCGACTACGACATTGTATCCGAGCTGGAATGCGTCAGCCGAGGTGTGGCGTACGCACATATGGGTATGGAGGCCGGTCATTATGACTGTCTTCACTCCGAGTTCCTTGAGGAGTATGTCAAGATCTGTCTGGAAGAAACCGCTGTAGCGGCGCTTCGGAACGATGAAATCCTTTTCGGATACCTTGAGCTCCGGGATGACTTCCGCGCCCGGTGTGCCCGCCATTGCGTGCTCGCCCCAGATTTCGAGCTCGCGGTCGATCTTTGGAAGGTGGGCGTCGTTGCAGAAGATGACAGGTACGTCAGCCTTGCGTGCGGCATCGAGGAGCTTTGCTGTGGCAGGGACGATGGCTTTGCCTCTGTCGCAGGCGAGTGCACCTGTTACGAAATCATTGAGCATGTCTACCACGAGGATGGCCGGACGGTCGAGAGTGAGTTTTTTACAATTCATTTTTCAATAGTTTTAAGATGTTGCGATAATAATATCAAATCCCTTGCCAAACTTAGAATCTGTTTTGAAATGATTCAGTTTTTCTATTACATATCTTTTTCGCTGTTTTCGCAGTATTCCTCAGTTACAATGGCACCCCATTGCTCCTTCGTAATCTTGTGAAAACATCTGAAAAATCTACAATAATATCTTAAATCAATCATTTCAAAACAGATTCTTATTCCCGCTCTGCACCGGTCAGGATTTCGCGAGCAAGCGGTGCCACGACGGTGCGCAGGACCTTGTCGTTAAGACGGTGCTCACCGTCGAATCTGGTGGCTTTGGAATAGTGCTTCTTGAAGAGGTCATAAGTGCTGACCGTGGTGTCGTGGATGCCGAAGAGCCCCCAGGTGTTCTCCAGGTCGAAGGGCGTGATGCCCTCGAACTGGTGGCGTTCCATCGCGTCAAAATTCTTTATGATATCGCGTGTGATGCGGAATTCCTTCTGGTTGTCCTTCCTTCCGTTGAGGAACTTATACGTGCCGGTGCGGAGGAGCTTGCTCAATTTGGACATATTGAACGCAGGGTTGACGCAGATTTTCGGGTATCCGTGCATCTGCTGCGCGTACATTCCGCCCATTGAGGTGCCGATGATCAGGTCCGGCTTCTCCTGTGCCACAAAATCCCTGAGCCAGGGCAGGGCCTCGGCGGGGTCCACCGGGATGTCCGGTGCGATGATCTCGTGTTCAGGCATAAGCTTGCGGAGACATTCTGCTGTTCCGGTGGCGCCGGACGAGGCGAATCCGTGGAAATAGATGATTTTCATATTCTGTACAAATATAAGAATCTGTTTTGAAACAATTCAATTATTCTTTTACGTATCTTTTCCGCTGTTTCCGCATTATTTCTCAGTTACAATGGAACCCCATTGCGCCTTCGCAATCCTGTGAAAACATCTGGAAAATCTCCAGTAAAATCTTTAATTAATCATTTCAAAACAGATTCTGATTCATTAATCGGGGATAATTGCTAAATTTACAATTATTATGACACCTCTTGTACTGACTATAATCATTGCCGCCGCAGCCGCTGTCCTGACTTTTGTCCTGACCTTTATCATAGTGAATTCCCGCGCCAGGGTGAACCTTGCCGGACGTGATGCCCGCATTGTCGCGATGGAGGCTTCCGCCGCGGAAAAGGAGGAGGTGGCCAACAGAATGAGAACCGATCATCTGGCTGAGATGACCGGGCTCAAGGAGGACTGGCGACGCGAAGTGGCGGAGCTGAAGGCGGCGCACAAATCGGAGCTCGACAATCTTCGCAATGTACAGGAAGAGCAGTTGCGCACCGTTGTGGCCGGCGTGCGTAATGAATTGAAGCTTGAGTATGAGGAGTCCCTCAAGTCCAAGAAATCCGAACTGAGCGAAGGGAATAAATCCGAAATGGAGAGCATCCTCAAGCCTCTGAAAGAGAGTATCGAAGGGATGCGCAAGGCGATGCGGGACAATGCCAGTGAGCATCTCCGTACCACTACCGAGCTCCGCAGTCAGTTGGAACAGGCGGTCAAGGATATGGGTGCAACTACCGCAGCTATCGGCGCGAAGGCTGATGACCTCTCAGCAGCGCTGAGCGGACGGCCTAAGATGCAGGGTAATTGGGGCGAGACAATGCTTGATGACATACTTGCACGAGAAGGGTTGACCAGAGGCATTCATTACACCCGCGAGGATGCCCGCGATGACAACAGCCGTCCGGATTTTATACTGCATTTCAAGGATGGCGGGGATGAGAAGGACCTTATTGTGGATTCCAAGGTCTCGCTGACCGCATTTGTGCGCTATGTCAATGCAGAAGACGATAATGAGCGTGCGGCGGCGCTTGACGAACATATCCGCAGCATACGCCGCCATATCGACGAACTCTCGCGCAAGGAGTATGCAAAAAAAGTGGACGCAGGGAAGATGTTTACCGGACAGGTGCTGATGTTTATGCCGATTGACCGCGCATTCCGCCTGGCCCTCGACAGCGAGCCGATGCTATGGCAGGAGGCTTATCAGAAAGGCGTCCTCATCGCTACCGAACAGACTATAATGCCATTCCTGAAGATTCAGCAGATCACCTGGAATAAATTCCAGCAGGATACAAATATGCAGGAAATGGTCGCTGCGGCACAGAATATGATAGACAGGGTTGCGGATTTCTATGACGGATACAGGGATCTCGGCAAGAAACTCAAGTCCGTTTGCCAGGCGTATGACGGCGGTATCACAAAACTTGAGGACAACGGCCGCAGCATCACAACCGCAGCGAAGAAGGTAATGCAGTTCGGTGTCAGACGCAGCAAGGGCAGGTTGTTCGAGACTCCGTCAGGCAAACTTGCTGGGGATCACACCGTCTCCGAAGAGGAATCTCAGGACAATCAAAACAATTGAAAGTGAAAGCAGAAGTAATACCATATCTTAAAAGACTCTTGAAATATTCCGCATCCACGCTTCTGGGTACGGCTACGGATACCATCGTGCTCTGGGTATTTTCAAGATTCGTATTCAAGACTTATACTTTGAGATATGTCGTATCCCCGATGATTTCCTTCGAATGTGCGGTCTTCGTCAATTTCGTGATGGCGTATTTCGTGGTATGGAAGAGCCGTATCACAACCCGTTCCACAAAGTCATTCTTCAAGCACTATCTCGGCTACAATGCCTCCAATACAGGCATCTTCATCATCAAGCTCGGTGTGCTGCTGCTTATCGAGCGGCTCTCGGGATGGCCTCCGGTACTCTGTAATATCATCGCCCTCACGATAACCGGTTTCGGCAATTTCGCTGTCAACGAGTGGGTGATCTTCAGGGTTAAAAATACAAAAGCCGACTCGAAAGCCGGCATTGTAGAAGAGTTGCAGTCTGCGGATCCGTCACAATCAGCGGCTACCGCCGCCAAAGCCGCCGCCGCTGAAGCCGCCGCCACCACCGAATGAGGTGAATCCTCCGTGGCCGCCGACTGATGACGCTGTCTGCGCCCTGACGACGGTGTTGGTGATGGAATTAGCCATATTATTGGAGAGGAATACCACTCTGTTCATCGTCGGATAATCGCATCCCACCACCTCTTCGAAGGCCTGGGGATTGATATCCTTGAGTTCCTTCGCTACCTTGTCGGCGATGCCGTACAATGCTGCGAAGATGATGTAGTCCTGCCAGAGGGCCACCTCCTGCGATGCGCGCTGCTCTATGAGGGTGAAGTCCTTCAGGTACTGCTCGAATCCGATGACGCGGCGGGCGTTGGCCTGTCCTTCGTCGCTCAGCCTTGCGCTTGCGGCATATCCGTCTTCGCGCAGGCAGTTGGAGCCTTCAGATGTCAGGCTGTTGCTCCAGTTGATGACCCGCTTGTTGTGGAACCTTGACCACCTTGAGAACTCCTTGTCCTGAAGGATCTGATCGGATCCGCTGGCCTCATGCATCATTGCATAGAGTTCGCGTTCCGGACCGCGGAGTGCGGACTGGTCCTTGGCGTCATTGAATGCCAGAGATACTTTGTCCTTGGCGTCCTTCGTCATCGTGATGTAGCCGTCCTTGATCATCTTGAGGATAATGGCGCTCGCAATGGCGTTCGGCTTCGTGTTGAGGTTGCATTTCTCGAGGATGTAGCGGCTCTCGAAGAGATTGCCGTTGAACGGGATGCCGTGGTCATAGAGGATGTCCTTGATCTTCTCGACGCCGAAAAGGTTGAGGTTGCGTTTCTTCACCGCGCGCTTGGCGGCGAAGGCGGACAATCCCACGAATCCGGCGAAGATGGCGGCAAAGAACCCGAGGGTACGTCTTTCAGCCTTCTTGTCCCTGATGAAATCGTCATACGAACTGCCTTCGAACGCGGCCTTCTTGACGCTTTCGAAATCCGTGTCCCTGACGCTCGTCGGTGAGAATATGCCCTTGCTGAACCTTGCAAGGACAATTACCGAACTCTCGCGGATGAACTGTTCGTCGGATTCGGCTACAATGGCTCCGCCGGCCAGATTTATCTGTCCGTTGAAGCCGAAGCCCCAGATGCTGCAGTTGTCATCCGTGAAAGGTGTGCCATCCTTGCGGATGGTCACGCGGCAGTGCTTCGGACGAGCGGAAAGGCCCGGAGAGACAAGCTGCATATGGAATACATCGTAATCCGTGAGCGCCTTGACTGTATTGCTCATAGTGTAGGTCACCGTGAAAAGATGGTATCCGTAGGTGCCCACACCCCAGCATATCTCGCATCCGTTGCTCTTGGAGACAATACCGCAGCGGCCTTCCTTCTCCCCGATGGAACGGTTGACGTCCCATTCTCCTTCATAGTAGAATTGTCTGCCGGTCTCATCGCTGACCGAAAGGTCGCTGATGCGTATGTCACCGAGGTTGTCGCGGACAAGGTACCACTCCGTGCCGGAGGCTACGATGACGTTCCATACCTCGACTATCCTGGCGCTGCCGTCGTCCTGAAGCGAGACATTGATGTCAATGTCATTGATTTCAGGCTCCCAGGCAAACGCGGCCAGCGATATCAGACAGGCTGCAAGTGTTGTGAAGAGTCTTCTCATCAGATCTTCATTGAAGGCATTTCAGTCTTGCCCTGAGGCTCCTGGAGATAATCCTTGGCTGCGAATCCGAGGATGCTGGCAGCGATTGAGTCAGGGAACTGACGGACGATCTTGTTGTACTTGGTGACAGTGTCATTATATACCATACGGCTCATACGGACCTGGTTTTCATAGGTATTGACGCTGTCCATAGCCTTGCCGTAGTTTTCATTGGCCTTGAGGTCCGGATACTGCTCGACTGCGATGTTGATCTGCTTCATAGCATTGTTGATGGCCTCTTCCTGTGCATTCACATCAGCCGCGGTGCTTTCACGGCCGAGGTTCTTGCGCATTGCGATGACGTCCTTCAATGTGTTGTACTCGTGCTCATTGTATGACTTCACGAGTTCGACGAGGGCTGTCAGGGCATCCCAACGGCTGTTCTGCTGTACGCCAATCTGGCTCATTGCATTCTTGCAGAGTTCGTCCTGACTTACAAGTTTCCTCTGTGCTCCGATAAACCACACTACGATGAGTGCGACGATAATGATGATGATAAGTGTTGTTGACATGATAAGTTTGTTTATTGTTTTGAATTCTTTTTGAAATGGTCACAGTATTGCGCAAGTCCGCATATCCCGCATTGCGGCTTCTGCGACTTGCAGATGTGGCGTCCGTGAAGCAGCAGCCAGTGATGCGCCTTCGGCCTTATATCGGCCGGGATGCCGGCTGTCAGGTCCTTTTCCACAGCCAGGACATTTCCGCCCTTCGAGAGGCCGAGCCTGCGTGAAATCCTGAACACGTGAGTGTCCACCGCGATGACCGGCTTGTCGAACATTATCGCACCGATGACATTCGCTGTTTTGCGCCCGACGCCGGGAAGGGTCTGGAGTGCGTCGATGTCATCGGGGACGATGCCGCCGAAGTCCGAGACGAGTTTCCTGGACATCTCGAGCAGATGGGCCGACTTGCTGTTGGGGTAGGAGACGCTCCTGACGTAACCCAATATCTCCTCCTGTGTGGACGCTGCCATGTCCTGCGGGGTGGGGAAACGCTTGAAAAGGGCGGGGGTGACCATATTGATGCGCTTGTCGGTGCATTGCGCAGAAAGCATCACGGCTACAAGCAGTTCATATGAATTGGAATATACGAGTTCGCTCTCCGCAACGGGCATATTGGCTTGAAACCAAGCGATTATGTCTGAATATTTCTTATTCATTCCGCAGAGTCAGTTCACGGCAGATGCTGTCTTCGCAGTATAGTACACGACCAGGATACTGCCTGATAATGCCGGTATTGTGAGTTACCATCAGCACTGCTGTGCCGCGTCCCCGGTTGATATCACTCAGCAGCTGCATAATGCCATCGGCTGTTTCGCTGTCCAAATTGCCGGTGGGCTCATCGGCGAGGATCAGCTTCGGCTCGTTGAGCAGAGCCCTGGCTATCGCGATGCGCTGCTGTTCTCCTCCGGAGAGCTGGTGAGGCATCTTGTGCGCCTTGTGCTCCATGCCCACTGCCTCGAGGACTTCGGCGATCCTGAGGCTTATTGCCGGCTTCTCCTTCCAGTCGGTCGCCTCCAGGACGAAGCGGAGATTGTCTTCTACCGTGCGGTCCATAAGCAGCTGGAAATCCTGGAAGATGACTCCGATCTGCCGCCTGAGGTACGGTATTTGCTTCTTCTTGATTCGGGTGAGGTCATATCCCACGGCTTCCGCCTCTCCCGAACGGATAGGATTCTCTCCGATGATGGTGCGGATGATGGAGGTCTTGCCGCTTCCGACCTTGCCTGTCAGGTACACGAATTCGCCCTCTTCGACAGAGAGGTTGAGAGATTCTATGATGACGACGTCGCCGTTTGTGATGTCGGCGTTATGGAACTCAATCAATTTGATGCTATTATCGTTGTCTGCGGACATAGGCTGATAGTTAACGATTACAAAATTATAATATATTTTGGTATTTTTGCATTCTGATGAAACATAACATACTATACATACTGGCACTTCTGCTGATGCTTCTGCCTTGCGGCAGGGCCGCGGCAGCGGATGACCCGGACTGGAGCGGACGGCTCGAATCCGCCCGCAAACTGTATTACAGCGGCTCATACTATGCGGCCGAAAAGGCATTCGATGAACTGGCGGCCTCCATCTCCGGCCGGAATGAATTGAAACAATCCGAGATTGAAGCCTATAAGGTCCTTTGTGCCATTGCTTTGGATCGCGTTAACATAGACGGTATGGTGAAGGTCTTTTCGGATAAATATCCGAATGCTCCGGAACTCTCGATGGTACGCTACGCCCTGGCGTCGAAGTATTTCGACCGCGGACGCTATGCCGAGGCGGGCAGGATACTCCGGCATATCAATGAAAAGTATCTCTACAAGGGCTGGAGGACTGAGTTCAGATTCAAGAGAGGGTTCTGCGAAATGACGCAGGGCAGGCGCAAGGAAGCAACTGAGGATTTCGAGAGCATCATCGCCAGCAAAGCGGCGCATTATACATATCCGTCGCTTTATTATCTTGGTTATGTGAAGTATCTCGATAGACAGTTCGAGGATGCGTGCGGCCTGTTTGTCAAGGCAGCGGCGGATTCGCGGTTCAAACTGATGTCTTCATATTATCTTCTCGAGTCGAAGTTCCTCAGCGGAGATTATTATTATGTCATAGACAACGGGCTGTCCGTATTTGACAGCATAGGTACAGATCTGAAGCCGAATGTCGCCAGAATACTCTCAGAGTCATATTTTTCCCTCGGGGATTCTCAACAGGCGCAGAGATATATGGATATCTACGAAGCTTCCGCCACCGAGATATCGCGCAAGGATCACTATCTCTCCGCTATGCTCTCATACAGCCTCGAATCCTGGCCACGTGCCATCACTTCGTTCGGGAAGGTGATTGGAGAGGCGGATTCGCTCACTCAGAGCGCCCGCTATTACAAGGCGAACTGCCATCTTCGTTCCGGCAACAAACTTGCCGCGATCATCGATTTCAAGGAGGCCTCCGAACTGCCTTTTGATGCCGTTATCGCAGAGGATGCGATGTTCAACTATGCGAAGCTCTCGTTCGACGTCAATTCCGATATCTCCCGCTTTGCGGAGTATCTTGAAAAATATCCATCGGGACAGCGTTCCGACATCATCAACAACTATATGGCGATGGCCCTGATAGACCGGGAAGACTACGAGACGGCAGTCACGATGCTCAGGAAGATTACGAATCCGAGTCCGGAAGTCGCATCCAACCTGCAGAAGGCCTCCTTCCTGCGTGCAATGCAGCTGGTTGAAGGCGGCGCATGGCGCTCGGCCCTGCCTATGCTTGACATTTCCACCGGTAGCGGCAGCAGCAATCCGGAGCTCGACAATCTCGCCACCTTCTGGAAGGCGGAGTGCCTTTTCCGCGACGAACGTTATGCTGATGCTATTGCTGCGAACAATAAAATCCTCTCTGACAAGGGGTTCAAGCGCAGCGCGGAATATCCGATGGCCATTTACAATCAGGCATACTGCTATTTCAAGCGCGGCGAATATGATGCTGCACAGAAATGGTTCTCGGATTACCTGGCCTGCTCTGATACATACTTCGAGAAGGATGCAAGGATAAGGATGGCGGATGCTCACTATATGCAGAATGACTATTCGACCGCTGCGGCGCTCTATGAAGGCATCTCTGACAGATATCCTGGCTCCGACGACATCTATCCGCTCCTTCAGGCTGCACTTGCATACGGACTTTCAGGCTCCGAGAACAAGAAGGTCGAACTTCTCTCCGAGGCGGTCGGCAATCATCCTTCCGCACCGCTCTATCCGAAGGCTCTCTACGAACTCGGCAGGGCCTACGCACAGCAGGACAAGGGCGAGGATGCCGCAGAATGCTTCCTGACACTGCTCGGCGTCAAGTCGGACAGCACCTATCTCTCCAAGGCGTTGCTTGAACTCGCGATGATCAATTCGAATGCCGGCAAGTATGACAAGGCTCTCGAGTATTACCGCAGTATCGTCAAGCGCGCTCCCGATACCGAGATGGCCAAGGATGCGCTCGCCGGAATGGAGAATATCTACCGTATCATAAACAAGCCGAACGAATATCTTGCCTATATAGATGAGATGGGCTTATCGTCTTCAAAAACTGATGACGAGCGAGGAGCGATGCTTTTTGCTGCTGCGGAACAACTCTATTATCAAGGTAATTACGCGTCTGCTACCAATGAGTTCCAGTCTTATATCGCATCTTATCCAAAAGGAAAGGATTACGCCAAGGCATGCTATCTGCTCGCTGAGTCTCTGCGTCGCACAGGGAGGAAGGAAGCGGCATCCGATGCCTACCGCTCCGCAATCGAGGCCGGTGGGAATTATCGTGAGGCTTCACTCGGCAGTTATGCTCTGTTGAATTTCGAGTTGGAGCGTTATGACAAGGCATCCAAGGCATATGGGATTCTGGCGGAGACGGCATCAATGGATGATGTGAGATGCAGCGCTTTTTCCGGCAAAATGCGTTCTGATTACCGGGCCAGGAGGTATGATACGGCAATCGCATCGGCAGATTCGGTCCTTTCGTTCACACATTCAGCAAAGAGCGTTCTGCGTGAGGCCGGATATGTCAAGGCTATGTCGCTCGTTTCATCCGGAGACAGACGCCGTGCAGTTGAGATATTCGATAATCTTGCATCCGACACCTCGGACGAGTATGGCGCTGAAAGTGCATATATGCTGATTCTCAATGCATTCAATGCCGGTGACTATGATTCAGTAGAAGATAGGACCTATAGATTCTCCGAAAGCGGCAGCAGCCAGATGTACTGGCTGGCTAAGAGCTTCATTGTGCTTGGTGATGCTTTTGCGTCACGCGGTGACAGGGTACAGGCGGAGGCGACTTACCGCAGCATTGCGGACGGGTACAAGCCGTCCGTTGAGGATGATGTCCTCCGCATCGTGAACGACCGCCTCGCGAAACTTTCAAACAGTAATGAGTAAAAGGCTATGAGATCATATATCAGACTTCTTGCGGCAGCATCATTCGCCGCATTGATACCGGTGAAGACGGGAGCGCAGGTAATTGATCCTACGGTTGAGGTGGTGCGCAATTATAACGTCAGTCTCGGCGAAATATTCAAGCCCACGATACCTTCCGGCATAGATGATTCGATCACAGTATTCGAGCGGAACTTTGACTATTCGATATTCAACCGCCCGTACAGTAATCTCTATGAATTCACACCGTATGATGCCATCCGATTGGATTCGGCCGATGTACAGCGCTATCCTTTCTTCACGGCAAGGGCCGGATGTCAGTATCCCGTAATGCCGACACTCGAGCTGCAATTCCAGAAAGTTACCAGAAAGGGCTTGAATTTCAGTCTTTTCGGCAGGCATAATTCATTCTGGGGCGATGTCCCGTCCGCCATTGGCAACTATAATGTCAATGTGGGGCGCTCCCGCAATGAGGCCGGAGCGGATTTCAAGTATGTCTGGGCGACGGGCGAATTCAATGCCGGAGCGGGCTACGGGTATGACACTTACGATTTCAGGCCGTCGACGGGCGGTATGACGTCATTTGACCGGAGCGCCCTCAAATTCAATATGGACCTCAGCTCCGCACACGAGGAGGATAACAGCATATACTACGACTTCTCGGTCGCCTACAGGAAGACCGGGGCGCTTCACGACAATCCGTATCTTGTCGAAGATCCGGTCTCGATGCGCGAGAACAGACTTACGTTCGGCGGAATAGTCGGGACCTCTTTCGAGGTGCACAGGGTTTATGTGGATATGTCCATCGACTATTCCTCATACGACGCGATCAAGAACTATACTCTCGGAGTCGTTGAATTTTCTCCGATGTACGAATACAAGCACCGCGGTTTCTCCGGAAAGTTCGGAGTCAAGTTCGGCAATCATTTCGGAATCCCGAAGGAGGACGGCAGCGAGCCGGCCGATGGCAATGACCTTGAACCTTGGAGCAATATGTTCCCTCAGGTGGACGCGCGTCTTTGCCTTGTGCGGAAGTATTTGTGGCTGAGGGGAGTCGTCACGGGAGGCAATGATATGAATGCTTATTCTGATTTGCTCTCGAAGGCACCGTACCTCTCTCCGGATGTCCCGCTGCTCTTTGGTTCCCGTCCTCTCGACGCCTCGCTGACACTCGAGAGCGTGGTATTCGGAAGGATGGCATTCAATCTCTCCGGGGCATTCTCGATGGTTCGCAATAATGCTGTGTTCGCTCCGGTGCTCTCATCTGAGCCGATTCCTTCAGAGGATTCGGACAACTGTCCGCCTCCATACTCGGAGCCTCTCGGCGTAAGTCCTCACTATATGGATATCAACCGGCTTTCCGTCAACCTCGAGGCATTCTGGAAGTCCGCCGATATCACCACTGGCGGCGAATTCCGCTACAACTGGTATTTCTCTCCGGACAATCTCTCCACCAACGAACTTCCCGCCGTCAAGGCCCGCTACTATGCGCGTTACAGCTGGAAGGAAAGGGTCATCGCTTCCGCTGAATTCAACTACAGGAGCGCCATTGCCGGCGATCCGTCGTGCTGGTATGCCGACGGTGTCAGGATTTCCTCAGGCGCCGCTCCGGTGACATATTCCGTACCCGCCATCACAACCCTGGACGCGGATGTCAATTATGTCGTTTCTGACCATCTGATGGTATATGTCAAGGCCGGTAATATCCTCAACAGCCGCAACCAGTATGTGCCGCTCTATATCGAGCCCGGGTTCAATATCGGTGCGGGTCTTACCGTAACTTTCTAGAATATTGATAAATATCTTTTTATTATGAGAAGAAAAATAGTAGCAGGCAACTGGAAGATGAACACTACCGTTGCCGAAGGCGTTCAGCTCGCTAATGAGCTTGTCGCAGGCCTCGCCGAGGTCCCTGCTGATGTCAATCTGATAATCGCTCCGCCGTTCACGCACCTGGCTCCTGTAGCGGAGGTCATAAAGGGCAGCAGCATCGCCCTGAGTGCCCAGAACTGTGCAGATGAGGCGAAGGGCGCATATACCGGTGAGGTCTCCGCAGCGATGATCGCCGGCCTCGGATGCCAGTATACAATCCTCGGCCATTCCGAGCGCCGTCAGTATTACGGCGAGACTTCCGAGAAACTTGTCAAGAAGATCAGGCTCGCTTTGGAGAACGGCCTCAGCCCGATTTTCTGTGTGGGCGAAAAACTCGAGGAACGCAATGCAGGTAAGCACTTCGAAGTGGTGGGCGCGCAGGTTGCTGACGTGCTTTTCCAGCTTTCGGAGCTCGAGGCATCAGAGGTGATCGTGGCCTATGAACCTGTCTGGGCAATCGGTACCGGCGTCACAGCCACGTCTGCTCAGGCCGAAGAGATACACGCCTTTATCCGCGGCACTCTGGCCGGCCAGTTCGGTGAGGAATTCGCCGACAAGGTTTCCATCCTCTATGGCGGAAGCTGCAAGCCTTCGAATGCCGGGGAACTCTTCGCCTGTCCCGACATAGACGGCGGACTCATCGGCGGTGCTGCACTCAAGGCCGCGGACTTCCTGGCTATCGCCAAATCGTATTGATATTTGCAGGGAGCAAAAAGTTGATTAACTTTGCGCCCTGCAAACACGCGGGTGTGTTGAAACTGGTAGACAAGCAAGACTTAGGATCTTGTGCCTTGCGCGTAAGGGTTCGAGTCCCTTCACCCGCACAACGAACAATTTTTAGGAATTGTTAAACAACTTTAAAGGTTTGATATCAAGCAATTAGCGGTATCAAGCCTTTTTTGGTTTTGGCTTGTATTTTCAAAAATAGCTTGTAAATTTGTATTGTAAATAAATTTTACAAGCTATGGCTGTAACATTCTACTTATTCACGCGTCCGGACAAGAAAGGAGACCACCCGATTAATGTATCAATCTATTTGCATGGTGTACGGTTCTGTTCCAGCATCGGATACAGCATTAATCCTGACAAATGGGATGAGAATGCGATGAAAGTGAAACATGGTGCTTCAAATGCCAAGAAAGTACCATATAATACCATAAACTCTAGAATTGCAGCAATAACTTCAATCTTTGATGGACTTGAAGCCAATAACGCAAAATTGACTAAAGACCAAATCAAGAGGAAATTGTCGGAAGTCGTTGGAAGGGCTGTTGATGCCCCACAGAAGGATAGTAATGGCCCCGTGCCATTTTTTAGGCATTTCGATGAATTTCTGGAGGATGGGAAGTTGAATCGAAAGTGGGCTGTCAACACTGCAAAAAAATTTACGACCCTCCGCAATCACATCAAGGCTTTCAATGAAAATATCACCCTAGATGATTGGGATAAGGAAACATTTGATGCGTATGTCCACTATGATGCAATAGAGTTGCAAATGCTTGATGTCTCAATATCAAAGGAATTGACGATGATACGTTGGTATTTGAACTGGTGTGTTGAGAGAGAATACACGCAGGTTGTAGTGTTTAAATCATATAAGGCACGCTTGAAGGACACCAAGAAACCTGTTGTGTTCTTGACTAAGGACGAATTGCTCAAGTTGTTTAATTTCAAGATTCCTAAAAATGGAACTGAAGTTACACTGCACGATATGAAAGGCGAGGAATACAAAAAGGTAGTCGAAGAGAAATCTTCTCTTGATAAGGTGAGAGATCTTTTCTGCTTCTGTGCCTTTACATCTCTGAGATATTCAGACATGGCCCAATTACAGCGTAATCACATAAATGATGGGATTATCCATATCACCACCATCAAAACCGATGATTCCATTGAAATTCCAGTCAACGATATGGCTCAGGCAATTCTCGACAAATATGCCGCATTCGATTTTGATGGTCTTGCCCTCCCCGTTATCTCAAATCAGAAAATGAACAAGTACTTGAAGGAGATTTGTGAGTTATGTGAGTTTCTGGAACCGATAAACATCGTTCAATATTGTGATGGGAAACGTAAGGATATCTGTTTACCGAAATGGAAACTGATGGGTACCCATGCTGCACGCCGCACATTCATCTGCACAGCTTTGGCCGCTGGTATTCCACCCCAAATTGTGATGAAATACACTGGACATTCTGATTACCATTCAATGAAGCCATACATTGACGTGGCCGATAAGACCAAGGAGGAGGGTATGACGAAATTTCAGAACTTTTTAAAGCAGGAATAGATATGGCGTGGATAATGTTTATTCTATTAATTATTATTGTATTAGTAGTATTGTATTTGGCGCTATTTGAGCAAGACTGTTTCTTGATGTTATTCTCATTGAAATACCACCTGTTGTATAAAATTTCTAAAGAATACAATTATTGTATATCTCAAGTTCCGCCATTCAGCGAGGAATACTTCTTTGATAGAGTTGCGACTATCCTTCAAGAGGATAAATCATGTGATGATGAGTTCAAGAGGCAGATTAAGAATATGCTGTCAAGAAGAGAATTTTACGATTACTTCTTGAGAGGCAATTTTACTATTGAACGCTATAGAGAAATGCTGGCTGACTATCGAACAGGAGACTATATTAAACGGCCGTATCAACTAGGCGTAACTATTATGTCTGTTATTCCTATAGAAATAGCCACATGCCCGGATGTAGTTAAAGCACTTGAAATGATGATTTTGCTTGGATGGCTAGATGAAAAGTGCCAGATAGTTGAAAAATCTCAAAAGAATCCAAACGGAAGAGAGAAGAATGAGGTATATTATGCTGCACAAAGGATTTGCGAAGAATATGGGATTTTATCGTACGATAAAATCTTTGGCAAACTATGGAATGTAAGTGATAGCACGATACGTAATTCGATATCAAAAGCTATGGATGGAGGAAGTGGTTCAAATGCGGATGAAAGAAGAAAAATAAAACGAGAAAACCTGAACAGATACATTGATGTCAACATCCTGAAGAAGTTAGACTATAAAGACTTGATGGACAGGAAAAATACCAAGGACAGAAAAGACAACTGAGACAACTGAGACAACATGGACGGTTGGGACAACATGTATCCTCAAAGCTCGAGAAAGTAGTCCCTAAAGAAACGGTTTGGAAGCGGAGATGTCTCCGCTTCTTTTTTATATATCCCAAGGGGGATAAAATCTTGTTATTCAGCGTTGTCTAACATTTCGTCTACCGCTTGTCTATTGACGGCATGGAAAGAATGAGATTCCTTTGCAAGTGACGTCAAGACATCATAGCGCGCTGGAGTTATTATGTTTAAAAAATTAAAATTATGAATAATCAATTACAATTCGTAGATGATAGTACTCCGATTTCAATGCTAACAGTCGGACAACTGAAATCAATTATTAAATCCTCCCCCGGCAGCGGCAATGTGGATACACAGCCTAAACATCTCATATATGGACTGGATGGAATCTGCCAATTGTTCCATTGCAAGGAGAGTAGGGCGCAAAAACTGAAGAATACAATTATAAAGGATGCTGTATCTCAGGATGGCCGAACTATAGTAGTTGATGCCGATCTAGCCATCGAACTTTTTGAAAAACATTCAAGAAAATCAAAAAGATGATGATTACAGATAATCCCATTGATGCCATCAGAGCTGATATTGAAGCCAAAGAACTTACAGCTGGGCTATTAATCATCAAATCTGCAAATGATACCATTGCCGCTGCCAAGCTTCTGCCAGATCCTGTTAAGCTGTACAATGATTTGATAATCGAAGGCGAGATAACATGCTTATTTGGTGATGCTGGTTGTGGGAAAACCATATTGGCCGTACAAATAGGCGAAGAAATAGCACAGATGCATAATGTTCTATATGCCGACTTTGAATTGTCAGACAAACAGTTTCAGAGGCGATATACAGGGACTAATGGTGCGCTCCATGAATTTCCAAAAACATTCTATCGGGCTGTAATTAATTCGAATATACTGGACCCCGACAACTTTGAAGATGTGATATTTGCCAATATTGATGCGGCTGCTGAAAAGGTGAATGCGAAAGTAATCATCATAGATAACTTGACCTATTTATGCAATGCTTCAGAAAAAGGTGAGACAGCGAGCCGATTTATGAAGAAAATTTTGGCAAAGAAGGCACAAGGCTGGACCGTTCTCGTAGTCGCCCATACGCCTAAGCGGTCAATGTTCTATCCTATGACTCAGAATGATTTGGCTGGGTCCAAAAGATTGATGAATTTCTTTGACAGTGCATTTTGCATCGGCCAATCTGCAAAGGATAGCCATATCAGGTATATAAAACAGGTTAAAGTTCGATCCGCCGATATGAAATATGATGCTGATAACGTGATGCTGTTTCAAATAGGGGTGGAAGAGAATGCATTACGCATTGAAACGCTTGGGGTTGGGCGCGAAAAGGAACACCTGAAGACATTATCTGATGACGAACTTCAAAATCTCGAACAGAACATTATGAATCTTCATTCGCAGGGACTCTCATATCGTGAAATTCAACAAGAGTTAGGTGTTAGCAAATCAAAAGTAGGTCGAATTTTGAACCACAAAACAGATACAGATGATGAGCAAATATAAACTAGAACCATATAAGGGCAGTAGAAGCCGGTATCAATGCCCCCAGTGTGGCAGGAATCGGTGTTTTACTCGATATGTCGATGAAAACGGTAATTACTTAGATGACTATGTGGGGCGCTGTGATCATGAAAGTAGCTGTGGCTATCATTACACTCCCAGACAGTATTTCCAAGCGCATCCAACATTTCATTCATGTTCATCCCACAACATATTTATTAGCAAATCCAAAATGAAATCAGAACAGAAAATCAATGTGATTGATATGGCTTATGTCCACAGATCAGTTAGAAAGGATGTTGACAGTAACTTTATTGCTTACCTCAGGCATTTTATAACAGGGGAACTCATTCTCAAATTAATAGACGACTATCATTTGGGAGTGACACATTCCGGCGATGTAATATTTTTCGAAATTGACATAGATGGCCGATGCCGAACAGGGAAAATAATGAAATATAATCCTGAGACAGGCCATAGAATAAAGGATGAAGCAATGCCATTTAATATCAACTGGGTACATTCGGAATTGAAGAAATCAGGAGAACTTCCGTCATCGTGGAATGTAACACAGTGCTTGTTTGGAGAGCACTTGCTATGTAAGTATCCAGACAAGAAGGTTGCCCTTGTTGAAGCTGAAAAAACGGCTGTAATATGCGCAGCATTTATGCCAGAGTACATATGGTTGGCAACCGGTGGCAAATCACAGCTAAATGATCGGGTCAAAGTTTTAACAGGACGGGAGGTAATTGCATTCCCAGATCTGGACGCTATGGATGAGTGGTCTAGACGTGCTGCCAACTATCCTGAGATAGGCATAAAGATATCGCACCTGCTACTAGAGCGCACCAACCCATCTGAAAGAAACTCCGGGCGAGATCTCGCAGACTGGATAATTGAATGGGCTATTAATGACTTAAACAAACAATTATGAAAATAGCGATAGCAAATTACAAAGGGGGCGTCACGAAGAGCACGCTTGCCCTAGAATGCGGATTTTGGAATACAAAAAAAGGGAAGAGGGTACTTATGCTTGACACAGACCCCCAAGCAAACCTCACAGACCTTTTACAAGATGGACACGAATTACATGGAAGATCGTTGCCAGAGATTCTTGTATCTAGAGAACCCATTGTTCCGGAAGACATAAATACGCGGGTGTATAGCAATGGGTGTCGTATAGATTTCGTGGCATCCAATAGCGATCTCGGAAGAATCGAAGCGCGTATTATTTCTAAAATGCCCAAGGAATACATTATTTCAGACATCGTTTCTCCGATAAGCAAACAATATGACCTCGTAATCTTTGATACAGCGCCATCGGCAGAACTTCTTGGAATCAGCACCTTATTAGCAGTTGATGGTGTTGTTATTCCAACAACACTGGAAAGATATAGTATAAGCGGCGCAGAACAGATGATGGAAATGATAGAACTGCTCAAGAGTGATCCTCGGATGAATCCAAACATAGAACTTCTGGGTTTGTTGGTAAACCGATATAAAAGAACACTCAGTACCCTTTTTCATGGAGATTTCCTAAAAGAAAAATATCCAGAGTATTTGGTACCAACCTATATCAGGGAATGTACAAAAGTACAGCAGGCAAGCAATCGCAGAATGACCATTCAAGAATATGATCCCGAATGTACTGCCGCTAAAGATATAGACAAAGCTTTCCAAGAATTGTTCAATAGGATTAAATAAGCAAGTATATGACCACTCTGAATAAAAAAGCTCTCTTTCCTGGAATTTGTGAAGATGAAGATTCAAGAAACCAACTAACCTCCAAAATTGAGGAAGAGGTATCCGGCACTGACACGGTGCCTTCTGAAATCCATAGACCTAAGCCTGCGAAGTCAAAACGTACGAAGGAGCAATCAGTCCCGCAAACTAAGCGGAAAACCAGCCTTTATCTCTCCCCGGAGAAACTCAAGGAACTGAAAATTCTCTGCGCTGAGATGGAAATCAGCATGACAACATTCATCGAGGAGTCCGTTGACTCTAAGATGAAATCCGAATCCCGCAAAAGAGGTAAGGAACTAGAGAGTCAAGATGCCATAGAACCATAATTGTATCATTCCAAAGCATTATGACTCTAGAACTTCTAAACTCTATGATGATATGCTATCAAAACTCTAAAACTCTACAGCATTATGGATCCAACCCTCAAACACCCAAATAAGTCTTTACGCACTTCGTGGGGAATTCACACATAGTGATTCCTATCATAGAGTCTTCACAATGTGTAAATTCCCTCCATGGCGTTATTGTCAAATTGACAAGATGTGTTTATTCCCCACCTGGAAATAAACCGACTGCGGCTCATCTTGCTTTTCAACCGTGAAAAGATATGTCTGTCAGACTAGTTTCGAGATTCCGCAGTCATCTCAATCTGGCAGGAGCCCAATTAATAATATAATACCGTCAAATGGAAGCAAAACATAAAACAAATAATCTCCCAGTACTTAGGGATCAAGAAGACAAAACACTCTACAAGAAAATCTACAGAGAAAGATCAATTAAGTTTCGCATTTCTCCAGAAGAACAGACGTTATTGGAGAGAATGATGATCGAAGATGATTATATCAATATGTCCGAATGCATAAGAACCAGGCTCTTTAAAAGTGGTGCAGGGCGTGAACTTCATCGACGAATCAGGAACCGTTCTCAATGGGATATCTTAATCGCCATCAAGAACTATATGAAGAAACTTGATGATGACTATCGCTACATTAAACAAGTAATGCCAAAGGAT
>JAZRZH010000047.1:0-58357 GCA_045601245.1 Bacteroidales bacterium
CCCCTCGCCCGCCCCGGCGGCCGCCGTTCGTCACGACCCCTCCGCCAAAGCGGCCGCAAAGGTGAGGACTTTTTTCCGACTTTCCAAAATATTTCACAACTATTTTTTCAAAAAAATCCCCGCAGGAACAACCCGCGGGGACTTATGCAATAGCTATCAGGCAGTTACTGAAGTTTGTCGCCATTCATCGAAATGAGGAACTCCTCATTGTTGCGGGTCTTCTCCAATCTGGACTTCATGAATTCCATCGCTTCGACCGAATTCATATCGGAAAGATAGTTCCTCAGAACCCAGATTCTGTTGAGATAATCAGGGTCATAGAGAAGATCGTCACGACGGGTCGAGCTCAAAGTAACGTCGACTGCCGGGAATATGCGCTTGTTCGCAAGCTTGCGGTCGAGCTGGAGCTCGAGATTACCTGTACCCTTGAATTCCTCGAAGATCACGTCATCCATCTTGGATCCGGTCTCGGTGAGGGCTGTCGCAAGAATGGTGAGCGATCCGCCGTTCTCGATATTGCGGGCTGCACCGAAGAAACGCTTCGGCTTCTGGAGCGCATTGGCATCGACACCACCGGAAAGCACCTTGCCGGATGCCGGCTGCACGGTATTGAAAGCACGAGCGAGACGCGTGATTGAATCGAGAAGGATTACCACGTCGTGTCCGCACTCCACAAGGCGCTTCGCCTTCTCGAGAACCATATTGGAGACCTTCACGTGATGCTCCGCCGGCTCGTCGAAAGTTGATGCGATGACTTCTGCCTTGACACTGCGCTCCATATCGGTCACTTCCTCAGGACGCTCATCGATGAGGAGCACTATCATATATACTTCAGGATGGTTGTCAGCAATCGCATTTGCGATATCCTTGAGGAGGACTGTCTTACCAGTCTTAGGTTGCGCCACGATGAGACCGCGCTGGCCCTTTCCGATAGGCGTGAAGAGATCCACGACCCTTATTGAAATATTGCTGTTGTGTCCCTGACCTACAAGATTGAATTTCTTATCAGGGAAAAGCGGTGTGAGAAAATCAAACGGAACCCTGTCGCGGATATATTCCGGCTGGCGGCCATTGATCTTCTTGACCTTTATGAGCGGGAAATACTTCTCGCCTTCGCGTGGAGGACGGATTACACCGAGAACCGTATCGCCGGTCTTGAGGGCATATGATTTGATCTGGGACTGGGACACATATATATCGTCCGGCGAATTCAGATAATTGTAGTCTGATGATCGAAGGAATCCGTATCCATCCGGCATAACCTCCAGAACTCCGACCGCCTCGACTAGCCCCTCGAATTCAAACTTCGGCTGTACTGGTTGTTGTGGCTGCTTCGGCTGCTGTTGGGCAGGCTGCGAAAGCTGCGGCTGAGATGACTGCTGGGCAGGAACAGGTCGTTGTACCTGCTCTGCGGATTCCGGTTTCGTCTGCGGCACTGAAGCCTGAGACTCCTGTCCCTTCGGCTTTCTGCCACGTTTGCGCTGCACCTGTTCAGAAGGCACTTCAGCAATCTTCTCAGCAGGAGTTTCCGCTGTCGGCGCAACCGCTTCCACTGCTTCTTCTACTGGCTGCACAGCCGGCTTCGCGCCCTTACGCCCGCGGCCCTGACGTTTTCCATTCTCCGGAGCATCGGCAGATGCAGCCGGCAGAGACTTCTGGTCATTCTGTTCAGCTACAAGGGATTCATTTTTCTTCGGACGCCCGCGGCGGCGCTTGGCCCCTTCTGCAGGAGCCGATTCCTGTCCGGTGTCCGTCTGTGCCGCATTCTTTTCGTCAGATGCCGGAGCAACACTCTCATTGGCGGATGAAGACACCGGTGCCTGGCCTTTGCCGGACGCCTTGATACGCTGACGCTGTTTTTTCTGGCGCGGATTCTCGTGGCTCTGGATAGCCTGTTCATCAAGAATGGTATAAATAAGATCTTCAGGTGCAATGGACTGAGGCCTGGAGATATTCAAGTCCTTTGCGATGGCATATAACTCTTCTTTTGTCTTGCCACTCAATTCAATAATATCGTACATTATAATGTATGTGAAATATTTGTCGGGAAAATGCCGTCAGAAGAAAGACTGTTCTTCCTGAAAGGCTCGCCAAAGGTAATTATACGAAGAATATTTTCCAAAAAAATATCCAATATCGTTGCAGTATTTGGCGAATTTTGCATTTAATACTATGTATTCGGAGTACAATGTAAATCAATAAATAGTATTAAATAATTGAAATCATTCTTTTTTTTGTAACTTTGAAAAAATAAGAAATTACAAGAATCTCTGTTTTGAATTACATATTTCTTAATCTAATATATTTATTCTATGGTCAAAAACATTTATTCAACTCCGCTCGTTGAAGTTTCGGAGATGATGGGAGAAAACATCATCTGCGCTAGCGGGACAAACGGAAGCAATGAGGATTTCGGCAAGGGCGCAGGCTTCACTCCGGATCTCTTCGAATCACTCAAACCATTCTAAGGAGGACCCTGAAATGAAGAAATCATTATTCGCAATCGCAGCTGCGACCGCAGTGCTCGCAGGCTGCCAGCAGGAGTCTTTCACCCTGCAGAACAACGCAAAGAACGATGGTATTTTCTATGCAACCATCGAGAACGGCGAAACACGTACCATTCTCCAGGCCGATGGAGATGTATATCACGTAGCGTGGAACGGCGGAGACCAGATTATGGTCGCCACACCGGACGCATCTCTCACTGTAAAGTATGAGGCATATGAAGGCGGCACTACAGCCGGCTTTATGAAGGTAAACGAAGCAGACACCACCCTTACAGGCGAAGAAGTTGTGGCATACTACCCTGCCCGTTACTTCTCCTCTACATCAGCTGTTCCGTACCTGCCAACAACCCAGGGTTATGTAGCAGGCAATGTCGCTTACAACCCGATGTATGCAACATCAACCAACGAGAACCTTCCGTTCAAGAACCTCTGTGGTATTCTCAAACTCAATGTAACCACCACTGCAGCCGACGCAAAGGTCAAAAGCATCTCTTTCAGTGCTGACCAGGGTCTCAGCGGAGAGTTCACAGTTGTCGATGACGCAGCAGTCGTAGTCGACACTGAAGGCCTCATCCTCAACTGCGGAGAAGGTGTTGCCATCGGTGCTACTGCAGTTCCTTTCTATGTAGTAGTCCCTGCAAACACCTACACCAACCTCGTAATCAAGCTTGAAACCACTGACGGCAGAAGCCAGACCCTCACTATGAAGGCTGACAAGAGCCTCACAGTCGAGCGCGCAAAGATTTATGAAGGCGACTTCGCATTCAACAACCTCGAGGGTGCGCCGGTACTTGGCGGTCTTTGCACACTCGGAGTTGGAGAAGAGGTATGCATCGCACTCAAATCACTCACCGACCCTACCATGACATTTGCTAAGGACACCAAGGTCACCAATGCCGTCACGAAGATTGTATTCTCGCCAAAGAATCCTTCAACTGCCGGCATCGAGGTCAGCGACCTCGCTTCAGAATGCCCTGCATACGCAACATACGACCCTCTTACCGATGAGATCACTATCGCATCCACCGCTGACAAATTCGAATTTGGATACGATGCATCAAATATGTTCTATGGATTCAGAAAGTGCGAAGAGATTGTCGGTCTCCAGGATCTCAGCACCGAAAACTGCGAAAACATGGCATATCTTTTCGCATACTGTTCAGGTATGAAGGAATTCGACCTCAGGAACTTCAATACTGAAAACTGCACCGCCCTCGACCATATGTTCTGGTACTGCCAGGCTGCGACTAAGATTGATGTCACAAGCTTCAACACAGAAAACAACGGTTCGATGTGGAGTATGTTCTGCCACTGCGACAACATCACGGAGCTTGATGTTTCCAACTTCAATACCAGCGGTGTTACTACAATGAGCTACGCATTCGCTTACTGCTACAAGCTCCAGCATCTCGACCTCTCGAACTTCGACGCAAGTGCTACAACAACCGTTTCCTATCTCATATATGACTGCCGTGAGCTCCAGACTCTCAAGTTGGGTAAACTCTTCGACACATCACACGACCCTACTATGTCATATATGTTCTGCCGCTGTCCTTACCTTGGAGAAATTTGGTTCGCTCCGGCATTCATCTCATCAAAGAAGCCTTCCAACTTCTGGGGATATACAGGAACCGATGATTTCAGCAATGGCGATTATATCAGAACCGGCAACAAGGCAGGCGGCATCACTATCCACTGCACCCAGGATACCGCAGACTGGCTTGCAACCACCGGTCTCCGCTGGTTCCCTTCCGGATACAATGAAGCAAACGGACATATGCCGGTCAATGTCAACTTCGTTGAATACACCACTGGCATGCCTCTTACCGTAACCTGGTCACCTAACTAGTTTACAATATGCACCTTATACAAAGAAGGGCGGTCATTGCGACCGCCCTTCTATATTTTTCAATTTGATTGCATTTACAGTAAAAATGTTATATTTTTGTATAAATATGTTGATTCCAATTCGAATTATTAATAAATCTTATCAAAATTATGATTAAAAACATTTATTCAACTCCGCTCGTTGAAGTTTCGGAGATGATGGGAGAAAACATCATCTGCGCTAGCGGGACAAACGGAAGCAATGAGGATTTCGGCAAGGGCGCAGGCTTCGCTCCGGATCTCTTCGAATCACTCAAACCATTCTAAGGAGGACCCTGAAATGAAGAAATCATTATTCGCAATCGCAGCTGCGACAGCAGTGCTCGCAGGCTGCCAGCAGGAGTCTTTCACCCTGCAGAACAACGCAAAGAACGATGGTATTTTCCATGCAACCATCGAGAACGGCGAAACACGTACCATCCTTCAGGCCGATGGAGATGTATATCACGTAGCGTGGAACGGCGGAGACCAGATTATGGTCGCCACACCGGACGCATCTCTCACTGTAAAGTATGAGGCATATGAAGGCGGCACTACAGCCGGCTTCATGAAGGTAAATGAAGCAGACACCACACTCACCGGCGACCCGGTTGTCGCATACTACCCGGCCTCATATTTCTCCGCAACGTCATCCGTTCCGTTCCTGCCAGCAACCCAGGGTTATGTAGCAGGCAATGTCGCTTACAACCCGATGTATGCAACATCTTCCGACGAGAACCTTCCGTTCAAGAACCTCTGCGGTATTCTCAAGCTTAATGTAACCACCACTGCAGCCGACACAAAGGTCAAAAGCATCTCCTTCACGGCTGATCAGGGCCTCAGCGGAGAGTTCACAGTCGTCGATGACGCAGCAGTCGTAGGCAGCACCGACGGACTCGTACTCAATTGCGGCGAAGGTGTCGCAATAGGTACTACCGCAGTTCCTTTCTATGTAGTGGTTCCGGCCAACACTTACACCAACCTCGAGATTACCCTTGCCACTACCGACGGTAAGAGCCAGACACTCAAGATGAAGGCTGATAAAAGCCTCACCGTCGAGCGTGCAAAGATTTACGAAGGTGACTTCGCATTCAACAACCTCGAAGGCGCACCAGTTCTCGGCGGCCTCTGCACACTCAATGAGGGTCCTACCGTCAACGTAGCTATCAAGAGCCTCACAGACCCGACCGCTACTTTCGCTACAGGATCGGCTGTTGTAGAAATTACGAAGATTGTCTTCTCACCAAGGAATCCTTCAACCATCGGTGTGGAAGTCAGCGACCTCGCTTCTGAATGTCCTGCATACGCTTCATATGATCCTGTTTCAGGAGTTGTCACTATCGCATCCACAGCGGACAAATTTGAAGTAGGGTACAACGCCACATACCTCTTCTCTTACTTCACAGGATGTGAGGAGATTGTCGGTCTTACAGATCTCATCACTGAAAATTGCGAGGACATGGGCTATATGTTCAGCCACATGCTCGTCGTCAAGGAACTCGATCTCAAGAACTTCAATACAGACAACGTGACCAGCATGCGCAATATGTTCTGGTATTGCAAGAAGGCAACCGTCATCGACGTTTCCAACTTCAATACTGAGAACGTAATGAACATGTGGAGTATGTTCTGCTCTTGCAACTGCGTTGAAAAACTCGACCTCAGCAAGTTCAACACAAGCAATGTCACCAACTTCAACTACATGCTTTCATATATGGACGCCGTTACCGAACTGGACTGCTCAAGCTTCGATTTAAGTTGCTCAACGAGCCTCACCCATATGTTCGACAACAACGACAATATGCGCACTCTCAGACTTGGTGATCTCTGTGACGTTTCACACAACCCGACAATGTCCTATATGTTCATCAACTGCGCAAACCTTGCCGACGTATGGTTCCCGCCAGCATTCTGCGCCACCACTAAGCCGACCAATTTCTGGGGCTCCACCGGTGCAACCGACGACTTCAAGAACGGTGAATATGACAGAACCGGCAACAAGGCAGGCGGCATCACTATCCACTGCACCCAGGATACCGCAGACTGGCTGGCAACCACCGGCCTCCGCTGGTTCCCTAACGGATACAAAGAGGAGAACGGACACATGCCGATCCCTGTCAACTTCGTTGATTACACTTCAGGTATGCCTCTTACCGTAACCTGGTCACCTAACTAATCAGCCGGATTACATCATAACAACAGAAGGGGTGACCGACAGGCCACCCCTTATTGTTTATCAATACTCTTGCGAATTAATTCGCTGATGAAATACCGATCATCTTGCCGGTGAATTTTTCAATCTTCTCCTGAGCATACTCGAGTGTGATGGTAAGAGTCTTCTTGCTGTTGGTCGGAGCGTCGAACATAGCATCGAGCATTATGGCTTCGCAGATAGCGCGGAGGCCGCGTGCCCCAAGTTTGTATTCGATAGCGGTATCAACGATGAATTCGAGCACTTCAGGCTTGACGCGCAGTTTGATGCCGTCGAGCGCGAATATTTCCTGATACTGCCGTATGAGCGCATTCTTCGGCTTGGTGAGGATATTGAGCAGACTGTCCCTGTCCAATGGATTAAGATGGGCAAGAACCGGAAGACGGCCGATGATTTCAGGAATGAGGCCATAAGACCTGAGGTCCTGTGGCGCAATATACTGGATAAGGTTGTTGCGGTCTATCTGCTCGCGCTGTTTCTGGGCACCGAATCCGATGACCTGAGTATTGAGACGCTGGGCGATATCCCTGTCGATACCTTCGAAAGCGCCACCGCAGATGAAGAGGATATTCTCCGTATTGACGGCTATCATCTTCTGCTCCGGATGCTTTCTGCCACCCTGCGGCGGCACGTTGACTATACTGCCTTCGAGGATTTTCAGCAATGCCTGCTGAACGCCCTCTCCGGAGACGTCCCTGGTGATGGAAGGATTGTCGCTCTTTCGGGCAATCTTGTCTATCTCATCGATGAACACGATACCCTTCTCCGCGAGAGCGACATTGTAGTCCGCATCCTGAAGAAGCCTGGTGAGTATGCTCTCGACATCCTCTCCGACATATCCGGCCTCGGTCAGAACGGTTGCATCAACGATTGCGAATGGCACGTTGAGCATCTTTGCAATTGTTCTGGCGAGCAATGTCTTACCGGTTCCGGTAGGTCCCACGAGAAGAATATTGGATTTCTCGATAAGATCCTGGTCCTTCTTGCGGCCGATACGTTTGTAATGGTTGTATACTGCAACAGCGAGTGTCTTCTTGGCATCGTCCTGACCGATAACATATTGGTCAAGGAATTCCTTGATCTCGCGAGGCTTGAGTATCTTCTGTTCGCCCTTGATCGGGCCGTTTGTCTGAATATGGTCCTCGTCATCGCCGAGGGCCTCCTTGCAGCATTGGTACGCCATTGATGCGCAATCAGAACAGATTGCGGCATGTTCGGTAGTGATCAGCAGATCCACTTCATCCTGCGTGCGGCCGCAGAAGACGCAGCGGCTCTCTTCGTCTTTAGTTTTGTCTGCCATCGGCTATTTCTTGCTTCTCTTGATAATTTCGTCCACCATTCCGTAATTCACAGCCTCCTCGGCGGTCATCCAGAAATCACGGTCAGCATCCCTCGTGATTTCCTCAAGGCTTCGTCCGGTATGTTCCACGAGGATATCGTAAAGCTCGCTCTTGAGTTTAAGGATTTCACGCGCGGTAATCTCAATATCAGAAGCCTGTCCCTCAGCGCCACCCATCGGCTGATGTATCATCACCCTTGAATGAGGCAGGATTGAACGCTTGCCGTGTGTCCCGGCAGCAAGCAGGACAGATGCCATCGAAGCTGCCATACCAGTGCAGACCGTAGCCACATCGGAATGAAGGGTCTGCATTGTGTCATAAATGGCAAGCCCGGAATAAACGACACCGCCAGGAGAATTAATATAAAGTGTGATATCGGAATCCGCGCCGGTCGAGTCCAGGAACAGCAGCTGCGCCTGGATGATATTGGCGACATCATCATCGATACCGCATCCGAGGAATATGATACGGTCCATCATCAGGCGGCTGAACACGTCCATCTGAGCGACATTCAACTGACGCTCCTCAATGATGATAGGATTGATGTAGCTGTCATAAACTGACGATATGCGGGACAGTTTGGAAGAACTGATACCGCAGTGCTTCACTGCATATTTCTCGAATTCGGTCATATTTCCAATAAAAGTCAAATCAGTTATGCTGTAAGTTCACGCATTTTTTCGAGGGTAACCTTCTTTGTGTCGAGAGTGACGTTCTTGCGAACATACTCGAGAGCGAGGTCGTCCTCAACCTTCTCGACTACGCGGCGGCCCTGCTGCTCGTCCTTGAGCATATTCTCCGCATACTGGGTGAGCATATCGTCAGGTGTGTTGCCCATTCCGTACATTGCAAACTGGTATGCGGCGATCTTCTTTGCCTCGTTGAGAACGGCGTCCTTGGTGACCTGGATCTTCTGGGCCTTGAGGATGGAGTTGCGCACGAGTTCCCAGCGAAAATCCTTTGCAAAGAGATCGTATTCCTTCTCGATATCCTCCTTGGTGAACTTACCGTCGTTTGCAACGAAAATCCAGCGTTTCATAAATGCATCCGGAAGGGTGATGTCAGCCTTCTTGAGAAGATATTCCTTGGCGTCAATCATAAAGCGGTAGTCACTCTCCTGAGCGTATTCGCTCTCGAGACGTTCCTTGACCTTGGCGTCGAATTCCTCTTCATTCTTCACTACGTCCTTGCCGAAGATATTGTCAAATGTCTCCTGAGTCATCGGTGCGTTCACGAATGTCTTGACCTCGGCGACCGTCATTTTCCAGTCTGTCGGAAGTGTGCCGAGCTCCTCTTTCTTTACATTGAACATCGCCGCGCGGTCTGACTCGTTTGCGAAAGTCTTAACGATATCGACATCCCTGGTATCACCGGCCTTAAGGCCGACGAATGACGCCTTGATATCCTCATCCTTGATGCTGCGGATAGCAACATATGCCTTCTCGACCTTCTGGTCGCCGCTCTCGAAATCAGCGATCACGAAGTCATCCTCCTTGGCGGTCTTGCCCTTCTCGAGGGTGCCGAACTGCTTAAGGAGATTGTTCTTGTAATCCTTGACAGCCTTAGCTGTTGTGTTTACATTATAGTAAGGTATCTTGTCGTCAGCAGAAACCTTGACATCGACCTTCGGTGCAAGTGCAATATCGAAATCAAAAGTAAATTTGTCAGGGTCGTCCCAATTGTTCTTCTCCTCTTTCTCGCTAGGAAGCGGCTCACCGATGACATTGAGCTTCTTGTCTTCGATGAATTTGCCGAGCTGCTCGGATACGATACCGTTGATGACGTCAGCGAGCGCCTGTCCGCCGTAGAGTCTCTCGACGAGTGACATAGGGGCCATTCCCTTGCGGAAGCCCTTGAGGTCCGCAGTCCTGCGGAATTCGTTCAACTTCTTCTTTCTGGCATCTGCCCAGTCTTCTTTTTCGAGTTCGATGCTGACGGTCAGATTGAGATCGTCAACCTTTTTCTGCTTGATATTCATTTTGGTATTGAAATTTATATTATTTCGTTTTGATATAAAGTTCGCAAAAGTAATAAAAAAATGGCTATCTTTGTAAGAAACACCAATAAAACCCACCCCTTATGGAAATTAAAGAGTACATTGAGAAAAATAAAGACCGCTTCTTCAGCGAATTGTTCGAGATTCTCCGCATCCCTTCAATCAGTTCCGACCCAGCCCACAAGAAGGATATGCAACGCTGCGCGAAAAAAATTGCCGAACTGATAAAGGCAGCCGGAGCCGACAAGGTAGAGATATGCGAAACAGCCGGGAACCCCGTGGTATTCGCCGAGAAAAAAGTTGACCCGAAGGCCTCCACAATTCTCGTATACGGCCACTATGACGTGATGCCGGTTGATCCGCTGGAGCTTTGGAAAACCGACCCGTTCGAGCCCGTGATCAAGGACGGAGCCATCTGGGGCCGCGGTGCCAATGACGACAAGGGACAGCATTTCATGCATATCAAGGCATTCGAATATATGGTGAAGGAAGGCAAACTCAAGCATAATGTCAAATTCCTTTTCGAAGGCGAAGAGGAGATCAGCTCCCCGAGCCTTCCGGTATGGATTGAGGCGAACAGAAAAAAACTCGCCTGCGACGCCATTCTCATTTCCGACACCACTCAGAAAGCCGAAGACGTGCCGACAATGTGCACCGGTATGCGAGGCCTCTGCGCATTTGAAATAAACGTCAAGGGTCCGGACAAGGATGTCCATTCCGGCCACTATGGCGGTGCTATCTACAATCCGATCCAAGCTTTGTGCGATATGCTCTCCAGCCTCATTGACAAGGACGGGCACGTGACCGTCAAAGGCTTCTATGATGACGTGGACGAACTCAGCCGCAAGGACCGTGCGATGCTGAGCCAGCTCAAGATTGACGAAAAGGAATTCTGCAACAGCATAGGCATTCCTGCCACAAAGGGCGAGAAGGGATACAAGACTTCAGAGCGCGAATCAATCCGTCCGTGTTTCGACATCAACGGTATCTGGGGCGGATTCACCGGAACCGGCATCAAGACCATCATCCCTTCCGAAGCGCACGCAAAAGTTTCAATGCGTCTGGTTCCTTATCAGGACAGTATGAAAATTGCAAAGCTTTTCGAGAAGCACATCAAATCCATCGCGCCTAAGGGCGTAAAGGTGACGACCAAACTCCACCATGGCGGTGAAGCCTTCTGCACTCCGCTCGGCTCCAAGGAATACGCGGCAGCATCAAAGGCAATGGCGAAAGTTTACGGAATGGAACCGACCCCTTATCGCGGAGGCGGCAGCATAACCGTCATAGCGGAAGCCCAGAAGATACTCAAGGCCACCCCTGTCCTTCTCGGATTCGGACTCGAGCAGGACTGCATCCATTCGCCGAACGAGAATTACAAGATCAAGCAGTTCTTCCGTGGCATCGAGTGCATAACTGAATTCTACAACCTGTACGAATAGTACCGGACGGGAAGGATGTGGCGATGCTCTGGCAACTCTTCATCAGTTTTTTCAAAATAGGCGCCTTCACTTTCGGCAGCGGATATGCGATGCTCCCTATGATTGAAAAGGAGGTCGTGGACCGCAAGAAATGGTTCGAGAGGGAGGATTTCTACAATCATCTGGCCCTGGCACAGTCGTCGCCGGGGCCGATGGCTTTGAATACCGCCGTATTCGTCGGATACAGGATGCAGGGATGGGCAGGAGCGCTGGCGGCCGTACTGGGGTCCGTAATCCCCTGCTTCAGCATCATCCTGATCATAGCGGTTTTTTTCGGCGATATCCGCGATAACCAATATGTCGAAGCCGCGTTCAAGGGCATACGTCCCGCAGTCGTGGCATTGATCGCAGTGCCGTTCGTCAATATGCTCAAGCCGCTCAAATGGCCGATGGTATGCCTCGGCATCGCGGTGGCATTATGTATCTGGCAGACAGGCATATCACCGATACTGTTCATCATTGCCGGCGCCGTCGCCGGCATTATCGAAGTGCTCATCAAGGCACCGAAGGAGGACGGGAAATGATTTATCTGCAACTGTTCCTCAGCTTCCTCAAAATCGGATTCTTCGGCTTCGGCGGAGGATATGCGATGCTTTCCCTCATCCAAAGCGAAGTCGTGGTGCGGCACGCCTGGCTTACCGGAACCCAACTGACCGATATAGTTGCGATTTCGCAGATGACTCCGGGCCCGATAGCAATCAACAGCGCCACTTTTGTGGGGTACACCGTCACCGGCAATGTATTCGGATCACTGCTGGCCACGACCGCAGTGTGTCTGCCACCACTGACCCTTATGGCCGCAATCACCGTCTTTTACCACAAAGTGCAGCACAACCGCTTCGTGGAAGGGGCGCTCAAATGGATGCGCCCGATGCTGGCCGGTATGATCGGCGCGGCGGCGCTCGTTTTCCTCAACAAAGACTCCTTCATCGACTGGACCAGCGCAGTCATTTTCGCCGCAGCGTTCGCCGCCACCTGGTTCAAGGTTGACGCCATTCTCATTATCGTTCTCGCAGCCATTACGGGAATCATATTATACTAAAATATCGAGTACACGCTTGCGTGTTTTCTCAATATTTATTAGTATATTTGTAGGTTAAAATATTTACAATGGCAGAGAACGAAATCAATCAGGCAGAGGCCCAGTATTCGGCCGACAGTATCCAGGTCCTCGAAGGACTTGAAGCAGTCCGCAAACGTCCGTCAATGTACATCGGCGACATCAGCGACAGAGGCCTCCACCATCTTGTATATGAAGTAGTCGACAACTCGATCGACGAAGCCCTCGCAGGCTTCTGCGACGATATTGTCGTAACGATAAACGAAGACAACTCGATTACGGTCAAGGATAACGGCCGCGGCATCCCTACCGGAATGCACGAGAAGGAGAAGCGCTCAGCGCTCGAGGTCGTGCTCACCGTACTCCACGCCGGAGGAAAGTTCAGCAAGGACAGCTACAAGGTGTCCGGCGGTCTTCATGGTGTCGGCGTCTCCTGCGTGAACGCCCTCTCAGACCATCTCAAGGCCGAGATTCACCGCGAAGGCAAAATCTTCGTGCAGGAATTCAGCCAGGGCAAACCGCTTTACAGCGTGAAGGTGGTCGGTGAAACCGAGGATACCGGAACTATCATCACTTTCCATCCGGACAGGGAGATATTCGTCAATTCCGACTGCGTCTACAACTACAACACCCTCGCATCCCGTCTGCGTGAACTCGCATACCTCAACAAGGGCATCAGGCTGACACTCGTCGACAAGCGTTACGGTGACAAGACCGTATATGACGAGGACGGCATCGAGCACAAGGTCGCAGCCCAGGACGTATTCTATTCCGAAAAGGGTCTCCGCGAATTCGTGGAGTGGCTCGACGGCAACCGCAAGCGCCTCACAGAGCAGCCGATCTACCTCGAGACCAACAAGGTCATCCCTATCGAGATGGCTATGCAATATAACGAGGACTTCAACGAGAACATCCATTCATACGTCAACAATATCAACACAATAGAGGGCGGTACACACCTCATCGGTTTCCGAGCCGGCCTCACCAGCACGCTCAAGTCCTACGCGGACAAGAACGGATTCCTCGCCAAGGCGAAGGTCGACATCGCACCTGAAGACTTCCGCGAAGGCCTTACGGCAGTCATTTCCGTCAAGGTTGCAGAACCGCAGTTCGAAGGCCAGACCAAGACCAAGCTCGGCAATACCGAAGTAAGAGGCGCAGTACAGAGCGCTGTAAGCGCCGCACTCGAGCAGTTCCTCGAGGAGAATCCGAAAGAGGCCAAGATCATCATCGACAAGGTGGTCCTCGCCGCACAGGCACGTCAGGCAGCCCGCAAGGCACGCGAGATGGTGCAGCGAAAGACCGTGATGTCCGGCAGCGGACTTCCCGGCAAACTCGCCGACTGCTCCGACCGCGATCCTGCCAAATGCGAACTCTTCCTCGTCGAGGGAGATTCCGCAGGCGGAACTGCAAAGCAGGGCCGCGACCGTAATTTCCAGGCCATCCTGCCGCTCCGAGGCAAAATCCTCAACGTGGAGAAGGCAATGGAGCACCGCGCATTCGAGAGCGAGGAGATCCGCAACATATTCACCGCCCTCGGCGTGACAATCGGAACCGAAGAGGATCCTAAGCAGCTAAACCTCAGCAAACTGAGATATCACAAGGTCATCATCATGACCGATGCCGATGTCGACGGAAGTCATATCGCCACCCTCATCCTGACCTTCTTCTTCAGGTATATGCCGGACCTCATCCGCAACGGATACGTCTACATCGCCACCCCTCCTCTCTACCTCGTCGCAAAGGGCAAGGAGAAGGAATACTGCTGGACCGACAATCAGCGCACCGCCGCCATCGAGCGCATCGGCAAGGGCAAGGAAGGCGGCCTGAAGATCCAGAGATACAAAGGTCTCGGCGAAATGACTGACGCTCAGCTGTGGGACACCACAATGAACCCGGAGACACGAATCCTCCGCCAGGTACGCATTGAAAACGCGATGGAAGCGGACAAGATATTCTCTATGCTTATGGGAGACGAGGTCGCACCGCGCCGCGAATTCATCGAGCAGAACGCCGACAAGGCAAACATTGACGCATAATTATGGCACAGAAAAGATATTTCCTCACGGAAGACGAAATCCCAAGACAATGGTATAACATCCAGGCCGATATGGTCACCAAGCCGGCCCCGATGCTGAACCCGAAAACAATGAAGCCTGTCACCATCGAAGACCTCAGCGAGATATTCTGCGTTGAGTGCTCGAAGCAGGAACTCAATATGACCGACAGGTGGATCGACATCCCTGACGAGGTGCGCGAAATGTACAAATACTACCGCAGCACTCCGCTGGTCAGGGCATACGGCCTTGAAAAGGCTCTGGACACACCAGCCCACATCTACTTCAAGAACGAGAGCGTGAGCCCGGTGGGAAGCCATAAGCTCAACTCCGCCCTGGCTCAGGCCTGGTACTGCAAGCAGGAAGGCATTTCCAATGTAACAACGGAGACAGGCGCTGGACAGTGGGGCACCGCACTCAGCTATGCATCCAACCTGTTCGGCCTCAACGCGGCCGTATACCAGGTCAAGATCAGCTACGAGCAGAAGCCATACCGCCGCTCGATGATGCAGCTCTTCGGAGCCCAGGTCACCCCTTCCCCATCTATGTCCACGCGTGCCGGCAAAGATATCCTCACTGCAAACCCGAACCATCAGGGATCGCTCGGAACAGCGATTTCCGAGGCAGTGGAGCTCGCAAGGATGACACCTGAGAAATGCAAGTACGCGCTCGGCTCCACAATGAGCCACGTATCCCTGCACCAGACCGTAATAGGCCTCGAGGCAGAGAAACAGATGGAGATGGCCGGCGAATATCCTGATATCATCGTGGCCTGCTTCGGAGGCGGATCCAATTTCAGCGGAATTTCATTCCCGTTCATGAGGCACAATATACTCGACGGATCGAAGACAAAGTTCATTGCAGCCGAGCCTTCCTCCTGCCCGAAGATGACACAGGGAACATTCGAATACGACTTCGGAGATGAGGCCGGATACACTCCGCTCATCAAGATGTACACCCTCGGCCACAAGTTCACACCTGCCAACATCCACGCAGGCGGCCTCCGATATCACGGAGCGGGCTCGATTGTATCACAGCTCTACCACGACGGAATGATGGAGGCTGCGGATATCCCGCAGGTCGAATCATTCGACGCCGCTGCGCTATTCGCAAAGGCCGAAGGCATTGTTCCCGCACCGGAATCAGGCCATGCCATCGCTGCCGCAATCCGCGAAGCGGTGAAGTGCCGTGAAGCCGGTGAAAAGAAGGTCATCCTCTTCAACCTTACCGGTCACGGAATGCTAGATATGGCATCATACGATCAGTACCTGAGGGGTAACCTCGTCAACTATACATACACTAAGTAGTTGATATTATTGAAATTAATTTTGCTGCAAAGAGGAAAAAGATTAAATTTGCAGTCCCAAAATAATACTAGAAAACCGCTAAGCTAGTGAATAAGAGATACTTAAGCTGTATCCGCTTACGGTTATAAATTTTTAAAATTTATTTTATGTACGCAATCGTTGACATTGCAGGACAGCAATTTAAAGTTGAGGCAGGCAAGCAGATCTTCGTAAACCGTCAGGCTGCAGAAGTTGGTGCTTCCCTCGCATTTGACAAAGTTCTCCTTCTGGACAATGAAGGAACAGTAAAGGTAGGCGCTCCATACGTAGACGGCGCAAGCGTAAAGGCTACGGTTATCGAGCACTGCAAAGCAGACAAGGTTATCATCTTCAAGAAGGAACGCCGCAAGGGTTACCAGAAGAAGAACGGTCACCGTCAGTACCTTACAAAGATTCAGATTGAGGAAATTGCTTAATTAAAAAAAGGATTGGATTATGGCACACAAGAAAGGTGTAGGTAGTTCTAAGAACGGCCGCGAATCAGAGAGCAAGCGCTTAGGTATCAAATTGTTCGGTGGCCAGGTTGCCAAGGCCGGCAACATTCTGGTCCGTCAGAGAGGTACGGTACATTATCCGGGTGCAAACGTAGGTATGGGCAAGGACCACACCCTCTATGCACTTGTTGACGGTGTCGTTTCCTTCAGAAAGAAGGTTGGCAACAAGTCATTTGTATCCGTTACTCCGGAAGCATAGGCAATTCTGTCTAATAGAAACGCCGGCCCGAAAGGACCGGCGTTTTTTATTTATTGAAATCTGAATCTTACTTCACAGCAGGCTTGATTTTGCGGAAACGTAACTTCAGGACACCCCAGAAGGCCTCGCCGAAGATACTGCTGCTCATCTTTGAAGTACCCTCCTTTCGGTCCTCGAAGATAATAGGGACCTCCTTGATCTTGAAGCCGAGCTTGTAAGCGTTGTACTTCATCTCGACCTGGAAGCCATAGCCGCGCATCTTGATACGGGAGAAATCAATTGCCTCAAGCACCTTGCGACTATAGCACTTGAAACCTGCAGTCGTATCATATACTTTCATACCAAGTACCGTACGGACATAAGCTGATGCATAATATGACATTATCACGCGGCCAATAGGCCAGTTGATGACGCTTATGCCGTTACAGTAGCGGGAGCCTATTGAGAGATCAGCCCCTTCCTCACTGCAAGCACGGTATAGACGCGGCAGATCATTCGGATTGTGCGAAAAATCGGCATCCATTTCAAAAATATAGTCATATCCGTGCTCAAGCGACCAGCGGAAGCCTGTCATATAGGCAGTACCGAGTCCCTGCTTGCCGGAACGTTCGATGATGAAAAGCGAATCCTCGAACTCTTTCTGAAGGCCCTTGACTATGCCGGCAGTCCCGTCCGGGGAGCCGTCATCGATGATCAGGATATGGAAATCGTCCTCCAGCGCGCATACGGCACGGATAATCTTTTCGGCATTTTCCTTCTCATTATAGGTAGGAATGATGACAATCTTTCGGTCCATGGCTCAATTATTTGGTAGGCAAAGATATGTAATTTGTCACTGAAGAGCAAACGGTCCCGTAACCGCCCTTGACATTTGAATAAAGCGTAACGCCTTCCGAGAACAGACCGAAGTCAGAATTCAACTGATCCCGGGAATTCTTATGATAATAGAAACCTTCGTCGAGGGTCTGAAGGCTCAGATACCAATAATATGTTTGCTCATAGAAATAATCTTCCCCATCATACGAGTACGTCTCATATTGCCCGTCAATATACCAGGAAGATATATCCAGACTGAATTTGAACTCATGCCTCCTGCCATAGACAAGATCGTTCGAGAAGTAATGGCTGACGCCATCCTCCCCCTCGATGAATGCCACCAACTGCTCTGTGGCATTCGCGAAGAGCACATCTGAAGATGTGAAATCCCAGCGGTATTCGTATTCGGCCTCAAAATCAGTGGAACGCTGTCGACATTTCACATACGGATGCACGGCATAAAAGAGCGGCCCTGTTCCCGGATCGTCGACACAGGCCGTGAACTCGTACCTGTACATATCATCGCTAAGTTTTGTGAGAGTACAACCAAGAAGTTCCAGGTGATTCTCAGGTACGGTGGTCTCACCGGAAACCTCGTCAAAGCCGGGAAAAGATGCAACGACCCTGATATGATCCCCTTCCTTTGGGATATAATCGCAACTGTAGCGCAATGTTGACGGAGGAATTGTAACATTGTATTCCGGATTATCCGGCGAATAAACCAGATATTCCGGCTCGCCGGGAGAGTATGTCATCCGATACGGCGTGTCGGATCCATTGACATACACATTTATAAAACCGTTGAGAATATCAAGTGCCAATGTATTCTCATCCGCATCACTGTCCAGGAAAAAGACAGATGCGCTCACATTGGCGACAAGGGTATCGCCCGGAACTGCATTACAATAGAGCACCAGTTTCGGCTCCGTCTGCTTTCCTTTGAACTCGACCTCCTTCTCGCAGGAAGCCAATGCCATAACAAAAACAAATAATGTCAAAAACTTCTTCATACCTCTCTCCTCCTAAAATTTATATGTCCACGATACCGACGGCATTATCGGGAATATTGACAGCTGGGTAAGTATCGGATAGCTGTTGCTGCAGTAATTGCCCTTATCATCAACATAGGACTCCACTTTGTAATCCGGATACACTATGAAAGGATTCTGCCGGTTATATAAATTGTAGACGCTCACATTGAATATCCTCTCGCAGTGCTTCTTCTGCTTGTGGAAGTTGATGCCGATATCCATCCTGTTGTAAGCCGGCATACGGTAGTTGTTGCGGCTCTCAAGATAATCCTCCCTGTGGAAACGGGAGAGGTTAGGGTGCAGTTCATCATAATCCGGAACCATCACCTTCTGCATAGCCAGCGAACCGCAGGTGCCGCTGCCATAGATAAATGTACCGGACAGATCTATCCTCTTGTTGAACTGATGATTGACAACGATACTCAGGTCGTGGCGGCGGTCATATTTTGCAGGGAAAGGCTCTCCGAAATTGATGATATTGCCGGGACGGTCGAAGAGACGCATTGTCTTTGACCAGGTGTATCCTACCCAGCCTGTGGTATTTCCGACCTTGCGCTGTGCGAGAAATTCCACGCCATAGGACCAGCCGCGGCCGCAGGCCACCTTGCTCTCCCAACCTGTGGTGGATCCGAGGAACGATGCGCCGTCGCGGTATTCGAGCACGTTGTCCATTGTCTTGTAATAACCCTCGACCGAGAAATCGAAAGTGTTCCAGGAGTAGAATGCCCCCGCAGCCACCTGACGTGAGCGCATAGGCTCGATATTGGCCGTAACAGGTACCCAGAGGTCGGTAGGCAGTGAGATATTGCTGTTGCTGAGCATATGTACGTATTGGCTCATTTCGGAGTAGGCGGCCTTGAATGACAGGTCATTGTTGACAAGGAATCGGACGCTCAGGCGCGGTTCGAGGGACTGATAAGTCTTGCCTGACACGCCGTAGAGGGAATACCTCAGGCCGGCATTGAGCTTGAACCAGTCAGTCACGGACCAGTTATCCTCGCCATATATTGCAAATTCATCGGTCAGGAGATTCTTGTCACCGAAGGTCGTATCCAGCTGGTTGAAATTGCGGTCGCCGTCTTCGTTGTAGACCTCGGACATCCTGATCGACGAGATGGAAGGCCTGAACATATGATGCGTATAAGTAGCTCCGAACTTGACATCGTGGCGTGTTGACGGCGTAAACTCGAAATCGACTCCGCCGGAAATATCATTGATAAGTGAATTATATTTCATTGACACTTCCGTCGAGTCCGAACTTGTACCGGAGAACAGGACATCACCAGTTATCCTGCTGATCTCACGTTCATACTCTGACATATCCAGACCGTGACGGTACTGTGTGTAATTGGCGGTGACGTTCATGAAAAGCTTCGGCGTGAAGATATGGTTCCACCTGGCCGCCGTCACAATATTGCCCCATTTCCAACCGAGGCCCATTTTGTTCTCCCCCTTTGTCCAGGAATTGAGATCCACAATGTTCTGCCCGGCCTCATCATAGTACTGACGCACGTTCGAATATTCGTATTTCTCCTTGATATTCGCGTAGATATCATCGTCCCCCATATAGTACGACAGATAGAGTTTGTCGCGGTTGTTGAACTTATGGGTAACCTTTGCGTTGAAATCATAGAAATAATAACCGGCCGTAGCGCCCATCTTGTCATCCTCATCACTCTCCTGCTTCATTATGTATGCAATTATCGGGGCGGCAAGGATGTCGTAATAAGTCCTGCGATATGAGACGCAGAATGACGTTTTCCCCTTTACTATCGGGCCTTCGGCGTTGAACTTGGCAGAAAGCAGGCCGACGGACACGCTGCCGTGATACTCCTGGTCATTGCCGTCTTTCATTCTGATATCAAGCACGCTGGAGAGCCTGCTGCCGAAGCGCGCAGGAAAACTGCCCTTGTAGAGGGTGACGTTCTTGATGGCATCCGCGTCGAAGACGGAGAAGAAGCCCAGCATATGGTTGACGTTGTACACCGGGACTCCGTCAAGCAGGAGCAGGTTCTCGTCAGGACCGCCGCCGCGCACATAGAGGCCGGCCGAACCCTCCGTACCGGACTGCACGCCAGGGAGGAGCTGGATGGCCTTGAGGATATCCACCTCTCCGCCGATAGCCGGTATGCTCTTGATAAGATTGACAGGAATCTCGATGGCGCTCATCTGAGTGCCGCGTACGCCTGTTTCAGAACGCGATGCGGTAACGGTCGCGCCTGTAAGAGCCTCGTTCAATGGCTCGAGGGCAACATTGATGACAGTGTCCCTGTCAAGTCTGAAATTCATCCCGACGGTCCTGGAACCGACATAACTATACTCAAGCGTTACATCTCCCTCGGGGAGCGTCAATGTATAAAAACCGTAATTGTTCGAGACAGCCCCCTGCCTTGAATTCAGGTCCATCACAGCGGCGCCGATCAAAGACTCGCCCGAAGGCCTGTCCGTCAGATATCCGCTGATTGTGTGTTTTTGAGCGAAAGCGCCGGATGGCGCAAGAAGCAGCGCTGCCGCTGCGGCAGCAAGAAAATTGATTTTAATTCTCATTTATCCAATCCTTTAAGTGACATTCCAATCCTTCCCCTCTGCAAATCCACACTTATCACTTTTGCATTGAGCTGCTGGTTAATTTTCAAAACTTCCGCAGGCGAAGAGACAAACTTGTCAGATACCTGCGACACGTGAATCAATCCTTTCTGTTTTATGCCGAAATCGACAAATGCGCCGAAATTCGTAATATTGGTAACAATGCACGGAAGCACCATCCCCACCTTGACATCCTCGATGGTCTGCACCTCCTGCGAAAATTCAAACACCTTGACGCTCTGGCGCGGATCGCGGCCGGGCTTGTCAAGTTCTTTCATAATATCCATTAAAGTCGGAAGTCCGACTTCGTCGCTGACATATCGATTCACATCAATCGTGCCACGCTTCGCCGAATCAGAGATCAAGCCCGGCACGTCTACGCCCAGATCCTTCGCCATCCGCTCCACTATCGCATATCGCTCCGGATGGACGGCGGAATTGTCGAGAGGATTGGCGGCTCCGGGGATGCGGAGGAAGCCGGCGCACTGCTCGAACGCCCTGTCTCCCAACCTCTTGACCTTGAGCAGGTCGCGACGGGATGCAAAAGGGCCGTTCTCAGTGCGGTAATTGACGATATTCAGGGCCAGAGCCGGGCCGATGCCCGAAACATAACTGAGCAGATGGCGGCTTGCGGTATTGAGGTTGACACCCACGTTGTTCACACAACTCTCGACGGTATTGTCGAGTTCTTCCTTGAGCAGCGTCTGGTCAACGTCGTGCTGGTACTGACCGACTCCGATTGACTTGGGATCGATCTTCACAAGCTCCGCGAGCGGATCCATCAGGCGGCGGCCGATGGACACAGCGCCCCTGACCGTGACATCATAATCCGGAAACTCCTCGCGGGCCACGTCGGAAGCCGAATAGACAGAGGCTCCGTCCTCGCTGACCGAATATACCTTCATATCCTCCGGGAGCGCTATCTTCTTGATGAAGGCTTCGGTCTCACGTCCGGCCGTACCGTTACCGATGGCGATGGCCTCTATCTTATAGGCCTCCACCAGGTTGGATATTTTTTTCATTGCCGCAATCTTCTCGCTCTGAGGAGGATGCGGATAAATCACGTCGTTGTGCAGAAGTGCGCCCTGGGCGTCAAGGCAGACCACCTTGCAGCCGGTTCGGAATCCTGGGTCTATCGCCAGAGTACGCTTCTGCCCCACCGGTGGCGAGAGAAGCAGCTGGCGGAGATTATCCCCGAAAACGCGGATGGCTTCGATGTCCGCCTTCTCCTTGGCAAGTCCGAGGACTTCATTCTCGATGGAAGGATGCAGCAGACGTTTGTACGAGTCAGAAATCGCAGCGTCAATCTGTGTCCTGATCTCATCGGAAGGCCGCTTGCGGTCGGAGTAGACCTTGCGGGAGATACGCTCAATAGCATATTCCTGCTTTGCATCAATCTTGACACTGAGGATGCCTTCCGACGAAGCGCGGAGTATCGCGAGCAGGCGGTGTGACGGAATCCTGTCTATCTTTTCCGAGAATTCAAAGTAGTTGCGGTATTTCGACGCCTCCTCGTCTTCGGCCTTGGACTTGACTACGGACGCTTCGATCCTGCCCCAGGTCGAATAGAGATTGCGGAGTTCCGCGCGCACCGGTGCGGAATCGGCGATGCGTTCCGCTATGATGTCGCGGGCGCCGGCAAGGGCCTCCTCCGCTGACTGAACCTGATCATTGACATATTTGCCGGCAAGACGTGAAGGGGAATCCGCAGCCATCGACATAATGGCATCCGCAAGAGGCTCCAAACCCTTCTCCTTCGCCACGGAAGCCCTTGTACGGCGCTTCGGGCGATACGGCAGATAGAGGTCCTCCAATGCGCGGGCATCCACTTCAGACTCGATTGCGGACCGCAGTTCATCAGTGAGTGCCCCCTGCTCCCCTATGCTCGAAAGGATGGCCTCCTTGCGCTTTTCCATTTCGCCGAAATGAAGGAACCAGTGACGGACCTCCGCCACCTTGACTTCATCCATAGCGCCGGTGCGCTCCTTGCGGTAACGGCTTATGAACGGGACTGTCGCCCCCTCCTCCAGGAGTGTGACACAATTCTCCACCTGCCAGGCAGCCACAACGAGTTGTCCGGCAATGTAATCGACATAAATCTTATTCATGGGATACCTGCTGTAATTGCTCTCTATATGAAGAGAATATCTTCGACTTCGAAACGAAGCCCATATAAATGCCGTTGTGATCCACCACAGGGAGGTTCCAGGCATTGGTCATCTCGAATTTCTCCATCACGCTCTCCATCTTCTCATCGCAATATACAGTAGCCGGTGCGGCCTTGAGGAAATCCGAAATGTGCATCGAGTAATACTTGTCGTGGTCGAACATCACGCTGCGGACGTCATTCAGGAACACAATGCCAATGAAATGATATTCGTGGTCCAGGACAGGATAGACATTGCGGTCCGAAGTGGATATCGCCTTGACAAGGTCAGCAAGGCTCCTGTCTCCGACAAGCGGTTTGAAATCCGTCTCGATAAAGTCGGATATCTTGAGAAGCGTAAGCACGGCCTGGTCACTGTCGTGCGTAAGCAGGTCACCCTGGCTGGCTATGCGCTTTGTATAGATCGAATACGACTCGACTGTGCGGATTGTCGCGAATGAGACGGCGGAGGTAAGAATGAGCGGCATCAACAGATCATATCCTCCGGTAATCTCCGCAATGAGGAAGATCGCCGTCATAGGTGCCTGCATAACACCAGCCATCATTCCCGCCATTCCGACAAGCACGAAGTTGGCCTCCGGCACCATATGGATGCCAGAGAGATTGATAAGCCTCGCTATGATGAATCCGGCAATACCGCCGGAGAACAATGTCGGACCGAACGTTCCGCCGACTCCGCCGCCGGCGTTGGTGAATGCCGTGGCGAACACCTTGAAGAATAGGATGGCTGTGAAGAAGAGAATGATCCCCCACTGTCCGGCGATATGCGAGATATGGCCGAACGCACCACCGGCTATGTCGACATAGTTGTTGTTGAGCATCAGGGAGAGTGAATCATATCCTTCGCCATAAAGCGGCGGGAAGAAGAATATGAGCACACCCAGCATCAGCGCACAGATCAGCCAGCGCCTCATCGGCTTGCGGACATTGCGCATCTTGTCTTCCAACCACATCGAAGTGCGGATGAAATATAGCGACATCGCGCCGCAGAATATGCCGAGCACCAGATAATACGGGAGATTGCCCATCGAAAAACTCTCAAGTGTGCTCGAGAAGGCTACCGTCTGCCCCATAAAGATGTATGAAATCACTGTCGCCGTCACAGATGAAAGCAGCAGCGGCAGGATTGACGACATCGATATGTTGAAGAGCAGTATCTCCAGAGTGAACAGCACACCGGCGAGCGGAGCCGAGAAGATTCCGGCCACTGCCGAAGCGGCACCACAGCCAAGCAGGATGGTCACACTCTTGTACGGTAGTTTCAAAGCCCTCGCGATGTTGGAACCGATAGCGGCGCCGGAATAGACAATCGGGGCCTCGGCGCCGACGCTGCCTCCGAATCCGATGGTGACGGAACTCGCGGCAACCGATGACCAGATATTATGTCTGTCAATGTTCGAGCGCTGCTTCGATACCGCCAGCAGCACTTTGGTGACCCCGTGTCCTATGTCCTCCTTGATGAATATCTTCACGAAGAGGAATGCGAGCAGCATACCGATACCCGGATAGATGAGATACAGGTAATTGTAGATCGGAGCGTCAAACCAGGAAGTCAGGCCGTGATGCAACAGAGCGATGAGTTTCTTGAGAATGACAGCCATCAGACCGCTGCACAGACCCACCACGAACGCAAGTATCATCAATACCGTACGTTCAGGCAGCGCCTTGAATTTCTCTATTATGTCCGATGCTCTCAATCTAATCCTTCTTAAACAGAGCAACCCCTCACGGGGTTGCTCTTAATGATATCCTACAGAATTAATCTTCATTTGGATCCTCCCCGCACTGTTCGTCGGCAGGGATGTCTCCGTCATTTACTGGGAACGATCCGTCCTCTTCCGCTGCATCATCATCGACATCGTCCTTGAAGAATCCGTCTTCAAGATCCTCGCGGTCATCGACCTTCACCTTGATCTTGACAAGATAGATCGCGCCCGGGACTTCAAGGGTGACTGCAAAGAAGGATGTACCATCCGGCTTGTCAACCTTTATGATATCACTCAAATAGTCGGAATAGCCGCGTGGATACTTTTCCTTGAATGCGTCAAGCAATTCCTGAGACATATTATCGTAACTGATTACTGCACGTTTTATAGATGGATTCGGGTTCATATAGTATTCAGATTATTATGGTGCAATTATAAGGAGTTTTTCTATTCTGACAAAAAAAAAATGCCCTTCAGAGCACTGAAGGGCAAAATTTACATTCTTTCGGGTAATTTGATACCGAGTATCTCCATTGCCTTGACGAGCACTGAGGCGAGGACGCTGATAAGCGCCAGTCTCTGGCTCCTTACTGCCGGATCCTCCTCCTTCAGGATAGTGACATCGTGGTAATATTGGTTGAACTCCTTGGCCAGCTCGTAGGCGTAATTTGCTATCAGCGCCGGAGAGTGAGCCTCGCCCGCTTCGCGCACCTTGTCCGGGTAAGAGCTCAGTATCTGTATGATAGACTGCTCCTTCGGCAGAATAGCCGCACCTGTGGCCTCAGCCTTGTATCCCTGTTCCGCCGCTTTCCTGAGGATTGACTTGATGCGGGAATGGGTATACTGGATGAAAGGACCGGTATTGCCGTTGAAATCGATGGACTCCTTCGGGTCGAAGAGCATTGTCTTGCGAGGATCGACCTTAAGGATAAAATATTTGAGTGCACCAAGGCCGAGCATACCGAAGAGCTCGTCCTGCTCCGCCTCGCTCATTCCATCAAGTTTTCCGAGTTCGAGCGAGGTCTCCTTTGCGGTATTGTACATCTTTTCGATGAGGTCATCCGCATCGACCACGGTACCTTCACGGGACTTCATCTTGCCCTCAGGAAGCTCCACCATACCGTATGAGAGATGGTAGATGGCATCTGACCAGTCGAAGCCGAGTTTCTTGAGGATGAGCTTGAGCACCTGGAAATGATAGTTCTGCTCATTGCCGACGACATAAATCATCTCGTCGAGCTTATATTCGTCGAAACGCTGGTGCGCCGTGCCAAGGTCCTGGGTCATATATACGGATGTGCCGTCGCCGCGGAGCAGCAGCTTCTGGTCGAGGCCGTCGCCGGTGAGGTCGCACCATACGGAGCCGTCCTCCTTCTTGAAGAATATGCCCTTGTCGAGGCCTTCGGCGACGAGGGACTTGCCTCCCTTATAGGTCTGAGACTCATAATATATGCGGTCGAATGAAATACCGAGGCTGGCGTAGGTCTGGTCAAAACCTTCATAGACCCAACTGTTCATCTTCTTCCAGAGTTCCACAATCTCAGGATCACCCTGCTCCCACTTCACGAGCATTGCCTGGGCCTCTTTGAGGATAGGGGCGTTCTTCCCGGCCTCCTCCTCGTTCATACCACCATCCATAAGTTCCTTGACCTCAGCCTTGAACAGGTCATTGAACTTGACATAGAAGTCGCCGATCAGATGGTCTCCCTTCTTGCCGGCCTGCTCCGGAGTGATGCCGTTGCCGCACTTGAGCCAGGCGAGCATTGACTTGCAGATATGGATGCCGCGGTCGTTGACAAGGTTGACTCGGATGACATTGTGTCCGCAAGCCTCGAGGAGTTTCGAAACTGACCATCCGAGCAGATTGTTGCGGACGTGGCCGAGATGGAGCGGCTTGTTGGTGTTCGGGGATGAGAACCCCACCATCACCGTCTTCCCCGTGGAAGGAAGGTGTCCGAAATCAGGATCGGAAGCAATTCCCTTGAGCACTTCCGCCCAGTATGAATCGGAAAGCTTGATGTTGAGGAAACCTTTTACAACATTGTAGGATGACACCTCGGAGATATTGTCACGGAGCCAGGCGCCGATCTCTTCGGCAGTGGCCTCGGGAGACTTGCGGGACGTGCGCAGAAGCGGGAACACCACGAGCGTCACGTCGCCTTCGAATTCCTTGCGGGTGGCCTGGAACTGGAGCATCTGAGGCTCCGCGTCAAAGCCGTACAGCGCCTTGACGGCGAGCACCGACTTTTCGGTAAGAAGTTGGATAGGATTCATATTGTCTTATTTCTTTTTGTCCTTTGAAAAGTATATGTCCATCTCCCTGCGCGCCTTCGGTGCAAGGATAATGAGTGTGATCATTGTCGGCAATGCCATCATTGCAAATGCGATGTCGATGAAGCTGACTGCGACGCGGAGCGGGATTACGGCGGTCACTACGAGCATCACAAGGAAGAACCAGTTGTACCAGGAGCCCTTGTCCGCACCGAGCAGATAGCCGAGGCATTTCTGTCCGTAGTATGAATAGGAGAACATCGTAGAGAACGCAAAGCATATCACGATGACGAACAGGAGGTACCGGCCGACCACCGGAATTGCGGCGTCAAATGCATTGAGCGCGACGGCGAGACCCTTGATGTCACCTCCGTCAGGAAGAATCGAGGGATTGATGGCGCGGCCCACAAGGATTGCGATGGCTGTCAGAGTGCATACCAGACCCGAGTCTATGGATGGCCCGAGCATGGCCACCAGACCTTCGCGGACCGGTTCGCTGTTGCGTGATGCCCCGTGCATCATCGAAGCGGTACCGACGCCCGCCTCATTGACAAGAGCCGCGCGGCGTACGCCGGTGAGAGCCACCGTCACAATGCTTCCGGCCGCTCCTCCCAACCCTGCCCTGATGGTGAACGCACCTACGAAAATGTCGCGGAAAATACCAGGAATCAAGGCAATGTGGGATATGATGATATACAGGATGAGAAGCATATAAGCGCAGACCATCACCGGCACGAGCCGCTTGGAAACCTGCGATATACGCTTGATGCCACCGAATATCACGGTAGCCACGATAATACTTATCACAACGCCGATGATGCACCTTCCGAGCGCCGTATTGCCTTCAGGAGCGACGAAAAGCGTCATCACGGATTCGGTCAGCTGGTTGGACTGCATCACGCAGAGGGTTCCGAAGAGACCGAAGAATGAGAAGAATACAGCCATCGGCTTCCACCTCGGACCGAGACCGGAGGTTATCATATACATCGGTCCGCCCTGGATCTCTCCGCGGGAATCCCTGCCGCGGAACATTACCGCCAGAGTGCCCTCGAAGAACTTGGTAGCCATACCGACGATGGCGCTGACCCACATCCAGAAAATGGCGCCCGGGCCACCCATCGAGAGGGCTATCGCAACGCCGGCGATATTGCCGAGTCCGACGGTAGCCGCAATGGCGCTTGCCAGGGCCTCAAATGAACTGATCTGGCCCGCGGCACTGTCCTCCTTCACACGAAGTGCCTGCACCGCACGGCCGAAATAGCGGAGCGGAGCGAAACGCGAATATATGAGAAAGAACAGACCGCCCCCTATCAGAAGGAAGAAAAGAGGGTAGCCGCAGATGAAATCACTGAAGGAGACGATTCCGTCACCTATTGCTGTCCAGAAATTCGACATAATTCCGGATTAGCCGAGATAACTCTTGAGAAGTTTGCTTCTTGCGCTGTGGCGGAGACGGCGGACAGCCTTCTCCTTGATCTGGCGTACACGCTCGCGGGTCAGGCCGAACTTTTCGCCGATCTCCTCAAGTGTCATCTCCTGACAACCGATGCCGAAGAAATATTTTATGATATCGCGCTCACGCTCAGTGAGAGTGGAAAGAGCGCGCTCGATCTCCTTGTTGAGGGATTCGTTGACAAGACCGCGGTCCGCATTAGGCGAATCCGGATTGACCAGCACGTCGAGCAGGCTGTTGTCCTCGCCGTCCACGAACGGGGCGTCCACGGATACGTGGCGGCCGGAAACGCGGAGAGTGTCAGCGATCTTCTCGCGCGGGATGTCTAGGAGCTCGGCAAGTTCGTCAGGCGATGGCATACGCTCGTTCTCCTGTTCGAACTTGGAAAGAGCCTTGTTGATCTTATTGAGGGATCCCACCTGATTAAGCGGAAGTCGGACAATACGGGACTGCTCTGCAAGAGCCTGAAGTATCGACTGACGGATCCACCACACTGCATATGAAATGAATTTGAAGCCTCTTGTCTCATCGAATTTCTCCGCAGCCTTGATGAGGCCGAGGTTACCTTCATTGATAAGGTCCGGAAGACTGATTCCTTGATTCTGATATTGTTTCGCTACCGAAACCACGAATCGGAGATTCGCCCTGGTGAGCTTTTCGAGGGCTTCCTGATCACCTTTGCGGATACGCTGGGCGAGTTCGACCTCCTCTTCGACCGAAATAAGTTCTTCGCGGCCGATTTCCTGAAGATATTTATCCAGAGAGGCGCTCTCCCTGTTAGTGATGGATTTTGTGATTTTGAGTTGTCTCATAGTTTTCTATTCAATGCATATCTTTTTACGAAACAAATTTCAAAATGTTTCAGTAATGCTCCCTTTTTGGAAGGAGAATAATTATTATATTTGTAAACTTATAAAATGAACACAACAGGAAACAATCAAAAACACGCAAATATATGAAATTCACTGTATCCAGCACAGAATTGCTCGAAGGCCTGGTATCCGTATCCAAGGTCATCTCAAACAAGCCGACTCTCGCCATCCTGGAAAATTTTCTCTTTGAACTCGACAGCGCGAACCTCACCGTCACTGCATCCGACGGAGAGACAACCCTCAAGACCTGCATAGCTATCGCACAGGTAGAAGAAGAGGGCCGCACCGCAGTCCCTGCAAAGCTGCTCACCGACTCGCTCAAGGAATTCCCTGATCAGCCGCTGACATTCAAGACAGGAGACGGTGAATCAATTATGGAAATAATCTGGGCGAGCGGAGCATCAAAGATCCCTTGCTATGATGCAGCGGATTTCCCGAAGCTTCCGGAAATCGGAGCCACCTGCGACAGCCTCCGGATATCATCCGCATCTCTGCTCAACGGTATCAACAACACCATATACGCCACAGCGGAAGAGGAACTCCGCCCGGTGATGAACGGTATCCTTTTCGACCTTGACGTCAACTCGTCCACACTCGTGGCATCGGACGCGCACAAACTCATCTGCTACGAATTCACAGGCGCCAGCGCATCACAGAAGTCTTCGTTCATTCTCCACAAGAAGCCGGCAGCAGTGCTCAAGAGCATCCTCGCCAAGGCTGACTGCGACATCACCGTCCAGTTCGACAACAAGAACGCATACTTCAACTTCGGCAGCAACATCCTCGTATGCCGCCTGATCGAAGGCATCTATCCTGCTTACCGCACCGTCATCCCAAAAAATAACTTCAACAAGATGACAATCGGCCGCACGGACCTCCTCAACGTCGTGAAGCGTATCGCAGTCTGCTCCAATCAGGTCTCCAACCAGATCAAGCTCAAGCTTTCGTTCAATGAAGTACTCATCAGCGCGCAGGACCTCAGTTTCTCAATGTCCGCATTCGAGACTCTGCCCTGCGAATATGACGGCGAACCGATGGAAATCGGATTCAAGACATCATTCCTTATCGAAATCCTCAGCAACCTGCCATACCGCAACGTAACGCTCGAACTCGCCGACCCTTGCAGGGCCGCTCTCATCGTTTCAGCTGACGAGGAGCAGAAGGACGAGAATATCCGCGCACTTCTCATGCCGGTAATGGTCAACGCATAATATGCAGCTCAATCTCCGCAACCCGCTCCTGTTCTTCGACATAGAGAGCACAGGGCTGAATGTCGCCACTGACAGAATAGTGGAGATATCGATTGTAAAGGTCTCACCGGGAGCACCCGGTGAGCCTAACAAGGTCGAGGTCAAGACCCGCCGCGTCAATCCGACAATCCCTATCTCGCCGGAGGCGCAGGCCGTTCACGGTATCAGCGACGAAGACGTAAAGGATGAGCCGAAATTCGCACAGATAGCCAAATCCCTGGCACAATGGATGAAAGGATGTGATATCGCAGGATATAACTCTCTCAAGTTCGATATCCCGATGCTCGCCGAAGAGTTCCTCCGAGCCGGAGTGGAGTTTGACTTCCGCAAGCGCAAGCTGGTGGATGTCCAGAATATCTTCCACAAAAAGGAGCAGCGCACGCTCAAGGCCGCATACAAATTCTATTGCGGGCAGAACCTTGACAACGCGCACTCCGCAGAGGCCGACACGATGGCGACCTACGAGGTGCTCGAGGCGCAGCTGGACAGATATGCCAACGATGAGGAACCTCTTCAGAATGATGTCGAATACCTTGCGAAATACTCCATCCAGAACAGATTCGTGGACTACGCCGGCCGCATTGTCCTCAACGACAAGGACGAACCGGTATTCAATTTCGGCAAGCATAAGGGCAGACCGGTAAAGGAGGTCCTTACCCGCGAGCCGAGCTACTACTCCTGGATGATGGATGGCGATTTCACCCTCGACACCAAGAAAATCCTGACCGAGATCAGGGCTTCAATGTAATGAACATCATTGTAATCAAAGCCGACGGATCATTCTACACCAGGCCCGACACAACCCTGGAACGTGAGCCGAAGGATTTCTACCTGCCGGACGACATCACTTCAGCCACGGCAAGGACCTGCAGGTATATCAAGATAATAAAGGCGGGCAAGGCCGTACCGAAGGCCTTTGCCCATCGTTATTTTGACAGCATCGGCAAGGGCATCCTGTTCACTTGTGACGGTTCGATAACCCATATCGACTATTCCTCGTATTTCTTTGAAGGTGCGGAGCCCGCATACAAGCTTGGAAGGGATGATTTCGATCTGATATGCGCGGAGATCGAACGCGTAACGCGGCACATCTCAGTCAGATTCGCCGACATCATCGCATTCGAGAACGACGATCCGGCAGAATACAGGCGCGGGGAGATTGTGAGCCCCTACTCCTCCGATCTGGAATTCAGTATCCGCTGAGCGGCGCAGCGGCCGGCCAAGGCGCCGGTAGAAAAGGCTATCTGGAGATTGTAGCCGCCCGTATCGCCATCTATATCCATCACCTCTCCGGCGAAATAGAGTCTGTCGTCAAGTTTCGAACGCATCGACTTGGCGACAATTTCTTTTTGCGACACGCCACCGGCTGTCACTACGGCACGCTCATAGCCCGTATAGGATGCAATCCTGAAGCGCCACTCCTTGAGATATCCGGCAAGATTCGCAGCGGTAAGGTCGGTGTGCGCATTGATAAAAGGTGTAACCAGACCCGCCGGCATCAGAGTCCTGAGCAGTGAGCGCATCTTCGATGGTCCTATTGATGCGCGGGATGTTCCGAGCGCGGTTATTTCCCTGTCTATCCTGGCCTCGAGTTTCGCAAGGTTGAGCGCAGGCTTGAGATCGAGGCTCAATTCCACCTTCTGTCCGTTCATCAGCGCGTGGACTGCCTTGCGGCTTACGCGGAAGCCGATCGACCCCTCTATGCCGTTGTCGGTGAAATTCAAGTCCCCCTGCTCCATCCTGATAAGGTCCCTGTCCACGTACAGTATAAGCCCGACGTTCTCGAGGTTGATCCCCTCCAGGTCACGGTCATATCTGACCGGCATAAGTGCGGTGAGCGACGGGAATGTCGTGGTTATGGAATGGCCGAAACCTTTCGCTATCTCCAGCCCGAATCCGGTGGAGCCGGTGGTCGGATATGAAAGGCCGCCCGTAGCGACAATCACGGCCTCGCTCATTATGCTTCTGCCGCTGACATCTCCGTTCCGTATGAAGGAAGTCCTCATCGCATCCCCTTCACGGACGATGCCGAGAACGTCCGCTCCGCAAATGACCGTGACGCCCATATCCTCAAGATGCGCTGCGAGAGCACGCGAGACATCAGAGGCCTTCATTGATTCGGGGAATATGCGTTCACCCTGCGTCACTACGGTCGGGACGCCGATGGAGTTGAAGAACTCCACCGTATCCTCATTGGAAAAGTTGTAGAATGCCGGGCGGAAGAATGATGCCGAAGGATGGATATGTTGCGAGAATTCGCCCCACGGCTTGATATTGGTTATATTGCAGCGCCCTTTGCCTGTAATATTGATTTTCTTGCCGCAAAAGGTGTTCTTCTCCAGCAATGTGACCGTGCACCCTTCGGCCGCAGCCTTTGCTGCAGCCATCATTCCGGCGGCACCGCCGCCGATTACAACGATATCGGTATCCGTCATTTCTCTATCACTCCACTTCCCGTCAATTCGCCCGACTCATCATACCACGCGGCAAACTGGCCGGGAGTCACGCCGCGCTGAGGCTCGTCGAACAATATGTACATTCCGTCTTCACGCGGCATCAGTGTAGCAGCCTGCAGAGGCTGGCGGTAGCGGATGCGCGCGAGACAACGGCGCTCCTCCCCGGGACTCATCGCGAGATCCGGACGGACCCAGTGGACCTCCTCGGGACGGATCCTGAGTGCCTTGCGGTATAGCCCCGGATGGGCCTGCCCCTCGCCCACATATATCACATTGTTGACAATATCTATGTAAATGATGAATATCGACTCCTTGTGACCTCCGATATTCAGCCCCTTGCGCTGACCTATGGTATAATACTGAGCGCCTATATGGCGACCTATCACCTTCCCGTCGGAAGGCTTGTAGACAATCGGCTCCGCAAGTTCCTCAAGAGTGTTTTTTTCAGGCAGGCTGTCATAGAAAGACGGGAATATCTCGACCACGACACCCTCCCTGGACTTGAGCTTCTGCTGAAGGAATACGGGCAGATCCACCTTGCCGACGAAACAGATGCCCTGGGAATCCTTCTTGTCCGCGCTCGGAAGACCGGCTTCGTGCGCCAGACGCCGGACCTCGGGCTTGATAATGTCCCCGATAGGGAACATCGCCTTGGAAAGCTGCTCCTGGTTGAGCTGACAGAGGAAATAGCTCTGGTCCTTGTTCTGGTCGGAACCGGCAAGAAGGCGGTATATCGTCCTGCCTTCCGCATCCTGGAACTCATCCTTGCGGCAGTAGTGCCCTGTAGCGACCATATCCGCGCCAAGGTCCTGTGCAGCCTTGAGGAAGGCGTCGAATTTGATTTCGCGGTTACAGAGGACATCCGGATTAGGGGTACGGCCCTTCGAATACTCGTCGAACATATAATCGACCACCCGCTGGCGGTAGACGTCGCTCAGATCGACGAAGTGGAACGGAATGCCGATCTTGCGGGCCACCATCTCGGCGACGGAGCGGTCCTCCTCCCATTCGCAGTCTCCGTGCAGGGTACCGGTGGTGTCGTGCCAGTTCTGCATGAAGAGCGCAAAGACGTCATATCCCTGCTGTTTGAGCAACAGGGCGGCCACACTTGAGTCTACTCCGCCTGAAAGGCCAATACAAATTTTCATATTTCAAAAAATCTTTCTACTTTTGTGCCGGGGTAAGTCGTATACGACCAGCTCCCACTGAACTCCCCCAGGGCTTGACCGCAGCAAGGGTAGGTGGTTGTAGCGGTGCGATATATCAAGCTTACCCTTTTTTTGTGCTCCGCCCAAAAAGGGGCAAGCAGTACAAAGGGGGCCCTGCCCCCTTTACTGTTGCTGACGCAACAATCCCCCGCGGCCTCAAGCCCCTTCCTCCTTTGCTGCGCAAAGGACGGGGACGGCCGGAACGCTGACGCGTTCCCGTTATTCTTCCCGAGGCTGGCAGTCATCTTTTATATATCAGTGAAAATGAACGGCAGGATGGATTCGACGCCATAGAATACCTGGACTGCCGAACCGCTGCCTACTATGATGCGCATAGGCTGTCCCGCCTTCTGCTGGTACTGGGCCATCACCTGCCTGCAAGCGCCGCAAGGGTATGTCGGAGCGGGCTGAAGCACACCGTTCTGGGCTGCAATCAGGGCCATGGCCACAATCGGCTGGTCCGGATAGCGCGAAGCTGCGGAGAACATCGCTGTGCGCTCGGCGCAGAGTCCTGACGGATATGCGGAGTTCTCCTGATTGGCGCCCTTGATAATCAGATCATTGCCAAGTCTTACAGCGGCACCGACATTGAAGTTAGAGTATGGCGCATACGAGCCTGCCAGCGCAGCCTTCGCCGCTTCAAGCAGTTCCTTGTCAGCTGCTTCAAGTTCCTCCGCGGAAGCATACTCGCGGTATTTTATCTCCAGCGTCTTCTCTATCATAATCACATCTTTTGTTTGTGCAAATGTAACAATTTATTTGGAACCGACCGGTTTTATGCTGCGGCCGTCGCAGACAAGCCTTATCGCAGAGACGAGATGGACGTCGAGTTCGGCCCGGGTGATGCGGTAGATCTTCGGAGTGTTGGAACGCGGGTAGCGGCTGAAATACGGATCGGCGCTGAGCCACCATTCCATTGCGCTGAGTTTGTAATAACGCGGCAGTTTGCGATACAGTTCGAAGATGCGCGTCGAGGCACAGACCGTGATGCCGCACTGTCCGTCCTTGAGCGTCGTGACACAGAGATAGCGTTCCTTGGGACGCTTGCGTTCCGATGGTGCGGCACCTTCTGCAATATCTTCACTATCAACTTGGCTTTCAGCACTGCGGCCCTGTACGTCACCGGACAGCGGAGCGCTTCTGACTATGTGCCTTATCGAGATATTGCGGCCGAATCTTTGATTGATGTCATTCATCATCTGCCGGAACACCTTGCCGTGTGCCGATGTATCCTTGATATTGTGGAAAGCGATATAATAGTGTATCATCTCGTGAAGCACCACGTCCTCGATCTCCTCCGCCGGCAGATCGAAGCTGGCACTGATACGCATCCTGAAATCCTGATATCCCCTGATGCCGCCGAACAGCCCCCTTGCCGCGCGATACTCCATCCGTCCCAGGAAGCTCCGGGCCCTGCTCAGCACAATCGGCACCTCCGGCAACCCGCCGCCGAAGCAGAGTTCATTGAACTTCGCAAAACTTTCTTTGGCAAATGACACTGTGGCAATCATAGCCACAAATGTAATTCAAACAATGGAGTTTGCCAAAGGACTATGGCCGTGTGCGACGAAGCGATTGCGATCGAAGGCAAAAATTGATGAGGGCGGGGCTTCGGTTTCATAACGGCGGACAGCCCTTTATTTCACCTCCATCAATTCATCCCAGGACGTGGAGAACAATCTTGAGCAATGTTCACGACGGATGCCTTCGGCATAGTGGCCGGGGCGCTGGGAGGCAAGACGCAGGAGGCTGCGCTCGGATGTGCTGAAACGGTCGATGATATCGGAGATTGTGTCCTCCTTGCCGCGCAATTCGGCCCTGTCATCAAAAAGCGAGCCCTGGACTGCATCCTCCGGCACAATGCCATTGACGATGACACCGGCCTTCTTGTAGCCGTAACCCTCCTTGAACGCCGCTTCGAGACATCGCAACGCAGCGCCGACAATCTCCTGATTGCTGTTGGATGGCACCTCCAGAGCAGATGTGAGCGCAGGATAATACTGCGGAAGATCGGCGCGGAAGCGGTTTGTGAGCAGGAAAACGGTGACGCTCGCGGCGGCCGTCTTCTCCTTGCGGAGATTTTTCGCACAGATAGCCGCAAAATCCGCCACCCTCAGCCGCAGTTCGTCCAGCGAAGTAATCTGATCCGCGAAAGATCGCGATGTGCAGATAGATTGACGGGCCTGCTCGGAGGATGCGGGGATCGTTTCTACACCACGCAGCTCCATCCAGGTCCTCTCCCCTCCCAGGCCAAGCCTTGATCGCACCCATTCACGGGACATATTGGTAAAATCCAGGGCGGTGCCGATACCGATGGATTCGAGTTTCGGGGCCACGCGGCGGCCTATTCCCCATACATCCGCCACCGGCGTGAGGGAGAGTGCCTTAAGACGCTTTTCATCAGTGTCTATCGTGCAGACACCACGATAACCGGGATATTTCTTGGCGAAATGGTTCGCAACCTTGGCGAGAGTCTTGGTATTCGCAATGCCTATGCTCACCGGGATCCCTGTCCATTGACGCACTTTGCGGACAAGGTCGAGACATAGACGTCGGTGCTGTTCCGCATTTATGCCGGTCAGGTCGAGATATGCCTCGTCTATCGAGTATATCTCAATTGAGGGCACCGCTTCGCGAAGAATGGACATCACCCTGCGGGAAAGGTCACCATATAGCGTATAATTGGAACTGCGGACAATCAGCCTGCCGCTCTCTGCCATCTGGCGGATCTGGAAATACGGTGTTCCCATCTTGACGCCCATCGCCTTGCTCTCATTGCTGCGGGCCACCACACAGCCGTCATTGTTGGAAAGGACTACGACGGCCCGTCCCTCCAGCTGCGGCTGGAAGGCCCGTTCGCACGAAACGAAGAAATTGTTGCAATCGACGAGAGCGTACATTGCGCAGAGGACGCAGCGCGTGAGCGCTATTTGACTTTCTTTATGATATATGTCACGACGCCCCACACCGTGAAGTCATTGCCCTCCTCGATATGTATCGGCCTGTATTTGGGATTCGCCGGGAGCAGCCATATGTCCCTGCGCTGCAGAATATTGTAGGACACGGGCTCCTTCCTGACATTGCGGGCACCCCGCACGCCCTCCTCCGGAGGCCTGAATGAGATATGCTTGAGCGCGAATTCGCCGTCCACACAGCACACCACCATATCCCCTTCCTTCGGTTCCAGCGCCTTGTCTATCACCAGCACGTCGCCCTCGGTGACGCCGGCATCCGACATCGAGTCGCCGACAACCCTGCCATAAAACGTCGCTTCAGGATGACGGACCAGCTCGCGGTTAAGATCCACGACCCCGTTCATATAGTCCTGCGCCGGCGAAGGGAATCCGGCGTGGATCCCTTCGGATGCCATTGGAGGAAGAAACGGCTCCTCATCATCCAGAGAAGCCGCTATCTCACGTATTTCGTCAATATCTTTCTGCATTATTTATTGTCATTATCCTTCCACCACTTAGGATATATAGGGTCCTTGATTCCCGCCTTGCGCTGGCGCGTGTAATCATCAAGTACGGTCTTCACCTTCGGGAAGAGCACAATAAGCGCAATGAGGTTGCACAGTCCGCTGAGAGCCATAAATATATCGGTGAGGGCCCAGGCCTTGTCGAGAGACACGCAGGTGCCGATGAAGGCCATGGCAACCACAGCAAGTCGCAGTGCTGTCAGAGCCCCCTTGTTCTTGGTGAAAAACTTCAGATTGGATTCTCCGTAGAAATATGTACTGATGACGGTGCTGAATGCGAAGAAGAGCACTGCTACAGTAAGGAACAGACCGCCTATTGGCCCTATCTGCCCTGTCAATGCGGCGTGAGTCAGCTCAATGCCGTTGCCGCTATTGCCGCTGAGGTCCACTCCGCTGAGCAGAAGCACGAATGCTGTGCAGGAGCAGATGACGATGGTGTCTATCATAATACCGAGAGACTGCACCAGGCCCTGCTTTGCAGGATGTGATACGTGGGCGGTGGCCGCAGCATTAGGTGAAGAACCGAGACCGGCCTCATTACTGAACAGGCCTCTGCGAACACCATACATCACGGCCGCACCCATCAGACCGCCTGCCGCCTGCCTTATGCCGAAGGCTGAATCAATGATAAGCCTGAAAACGTGCGGTACGGATGTGATATTCATCACAATTATCACGATTGCGATAATCATATAGCCGAGTGCCATCACAGGCACTACCACTGCAGTAACCTTGGCAATACGCTGTATGCCTCCGAAGATGATCAGTGCGAGGATTGCCGCCAGTATGATACCGACAATCACCGGATTGACGCCGAACTGGGTCTTGAAGGCCGTGCCTATGGTATTGCATTGCACGAGAGTGTATCCGAAGGCGAAGGTAAGTATGATGAGGACCGCCGACAGGACCGCCATCCAGCGGAGGCCAAGGCCGGACTCAATGTAATAAGCAGGACCGCCAATGAAGGATTCCTTGTCCTTGCGCTTGTAAAGCTGCGCGAGTGTGGCCTCCACGAAGCCGGTGCAAGAGCCAAGGAGGGCTGTAATCCACATCCAGAATACAGCACCTGGGCCACCGGCTACAATGGCCGTGGCCACGCCGGCGAGGTTGCCTGTACCGACACAGCTGGCGAGTGACACGGCGAATGCCTGGAAAGGTGAAATATGCTTGTCGGCCGTCTCGCCGTCATTGCTCTTGAAGATCAGACGGCAACTGTCCTTGAAAAGGCGGAACTGCACACCTTTGGTGCGTATCGTGAAATAGATACCGAATCCAATGAGGACAGCTATCAGAACATAAGTGTAAATACTGTCGGCAATTGTCTGGAGTATTTCCAGTACTTTATCAGGCTGGGCCGCTGCCGGTACAGTCATAAGGCATGGGAATGAAATCATAAAATATAAGTTTATGGTTTATCTAACAAAGTTAATTAAAAAGGATACAAGTTGCAAAACGCTATTTTTCTTATCTTTGTATTTAATGAAGCTTAACAAAGCCATATTGCTCTCTATCATCGCCGGCACCGGCTTTGTCGCCACAGCAGCCGTTTCCGCGCAGACGAGAATGACAAGGGAAGAATATATCCTTATGTATAAGGACATTGCCATCGACCAGATGATTTCAAGCGGAATCCCGGCAAGTATAACGCTTGCCCAGGGATGTCTCGAATCCGGTAACGGCAACAGCCGTCTCGCCGTCGAAGGCAACAACCACTTCGGAATCAAATGCCACGGCTGGGCGGGAGATTCGATCGCTGCGGATGATGACCGCCCTCAGGAGTGCTTCCGCAAATATGAAAGCGCGGAGCAGTCATTCCGGGACCACTCGGATTTCCTGCGCTACAGGGACCGCTATGCCGGACTGTTCGAACTGCAGAAGGATGACTACAAAGGCTGGGCCCACGGACTGAAGGCCGCAGGATACGCCACCTCCCCGACTTACGCAGAGAACCTGATCAGAATCATCGAAGAGAACAATCTATTCCTTTTCGACAGGCTGAGCGACACTGCTGTCGCGGAGATGCCGCCGGCCCCGGCCGTTGCGGAAGCCCCGGTGGAGGTCAGGCCGGACAAGGGCAGCCCGCATTACAGGATTTCGCTCAACAGGCAGGTATACAGCCGCAACGGAGTACATTACATCCTGGCGGAAGGATACGACACCTTCGCATCCATCGCAGACGAATACAATCTTTTCCGCCGCGAACTGCTGCGGTTCAATGACTTGAAAGAAGAACGGCGTCTGAACGCGGGCGATGTCATATATCTGGAGCACAAGCGCAGCCAGGGGGCGAAGCATCTCGACAAGCACGTGGTGGAAGAGGGCGAAACGCTCTATGACCTTTCACAGAGATACGCCATAAGGCTCAAAAAACTCAGCAAAATGAACAATATGTCACCGGAGGCCGGACTGTCCGCCGGAAGCATCATCATACTCAGGAAATAATGTCAGAAAAAAAGAAAAAGAAGGGCGGAAAGGACCGCAGCATAACATTCATCGCACTTGCAATCTGTATGGCGGGAGCTATTGCCTGCCTCAACTATTACGGCACTTTCCAATATCGCAACATTGTTGCCAATCCGCCCGAAAAGGGCGTTGTCAAAATATTCCGGAGTTTCACATACGAAGACCTTTGCGAAGCGATGACCTCCAGCGGAGTCCTGGACAACAACCGCACGTTCATCCGTGCCGCGAAACGTATGGGGCTCAAGGACAAATTCAAGCCGGGCAGATACGTTTTCCGCCCGGGAATGAACAACAAGGCAATTGTACGCACACTGGCCTTCGGATGGCAGGATCCGATCAATTTATCCTTCAACGGCTACATCCGCTCGATGTCCAAGTTCGCATCCAGGCTCAGCAAAGACCTGGAGGCAGACTCATCGGCATTCGCCGCAATCCTGACCGACAGGGCCCTCATCGACAGTCTGGGCTTCACTCCGGAGACATTCCCGGCGATGTTCATCCCGAACACCTATGAAGTATACTGGACCATCACTCCGGAAGAATTCATCACCAGGATGCATCAGGAATATGACAATTTCTGGTGCGGAGAAAGGGATGCAAGAGCTAATGCAATCGGGCTGACACGCAATCAGGTCAGCACATTGGCGTCAATTGTCATCGAAGAGACCAAATACGAGCCGGAAATGCCGACCATCGCAGGAGTATATATCAACCGTCTGAACAAGGGAATGCTGCTTCAGGCCGATCCGACCGTCAAGTTTGCAGTAGATACCACGAACCTGACCAGAATCCTGAACAAGCATCTCGGCGTAGACTCGCCGTATAACACCTATAAGCACAAGGGGCTTCCGCCGGGCCCTATCACGATTCCGCCGGTATGCGCCATAGATGCGGTGCTGAACTATCAGCATCACAACTATCTGTATTTCTGCGCAAAGGCCACTTTCAACGGGCAGCACTCATTCGCCGCTACATATCCGCAGCATCTTGAGAACGCCCGTGCTTACCACCGGGCCCTCAATCAAAGAGAGAAGGAAAAGCAGAAGGCCAGCGGGAGATAATCTCGAGAGCCTTGTCGAACTCGGGATCGCATTCCATATTGATGACTCTGAAATACTCCGTAGTGCCGAACAGCGACCTCGCCACCAGACCCTTGACCCTTGGGCCGAGCAGCGGCATCGACCTCTGCAACTGTTCGTCATTGCGCTCCACACCGTGTTCTGCGCCATACTCCGCGAGCTCGTTTATGATTTTCGGAGCTATCTTCCTGTCATAGTGCGAGCAGAATGACTTGAAATCCTTGCAGGAGGACTTGAGTTCCTTACGATGCTTATCGCAATAACCGTTTATGAACTCATTGATGATTCCCTTGCGGATAAGCGCCGTATAATAAGAACTCAATGCCGTAGTGTCGCTCGGTATGAAGATATCCGGCATAATGCCGCCACCGCCGTATACGGTACGATGCTGCATCTTTGTCTCGAACTTCAGGCTGTCCGGGAAGTGAAGGCTGTCGACGCTGAAGAACTCCCCGTTGTTCCACCTGTCGACGATCTTGTGATAATATTCGTCGCGTTCCCCGTTCTTGTACGGAGTCTGGATGACACGCCCGCTCGGAGTATGATAACGCGCGATGGTCAACCTCAGCTGCGACCCGTCGTTGAGCTGGAACTGTCTCTGAACAAGGCCCTTGCCAAATGTCCTGCGACCTATGATGATTCCGCGGTCCCAATCCTGCACGGCCCCTGAAACGATTTCGCTGGCGGATGCGGAATTCTCATCCACAAGTATTACAAGCGGCTTCTTACGGTAAAAACCGTTACCATCCGCGATCTCGGACTGCTGGCGTAAGTGCAATCCTTCGGTGTATAGAATCGTCTGTCCCTTCTCAAGGAATGTATTGGCGAGTTCGAGAGCAACGTTGAGGAAACCGCCGCCGTTGCCCCTTAGGTCGAGGATTATCCCGGCAGGATCCCCCTTGACGCAGGTTTCCGCGAAGGCCTGCTTGAATTCGTCCATCGACTGGGCTGCAAAACGTCCCAGCTTGAAATAGAATATATTGTCATCCGTAAGATATGCCGCATCCACGCTTGTCAACGGAATCTTGTCACGGACAATGGTGAAATCCAGAATCTCCGGCACGCCGGAGCGGCGTATGCCAACCTCCACGCGGCTGCCCTTCGGGCCGCGCAGTTTCGCCCTGACGTCATCGGTAGTGACCGAAACTCCGGCAACACGGGCCGTATCGATCTTTACGATCTTGTCACCGACATTGAGACCGACAGCCTCCGCAGGGCCGCCGGATATGACATTCTGGACCGTAATCGTATCAGCGATTATGGCAAACTCGATCCCGACGCCTTCGAACGAGCCGTCCAGAGCCTCATTCGCCTCCTTCACCTGTTCGGCCGGGATATAGGCCGAATGAGGGTCAAGATTTGTCACAAAAGAGGTGATGGCGTCATCCACCATCTTCTTTGTATTGATTGTATCAATGTAACTGCCATTGATGAGCATCAGCGTGCGGCTGAGCCTGTCCACGCCCGTGATAATGTTCTCCGCTCCCCCTGTTGCCGGCTGACTGCCGAGCATGAAGAACGGGAAGCCCTGCGCTGCTGCGCACAGGCTGATGCACGCTAGCGGGAGCGCCAGTAATCTAAACGGATTCTTCATCTAATCTGCAATATGGTATTTCAAACTTCATTCCCTCCTGTGCAAGGTATGTTTCGGGGAAGACTGGTCTGGCCTCTTCCAGCATCACATTGAGTTCCTTGTAGCGGGACGAAAAATGTCCTGCAATAAGCTTGCCGGCTCCTGCATCTGCTGCAACTTTTGCAGCCTGGGCCGCAGTGGAATGATAGCGTTCATTGGCAATCGCGCGCATTTCCTCCGTATAGGTGGTTTCGTGGTAGAGGATATCGACGCCCCTGACCCATTCCGCAAGATTCTCAAACGGAGCTGTATCGCTGCAATAAGCGACAGTGCGCTCCTTGCGTTTAGGCGCGAGCGGGTGTTCCTGCCATTTTTCCTTGAAAAGGAAGCCATATGTTTCAATCCCGTGGTTGAGCGGAAATGCATAGACATCCGCTGTCTTCGTCTCACAGATAAGTTGCTTGTCGTGGAAAGTCAGCGGATGATGCTCTATGTTGAACTTAATGCCATCGCCGAAGTGCCCGAGGAAGAAATTCAGTACCGACGAGAAATCTCTCGGCGCATATATGTGGAGATCCGTCCTGCGCCCTATGAGCGCCATCGTCGAAAGCAGACCGAATATGCCGAAGCAATGGTCACCGTGAAGATGGGATATGAATATGTGGTCTATTTTCATCATAGAGAGATGATATCTGACCAGTTGGAACTGCGCACCTTCGCAGCAATCAATCAAAAACAAGCGTCCACGCGCATTAAGCACGTGAACGCTTGAATATTTGTCAACAATGGGTTTTGCCGAAGCCGTTCCCAAAGTTGTAAGAGAAAATTCCATGAATTATTCCTGAGCCTTTTCCATCTCGCTCTTGAGGGCTGCGAGCTCGGAGATATCACCAAGGGTGGTCTTCTCAAGATTAGCCTTGAGCTTCTTGACTGCCTTCTGAGTATTCTTTGCCTCGTTGTCTTCCTTCTCTACCTCGACATCTTCCTTCTTGCCGGCGTCATAGGTCTTGGTGTGTGAGAGGGAGATCTTCTTGCTTGACTTGTTGAACTCCTCTACGCGGAACGGAAGCTTCTCACCTGCCTTTGCGGTTGTGCCGTCTTCCTTTACGAGGTTCTTTGCAGAGCAATAACCTTCAATGCCGTCAGCAAGAGCGATGATAGCGCCCTTCTCGACGATGTTGGCAACAGTACCTTCGTGAACTGAACCTACAGTATAAACTGTCTCGTATGAATCCCAAGGATTCTCCTCGAGCTGCTTGTGGCCGAGGCTGAGACGACGGTTATCCTGGTCGACTTCGAGAACGACAACCTCGAGCTTCTCACCGATAGCGGTGAACTCTGAAGGGTGCTTGATCTTCTTGGTCCAGCTGAGGTCGCTGATGTGTACGAGACCGTCAACACCTTCCTCAAGCTCTACGAATACACCGAAATTGGTGAAATTGCGTACAGTTGCGGTATGCTTTGAGTTGATAGGATACTTTTCTGCGATGGATGCCCATGGATCCGGTTTGAGCTGCTTGATACCGAGAGACATCTTGCGCTCGTCGCGGTCGAGTGTGAGGATGACAGCCTCGACTTCCTCGCCGACCTTCAGGAAATCCTGTGCGCTGCGGAGGTGGAGGCTCCAGCTCATCTCAGATACGTGTACGAGACCTTCGACACCCGGCTGAACCTCTACGAATGCACCGTAGTCAGCGATGACGACTACCTTGCCCTTTACAACGTCACCGACCTTGAGGTTTGCATCGAGTGCATCCCAAGGATGAGGATTGAGCTGCTTGAGACCGAGGGCGATACGCTTCTTGGTATCATCGAAGTCGAGGATGACGACGTTGATCTTCTGATCGAGAGCGACGACCTCTTCAGGATGATTGATGCGGCCCCATGAGAGGTCTGTGATGTGGATGAGACCGTCAACACCACCGAGGTCTACGAATACACCGTATGAAGTGATGTTCTTGACGGTACCCTCAAGGATCTGACCCTTCTCGAGCTTGCTGATGATGTCGGCCTTCTGAGCCTCGAGTTCAGCCTCGATGAGTGCCTTGTGGGATACAACCACGTTGCGGAATTCCTGGTTGATCTTGACGATCTTGAACTCCATTGTCTTATTTACGAATACATCGTAATCTCTGATAGGCTTGACATCAATCTGGCTGCCAGGAAGGAATGCCTCGATGCCGAATACGTCGACGATCATACCACCCTTTGTGCGGCACTTGATGTAACCCTTGACGATTTCATTGTTGTCATAAGCCTCGTTTACCCTGTCCCATGAGCGCAGTGAGCGTGCGCGCTTGTGTGAAAGGATAAGCTGGCCCTTCTTGTCTTCCGCATTCTCCACATAGACGTCAACCTTGTCACCTACTGCGAGGTCAGGATTGAAGCGGAATTCATTGATACTTACAACACCTTCGCTCTTGTAGCCGATGTTGACGATAACTTCACGCTTGTTGAGTGCAACAACGGTTCCCTCAACAACCTCATTCTCGCTTACGCGTGAAAGAGTCTGGCTGTAGCTATCTTCCGTAGCAGCCTTGTCGGCCTCGTTGAAGCCGTCATTTTCGAATGCTTCCCAGTCAAATGTCGCATTGTCTGCGGATGCATTGCTCTTCTTTGTGCGAGGAATAATCACTTCCTCCGCTGATTCAGCGACCTGTGCGTCGAGAATCTCTTCGTTTTCTTTTGCCATAGTTAATAATTAGTTGAGCAATAAGTAGTTAGACTATATTTATAGTTCTCCCGTAAAAGGAGCCCGCAAAGATACCGATAAATATTTGTTTTGCAAACATTTATGATACATATTTAATAATGTTGTGAAGAATGCTGTCCGGCTTCACATTGTCAGGCAGATTGATTATATTTGCAGAACTGAAACAACTCAAATTCCTATAAATATGAAAAAACACATTATCTGCATTGCGGCAGCCGTCCTGGCATTGATGCCTCTCGGCGCCAAGGCCCAGACGGAGTATATCACTCCGCCGCAGGACATTTGCGACCTTATGCTCGCGAAACCTGTTCCGACAGCACTTTTCAACAACCAGAACACGATGGCGGTCATCTCGGAGAGCAACTCCCCGTTCATCCCTCTCGCCGAAATCGTGGCAATGGACGAATACAGGGTCGGCGGCGTCAGAATCGACGCCCGCAATTTCAGTTCCTCAAGATACAAGAGCGTAACCAGGAATATCTATCTCATCAATGTCCCGGTCGGAGACAAGATTCATATCGCCGGTCTGCCGGAAAACCCGAGCATTTATGAGATCAAATGGTCAGTTGACGGATCATTCTTCTGCTTCCTCAACCGCACAGCTTCCGAAATCGAGCTTTACCGTGTTGACGTGACCGCTGCGCAGCCAAAGGCTGTAAAGATAAACGAAAACAAGGTAAACGCCACATTATCAAGTATTTACTTCATTCTCAAGAACGGCTCTGTCCTTTACAAGAGCGTTCCCGCCGACCTTGGCAAATTCCCGACAGCCGGCCAGCCGAAGGGTCCTATCATCCAGAAGACCAACGGTAAAAAGGACAGCTACCGCACATACGAGGACCTCATTTCATCAGCATTTGACGAGGAGGTATACACATACCTGACATCATCGGTGCTCTCCATCTGGGACGGCAATTCCACTAAGACCATCGGCAGCAAGCAGATCTTCCGATCCATCACACCTTCTCCGGACGGCAATTATCTTATGGTCACCACCGAACACAAGCCGTACTCATACGTAAAGACTCACGGCTCGTTCCCTTCACGCTTCGCCATCTGGAGCATTGATGGCAAGGAGTTGAAGGTACTCAGGGACCTCCCGAAGGAAAACGGCGACAAGCCTGCTCCAAAGAAGGATGACAAGCAGCCGAAGCAGCCTTCAAAGAGTTCATATGAATGGCGTACAGACCAGCCTGCGACCCTCACCTGGATTGAGACCCTTCCACGCGAGAACACAAAGTCCGCCGACAAGGCGAACAGCAATGAAGAGAACAAGGACAACGACAAGGAGGAGCGCAGATACTACACAAGCATGTGGCAGTGCCAGGCTCCTTTTGACCTCGACAACAAGAGTTTCATCTTCCGCAGCGAATACGGACTCTCTTCAGTTCAGTGGGGCAATGACCATTTCGCAACTTACACCGAATCATCCGGAAAGCAGAAGATAAGAAGGCTCGTCGCCTTCGACCCTTCCGATACCACTAAGACCCATCAGGTGATCTACACAAGGAGCACTGAGCACGACACTATCGGCAATTTCCCTGTATACGGCAGCCCGCTCACCGTGAAGAACGAATACGGCAAGAGCGTCGTATATGTTGACCCGAAGGGCAAATTCATGCTCCTGAGCGGTGACAACCGTCCTGATGCAGAAGGCGACAAGATGTCATTCATCGACAAGTTCACGTTCAAGAACGGAGAACTTGAGAACATCTGGTCCTGCACTGCACCTTATGTGGAGGACATTATCGCAGTTCCGGCAATTTCCGACAAGCAGATCGGCTTCATCAGCAAGCGCCAGTCCCCTAAGGAAGTCCCTAACTACTGGTCAGTCGCTGTCGGCAAGAAGGGCAAGGTCACAAGGACCGCAGTCACCAACTTCGAAAACCCGCTGCCACAGCTCCAGGATGTCCAGGACACTTTCATCACCTACAAGCGTGCCGACGGTGTCCTCCTCAGCGCACGTCTCTTCCTCCCTGCCGGCTACGACAAGGAGCGTGACGGCAAACTTCCTGTATTCATGTGGACATATCCGTACGAGTATCAGTGCAGGGCCGAGGCCGAAAAGCGTCGCGATCCACGCTACACATTCCCGGTACCGGGCCGCACCGTACATATAATGTGGGCCACAAAGGGATATGCCGTAGTGCAGGGCTTTGCTATGCCTATCATCGCCAAGTCCGTGAAGGGTGAGCCAAACGATGATTTCATCAACCAGCTGGTAATGAATGCCGAAGCCGTCATCAACTACCTCGACGAGCAGGGCATCGGAGACAAGAACAGGGTTGCAGTCGGCGGACACTCATACGGATCGTTCATGACCGCTAACCTCATGACCCACACCAAGCACTTCAAGGCGGGCCTCGCTGAGAGCGGTGCATTCAACCGCACCCTGACTCCGTTCGGATTCCAGAATGAGGGCAGAAGCTATTGGAAGGCAAAGAAGGTTTACGATGAGATGTCACCGTTCAACTACGCCGACAAGCTTTCCGGCCACATCCTCCTCGTACACGGCACGATGGACGAAAATTCCGGCACATTCCCTATCCAGTCCGAACGTCTCTTCCAGGCATTCGCAGGTCACGGTGGAGATGCTGATTATATCCAGCTCCCATACGAGCAGCACGGATACATCTACAAAGAGAATATGCTTCACCTCTTCGGATCGACATTCGACATGCTTGAAAAGTACGTCAAGAACGCCAAGCCGGAGGAGAAGAAGTCCAAATAAAGGAATTTGATTATCTTTGCAGCCAAATTGACCGAAGATGGCAGAAAACTCATTACTCGACAAGCTTCAGGGCTTGAAAGAAAAATATGCTGAGATAGCGGAACAGATCGCGGATCCGGAAACGATGTCCGACATGAAGCGTTATGTGCAGCTGAACAAGGACTACAAGGAACTGGAGCCTATCATCGCAGCGGGCGACAAATACCGCAAGATGATCGACGACCTTGCCGGAGCGAAGGATATTCTGATGAACGAAAAGGATGAAGATCTCCGCGAAATGGCCAAGGAAGAGGCTGCAGAGATCGAAGAGGCTCTTCCGAAGATGGAAGAGGATATCAAAATAATGCTCATCCCAGCTGACCCTCAGGACAGCAAGAATGCCATTATGGAAATCCGCGGCGGCGCGGGCGGTGATGAAGCCGCAATCTTTGCCGGCGACCTCTTCCGAATGTATTCCAAGTATTTCGAGCGCAAGGGCTGGAAGTGCGAAGTGACGAGTTCGAGCGAAGGCACGTCAGGCGGCTACAAGGAATTGATCTGCAAGGTAAGCGGCGAAAAGGTGTACGGCACCCTCAAATACGAGAGCGGCGTCCACCGAGTGCAGCGCGTTCCCCAGACAGAAACCCAGGGCCGCGTGCATACCTCCGCCGCTTCCGTCGCAGTGCTCCCGGAAGCGGACGAATTTGATGTCGAGATTGATATGAAGGATATCCGCAAGGATACATTCTGCTCTTCAGGACCTGGCGGACAGTGCGTCAACACCACCTACTCCGCAATACGTCTCACCCACATTCCGACCGGCATTGTAGTCCAGTGCCAGGATGAGCGCTCCCAGCTGAAGAACTTCGACAAGGCCCTCAACGAACTCCGTACAAGGCTTTACAACATTGAGTACCAGAAGTATCTCGACGGCATCTCCGCACAGCGCAAGACCATGGTCTCCACGGGTGACCGTTCAGCGAAGATCCGCACCTACAACTATCCGCAGAGCCGTATGACCGACCACCGCATCAATTACACGATGTACAATCTCCCTGTCTTCATGGACGGAGATATCCAGGAGGTCATCGACCAGTTGCAGATAGCAGAGAACGCAGAGCGTCTCAAGGCTGCAGGGGAGTAATCAGATATGAAATAGCGGCTTGCGCGCAGGCGCAGCCGAAAGAGGCCGGCAGGTAGGAAATTGTTCCTACCTGCGACTTTTTATTACGATCCTCCATCGGGACCACTGCGTCGCGATCAGGAAGCTCCTCCGAGAAAACCGCCAGGAAGCCCTTGCTTATGTCCTCCTTGCGGAGTCGCTTCCGAAGCATACAGGCAAGCGGGCAGTTGAACGATTTTGAGATATCGGTAATGCGGATTTTCGTCATATCCGACTTTGCGCCGGAGCCCATCGATGAGACTAGCGGAATATTCTCCGTCATACAATACTTGATAAGGGCAATCTTGGGTGAAAGAGTGTCAATGGCATCGACCAGATAGTCTATCCGGCGCCCTCCAAGAAGCTGCGGGACGTTGTCTTCAGTAAGATACTCGGCGATTAGGTCGAGTTTGACCTCCGGATTGATATCCCGCAGTCGCTCGGCCATCACCTCAGTCTTCAGCCTGCCAATGGTCGAATCCAGAGCCAGAAGCTGACGGTTCTTGTTGGACACGCTGACGCTGTCAGAATCCAGCAGCACAAGGTGGGACACGCCCGCACGTGCAAGCATTTCAGCGGCATAAGCGCCGACTCCGCCAAGACCTATCACAGCCACGGTGGCATTGCAGAGCCTGTCCATCTGCGGTTCTTTCAGGAGGATTGACGTACGCTCCTGCCAGGGTTCCATATTACATTCCCTTTGATTTCGCCTCATTCCAGAGTGCGTCCATTTCGCCGAGGGTCATATCCTTCAGGTCACGACCCATCTCCTTCGCCTTCAATTCGACGTAGGTGAAACGGTTGCGGAATTTGGCATTTGTGCTCTCGAGCGCCGAATCCGGATTGAGGTCATACAGACGCGAAGCATTGACTATCGAGAAGATGAGGTCGCCCAATTCACCTTCAGCGGCCTTGAGCGAAGCCGGATCCTTTGTGTCGAGATTTTCGAGTTCGGCCTGGAATTCGGTCATCTCCTCCTTCACTTTGTCCCAGACATCTTCCTTCTTCTGCCAGTCAAAGCCGACGGCGCGGGCTTTGTCCTGGATGCGGTATGCCTTGATCAGGGAAGGAAGGGAGTTCGGCACGCCGGAAAGAACGGTCTTATTGCCGTCCTTCTCAGTACGCTTGAGCTGTTCCCAGTTCTTCACCACCTCTCCGGCGGAAGAAGCCTGAATGTCGCCATATACGTGCGGATGACGATATATCAGCTTGTCGCAAAGAAGATTGATGACGTCCGTTATGTCAAACGCCCCTTGCTCCTGACCCATCTTCGCATAGAATACGATATGCAGCAGGACATCTCCCAGCTCCTTCGAAATATTCTTCATATCGCCCGCCAGAACGGCATCGCAGAGTTCATACGTCTCCTCTATCGTCTGCGGACGGAGGCTTTCGAAGGTCTGCTTGCGGTCCCATGGACATTTCTCGCGGAGAGTGTCCATTATATCGAGCAGGCGCGCGAAGGCCTGCATCTCTTTCTGCCTGTCCATTGTCAATTATCTCTCGGTTCGATATAAATATAGAAGAATAGCGGACAATACTCCGGAATGGCAGAGCCCTGCCCGGTGGAGGAATAACCGTATTCAGAGCGGAAGAATGTTGCTGCAGCATCGCCATATTTCATTCTGGACAACGCATAGGTAAAGCCCTTGACCATCTGAGCCTCCTCAATGAATGTGCTCAAATCCTTATAATATTTTATTTCGAGAGCGTCATAATCGTTCGAATCGGAGTATATGCGATAGAATTTCGCGGTATCCTCGATATTTGTGTCGAATACAGTGCCGTCAAGTCGCTTGCCCACATAACGGACCTTTATGGTCGTCTCATCCTGAATGGAATCACAACCCGCCGTTTCGGACAAATGCTTATAGTAGAAAGCGGCCATCGTAGTATCCATACCGCCGTAGTACTTGCGGCTGTACTCCTTCATACATTCGTCCTGATATTCGAAGATATCGTCCACAAGAGTATCGACCTCAACTTCATAAACGGTATTGCCAACAGAAGCTTTGGAGAAAGCGTTATACCCTGAATATGCGACTGTGGTAAGTCTGGCAGGAACAGCAATTGTCGCCGTACCGCCAACCTTCATTGTACGGAGGACCTGCTCAAGCCCGGTGGCGATGGACTCCGCGCCAACGAACCAGATGTCGCTGCCGTAGTAATCCTTAGGCGAATATATACCCAATTGTCTGGAAACATCCTCCCTGTTGGTGGATATAATGTTTCCTGAAAGATCCTTGGTTACATAATGCACAAATACATATGCGCAGTCACGGACCTGAACACCCTTGCCCGGATTGAAATTGAGAATATACACTCCGGAATCCGTCGGGGCGACATCCTTGCCGTAGTTGGTCTTCACCCAGGAAGCCAGGACTCGGTCATAAGCCTGAGATATGTCTTCTGAGACATCCCGCGCACATGATATTATCAATGTGAAAAATGCGATTATGGAGGCTGCGATAATTACTCTTTTCATCGTAGTATCTATTATTTCTTGATATCGGTTACCAATGTGTGAAACATAAGCGAAGACATCGGAGGAACCAACCCCACCGATGCTTTATAATAGCCATATTTTGCTGAAAATATGATGTATGACTCTTCTCCCAGGCCTGCGCCTACCAGGCCGTTCCCAAGCCCGTCCACTATGTCATTACCGCCGATGTGCAGCACAGTGCTGTCAGAGAGGAACTGTGTTGATGGAGCATTTTTGAATATGTAACCCTCCACCAGCAGGGAGACGGAATCACCGGGGGCGACGGTATCGGTCGCGCTTCCGGGGACAAGTACGATTCTGTTGGAACCACCGTTGCGACAAATCTCCGCATCCGGATAATTGTTTTCGATATATTTCGAGATTTCGTCCTCCTGTGCGATAACCGCAAGGGCGTTCTCGCTCTCGCAGGAGATTCCCGAGAAAAGCGCCGCCGCAAGTGAAGCGGAGATCAGAATCCGTGATATAAGATTGCTCATTTGCATTGTCTGAAATGATCCTCCAATGTTTTCAAGAAATATGCCGGGATTTCATCCGGCTTCATGAATAGCCGGCCTCCGGCCGCATTGACGTGGCCTCCGCCATTATAATATGCCATCGAGAGCGCGTTGACATCAGTCCCCGGTCTGGAGCGAAGCGACACCCTGACATACCCTTCGGCGGCACATTCGGTAAAGAATGCTGAAAGGCGCACGCCGGCAATCGTGAGCGGCAGATTGACAAGGCCCTCGGAATCTCCGGATTTGAAAGAATACGTCTTCTTCTCCTCATCCGTGAGTATCATATAGGCTGCACCATATTCAGGCAGAACGCGCATCTTGTCCTTTAGCAGATGACCCATCATACGCATCCTGGATTCGGAGTGATTGTTGAGAACCGCGAACTGAAGGGCGTTCTTGTCGACGCCGCGCCTGATCAGCGCCGCTCCCATCTCAAAAGTCGAAGGAAAAACGGAATTCGCAAAATTGTTGGTATCGGTCATCATACCGACATACAGCGCATCCGCTATGCTCATCGGCATTTTCTGCACGTCACCGGCGATATCCGGCATCTGCATCAGCATCCAGAAAAGCAGTTCGCAAGTCGAAGAAACTTCGGTGGATGCATATACAAGATCGAATTCGGAATCATCCTGCGAAGCATGGTGGTCCACCAGAATCTTGCGCGCCCTGCTGCCGGAAATCTGCTGTTCCAGAAATTCAGTTCTGGAAAGTTTATTGAAATCCAGACAGAATATCGTGTCAGCCGAAGCGACAACCGCATCGACAGCAGACTCATTGCCCTGATAAACAAGAAGACCAGAGCCTTCCGGCGCGACAAAGCTGAGATAATCCGCAAGCGGACTCGGCAACACCGGAGTCACCTCTATCCCGCGTGAACGGAGATAATAGCAACAACCCATAAGCGAGCCGACAGCATCTCCGTCAGGTTTGAAATGACTTATGACTACGGCACGGCGGCAATTGCTGATGACCGAGTCAAGTTTTCCTATATCCGTTTTGAGTTCCAAAATACTTTGCATTAAACTGCAAATTTAGAGATTATTTGTAACTTTGAGACAAATTTAAAACACAAAATAATGGAAGAAAGCTTCAAATCAGTCCACTACAACCGGCGTCCCGAATCAGAACTCGTTTCACCGGAGAGCTTCGGATACGATAATTCCAAGAAAGTCAACACATTCCACAAGAGTTTCCCGGAGTATCGCGAAACCCCGCTCGCCAACCTCGATTCACTTGCCAAATCTCTTGGCATCAAGAGTCTGTATGTCAAGGACGAGAGTTACAGATTCGGTCTCAACGCATTCAAGGTTCTGGGTGGCAGCTACGCAATCGGCACATATATCGCCCGCAAACTGGGCATGGACATAAGCGAACTCAATTTTGACAGGTTGGTCAGCAGCGAAATCCGCGCGAAACTCGGCGATATCACATTCGTCACCGCCACCGACGGCAACCACGGCCGTGGAGTCGCCTGGACCGCCAACCGAGTGAAGCAGAACTGCGTCGTATATATGCCGAAAGGCTCCGCGGAAGAGCGTCTCAACAACATCAAGGCCCTCGGAGCCGATGCATCCATCACCGACCTCAACTATGACGACGCCGTGCGCCTCGCCAATGAAGGGGTGGAGAAGAACGGATGGGTTCTCATCCAGGATACGGCGTGGGACGGATATGAGGATGTACCGCGCTGGATCATGCAGGGATACACCACAATGGGCTACGAGATAATGGAACAGCTGAAGGGCGAGACCCCTACCCATATCTTCCTACAGGCCGGCGTGGGCGCGATGAGCGGCGCGATGACAGGATTCTTCGCGGACCTGTTCAAGGGCGACAAAAAACCGGTCATCACCATCGTGGAGCCGAACAAGGCGGACTGCATTTACCGCACGGCAAAGGCTGCCGACGGCAAGCTGCACTTCGTCAAGGGCGATATGAATTCGATTATGGCGGGACTCTGCTGCGGCGAGCCCTGCACCATCGGATGGGAGATACTCCGCGACTATGCCGACAATTTCGTATCAATGCCGGACTATGTCGCGGCAAAAGGTATGAGGATCCTTGGCAATCCGCTCGGTAACGACCCTCGCGTAATCTCCGGAGAAAGCGGCGCCAGCACCACAGGATTCGTGGCCGAACTTATGCAGAACCCGAGCCTCGACTGGCTGCGCGAACAGATTGGCATAAACGCCGATTCCCGCGTGCTCTGCATCTCCACGGAAGGCGACACCGACCGCGAGAACTACCGCAGGATCGTCTGGGACGGCCTCTACCCAAGCTTTTAACACTCTCCAACTCAACGGATAAACTATGTGGGACAAAATATGTGAAGTGACGGAGTTCCTCTGGGGCACTCCGCTGATGATACTGATGGTCGGCGTCGGCCTATACCTGACTGTAGGCACAGGCATCTTCCAACTGACAGGAATCGGCAGGTGGTGGAAGAAGACCATCGGTGAGATATTCGGAAAGAACCGCAAGAAAAGCGCCGACGGCAACGGCGAACTGACACCGTTCCAGACTCTTTCAACTGTTCTCGCTGGTACCGTGGGCTCAGGCAATATCGCCGGCGTGGCAGCAGCCATCGCAATCGGCGGTCCGGGCGCGGTGTTCTGGATGTGGATCATCGCCATTGTGGGAATGATGACCAAAATGGCCGAGGTGACACTGTCAGTGGCATTCCGCAAACAGGACGGGAACGGTGAGTTTTTCGGAGGTCCTATGCATTATATGAAGCAGGGACTCGGGAAAGCCGGCCTCGTCCTCGCCGGAATCTACGCGGTCGCACTTTTCATCGAGGTCTGCACTGACGCCTGCTTCGTGCAGGTCAACACCCTCGCCACCTGCGTCAACGACGTATTCGGCGTCCCGATGCTTGTATCGGGCATCGTTGTGGTAGTATCAAGCTTCATACTTGTTCAGACCGGCGGCGTAAGGACTATCGGCAGATTCTGCGAAAAGATGGTCCCGTCGATGATTGTCATATACCTGATAGCCTGCATAGGCGTGGTGATCTGCAATATCAGCAAAGTTCCTGAAGCATTCGGCCTGATATTCAAATACGCATTCGCACCGGCACCGGCAATCGGCGGATTCGCCGGATCCACCCTCTCGCTCGCAATGGCCAGGGGCGCGTCCCGCGGCATCTTCTCCAATGAAGCCGGTATGGGAACCGCAGCCACCGTACACGCCACGGCAAAGACCGACCATCCCGCACATCAGGGAATGTACGGCATCCTCGAGGTCTTCGTAACCATCATTATCTGCACCCTCACCGCGCTCACAGTCATCTGCTCCGGCGTATGGTGCAACGGCAGCACCGGCGTTGAGCTCACCTTCGACGGATTCGAGCTCGTTTGGGGCCGCATCGGAATCATCGTCCTCAGCATCGCGGTATTCCTGTTCACATACTCCAGTTACATCGGATTCTTCGTTGAATTCCGCACCTGCGTTGAATACCTGTTCGGAAAAAAGGCACTCAAATGGATCAAATATCTGTTTTTCATCCTCCCTATCCTTGCCGTCACGCTGGAGGTGGAGCAGGTCTGGGACCTCGCCGACATCGCAGTGGGATTCATCGTGGTCCCGAATATGATCGCGCTGGCGGCGTTGAGCCCGAAATTCTTCAAACTCTTCAGGGAATACACGCAAAAAAAGAGCGCCGGAGCGGATATTACTCGATAATGATGTCATTTTATGCAATTAATTTTTTTGTAAGTACTGAATTATTATTTATTTTTGTAGGACATTTGGACACTGAATATTATTAAAATCAAATATGAAAAAGCTATTCACTTACGCAATTCTGCCACTCTGCGCCATCGCACTGGCATATTTCATCTTCATGAGCATCACCAAGCCTGTAAAGTTCAACACCGAGCAGGCCGCACGTGAGAAAGTTGCAATCGAAAGACTGAAGGACATCCGTACACTTCAGGTGACTTACAAGTCAGCATTCAACCATTATGCCCCTACAATGGACACCCTCATCGATTTCTACAAGAACGGTAAGATTACCATCGTAAAGCAGATTGGTTCTATGGATGACTCAGTAGCAGTTGCAAAGAAGCTCGTAAAGCGTGAAAGCATCGAGGTCTTCGTAAGGGACACACTCTTCAATGACAAGCCTAACTTCGACGTAGAGGCGCTCCGCTATATCCCGTTCTCAGATAAGGATACCATCATAATGAGCACTGTCATCAAGCAGGTTTCAGGCGTGGACGTTCCTCTCTTCGAGGCTAAAATCCCTTATGGCGTACGCCCTGCACCTGGCCAGCCGTTCAGAGGCCTCCTCAAGGATATGGACGAGCAGCTCATCATCAACCTCAACGCCGAAAGGACAGACACAGGCCGCTATCCAGGTCTGATGGTAGGCTCCATCGACAACGCCAATAACAACGCCGGAAACTGGGAGTAGTGCTCAAATACACTATTGTACCGGCATCCTTCTTCAAAAAGGATAACGCATACAATATCTTGTCCGAAGCGGTACAGCTTTCAGAAGAAGACAAGGTCAAATACAAAGAACTGCCTCGATTCAAGGCAGTTCTTGTTTATGCATATACCGATGAATATGCCGACACTCCTGTAATAGCGTCCCTTCTGGAGGACATCCAGCAGATAAAGGAGCACAACAAGATAGCGGCAAGTTACGCTGACGGAACTGTCAGCGTAGTTATTGCTACCGGGCAGAAACTGCTTCTGGCCAACTCCTTCCCTGCCTTAGAGCCGGTGACCGCAGAATATTTCGTATTTGCGGCAATGAAGCAATTCCAGATCAACCCGCAGGTTACCACCATATATCTCAGGAAGCCGGTATGCGGCGAAATGGCGGATGACTTCGTAAGGTATTTCAAGGGAGTTGAAACTATATGAGAATAGTTGGCGGAGATCTGAAGGGCAAGGCAATTATGCCACCGGCCGGTTATCAGGCAAGGCCTACAACCGATTTTGCGAAGGAAGGACTCTTCAACACCCTTATGAACGAGGTTGATTTCGAAGATGTCACGGTACTTGACCTGTTCTCCGGCACCGGAAGCATATCATACGAATTCGCTTCACGCGGATGCCGCGATATCATCGCGATCGAGATGAATCCAGCAAATGCCAGTTTCATCAAGCGGACAGCCGCTTCCCTCGGCTTGGGCAAGGCTATCCAGGTCGTCCACCACAATGTCTTCGATTTCCTCGGCATCTGCACCAAGAGATTCGACATTATCTTTGCTGACCCGCCGTATGCCATCGAAGGTCTGGACACCATTCCTGACAAAATATTCGAGAAAGACATCCTCCTGCCGGAAGGGCTCCTGATCCTCGAACATCCTGGGACATACAGTTTCAAGGAGAATCCGAACTTCATCAAGGAAAGAAAGTACGGGAACGTGCATTTTTCGTACTTCAGCAACAAAAAATAATAAAAATAGTTTGCGGAATCAAAAATAGTCCCTATATTTGCAATCCCAAAACGAAAGAAACGGTGCGGTAGTTCAGTTTGGTTAGAATGCCGGCCTGTCACGCCGGAGGTCGCGAGTTCGAGCCTCGTCCGCACCGCTTAAAAATGCCCTACAAGTAATTGCAGGGCATTTTCATTGAAGATATTTCGTGATTTGGTACTAAAATGGTACTAAAATCTTCGCCAGAAGGGAGTTTTATAGATTTTCACCTTTCGCAGTCCCTTCCGCACCGCTCTAAAATGCTCTACACGATGTTGTAGGGCATTTTTGTATTAAGAATGTTCGGCTTTTGGTACTAAAATGGTACTAAAAACAATCACCACGTAAAAAAGGCCCGGACATCAATGCA
>JAZRZH010000048.1:0-4078 GCA_045601245.1 Bacteroidales bacterium
CAATAAAGAAACTATGATGGACTGCAGGAAGACAAAGATACTCGGACGCAGTAAAAATCCACAGATTCGAATGAAAAAAGAAATGTTCAATGATATCCTCCAGGCCAATATGCAGGCCATCGAGGAATTCCGCTACGCCGCGCACATCGCGCACGACGACGCCCACCACCTATACGACGGCCATCCATACAGCCACCACCTGTCAATGGTCGCCGATGCCGTGATGCGCTTCGGCCACGACGTCATAGAAAACGAAGCCGACGTACTACCGGTAATGTTCGCCGCATTCTTCCACGACAGCATCGAAGATGCCCGCATGACCTACAACGACGTCACCCACGAGGCCGAGAAATATATGTCAAAGGAGCAGGCCTTCACCGCCGCGGAAATAGTATATGCCGTGACCAATGACAAAGGCCGGACCCGCGCAGAACGCGCGGGCGAAAAATACTACGCCGGCATACGCGAAACACCGTTCGCGCCTTTCATCAAGCTCTGCGACCGCCATGCCAATATGGTCTACAGCTTCGCCGGCGCGAACGAGTCAAACAACCACATGCACCGCGTCTACCAGAGCGAATGGCCCCACTTCCTCGCCGCCATCACAGTGGACAGCGAAGACAAGCGCTTCGCCCTCTCCCCTGCCATCATTTCAGAAATAGAAGCCCTGTTCGAAGAATAGCAGTCCGTCACTGAATCCTCAGCAGCTCGATCTCGAAGCACAGCGTACTCCACGCTGGAATATCATCAAGCCTCATCGAGCCGTACCCGTACTTCGCCGGGATGAACACCTCGTACCTGTCGCCCTCGTGCATCCTCAGAAGCGCTGCCTGCCAGCCGACTATCACCTCCCTGACCCTGAAACAGGCCGGAATGTCCTGCCCGTCAGTCGTGTCAAAGACGGTTCCGTCGATCAGACGCCCGGTGTAATGAACGGCAACCACGCTGTTCAGCTGCGGCCGGCGGTCGCCTGTCCCCTTCTCCAGCTGACGCATCAGAATGCCGCTGTCCAGGGCAACAATCCCTTCCTCCTCGGACTTGCGCTCAAGGAATATCTCATTGGCGATCTTGTATTCATTATGTTTCTTTCTCATAGGATACAAAGATACATTTTCTTCCTGTTATATAAGATTAATCATCCTCTGAATTCGGAAAAACACGGAATATTGACTATATTTGTAAAAGTTCAAAATTGTCCCGAACAAGCCACTATGAAGCAAAAAGGAAAGAACTTCCAGAGATGGAGATGGGTTATCAGGGTGTTCAACACCCTGCTCATCGCAGCGTTCGTCCTTGTCATAGTGTTCAACGCGAAGGAAATGCCTGCCTGGCTCATCGTGCTCATCTCCCTCGCGTCTGCAATGTTGCTGCTGGGCGGACGTATCTTCTGCGGATATTTCTGCACCGTCGGCCTGCTGCTCGACTTCTTCTGGTGGGTCTCGAAAAAGTTCCACGTACGCAGCCTCAAACGCTCCGACGGATTCAACGGTTTCATCCGCGGGTTCAAGTGGTTCTTCCTCGTGTTCTACACGGTCCTCCACTTTGTCCTTGGCTTCGATCCGGGCTGGTACCTTGTCGTGCTGCTCGCAGTCACTGCACCGTTCATCGCCCGCTTCTGGTGCAGTTTCTGCCCTGTCGGCACCATCCTCGGCGTCTGCAACAGAATCAGCCCGATGACGCTGACGAAGAGCACAGGAGCCTGCATCTCCTGTTCCTCCTGCTACCACAACTGCCCGATGCAGAGCAAGAAGATCATGATCCAGAAAAAGGACGGCCCGACCCATTCCGATGACTGCATCTTCTGCGGGGAATGCATCGACAGATGCCCGGGCGAAGGGACGGTCTCCCTCCACCTCTTCGGCCGGACCATCTACCAGTCCCACCGCCGCAACCACACCCGCAAGGGCGGAATCCCTACAGCGGCAGGAGTCACCAATGCCCTTGCCAATGTCTACGAGATCACCCAGGAAACCCCTTGCTGGCACTCCTCCAGGCTCTCCGACAAATACGGCTGCACCGTCTACCTCAAGCGCGAAGACCGCCAGAAAGTACGTTCCTACAAGATCCGCGGCGCCTACAACAAGATAAAGTCCCTCAACGACCAGGAACTGGCCAATGGAGTCGTCTGCGCCTCTGCCGGCAACCACGCCCAGGGTGTGGCCTACTCCTGCACGAAGCTCAATATCAAAGGTTATATCTTCATGCCGGAAACCACCCCGTCCCAGAAGAGAGACGCTGTCAGCTATTTTGGAAAGGACAATGTCGAAATCCGCCTGACCGGCACCACCTTCGACGAGGCCGCGTCTGCGGCCAAAGCATTCGCAGCAGAGAGCGGCGCGGCATTCATCCCTCCGTTCGACGACCCGGAAGTCATCGAAGGCCAGGGTACTGTCGCCTATGAGATCATCAGAACGATGAAGAAAAAGAAGGTCAAGCTCGACTATGTATTCGTCCCAATCGGCGGAGGGGGTCTTGCTTCCGGAGTCGGGCTTTACATCAAGCACGCAAGCCCGGAGACGAAGGTCATCGGCGTCGAGCCGGCCGGAGCCGCCAGCATGACGGCAGCCTTCGCGGCGGGCCATCCCGTAGACATTGAACGGATGGACACCTTCGTGGACGGAGCCGCAGTCGCGCGCGCGGGAGACATTACATACAAAGTATGCCGTGAAGTCGTGGATGAGATAATCCTCGTCCCCGAAAGCGAAGTCTGCAAAGCCCTTCTGTACCTGTATAACACTAAGGGCATAGTGCTCGAGCCTTCGGGCGCACTCTCAGTCGCCGCGCTCGAACTCTGCAAGGAAATGATCGCCGGAAAGAACGTCTGCTGCGTGCTCTCCGGCAGCAACAACGACATAGCCCGCATCGCCGAAATCCAGCGGCGCGCATCAGAAACGCAACCAATATCTCAATAACCAATAATTTAATAAGCAATGGCAAACAAGTATTCCGGCACCCAGACCGAGAAAAATCTGGAAGCTGCATTCGCAGGTGAGTCACAGGCTCGTAACAAGTACACATATTTCGCATCCAAGGCCAAGAAGGAAGGCTACGAGCAGATAGCCGCCCTGTTCCTCGAGACCGCCGACAATGAGAAGGAACACGCAAAACTCTGGCTCAAGGAGCTCGACGGAATCGGCGACACCGCCCAGAACCTCGCAGCTGCAGCCGCAGGCGAAAACTACGAATGGACAGATATGTACGAAGGCTTCGCCAAGACAGCCGAAGCCGAGGGCTTCCCGCAGCTCGCCGCAAGGTTCCGCTGCGTCGCAGCCATCGAAAAACGCCATGAGGAGCGCTACCGCGCACTTCTCAACAACGTCGAGACCGCAAAGGTATTCGAGAAGTCAGAGGTCAAGGTATGGGAATGCCGCAACTGCGGTCATATCGTAGTCGGTACCAAGGCACCTCTCAAATGCCCTGTATGCGAGCATCCTCAGTCCTATTTCGAGATCCACAAGGAGAACTTCTAGCAAAGCAGAATGGCCGGCACAATGTCCGGCCATTTTAATCTTGATCCTTATTGATAATTTCGATAACAAGAATTGAAAATTTATATTAAAATCGATATCAGCAGATTTAAAGTTAATCCATATTTGCATCAGGAAACAGGCGGACGGACGTTCGGTCCCGGGTGAATGAGGCCGCTCCACCGAAGTTTTCAAAACCATTGAAAAACTTTAAAACTATGGCTACTGTATTTTACAAATGCCCTGTTTGCGGCAACGTTATCATGAAGGTCGAGGACGGAGGTCCAGTTCCTCACTGCTGCGGTCAGGAAATGACCAAGCTCGAACCTAAAACTATGGACCCATCCGACAATATGGGTGGAAAGGATACCGGAATGACAGAAAAGCACGTTCCTACAATCGAGCGTCTCAACGACTGCACAGTAAGAGTATGCGTCGGAAGCAACCCTCACCCTATGACCCAGCTGCATCACATCTGCTTCATCTGGCTGGAAACAGAATGCGGCGGACAGCTGCGCTACCTCTCCCCTTGCGAGCAGAAGAGCGGCATGGAAATGGACAAAGAGGAGAAGGTATGGCAGGCCTGCGCTGAATTCTGCTGCTGCAAGGAC
>JAZRZH010000049.1:0-30554 GCA_045601245.1 Bacteroidales bacterium
ATTGGTAAAGAGAACATCCGTTGTGGAGAAGTTATAAGAGTAATAAGTCGCATAAGCATCAGAAGCTGTCTTTGACCAGAAGAAATTGGAAACGTGAGATGTCTTCCAGGAAGACGAAATGTCATATTGATTTGTCTCGAATTCAAAAGAATCACCGTCCCAGTACAGATTTCCATTGGAGAAGTACACCTGGTCACCGGCGGCATTGATTGTGAACTTGCCGGAAAGCGCACCGGCAGGAGCCGCAGGCGCAAAATCGATCTTGCCCTCGCCGAGGGTGACAGGCTTGATGTGGTTGGCTTCGACTGCAACGCCGTTGGTAGAGTTAAGAGTGCATATGATGTCCTCAGCGTTCGTGATCTCAATCTTCTTGTAGCTGCCTGCAGGAAGGGCAATGAAAAAGTCCTTCGCTGTGGCGATGCTCTGTGCCTCGGTGCAGGTCAGTGTGTAGGTGGTCTCGGTGCCGCCGGTTGGAGTGCCGGTAACGGCAATGCTCTTCACGCTCTCGCCGGTCTTGGTGAGGTTGAGTTTCATCAGACCGCACCGGACTTCGAAGGAGAAACTGTTTGTAGAGGTCTCAGCGGCCATGTAGAGCCTGCCTGCTGTGGCGGAATAAGTCTGGGCCGTTGCTGGCTCGATGCCGTAGGTTGCGGTGTAAGGGCCGTCTCCGATGGCTGTCTCTCCGTCCTTGATGACGAATGTGGCCTTGCCGGTGGTGGCGTCAATGCTCTCAATCTTATATACTGCTGATTTTGATAAAGCGTCGGTGATAGTGATTTCATCTGACTCTTCCCAGGCGACCTTGCCGTCAGTCACATTGACTGTGGTCTTGGTTGAGCCGGCGATTGATGCGGTGAATACTGGGGATGCCTTCGTATCGGTCCCGTTCTCGATAACGTCTTCCTTCTGGCAGGAAGCAAGTGAAATCAGTGCAGCGAAGGCTGCGAGAATCATTGTCTTTTTCATTGTGCAGTCCTCCTGTTAGTTGAAATCTTCTCCGCCATCCTCATCGATGGACATGCTGTTGATACCTCCGAAGATACTCTGGCAGAGAACTCCCTTCACGTTAACCTCGACCACCTTGGCCCGAGGGGTTTTGTAAGCCGTCTTTGAATCTTTAATTACCATATTCTTAATAATCAGATTGAAATTTGCGGCCGCAAAGATAGCCAATCAGTTTGATTTGGCAAACGTATCGTCAAGAATGTCATTGAGTAGGAGGTTCGGTTATATGGCTTCTATGCCGGATAGACTGTCTCGGGACATCGAGGAATCTTTATCAAAAGCTTTTGATAAAGGTCTAACCTCAATGACCTTGGCAAGAGGCCTTCTGTATGGCATAATTGAATCATTAATGAGTTTCGTCATATATGATGATTATCTATTAACGGGACAGAATTAGTCCATTCCCCGGGTATTGCAATATAATAATATATGTTTTGCTCAAAAATTGTATATTTGTCAATATGAAACATTTACCAGTAATAGCACTCGTCGTGGCGATGGCGGTGTCGTCCTGCGCTACGACCAAGTATGTCTCAAAACCGGATTTCCAAGCAATAAGCGATGTGGCGGTCTTCACTCCGTTCACGTACATCACCTGGCAGGAAGACAAAAATGACGTGCAGTACAGTGACTCCCTGTCTTGCGTATTCGCTCAGTTGATCACCAAGTCCATCCAGAGGTCGGCCCTTCCTGCAGGCGAGCTGGTGGACATCGAATTCAGCGATGATGAGGTATATCAGTCTGCCCTGGCGTCCCTCAGGCAAATCAACGCCAAGAAAGCAGGGGAGGCTGCCGTCCCTGAACCGCTGCTCGGACTGCTTAGGGACAGCGGGCACAGATATGGCGTATTCGTGTTCTCCAACGGCTTCATGAGGAGCGATAAGAACTTTGCGAAGGCCGCTGCCACCGGTGCTGCGGTAGGTGTGCTCACCGCCGTTCTGACAATGGGCGCCGCCACGACATACACGATTCCGTTCAAGAACAGTTTCAAGGTCTGGACTGCCGTCGTGGATTCCTCGACCGGCAGAATCGTCTTCTACAACACCGACGTCTTTGAAGACGGCAATCCGACCAGGGAAGATCACGTACGCAGAATCATAGAAAGTCTCTTCAAAGAGTTCGGCAAACAGACAGTTGTTTCCGCCAGACCGTGAGAGGGTGAGCCTTTACCAAAAAAGACGGGCAATGATCGCTCATTGTCCGTCCTGACAGACTATGGCCTCCGAATCTGGAACCGGTCCCGGGAGGTTTTTCCTGTTCAATCCACCTTCCTTACAGGTACCTGGATGATGGTAAGCCATTTCTCCGGGTCTTCCTGATTCCATACACCGTCCACATAGCAGGCGCGTGGCGCATCGGCGATTTCGTATCCCATCTTTGCAATCTCTGCAAAGAGTTCGATATAGCTTTCGCGAAGTTTCGTGTACGGGCCGTAGACTTTCATGCAGATGGCTGTAGGGCACTCCGGCAGAGTCTTGAATTTCACGATATCGGAGACCTTCTTTGCTGATGCTACCTTCTCGCAATACTCTATCTCGAAGTTCTCCGCCTTGTATTCCTTGGCAGTCTCTACGGTGAAGCAATATCCCGGTTCGGGGCACTCGCAGCCGAGGCGGGCCATCTCGGGCGCCACGACGGTCACCAGATGCATTCCGAGGGCATCGTAATTGGGAAGGACGGTTCTGTTGTATGCGACAACAATTGAAGGTAATGAATCAAAATAAATCTTTTCCATGTTCATCCTTTTCTTTTGGGCGGTCACCAGACTCTTGAGCTGGGTGTGACGGGTCTTGAGCGTCTGCAGTTCTTCTTCACAGGCCCTGATCTTGGACTCAAGGGCCCTGATATCGGGATAGTGCGTATCATTCTCATATAGTTCCGTTATCTCCGCAAGGGAGAATCCGAGTTGTTTGAGCTGTACGATTGAGAGAAGTTTCTGCAGCTGGTCCGGGCTGTAGTAGCGGTATCCCGTCCACGTGTCCACGATGCCTGGTTTCAGCAGACCGATCTTTTCGTAATGACGCAATGTCCTTACCGTAACCCTTCCGAGTCTGGAAAACTCGCCGATTTTATACTTTGTCTGTACCATCCATTAAAGCGCTTTCGATGTTAACGGATGCAAAGATAATACATGACCCAAGGTACGAGTCAAGAGTATACCTCCGAATCTTGAACCGATTCTATCAGCCAGCTGCTCTCGGGTAAGGCCGGCCTTAATACGCTCTTCTTTCAATTGTTCTAAACTAATCGCGCTGAGGTGTGCCCGGGTCCCCAAAATCTTCAGTGATGAGGTCCTCAATGGGAGTGAGCTTCATATTATCAGGTTTTACTTTACTATTCATGTGCTTTTAATTTGGGAATTAAATACCAATTGGCCCGTAAAGCGCCGAAGGGGCTGCACAAAAAGTTAGTTTTTGTGCAGCAAACAAGCTCCGGTGAGCAACCCATGCACAAATAATGGGTATTTGTGCATGGAACTGGCCTTGGACAGCAATCCCTGCACATTTTCTCTTTTTTTGTGCAGGGAATGCTGGCAATAACTGTTGCCGCCGGCAGCCCGGGCCAAATGATATATATAGTTCCTTTTAGAAGCTGTTTTGAAATGGTTCATCTCTTTTCTTATGCGTCTTTTTTTGCGTCTTTGCACTTTCAGCTCAGCCACATACCAACCGGTATACTCCCTCACTTCAAGCACAAACCCATCAAAAAATCTGCTATAATAAATTTCGTGAACCATTTCAAAAAAGCTTCTTATTTTTGTTCAAAATATTTTTTCATCAGAGCTTCGGCTTTGTCCAACTGACTTAATGGAGTCTTTTGTGTCTTCTTTTGGAATCCATTGTGTATATTAGAAAAAAAGCTGACATGGCATCTGTGGAGCGCAGCGATGGCGTGTATCAACGCGCCCGCGGAGAGCGGGATGGAGCATACGCCTGTAGAACATTTACAAACGGAGGACGCTTGAAGTATGCGGAATCGGTAGCTCGGTAGCGGCGGGGGTAGCTGCGATAGCAGCGGATAAGGGGGCAGAGCCCCCTGAAAACGGAAGAAGCTCCAGACGAATGTCTGAAGCTTCTGTAGTAGACTACTACCTCCGAATCTCAAACCATTTTTGGACTGATTTGATGAAATTGAGTGGATTGTCCAGTGATTTACGCGGTTAGTGCTACTCCGTTCTCATATAGGAATTCAGGGGCAAACCCTATTTCATCATTCCAATCAACAGAGAACGGGTCAAGTTTGAAATTACGGAAGTACTCTATATCCTGAAGTTTTTTGCAAATGCCTTCATTGTATACGGAAGAGAAGTCAAAAGACTTGACCTCCCCTGTATTAAAAGTCAGGATTAGAACATACTCTGACTTATATTCCGCATTGATAACTTTTATCATGACAGCTACTTTAAAGGATCTATTTTTACAATGGCCTCTTTATTCTCCATTCTCTTCCAATTCTGCAAAAGTTCATCCTTGTGGAGATCAAGCCACTCAAAAACCATATTCAACGCACGGCGTGGCAGTGTACCTGTAACAATGCCACCTTCAATAGTGACAATCGCTTCATATTCTTGGTATTTGACATGGAAATGAGGTGGATTATGCTCACTCATATACATGTAAATCAATATTCCATAAAATGAACTGACCTCAGGCATAACTACTATTTTTTTCAAATTTACAAGTTTTCATCAGTCACACAAAAAAAGAGCCAGCAAAACTGACTCTTTTCTTAGTAGCGGGGGCTGGACTCGAACCAACGACCTCCGGGTTATGAGCCCGACAAGCTACCAACTGCTCTACCCCGCGGTATTGGACTGCAAAGATACGGCCTTTTTTTGAAATACCAAATTTTATTTCAAAACAGCTTCTTAAAGTTCCCCGGCCTTTCTGAGCGCGTTGAAGCAGGCACGGCATATCGGCTCGTAGATGTCCTTCTCGCCGAGCTCGACGAGCTTGTCGCTCTTGGAGAGACGGTGGGAGACATAGGCGAGGTCACCGCAACGTACGCAGATGGCGTGGACCTTGGCGACATCCTCGGCCACGGCCATCAGAGCCGGCATAGGTCCGAAAGGATTGCCGAGGTAGTCCATATCCAGACCGGCGGCGATGACGCGGACCCCGCGTGCGGCGAGCTCCTGGGCCACGTCCACGATGCCTTCATCGAAGAACTGCGCCTCGTCGATGCCCACAACGCGCGCGGTGCCCACGAGCGAGAGAATCTCGGCGGATGATGCCACAGGCGTGGATTCGATGGCGTGCGCATCGTGAGAGACCACGTTCGTTTCAGAGTAGCGGACGTCGATCTGCGGCTTGAATATCTTGACTTCAAGGTTTGCAAAGACGGCGCGGCGCATCCTGCGGATGAGTTCCTCGGTCTTTCCGGAGAACATCGAGCCGCAGATGACTTCGATGCGGCCTGTATTTTTTGTGCATTCGATGAACATTTTTGACTATTTTTGCAGAGTTGGTTTGAATACAAAGTTAGTAAAAATGTCCAAACTCTATATAGTCCCGACACCGGTCGGCAATCTCGAAGATATGACGTTCCGTGCCATCCGCGTCCTCAAGGAGGTGGATCTGGTGCTGGCGGAGGACACCCGCACCTCTTCGGTGCTGCTCAGGAAATATGAGATCAACACCCATATGGAGGCGCATCACAAGTTCAACGAGCATAAGACCGTAGAGACTGTCAGGGACCGCATCCTCGCGGGCCTGAGCGTGGCTCTGATCAGCGACGCGGGCACTCCGGGCATCTCGGATCCGGGATTCCTGTTGGTGCGCACCTGCGTCGAGGCGGGTATCGAGGTCGAGACGCTTCCGGGCCCTACCGCATTCGTGCCGGCGCTCGTCAATTCGGGCTTCCCGTGCGACAGATTCTGCTTCGAGGGCTTCCTGCCGGTCAAGAAGGGGCGCCAGACCAGGCTCAAGGCGCTGGCAGAGGAGGAGAGGACAATGATATTCTACGAGTCCCCGTTCCGTCTCGTCAAGACGCTCGGGCAGTTCGTGGAGTATTTCGGAGCGGAGCGCAGGGCCTCCGTGTCAAGGGAGATCTCGAAGCTCCACGACACCACGCATCGCGGTACGCTTCAGGAGTTGTATGATTATTTCAGTAAAAATGAGCCGAAAGGCGAAATAGTTCTTATCGTCAAAGGAGGAAAGGTAGATTGTGAAGAAGGAGACGGAGGAGAGGCGGGAGAAACTCTCTAAAAGCGCGGCTTCGGGCGCTGTAGCACTGATTTTTCTGATTTTAGGGTTCCAGATGGCCATCTTCGTGATGAAGGTGGTGCAGCGGCCGCCGTCCGTGGAGATGCCATCGGACAGCACTGCGGTGGCGCAATCTGTGCCGGTGCAGGACTCCGGGTATGGAGGCGGGCAGCCCCACTGCAGTGCGGGGAGCGGGGGCGCTGATGACGGTCCCGGATACAGCGGGCAGCCATACGGGCGCAGGCGGCAGAACCGGCAGCACCCGTCCGCATCCGAACCGCAGCGCAGCAGGTTCGGCGGTTATGAGGCTCCGGAGCCTGAGTATCAGCGCCGTCCGCAGCGGAGCGTGGAGTCATTCCCGTTTGACCCGAATACCGTCAGCATAGAGGACCTCGTGCGCCTCGGGCTCTCCGAGCGGCAGGCTGAGAGCATAGAGAATTACCGCGCGAAGGGCGGCCGTTTCCGCACGAAAGCGGATTTCAAGAAGATGTATGTCGTATCTGATTCGCTCTATGAGCGTCTGGAGCCTTTTATTGATATTCCGAAGGTGGAACTGAATGCAGCCGATAGCACGGCTCTGGTTTCGCTTCGCGGAATCGGCCCTTATTATGCCCGCAAAATCATAGAATACCGCGATTTGCTGGGCGGTTATTATGCCGCGGAGCAGCTGCTGGAGGTCTATGGGATGGATGAGGAGCGGTTTGTACCGCTGAAGGAGTGCGTCACGGCCGATCCGTCGCTGATCCGTCCGCTGGACATCTGGACCCTGCCGGAGGACAGCCTGGCCCGCCATCCGTATGTCGGCCGCAGCGCCGCCAGGAGCATTATCCGCTACCGCCGCGTCTGCGATTCCGCTCTGTGGACACTGGACGCCCTCGGGCGCGAGAATATTTTCGACTCCATTGCCGTCACAAAACTTAAGAATTACATAAAAGAATAGTACATTTGTAAAAAAGAACCTCAATATGCTCGAGTGTAATTCCATTACTAAGAGATTTGGTGACTATACCGCTCTGGACAATGTCTCGATAGAGATGCCGGAGGGGCGCATATTCGGTCTGCTGGGGCCGAACGGTGCAGGCAAGACCACATTGATCAGAATCATCAACCGCATAACGATACCGACCTCGGGCACAGTGACCTGGGACGGTGCTCCGGTCGATGACGGATTTGTCCGCACCATCGGCTATCTCCCTGAAGAACGCGGCCTCTACCGCAAGATGAAAGTCGGCGAGCAGGCCATTTACCTGGCCCGCCTCAAGGGGATGAGCACCGCCGAGGCCACCGCCGAACTCAAGAAATGGTTTATCCGGTTCGGAATCCAGGGCTGGTGGAACAAAAAGGTCGAGGAACTCTCCAAGGGCATGGCCCAGAAGGTCCAGTTCATCACCACGGTCCTCCATCGCCCCAGGCTCATCATCCTTGACGAGCCCTTCTCCGGATTCGACCCGGTCAACGCCCAGTTGATCCGCAACGAAATCCTGCGTCTGCGCGACGAAGGCTCGACCATCATTCTCTCCACCCACAACATGGAGTCGGTTGAGGAACTCTGCGACAATATCGCCCTTATCAACAAATCCCACGTCGTGGTAAACGGTCCGGTGGATGAGATACGCCGCCGGTATGGTGACAACAACGCCGAGATCGTCTACACCGACAGCGAGGGGCGGCACACCGAAATCGTCGATGCCACAGGCGGCGGCAACGAGGCGCTCGGCGCTCTCATCGCCCGAGGCGCTGTCATCAATTCATACAGGGAGATAATCCCTGCGATGAACGATATATTCATCAAGCTTGTAACTGGCAAATAGGAGGGACGGATATGAATTTGAACAAGATAGGCATTGTCATCGCGCACGAGTATGCTGTCCGCGTCCGCAAGAAATCATTCATTCTCACCACGATCCTCACCCCGCTGCTGATGGGCCTGCTCATCTGCGTTCCTGTCCTCATCGCACTCTGGGACGGCAACGGAAAGGAGACGGTCAAAGTCATAGACCATTCCGGATTCGTCGCTCCGTACTTCGAGAACGACGGCAATGTCGAATATATACCGGCCGCAGAAGGGGAGACGATGGAGGTGATCCGCGATTTGTTTGACGATATGGGCATATATGCCGCCGTGGAGGTCTCCGAAGCGGATCCGGCAGGCAATGTCAGCGTCACCGCAATCTCGAAGGAGCCGTTGAACATCGACCTGAAATCCGACATCTCCAGATCCGTCAACAAGGCGGTGGAGGAGAGGAAGCTTGCAGCATACAACCTCGGAAACCTCAATGAAATCCTGGCTGAATGCAAGACTGACATCAAAATCAACGCGCTTACCCTGACCGATGACGGAGAGGCGAAGGAGGATTCGGTGGAACTCTATATGATATTGTCTTATCTGATGAGCTTCCTCATCTACATATTCGTCTTTATGTTCGGCAATATGGTGATGCGCAGCGTGATAGACGAGAAGAGCAGCCGTGTCGTGGAGGTTGTCGTCTCCTCTGTCAAGGCCGTTGACCTGATGGTCGGCAAGATCATAGGCGTGGCGCTCGTGGCATTGACACAGTTCGTCATCTGGATTGCTCTGACGCTGGCTATCGTTTCGGCAGTCAACGCGTTCACCGCTCCCGAACTGCTCGACAAACTCGGCGGCGCGGAGCAGATGGTTCAGATGTCCGATGTTGACGGACTCCACCCGGAAGATGTCGCCTCCGCGATCCTGGCATCCGAGGAGCAGGCCGGAGAAGATGGTGCTGCAGGTGCCGTGGCGGGTATGCTCGGACAGATCCGCAGTCTCAACTGGCCGTATCTCATAGGCTGCTTCATCATATATTTTCTTCTCGGATATCTGCTCTATGCGTCGATGTTCGCCGCAATCGGTGCGGCCGTTGACAATGAGGCCGACACCAATCAGCTCCAGCTTCCGGTCACGATACCGCTGATCATCGGCATATTCATAATGCTGCATACGTTCGAACACCCGAGCAGCCAGCTCTCATTCTGGGCGTCGATCATCCCGTTCACCTCGCCTATGGTGATGCTCGCCCGCATACCGTTCGGCGTCGTTCCGGGTTGGGAACTTGCACTTTCCATTGCGCTTCTTTTCGCCACTTTCCTCGGAATTGCGTATATTTCGGCAAAAATTTACAAGGCAGGTATCCTGATGTACGGCAAGAAGTCCACCTTCAAGGATCTCTGGCATTGGTTGAAACAGAAAAATTGATACGACAAGATATGAAAATGAAAAGAATTCTGCTCGCGGCGACGCTGATTTTCACGGCGCTGGCTGCAAATGCGCAGGTCAATTACAAGTGGTCGACCACCAGAATGGATTCGGCCTACGATGAGATCAGGGACGATGTCGCCACGAAGATCATCGCAAAGCACACCCCGCGCCTCGCTTCGCTCCAGGAGATAATCGGCTACTCCAAGGAGGAGTATGAAAGCCGCCGTCCGGAAAGCCCGCTCTCCAATTTCGCCGCTGATATCATCCGAATCACCGGCGAGCAGGTCTGCGGAGCGCACGTGGACCTCGCGATGACCAATTTCGGCGGTATCCGTACCAGCCTCCCGAAGGGCGCTGTCCGCGTCTATGACATCTTCTCGATCTTCCCGTTTGACAATACCGTCGTGGTATTTGACATCAAGGGTTCCGACCTCATCAAATTCTTCCACAAGCAGGCCCGCAGGAACGAGGCGCTGAGCAATGTGAAGCTGGTGATAGAGGACCGCAAGATCAAGAGTCTGGAGATCGACGGCCAGCCGTTCGATGAGAACAGGGTTTACAAGTTCGCCACCATCAACTTCCTGATGGACGGCGGTGACGGTATCCAGCTGAAGGACTATGCGATGAACAAGGTCGAAAGCACCGTTTATATCCGTGACGCCATCGTGGACTACATCAGAAAGATGACCGCGGAAGGGAAAACCATCGATCTCAAATGCGACGGACGGGTGATAGTACAGACGCTGGGTCAGCCAGCATTAAGACCGGAATAAGTTATGAAAGCATACAGAAATATCATTTTGGCGGCAGCGCTGCTTGTGATGGCGATGCCGCAGGCCGGCGCTCAGAAACTGGTCATCCTCCATACCAATGATACCCACAGCCAGATCGAACCGGTACGTGTGGGCCGTGCCAAGGGACTTGGCGGTGTGGAGCGCAGGCTTCAGTATATCAATGAAGTCCGCGCGCAGTATGGAAAGCGCAATGTCCTTCTCCTCGATGGCGGTGACTACAATCAGGGCACCCCGTATTTCACGGTATCGCGCGGAGATCTCGAGATAGAGCTCGTCAAGGCTCTCAAATATGATGTAGCCACCCTTGGCAACCACGAATTCGACAACGGTCAGGAAGAGCTTCTCCGCCGCCTCAAGAAAGCGAAGCATACCACTGTCACCTGCAATTACGATTTCTCGAACACCTGCCTGAAGAACGCCATAAAGCCGTATACCATCGTCCGCCGCGGCGGGATGAAGATCGGCATCATCGGCGCCACCTCATACCTTGAAGGCAATGTGATGAAGTCGCATACCGACGGCCTGGTGCGCCTCGATGCGATTGAGCGCATCAATTATTACGCCGATATCCTCAAGAACAGGAAGCATTGCGACCTCGTCATCCTCCTCTCTCATCTAGGATATGACGGCGGGACCTATGCAAAGCCTTCCGATGTCCTGACAGTCCAGAATTCCCGCAATCTTGACATCGTCATAGGCGGACATACGCACACCTTCCTCAAGAATGCGCGCGAAGTGGCCGACCTGGACGGGAAGATTGTCCCTATCGTCCAGTGCGGAAGCCAGGGCACGGTAGTGGGCAAGATGGAGATTTACTAGTTACTCCCGCTCGATCTTGATCTGCTGGATGTAACTCTTCGCATCGTTGGTCTTGACGTAAAGGATAATCCTGAATTTCTCGCCGCCGGCATCGAGTGTGCCGACGGCGTATTTCATTGGTGCCTTGCCGGACTTGTGGATGATGTCGAAGTGCTTGGGATTAAAGTTTGTAAAGAAGTTGCGCATTATGAGTTTCGCCTGATTGCGTGAGCAGTTGTTTACCGCCCCGAGGATATCCAGTTCGAGATTGTCTGCAAACCAGGCGGAGAGTTTTTCGGAATCTCCGGTCTGGATATACTTGCATATCGGATTGAATACATCTCCCCCGCTTTCCTGTGCACGGGTAAAATCAGAAATGAGAAGGCAGGTGAGGCCTGCGATTGCTATCAGGATGAATTTCTTCATAAGAGTCAGTCATTTGGACACGGCACGAATATTTGCAAAAATCAAGCCATCTGTCTAAATTTGCGTATTATGAAGGTCAGACTCATATTGGTCGGCAAGACTGTCGAATCATATCTCAAGAAGGGAATAGACGTTTATGTGGATCGTCTGAAGCATTATGTGCCGTTCGAGATAGTGGAGATTCCGGAACTCAGGCAGGTGTCAGCACTCACAAGGGAGCAGATCAAGGTGCGTGAAGGTGAACTGATTCTCAAGCTGGTCCGTGAAAGTGACGATCTGATTCTGCTGGACGAGCATGGCGCAAGATTCACTTCGGTGGCCTGGGCACGTCATCTGGAGCAGAAGCTCGCCCACAGTTCGCGCGACATTGTCTTCGTCGTCGGAGGCAGCTACGGCTTCTCGCAGGCGGTTTACAACCGTTCCGATTCGATGCTCTCACTTTCCGATATGACCTTCTCGCACCAGCTGGTGCGATTGTTGTTCGTCGAACAGCTTTACCGCGCATTCACCATCATCAAGGGTGAGCCGTACCATCACGAATGAGACAGAAAAAGGAACATAACAGCCGGTTCAGGTCATTCGTTAACAGATATCTCGTGGAAATCCTCGGGATGGCGGCCATACTTTTCTTTGCGATATCGTTCGCTGCGCCGAGTTATGAATTCCAGCTGCACCGTGAGGTTAGAAGGGTGGAGCGCTTCCTCCACAGTCATCAGAAAGAGGTCGAACAGTATGCGGTAAAGGCGCTCCAGGCCCCTCCTGATGAGTGGATGGATTTTCCGGATCTGCCGGAGGATATGGTCATATACAAGTACAATCTTGATACCTTGCAGTCCTGGGCGCATGAATTCCCTATCGGAAACGATGATGTGGGCCTTTATCCGTTCTCGTACAAACTCAAGTACCTCAGCAACAACAACGTATTCAGCTCCCCGCTGGCCTATGTCGGTTATTCTGAGAGTTTTGTCAATCTGGGGTCAGACTGGTATGTCATCAAGAAGCATGTCTCCGCCTCGGGACAGACAAAGATTGTCACAGGTATCCGCATCAAGACAGAGTATCCTTACGGGGAGACATCCGACGTCATCAATCCGACGCTTCATCTCCACAACCGTTTCACAGCCGTGGGAATCAGCGAGGATGCCGGCGCCGTCGTGCACGGAATAGAGGGGACGCCTCTCTTTTCAATAGTTTCAGCAAATCCGCAGGCACTCGATTTCTGGGGAGCGCATCTCAAATGGATCGCGCTGCTTTTCGCCATCCTTTCTCTGATGTTTCTGCATTTTGAGACCCGCACCTGGCGCAGTCTGCTGATAGTCGTTTCCGGCTTATTCCTGATACGCCTGGCGGCATATCTGCTGGCGCACGGCGCGTCGTCCTCGGCGCAGATCTTCTCGCCGATCCTCTACGCGGACAACAATGTCTTCTCATCGCTTGGGGAATTCCTCCTCAACAATACGCTTATCTCGCTGATTGTCTATGCTCTCTTTCTGGTGCGCGAGGAGGTCTTCCGTTTTGCTGATCGTCGTGGCCGGCGCATCGTGGCCGGAGTGTCGGCGGCAGTCCTTTCTGCGGCGGTAGCCCTTTATATACATTTTGCGCTCAAATCCCTGGTGCTCAACTCCAACCTTGTCCTTGAGCCGTTCCGCATCAACGAGATATCCATCTATATGTTGCTCAGTTATTTCTCGTTCGCGATGCTTTTCCTTGCGCTTCTGGACCTGTTGCAGATGACGGTCACCATATTCTTTCCTAAGCGCGGAATATCACTGTTCTCCTGGCGGAATATCCTGTTCTATACCCTCGCCATCTCCATATTCTGCGTCATTGACGAAGGAGTGCACGGCCTGGAGAAAGAGTATGACCGCAACAGGGTGAATACTGCGAAACTGGTGGCAGAGCGAGACCTTCCTCTCGAGTATCACCTCCGGTCTGTGGAAAATTCCATTGCTGCCGACCCGTTCATCAGACTGCTCTCCACCGCTGACGGCACGGATCTCATCAAGAGCCGTCTGATGGACCGCTATTTCAACAAGGGCTTCATACAGAAGTACAATCTCAGCCTGGCACTGTGCGCATCGGACAATCTTCTGAACTTGGGCACAGGAAGCGTGCCGGTGCCTTGCCTGAGTTTCTTCAGCAGCCAGCTGGACGAGTATGGCGTGCGTCTCGGCGACGAGTCGTCGTTCTATTATATAAGCAATTTCGATGACAAGACATCCTATATCGGCATCTTCCCGTTTTTTGACAAGATGCGCAACGATGTCGTCCACCTTTTCATAGAAATCGAATCAAAGTACAAGCAGGATCCGTTCAGCATTTTCAATATCCAGAACGGAGGCGCTTCCAATGCCGGCGGCAGGGGGCTCTCATCCGCGCATTATTCGGCCGGCCGGCTGGTGAGCAGCGAAGGCCGGTACAATTATCCAGTCGTGCCTTCCGCCGAATATGAGATGGGCTATACCAAGACTATGCGCAACGGTTACGTCCATTTTGTCAACCGGCTATCCGATGATGAGATAGCGGTAGTCTCCCGCAGGATGATGCCTATTTTCCCATATGTGGTATCGCTCTCGTACCTTATGATTTTCTTCGGGATATTCCTGCTGCTCTCATCGAGGTGGGCCCGGACCGGGCGACTGCTCAATCTCCCGAAGCATTCGCTCAAGCGCAAGATCACGCTGCTTACTACCGGATCTATGGTGGTGGCGCTGGCACTGATGGCGGCAGCAGTGGTATCTTATACCGTAAAGATCAGGACAGAGGGCAACCAGAGCCAGATGGAGGACAAGATAGAGTCCGTCCAGACATCGCTGGCTCCGTACTGCAAGTATGCAATGCGTTACAATGCGCTCCGCACTCCGCAGTTCCTCGCCGGGATGGAAGATGTTTCCAGGGTTACAAAGACGGATGTCAATATCTACGACACGAACGGAATGCTCATCTGTTCCACCAAGCCTGAGATTTTCTCGCAGTTCATTGTCGGAAAAAGGATGAACTCCGGTGCATACCACGATATTGTCCACCTTAATTCGCAACGGTATTTCAGCCTTGAGAACATCGGCAAACTCGCATACTATTCGATATATGCACCGCTCTTCAATGAGTCCGGAGACCTTGTAGCCATCGCCAATGTGCCTTATATCTCCAGGACAGCGGATATCAACGCCGCCACCTCATCGACCGTCGCGATGATCATCAATCTCTATCTCGTTCTCCTCATCGCCGCCCTCATCATCGGCGCACTGCTCTCCAATTCGCTTGCGAAGCCTATCCTTGAGATCCGCGACAGGATGAACAGGCTCACCGCCTCGGAAGGCGAGGACCGCCACGTGACATACCGTAATTCCGGAGATGAACTGGGCGTCCTGATTGAATCCTACAACAAGATGGTGGATGACCTGGATGAGAGTGCCAGGCTGCTGGCACAGAGCGAGCGCGAGCAGGCCTGGAAGGAGATGGCCCGCAAGATCGCCCACGAGATCAAGAATCTGCTGACGCCTATGCGTCTGAGTGTCCAGTATATGGTGCGGCTCAAGCAGCAGGGTGCTCCCGGATGGGAAGAGAAGGTTTCCACTATCAGTTCTTCTCTTCTTGAACAGATGGATTCACTCTCCGATGCCGCTGATGAGTTCTCATCTATTGCCAAACTGGCGGATGAAGATGCGGTGACCGTGGATCTGGAGGAACTGATGAACGAGCAGGTGGTGATTCTGGACAATAGGACGGATGTTTCCATCAAATGCGAATGCCTGCCTCTCCATCCGCTTGTATTCGCTCCGAGACGCCGTCTTGCACGCGTATTCTTCAACCTTATCAACAATGCCATTCAGGCCATCGAGAATGATCGGGACAGCGGGAACGTGCGCGTGACAATTGTGGATGCAGTCTTCGACGGACAGCCGGCATACCGTATCCGCGTCGAGGATGACGGACCGGGTGTGGCTGAAGAGAATCTTGACAAGATTTTCGTGCCTAACTTCACCACCAAGAACAGCGGCACCGGACTCGGTCTGGTGATTACCAAGAGCATAGTCGAGGCTGCCGGCGGAACTATCAGATACAGCCGTTCGGAGGATATGGGCGGAGCCTGCTTTACCGTATTATTTCTTGCGAAGGTAAACGTCGACGGTGCAGCCGGTGAAGTCGAAGTGGCTTCTTAATTTGTTTTCCAGGAAACGCTTGTAAGGGTCGCGGATATACTGCGGCAGATTGCAGAAGAAGGCGAATGCCGGGAATTTGGTCGGCAGCTGCGTCACATATTTGATCTTGATGTATTTGCCCTTCCACGCAGGCGGCGGATAATTCTCGATCTCCGGCAGGATGATGTCGTTGAGTTCGGATGTGGTGATGCGGCGGGAGTAGTTGTCGTAAACCGCCGTGGCAGCGTTGAGGACATCCATAATCCTTTGCTTGTTGATGACAGACGTGAAGATGATAGGAATGTCGCTGAAAGGTGCGATGCGGGCCTTGATGGCTTCGGTGTATTCCTTGAGTGTGTTGGCGGTCTTGCCCTCCACAAGGTCCCATTTGTTGACCACGATGACGCAGCCTTTGCGGTTGCGGGCAATCAGGTTGAAGATGGACATATCCTGCGCCTCGAGTCCCGTGGTGGCGTCCACCATAAGTATGCAGACATCCGCGTTCTCGATGGCGCGGATTGAGCGCATCACTGAGTAGAATTCGAGGTCCTCCTTCACTTTGGCCTTCTTACGTACGCCCGCGGTGTCCACGAGGATGAATTCGTGGCCGAATTTGTTGTAATGTGATGATATTGAGTCGCGTGTGGTACCCGCGATAGGGGTGACGATGTTGCGGTCCTCACCGAGCAGCGCGTTGGTCATCGACGATTTGCCGACGTTCGGCTTGCCTACTATTGCGAAATGAGGCAGCTCCGGATCGTCATCCTCCGTGCGGGATTCCTTCGGGAGAAGGCTCACTATCTTGTCGAGGAGGTCGCCGGTGCCGCTTCCCGTCGCGGACGATATGCACCACGGCTCACCGAGGCCGAGCCGGTTGAATTCGTATGAGCCGTACATCTTGTCGCCCGTGTCCACCTTGTTGCAGGCAAGCACGACCGGCTTCTTGCAGCGGCGGAGGAGCTTTGCTATCTCATAGTCGAAATCCGTGATGCCGGTCTCGACCTCCACCATAAAGAGCACGAGGTCGCACTCGTCGATGGCGATCATCACCTGCTTGCGGATCTCTTCTTCGAATATATCGTCGGAGTTTACGGTGAATCCTCCGGTATCCACTACCGAGAATTCGGTTCCGCACCATTCGCATTTGCCGTAATGGCGGTCGCGTGTCACGCCGGCGGTTTCATCTACAATGGCCTGACGCATTCCGACAAGCCTGTTGAAAAGGGTGGATTTGCCCACGTTAGGGCGGCCTACTATTGCTACGAGATTCATATTTGTCTAAATTGCTGGTGCCGCAAAGGCGATGATGTCTTCTTTAGTTATCTGGTTGCCGCAGAGAATCATAAGACGCTCCGTGACGTTGCGCAGTTCGCGGATGTTGCCCGGCCACGGCAGTTTCTGGAGTTCGGCCATCGCATCCGGGGCGACCTTCTTGACCGGGATGCACATCTCTTCGCTGATCTGGGCGATGAAATGATTCACGAGTTCCGGTATGTCTTCCGTGCGTTCGCTGAGTTTCGGTACATTGACTAGAATGACGCTCAGACGGTGGTAGAGGTCTTCGCGGAAATTGCCGGCCTCTATCTCCTTCTGGAGATTCTTGTTGGTGGCGGCGACAACTCTCACGTTGACGATTATGTCCTTGTCACTTCCGACGCGTGTGAGTTTGTTCTCCTGGAGCACGCGGAGTACCTTGGCTTGTGCCGCAAGGCTCATATCTCCGATCTCGTCCAGAAAAAGCGTGCCGCCTTCTGCCTGCTCGAATTTACCCTTGTGCTGCTTGATGGCGGACGTGAATGCGCCCTTTTCGTGGCCGAAGAGCTCACTTTCGATAAGTTCGCTCGGAATGGCGGCGCAGTTGACTTCGATGAACGGCATCGCGGCCCTCGGGCTCTTGTCGTGCAGACGGCGGGCGATGAGTTCCTTGCCGGTTCCGTTGCTTCCCGTGATGAGGACCCTGGCATCGGTAGGGGCCACGCGGTCCACTACGTCCAGGATGTGCGTGATGGCAGGGGATGAACCGATGATGGTGTATTTGCTGCCGACCTTCTTTTTGAGAATCCTGGTTTCCTTGACGAGGGTCGTCTTGTCTGTGGCATTCTTGAGCGTGATGAGTATGCGATTGAGGTCCAGTGGTTTCTGGATGAAATCATAGGCGCCGGCCCTGATGCATTTGACAGCGGTTTCGATGTCTCCGTGGCCGGATATCATTATTATCTCAGATTCGCAGCCCTCTTTCTTTAGTGTCTCCAGGACTTCGATTCCGTCCATATTGGGCATCTTGATGTCGCAGAATATGGCGTCGAATGGAGTGGCGAGCGCTGCGGCAACGCCTTCCTTGCCGTCTGCGGCGAGAGTAATCTCGTGTCCCTCGAATTCGAGGATTTCCTTCATCGTGTTGCGGATGCCGCGTTCATCATCAATTATCAGAATCTTCATAAGCCGCTGTTTTTTTGCATAGAATTGCAAAGATAGATATTTTTTGTCTACTTTTGCGGATACATCAACCTCCATCATTATGACAGGAATTATCATTGCCATTGACGGCTACTCTTCGACAGGTAAAAGCACTTTCGCAAAAGCTATTTCCGCCAAACTAGGTATGGTTTATCTCGACTCCGGCGCGCTATACCGTGCCGTGACGCTCTACGCCCTGGAGCACGGGCTGATTGATGACGGGAACAATATCTCGCTCGAACCTCTTTCCGAGGCCCTGAAGGGCGATATAGTGATATCGTACGAGCAGAATGCGGAGACCGGTCTGTTTGACATATGCCTGAACGGCGTCAATGTGGAGCGCCGTATCAGGATGCTGGATGTCTCATCGAGCGTCAGCCCGATAGCCACCGTTCCGGAAGTGCGGAATTTCGTGGACGAGCAGTTGCACAGGTATGGCTCTGACGGCTGCGTGATGGACGGCCGCGATATCGGAACAGCCGTTTTTCCGAATGCGGACCTCAAGATTTTCATGACCGCAGATGCGAAAATCCGCGCCCAGCGCCGTCTGGATGAGATGAAGGCGAAAGGTGAGGATGCGGATTTCGAGGACGTTCTCAAGAACGTGCTCGAGCGCGACTATATCGATTCGCATCGTGAGATGAATCCGCTGCGCCGTGCCGATGATGCCGTTGACCTGGACAACAGCCATATGACCATCGATGAGCAGATGGCGTGGCTTTCCGGCATTCTCAAAGAACGTTTCGGCATAGAGATGCAATGAGTTTCAAGGTTGAGATAGACGGAAATTCCGGGTTCTGCAATGGTGTGGTCCGCGCAATCCGGCAGGCCGAGGATTATCTCGAAAGTCACGACCGTCTGTACTCTCTTGGCGATATCGTGCATAACTCACTCGAGCTCAGCCGCTTGAAAGCAAAAGGGCTGGAGATTCTCGGGATCGGTGATGTAGAGTCGCTTCACGATGACACGCTCCTGATCAGGGCCCACGGCGAACCTCCCTCGACGTATGCTCTGGCGAAACGCAACAATCTGAATATCATTGACTGTACCTGTCCTGTGGTGCTGGCTTTGCAGCGTAGGGTGAAGGAAGTATATGAGCAGATGAAGGAGCGGGGAGGGGAGATTGTGATTTTCGGCAAGCGCGGTCACGCCGAGGTCAACGGTCTCGTTGGCCAGACTGACGGCAATGCCGTGGTTGTGAGCGGTGTCGATGAGATAGACCGGATAGATTTCACGAAGCCGATAGTTCTGTTTTCGCAGACGACCAAGGACCCGGAGGAGTATGAGGCTCTTGCTGAAGCGATCCGGAGCCGTGCCGCTGACGTTCAGGTTTTCGATACAATCTGCAGGCAGGTGGCTTCCCGCCACAAATCCCTTGTGGAATTCGCACGTTCCCATTCTGTAATACTTTTCGTCAGCGGACGCGAAAGTTCCAACGGCAAGGTGCTGTTCGATCTCTGCAAGAGCGCCAATCCACGGACTTTCTGGCTTGAAAGAGCTTCCGACATCGATGCTTCTCTTTTCAGCGATGGCGACAGCATCGGTATTTGCGGTGCTACCTCAACCCCCGCCTGGCAATTGGAGGAGGTTAGAGACGCAATTACTGCTCCTCTTCGACGTTGTTGATGTCGCTGCGGAGGTTGGTGCGGATGAACTTCTGGCGGACAGGGGTATTGTTGCCCATATAGAAGTCAATGATGTCGCTGATCTTGTCCTCGTTGGTCAGGCGGACAGACTCGAGTCTCATATCTTCACCGATGAAGCCCTGGAATTCCTCCGGGGAGATTTCGCCAAGACCTTTGAAGCGTGTGATCTCGGATTTGGCACCGAGTTTCTTTATGGCCGCTTCCTTCTCGGCCGAGCTGTAGCAGTAGATGTTGCTCTTCTTGTCGCGGACGCGGAAAAGCGGGGTCTGAAGTATATAGAGATGGCCCGCGCGGACCACGTCCGGATAGAATTTGAGGAAGAAGGTCAGCATCAGCAGGCGGATGTGCATTCCGTCCACATCGGCATCGGTGGCGATGACTATATTGTTGTAGCGGAGCCCTTCCACACCGTCCTCGATGTTGAGGGCGGACTGCAGGAGGCAGAGTTCCACGTTCTTGTCGCAGTAGAGGTCTTTCTTGGATGCCTTGGCGCAGTTGAAAGGTTTTCCCATCAGGCTGAATACGGCCTGTGTGTTGGCGTCGCGGCTCTTGGTGATGCTGCCTGATGCGGAGTCACCCTCGGTGATGAAGATGGTGGTCTGCTCTGCGAGCGGGTTCTTGTCGCCGTAATGCACGCGGCAGTCGCGCAGTTTCTTGTTGTGTATGGATGCCTTCTTGAGGCGTGCCTTGGTCTTCTTGCTTATGCTTGAAATGGCATTGCGCTCGCGCTCCGAATCCTGGATCTTCTTGAGTATGATGTCCGCTACGTCGAGGTTCTTGTGGAGGTAGTTGTCGAGGTCGGCCATCAGGAAATCAGTCATCTCCTTGATGATGGTCGGGCCGTGGGTGCCCTCGAGCTTGTTCTGCCACATATATTTGGAGCCCAGCTGGACCTTGGTCTGGCCCTCGAATTCCGGCTCCTGGATACGCACGCTGACTGCGCCTATGATGGACTGGCGCACGTCAACCGGGTTGAAATCCTTCTTGTAGAAATCCTTGAGCACTTTGGCGACGGCCTCTTTGAATGCGGCCAGATGTGTGCCGCCGAGGGTGGTGTTCTGTCCGTTGACGAAAGAGTAGATATTTTCGCCGTAGCCGCTGCCGTGAGTGAATGCCACCTCGATGTCGCCAGACTTGAGATGTATCGGCTCATAGAGCGGCTCTTCCTCGATGCTTTCGTTGAGCAGGTCGAGCAGACCGTTGGCGGACTTGAATTCCTGACCGTTGAAAGTCAGCTTGAGACCGACGTTGAGGTAAGCGTAGTTACGCAGCATCGTCTCGATATAGTCGAGGTTGTACTCGTAAGGCTCGAATAGAGTGTCGTCCGGAATGAATGAGATCAACGTGCCGTTGCGCTCGGATGTCGGCTTCGGTTCGAAGTCGGGAGTCTTCAGCTTGCCTTTCTCATATTCGAGACGCAGGGTTTCGCCGTCGCGGAAAGACTGGACTACGAAAGAGGAGGAGAGGGCGTTGGCGGCCTTCAGACCGACGCCGTTCATACCCACGGACTTCTGGAATACCTCGCTGTCGTACTTGGCACCGGTGTGCAGCTTGCTTACTGCGGCGTCCAAATTGTTGAGGCCCGTCTTGCGGTTAGTTCCGAAAGGGATGCCGCGGCCGTAGTCGCGTATGGTGATGCATTTGTCCTCAATGCGTATGACAATGTTCTTTCCGAAACCCATCGTGAACTCGTCGATGGAGTTGTCAATAATCTCTTTCATAAGTACATACATACCGTCGTTAGGCGCCGTGCCGTCGCCGAGGCGGCCGATGTACATACCCGGACGCAGTCGTATGTGCTCGATGTCCTCGAGGTGGGTTATGCTGTCATCTCCGTATTCTTTCTGCTGCAGCTGCAACTCTTCTTCTTCCATCTCCTTCAGGGATTAATCGTTTAAACGTACAAAGTTACGCAGCAGATTCCATTTTTTCAAATGAAAAAAACTGTAATGCCTATTGTGTGGAAGCCCTATTCTGATTAAATTTGTTGATTGTTTAAATTACTTAACCATGAAAAAATCATTGTTAGCGGGTGTATTGCTGCTTGCAGGTCTGCAGGTTCTTCCGGCCCAGAATTCCAGGAATGGCTTTTATAAGGATTTGTTCATCGACTCGGGAGTGGGTGTCGATTGTTTCTATGACCTTCCGGCGGCCAAGTTGCTTGGCCTCACCGTTGAGAACTTTACCAGCCACGATGTGGACGGAGAAGTGGATTCCGCCACTGTTTATGAAAAATCTATGATGAAGAATATATTCGTGGGAAGCCAGCTTGACGAGAACGGCCCGCTGCTCTATCCGGACGGTGCTCCGCGCTTCAGAGTAATCTATATAATCGGCGGCAGCGCCACCACTCACGGAAAGCAGCTCGGTGCCGAAGGCCGTGAGACCATACGCACATTCTACGCCAATGGCGGCAGCTATATCGGCACCTGTGCCGGTGCATTCATCTGCAGCAAGGGTACATATTCATATGCGAGCGGAACGGAGAATGATAAGGAGGCGTATCTTGGCATCTGGCCGGGCTATACCGTCTCCACCGGTCTCAGTCAGAGCTACACAGCCCTTGCAGTGGAGAAGAAGAGTCCTCTGCTCAAATATAATGATTTCGGCGGCGACCGCAGGATAGACAGCGTGCGCCACAACGGCGGCTGCTGCATCCGTCCGGATGCCGTGCCTGCGGGTACCGAAATTCTGGCCCGCTTCATCGCGGATACTATCAATCTCAAGCATTCCATCCACAATATGGGCAACGCCTGGGCATACAAGGCAAACGACCGCAGCGGCCGTCTCGTGGTGACCGGTTCCCATCCTGAGCGTATGATGGGCGGCGAACGTCTGAAGATGTTCGCATCGATGCTCAGCTATGCGATGGACGGCAACGGCGTGCCTCAGGTCAAGGCCAATCTGGTCAGCGGCGAGGAACGCGTGATGAGCTGCAAGACTTCCGAAAAGAAGCCTGAGTTCGCAAGGATCGGCGACCGCCAGTACCACCATTTCACCATCGACGTGCCGAAGGGTGCGAAGCAGGTGGTGGTCGAGCTCGCTCCCGGCAAGGGCGCATCCATCTTCGATCTTTCCCTCTTCGCAGCGAGCGGTGCACCGGCATTCAGCGACAATGCACAGTGGCAGAATATAGACTATGGTGCACAGAAGAGCCTCGTCATCGACAATCCGAAGGCCGGCAAGCTTTATGTTTCCGTATTCTGCGAGACTACTGTCGAGACCAGGGCTACACAGTGCGGCTCTCAGTACGTGGGACGTACAGAGGTTCTCAACGGCGTGCCATACGTCATAAAGGCAACCGTTATCAACAAATAAGTATATACTGCTATGAGAAAGTCATATCTGCTCATTCCGGCCTGCTTCATTCTCGCAATGGCGTCAATGTCGGCGCAGACCCGTGCGAACGGCTTCTACAAGGACCTCTTCATCGATTCCGGTCCGAGTATGACCAATCACGAATACCTTGCTGCAGCAAGGGTGCTCAACCTTTCGACTGAGGTCAACCTCTCATACAACAGTGCTCAGAGTGCCACTCCTTTCGAGCTGGCGAGGATGCAGGAATGCTTCGTCGGCACAGACCAGGACGAGAACGGCCTGCTGCTCTATCCTGACGGTGCTCCGCGCTTCAGGCTGCTTTATGTGCCTGGCGGCACCGCCAACAGGCACGGCGAATGCATTACCGAGGAAGGTCGCGCGCATATACGCGAATTCTTCCGCAACGGCGGCAGTTATTCCAGCTCCTGCGCAGGCACCATTCTCTGCTCAAAGGGTTATTATTATAAGGACAGGGACGGCAAGCCTGTGGACAGGGAGATGTATATCGGCGTATGGCCGGGCTACACCACCGGTACCAGACTCTACAATTCGTGGACATCCCTGACCGTTGACAAGAAGAGCCGTCTGCTGGACTATTATGATTTTGGCGGCGATATGCGCGTGGACAGCGTGCGCCATAACAACGGTTCATATTTCAATGACTATATGGCACCGGAAGGTACTGAATCCCTGCTGCGTTTCAAGGCCGACACCATCCAGGGCCTGCTGTACGGCTCCATCGACGGCCAGACGACCGTCCTCGGCTACAAGCCGGATGCAAAGAGCGGACGTATGGTATCCACCGGGTCCCATCCTGAAATAGCCCATAGCGGCGAAGTACTCCAGCTCTTCACTGCCATGCTGCATTATGCTCTCGACGGCAATGGCGAGCCTCAGGTCAAGGCTGCGCTGACAAGCGGCGAAGCCCGCGAGATGACAGCCTCCACCAGGGACGGCAAGCCGGAATATGCGATGCTCGGCGACAAGCAATACCATCATTTCACCATTGACGTGCCAAAGGGTGCCAAGGAAGTTGCAGTGGAGCTCAAGTCCATTCAGGGTCGCAGCGACTATGACCTCTTCCTCTATGCCGCTCCGGATCAGTTCGCCTTCAATGACGTTGCCCGCTGGTTTGATGTCAGCGACGGCGTTGACAAGGTGATGGTCATCCGCAACCCGAAGCCTGGCAAACTCTATATATCCGTATTCTGCGACACCACGGTAGATGCAGTATCCGGACGATACGGCACACAGTACAGCGGCCGCGTTGATGTTCTCAACGGCGTGCCTTATATCATCAAAGCCACTGTTACCAAATAGAAACGATTAATAATATCATATTATGAAAAGAAAGATTATGCTTCTCGCAGCCTGCACATTGCTGACAGGTACCTGCGCAATGGCCCAGACCCGTGCGGAAGGTTTCTACAAGGACTTCTTCATGGACTGCGGTATTCCACTCAACACTTATGACGACCTTCCTGCCGCAAAACTGCTCAATCTCAGCATGGAGCGCATCTGCACCTGGGAGGGCGGCAAGGCTGACCGCGCCACTGAATATGAGAAACAGTTGATGGTCAACGTATTCGCCGGCAGTGAAAGCGACGAGAACGGTGTCCTGCTTTACCCTGACGGCGCGCCGCGCTTCAAGGTCATCTACGTCAATGGCGGAAAAGCCACCGCACACGGCACATACCTCACCCCGAAGGGCCTCGAGAATATCCGCACTTTCTATGCGAACGGCGGTTCGTACATCGGCACCTGTGCGGGAGCCTATCTGTGCTCCAAGGGTACATATTCCACCAAGTCAGGAAAGACCAACGACAATGACAAATACCTCGGTATCTGGCCGGGTTATGTCACAGGTACCGGCATCGGCGGCAAGTATCCTGATAATACCGTGGAGAAGAAATGTCCTCTGCTCAAATACTATGATTTCGGCGGCGATATGTATATCGACAGCGTGCGTCACAACGGCGGCTGCTATATGAATACTTACGAGATGCCAAAGGGTACAGAGATCCTTATGCGTTTCGTGACCGCCTGGCCGGGTCGCGACACCCTCGGACACGGCGTCCACAAGCAGGTCAACTGCTGGGCATACAAGGCGGATGAAAAGAGCGGACGTCTCGTTGTGACAGGCTCGCATCCTGAGCGTGGTGTAAATGACGAACGCCTCCAGATGTTCGCCGCAATGTTCAAGTACGCCCTCGAAGGCCAGGGAGTCCCTCAGGTAAAGGCAGCCCTCGCCGACGGCGAAGCCCGCGAGATGCTCAAGTCCTCACAGGACAACGACCCTGCATATACCAAGATCGGTGACAAGCAGTACCATCATTTCACCATCGACGTGCCTAAGGGTACAAAGAGTGTGTCAGTGGAGCTCAAGTCCGTTCCGGGTTACAGCAACTATGACCTCTTCCTCTATGCCGCCAACGGCAAATTCGCTTTCAATGACGTGGCGAATTGGTTCGATGTCAGGGACGGTATAGACAAGACCCTCATCATCGACAACCCTAAGGCAGGCAAGCTCTATATCTCAGTATTCTGCGACACTACAGTTGACGTGCTCGACACACGCAACGGCGAGCAGTACACAGGCCGTGTAGACGTGCTCAACGGTGTTCCATATATTATTAAAGCCACTTTGAACAAGTAACAATGAGAAAAATATTTCTTTTCTGCTGCATGGCGGCCATGAGCCTTTCCGCAGCAAGTTCATTTGCCCAGACGGGTTCCGAAGGCTATTACAAGGACGTATTCATGGACGGCGGTGTGTACCTTTCCTCCAGAAAGGACCTTCCTGCCACACGCGCTCTCGGCCTCACTCTAGAGAATGTCCGCGGAGCCAGCAAGAACAAGGACCAGTTCTACGGTGACACCCTGGCCCAGGATGCTGCATTCGTCGGTACCGAGCTTGACGCCAACGGCGTACTGCTCTATCCTGACGGTGCGCCGCGTTTCAGGCTGCTCTATGTGAACGGCGGCAGCGGCGCGACCCACGGCCGCACCATCACCGAGCCGGGCCGACAGCATATCCGCGACTTCGTGAAGGCCGGCGGCAGCTACCTCGGCAGCTGTGCCGGAGCATACCTGTGCTGCCAGGGCGTGCGCAAGGTGGATTCCCTCGGCAATGTCACTGACAAGATCTACGATGAATATATTGGCGTATATCCGGGTGTCTGCACCAACGCGCACCTTGCCGATACTTATGTCAGCGTGGATGTGCCTGAAGGTTCCCCGGCCCTTAAGTATTACGATTTCAAGAACAACCATATCGACAGCGTCTATCACAACGGAGGCTGCTATATGGAGTACAAGGACCTCATTCCGGGCGGCGAGATACTCTTCAATTACAACTGGCCTCCGAAGTCTATGAACGGCAACGGCGCAGTATGGTGCCACAAGGAGAACGAATACACAGGCCGTGCGATGGCCTGCGGTCCTCATCCGGAAGGCGAGTACAGCGGTGACCAGCTGGATATGATGTGCGCTATGGTCCGTTACTGTCTCGACGGCAACGGCAAGCCGCGCATCAAGGGCGAACTGGTCAAGGGACAACAGCGCACTATGGACTGCGTCACCCAGGACAACAAGCCTGAATACACCCGCATCGGTGACAAGCAGTATCATCATTTCACGGTTGAGGTTCCGGAAGGAATTGACACCCTCGACATTATCCTCACTCCGGTGGCCGGATATGAGAAGGGATACGACCTTTACCTCTATGCGGACTACAATGACTTCGCATTCTGCAGCAATTCAAGATACTCCAATGTGAGGCGCAATGTTAAGAAGACCCTTCGCATCTTCGACCCGAAGCCGGGCAAACTCTATGTGTCCGTATTCTGCGACACGACAGTGGAGACGGCTGATACTTTCTACGGCACACAGTACAGCGGCAAGCTTGAGGTGCTCAACGGAATTCCTTATAACATCGAGATCAATTATTAATCGCATATGAAGAAGACTATCACACTCGGCCTCAGCCTCGCGGCAATGCTCGCATCCGGAAGCCTCAATGCACAGAACCGCTATTCTGGTTACTACAAGGACATTTTTATGGACAGCGGTATCGAACTCAACACATATTCATCAATCCCTGCCGTGGATTTCCTGGGTCTGACGATGGAGAGATTCACATCCCTTGACAAGAAGACATACGACGACGAGGACAATCCTTATTCCTGGACAACGGGTGGCAGCGCTTATGACAAGCAGCTCCAGCACGATACCTTCGTTGGCAGTTCGATGGATGAGAACGGTGTGCTGCTCTATCCTGACGGCGCACCACGCTTCAGGCTTGTCTACCTTAACGGCGGACAGTCCACCAACCACGGCCGTTCACTCGGTCCTGAAGGAGTGGCCAATTACAAGAAATTCTATGACGCAGGCGGATCATTCGTGGGTACCTGCGCAGGCTCTATCATGCCAAGCAAGGGCCGCTGGCTCAAGGCGGGCCCGAAGGACTATCCCGAGTATTTCGGCGCTTGGCCGGGCTACATCACAGGCACAGGTCTCAATGTCTCCGCAACCGGCCTTTATGTTGAGGAAAACTGCCCTCTGCTCAAATACTATGATTTCGGTGGCGATATGTATATCGACAGCGTGCGTCACAACGGCGGATGCTATATGCACGAGGAGGAGTATCCTGAAGGCACTGAAATCCTGTTCCGCTACGACGGTTACAAGCAGTATGAGACCAAGTATCCTGTAAAGCCGAATATCGACAAAAAGGTCAACGCGTGGGCCTACAAGGCATCCGGCAATACCGGGCGTCTTGTTGTGACAGGTTCGCATCCTGAGCGTATGATGTCAGGCGAGCGACTCCAGATGTTCGCCGCAATGATGCGTTATGCCCTCGATGGCAACGGAGACCCTGTACTCAAGGGCGAACTCGCAAATGGCGAGGCACGCGAGATGGTCAAGGGAACCAAAGACAATGACCCTGCATTCACAAAGATCGGCGACAAGCAGTACCACCACTTCGTGGTCAACGTGCCTGAAGGTGTGAAGAGCCTCCGCATCGACCTCAAGTCAGTGAAGGGTAACAAGGATTACGATATGTTCCTCTTCGCCGCTGACGGCAAGTTTGCTTTCAATGATGTGGCTGAATACGGCAATATGACTCACGGCTTCGACAAATACCTCGTCATCGACAATCCGAAGGCCGGCCAGCTCTACATCTCAGTGTACTGCAACACCACCGTCACCGCTCTCGAGAACGAGCGCGGCCAGCAGTACATCGGCCGCACCGATGTGCTCAACGGCGTCCCTTACAAACTCAAGGTCGACTTCGAATAATCGTTTCGTCAGACGGTTCTGAAATGCAACCATCTGAAACATAGTGATTTAATCGTTCAGCCTTGCGCAATGTTGCGCAAGGCTGTTCTTGTTTTTCCGTGTTCCGCGGAACTTTGGCCAGAATTTGCGTCCATTGGTGTACCGACTCTGAAGCTGGGTTCCTGGCATAGATACGCAAGAAGGAGAAGAGCCTGCCGCAGGAAGATCTCGGACGCTCATTTCAGAATGCTTTCTGAGGCCGGTCTCTCGCATTATAACCTAGATTTGCAGTCTTGGGTTCCGAATGTGCGCCAGAGTGTCTCTGTCGCCGATTGCTGGCACCCAAGCCTCGATTTGCGGCTTTGGGTTCCGAACCCTCTCGTTAGAGTGCCTGTCGAGGCTGTCGCTGGCACCCAAGCCTCGATTTAGGACTTTGGGTTCCGACCCCTCTCGTTAGAGTGCCTGTCGAGGCTGGTCACTGGCACCCAAGCCTCGATTTTCGGCCTTGGGTGACAAAGACTATAGTCAGACGCCTCTCCTGTGCCGTTCGTTGTTTCCCAGTTTTCTATCCCGTCGCCGGGTTTGAGGCGGAAGGGGTTGGGGTTCAGGCGAAAGTTGTCTCGAGCGGGGGCCTTCAGGAACGCCAGGAACACCCGCCCGTGGATGCGACGGAACTGAATCAACAGGCGGAAGCCAATCTTCAGAAACGCCAGGAACACCTCCGGAGGATGCGATTGAACGGAGCCAACAGACATCAGCTGATCTTCTTTTGTCACGAGTCGGCTGTTTCTGGCATTTTTTGCGACTCGTGACAAAAAAGCTATCGATATCGGCCGATTTGATGTCACGACTCATAACTTTTGTCATGAATTTGCCAGTCGTGACATTACGTTATCAGATTCCGGAGGGCGTCCTATCCGGAATCTCTGAGATCTGGGCGATGGATAATATTGTTATCATATCCCGGGATGACGTTCCATCCGGAACCGCTGAAATCTGAGCTATGGATAATATTGTCTGCGGTAAATCCAGGTGACAGGCTTGCTGCGGAAGCGGTTGGAGCTCAGGCGAGGGTTGTCTCAAGCGGGGCGTCAGTTGCATAACGGCGGCCCATCCAACACATGTCGAGGACGTGTCCCCTGATTTCCGGCGGGCTAAAGCCCTGCTGCTCGGGCCGCGGGCATAAAGATGCCCGCTGTGAACATCCTCGCGACCCGGCGGGCGTCTGCAGACGCCTTACTATTGCGACTATGCCCAACAGTAGTCGGATAAAGGATGGTGCTGAACACCGCCCTGCTGCCTTCCGCCTCTATCCGCTCTCGCAAATCGCCTTAGACATCAACCACTCCATGCCTTCAAGCCCGGCGCTGTTTTTTCATCATCATCTTCTTCTGTAATATTCTTCATTGATAACCCCTCTGATAACACAATGAGTTGTGACTATTAAGTCCTTTCATATTGTATTACCAAAGGAAAGGACTACTTTTGTGCTTTGAATTGAAAATCAGCTAGAAGTATGACAGACAAGACAAGCAACACTAACGAAAATATGCTCCGTTACAGGAGTCCGGAAGTCAAGGTGCTCTTCATCAAGGCACAAAGAGTGCTCTGTCAGAGTCCCGGCAACGAACCGATGCGTGAACATGATTACGGGGACGGCGGTTTCAGTGAAGAATAAGAAACAATCAGAGAACAATCATATGAGAAGAACAATAATTTTAACGATGAGCATGGCTGCAGTTCTTATGTTTGCTGCATCATGCAGCAAGATTGAGGATAACACCCTTTCCGTAGAAGGTAACGGAAGGACTGTGATCAACGGTGTGGCCGAGAGCATCGGCACAGGAACAAAGGCGGATATGGCTTATTGTTACGAGGTCATCTGGCGTGAGAATGACCAGATATATGTCACTGACGGCACCAAGGATGACACATTCACGCTGTCCGGAGGAATCGACACCAACAAGGGACGGTTCACTGAGGATGGCACAAAGGGCATCAGCGGCGACATCGAGGCTTTCTATCCTGCTTCGCTGAAAACCGATGACGGATATGTATGGCCAGCCGTCCAGACCAATGACCAGGTCGCTCCGATGTATGCAAAGCAGGTCATATCAGGAACGGGGGACGAAGTCGTCAGTTTCTCCAGCCTCGGCTCCGTGCTGCAGATAGTGTTCAATACGACCGTGCCGAACATAGTTCTCAAATCAATCGAAATCAAGGACGGGTCAAAGTCCATGAGCGGAAGGTTCACTGTTGACTCTGAC
>JAZRZH010000050.1:0-2205 GCA_045601245.1 Bacteroidales bacterium
AATAGCCTTTAATGTATTGACACGCAATTTATTAAAGTTGGTAGAGTCCTTTCTTTTTCCTATCTTCGCGGTATGGAAAAAGGACTTCAATACAGGGCTTCGCAGGAGTCTCGAATCGGACCGGATAAAACTTACCCGCCGGCGCAAGCAACTCCTTCGGGAGATGGGATACTCCGAGGATCTTGACTGTAAGCGTTCACTTCTCCGCCTTGGCCTTTGAGTAATCTGATCCACCTTTGCCGAAACTGAAAAATCAAGGCAAATGGAAACAAACAATCAAACAAGTACAGCCGCCCAGTCGGGCGCTGTCGATTACGCAGCGGCATTGCGTCAGTACAACAGATACGGCAGGGGCCGTTCGATGAAGAAGTTCTGCGAGAACGAGGGGTATGACTACTGGAAGTTCTGCAAGCTGGCAAGAGAAGGCCAGATAGACCTGAACACAAAGACCGGGGATGACAGGCCCGGGTTCGTGGAGGTCAAGCCCGACGGAGTCGTGGCGTAGGTGATGCCGGAAGAACCGATGAAGGTGTGTGAGATACGCATCCGCTTCAACAACAGTCTGGTTTTGAGCCGTCGTGGCGGGGACGTGGAGGAAGTGATAAGCGCAATCCGCAAGATACTGAGCTGACGATGGTATCGATAACGAGCGAATACGGCCTGTACCTTTATACCGGCAAGGTCGATATGAGGAAAGGCATCGACGGCCTGTGTGGAATCGTCAGCGACGAGCTGGGTGGGCCATAATCCGAGAAAGCCCAAAAGCGTATATGTGTTCAGCGGCAGAAACCCGCGGGTGAAGAAGGTGCTCATCAGGGAACACAACCGTTATGAACTTACGACAATCCGCCTGGACGAGGGCCGGTTTATACGGCCACAGACGAACCCGGAGCGGCCCGGAGGCAAGATTTGCTGGTCGGACTTCGTTATGCTGACAGAGTGCGCGGCAAGCACCTCCGCGATGATAAAATACATTGATTAGGGATGTATTAATTTTCTGAATATCAATAAAATAAATCAAAATAATCCATTGCGGTTCCAACTATTTTTCGTAACTTTATGCTTGGAAAAACGGAGAGTATGCGAGCCGAAGAACAACTCAAACTGGCGTATATGGCCATAGCCGAACTGAAGGATCGGAATGCAAAACTGGTCGATGCGGTGGCCGCTCTGGAACGGCGGCTGGTGGAGTCTGACAGACGTGGCCGAAGGATGGTTGAGGAGTTCTACAGGGAGATGATAGAGGATATGAGAGCGGCTCGGGAAAGGGAGTTGGAGAGCCTGCATTCTGTTATCAAGGCTCTCGCTGCCCAGATATCCGCACTTGTCGCTAGTGGCAAGGTGAATACCGGCAAGCTCTACGGCCGCAAATCAGAGAAGTCCAGCCGCCTGAACAAACGTTGGGACGATGACGGCCGCAACCGGGGCAAGGACAGCTTCGACGGTACCGCGGGTTTTGACAAAGGGTCCGGTGCCGGTTCCAACGCCGATGGCTCACAAGACAAGGCGTCCTCTGGAGATACTGTCAGCGCGCTCCAGAAGAAGATACTGAGGACCCATCCTGGGGTTGAGATGAAGGTCGAGCGCGCCTACTTGAAAAGGTACTTCTGGAGCATCATAGCCAGAGTTCTCAAGTTATTCTGGTTGTTCTATGAAGGCGAAAGCCGTGGTGCGAAAGCCATCAGGCCGTTCCTTGAGAAATTCATCGGGTTCTACACTACTGACGGTTGTGTCTGCTACAAGGTGTTCGACACAACGGATGAGGAACTGGCGAAATTGGAGAGTCCTCCGGAGAACATCAAAAAGCGAAGTGCCTGCCTTGTCCACATAAGACGATTGTTCGTGAATTCGCTTGAGGAGAACTTTGAGGAGTCGAGGTGGTTCATAGAGAGGATGAGGTTGATCTTCGCGAAGGAGCACAGCTTCAAGGTCCAGAAGTTGACGGGTGGCGAAAGATATGTTGCGAGGCTCAAGCCGGGCAGCACCGCCGACCTTATGAAGTCCATTGAGGAGAGGCTTGATGACTACGCTTTGTCTGACGATGCCGGTTGCGGAGAATTGTTGAGAAAAGCCTTGCGGTATGCCAGGGCGGAGTGGCCTGCGATGAAGCGCGTGCTGGAAAGCGGCGACGTGGAGATATCGAACAATATAAGCGAGCAGAGTGTGAGGAAACTCAAGATGAATCTGCGGAATGCCGGAAACATC
>JAZRZH010000051.1:0-3676 GCA_045601245.1 Bacteroidales bacterium
TGCTCTGGTCAGCATCGAATCCGCGTCTTACGGATGTGATTCCGAGCTGGTCCAGCATGTTCTGGAAGTCCTGCTCCGTGGTGAAGTTCACCGGCTTCTGTGCAAACGATGGCATGCACAGGAGGGTGGCGATGGCGATGGATAAAATCTTTTTCATGTTATAGGAGTGTTATTAGAATATGTCGTATATATATCACGAATATAGATATTATTACTCACAATTCAAAAAATGCGGACAGGATACGGCGCATCGCGATCGTCAAGGAAGCATTGGGAGGGGAGTGCGACGGCTATGTGGAGGGAAAGAAGGAACTAACCGGAATAACGATGAAGTTCTTTCCTATTGCGATACCATAGGAAATGTCTATTTTTGTGGTATTAATTGAAATACAGCAACGAAAGCAGCAGTAGGATGTAATGTATCTGATAATGATGAAATCAAGATTTATTCTGGCCGCATTGTCAGCGGCATGCATGGTAGCATGCACCGGGAAGATTGAAAACGAAAACCCGGTCAAGGACAACGGTGTCGAGGCTCCCGGAACTTTAACAAAAACATTCTCCGCATCATATTCCGATGGAGACAACCCGACGAAGACCGCATTGTCGGAGGACAACAAAGTATTGTTCCAGAGCGGCGACGCCATCAGCGTATTCGACGTCAGCATTGGCGAGGACTTGTACAGCAGTACTGCAAGCAATGTGAAATTCAAAATGGACGGGAAGCCCGAATCTGACGGCTCGGCCTCATTCACGGGCACGCTCGAAAACGAAATGGACAGTTATATGGCTGTATATCCTTATTCGGCAAGCCACAGTCTCGAAGTCAATTTCAAGATGGGCAGTCCCATCGGTTATACAGTATACGCTGCCATTCCTGCCACTCAGGCTGCAACTCCGGGCTCATTCGACCCGGCCGCCAATGTCAGCGTAGCCAAGTCACAGATTACCGAAAATGGTGAGGTCCTGCATTTCAAGAACTTATGCTCCCTGATCAAGTTCAGCATCCCGGAGGGGGAGTCTTATGCCAAGATTGTCTTCAGAGCCAACAAAGGCGAGTCACTTGCAGGAACATCAAGAGTATCGGCAGGTCTCGGAGCCACAGAATTCACTTTCTCCGGCATCTGCAATGACGAAGTCAGCAGCGTGGCTCTGTCAGGAGAGATAACCAGCGGCAGCTGGTATTACATCGCCGTCAATCCTGCAGACCTTGAAGAAGGTTTCTCCATCGACATGTATGACACCGCTGACCACAAGCTCTGCACCAAGTCCAGCACAAAGGAAGTCAACCTGACCAGGAGCGGAATCCTCAACATCGGCGAGATATCCGGAGACTGGCTCGGAAGCGGCACTGCCGTCGATCCGTACCGCATATCATCATTGCCTCATCTGAAGAAACTCGCCGAAGTGTTCTCGACCACAGATTCCGCAAAGAAATGGAAAGGCAAGTATTTCCTCCAGACACAGGATATCGACTGCAATGGGGAATACATCCGTATCGGAGGTTATGATGACCGCTACAGCAATCTGACAGACGTGTTCTTCGAGGGTAATTATGACGGCAACTATCATAAGATCTCCAATTTCAAGCTCAAGGGGCAGGATGACCTCTATGGTGCGATACAGTATTACGGTCTGTTCGCCCAGGCCACAAACTCGACATTCAGCAATATGTATCTTGAGCCTGCCAGCATCTACGAGCATCCTGAAAATACGAAATATGTGAGCAGCTACTACTACATCGGCACACTGATAGCCAATGCCGGCGGTGGAGACGGGATTGTGGTCAGCAACTGCCACGTCTCCTCCGGGAAAGAGATTGTTATCCGTCCTGCGTCGGTATCGGCAAGATTCGGAGGGCTCGTGGGCTACTGCTGCGAAAAGATTGAGATGTACAGCTGCTCCAACGACATGGACATAACCGCCGAGAATGACAGAGGGGAGATAAACGGTGGCGGCCTTGTCGGCGTGGTGAGCGCTCCGCTCACTATCCTTGATGATGACGTCATTTCCGTCATCGTCAGATGCCGCAACACCGGCAATATCATTGTGGAAAACTATAAAAGCGCTAACCAGTCAACCGCAGGAGGCATTGTGGGTATGACATTCGACACCCCTTCACAGGATCTGACCCTCAGGGTCTCCAACTGTGTCAACCACGGAAATATCCAAGCATCCACAGACGATGGATATGCTTTCGCCGGCGGCATCATTGCCTTCCAGGACTCTGACGGTGACTGGAGTGTCTCCACCGGCAGCCTCGACCCTTACATCTACAACTCCCTCAACACCGGCGACATTTTTGCCGAGGGAGGTGACGGCAGCATGTCAAGCAAGACCGGCACCTTCGCCGGAGGTATCGCCGGATACATCTATGATGATGACACGCATTTTGCTCTCTGCGTCAACACCGGTGCCATCAGCATATCAGGAGATGACAATATCGGTGCCATCTCCGCTTCCAACGGCAGCTGCCTCTGGTGCTACTGGCTCAATGAGAAAAGCCACACTGAAGGAGTCAGTCCAGCTCTGCCTTGCATTAAGGATGGCTCCACCGAGCATTGCTATTTCTACAGGAGTCTTGGCGAAACTACGATGAACAATCGCCGCACCGGCAGCGACGGAAACGGAGGGACCGACATAGTGCTTGACGAAAACAATACCGACTGGGAGCATTACCAGTGGGCGGCGGCAGGCGTATGGACAGGCTCGTCCACTTACGGTGCCACGGGCAATACCCTCGACATCGATTTCAATTTCCAATACAATTAACAGAATATTTAGTTAACTATATGAATATCAGTCGTTCCAATACATACTGCGCCCCTGCAGTCAAAGTGATACGCGTAAATGCACAGAACATCATCTGCACAAGTCCTACGGATGATAGGACAGATGGTCCGGCGAGCAACGAAGGTTTTACTGAAGAACAATACAATTGGTAAGATATCTCGGCAATACTATTCCCAATCAAAATTCTCAATGCCGGCGGCGATCTCGAAATGACACTTCGCGATGCCGAGGTCCATTTGGGCGTAGCCGATCATTGACACCCCCTTGCGGGCGATGACCTTGGCCTTTGTCCCTTCCTTGGCGGGAAGATACTCGAAGTGAAACTTCTGCTGATTGACAGCAGTAGGGGCGAGGAGAGCGGCGTCCACACCCTCATTGAACCACTTCGGAGTGATGCCGCTGGCATTGCTGACTTCGGCCGGAGACTTGATTCTGTGGGAAACGCCCTGAGTCTCACCATATCCGATGGAAATATAACAGGCGATCTTCTCATCATCCTCGAGCACATACGTCCCCGGAATCCTTGAGTAGCTCACGCCCACCCAGCATGTGTTGAGCCCCAGCGTCTGCGCCAGAAGAACGATCTGCTCGCCGTAGTAGCCGACCCTCTCGTCCAGGTCATCACCCTTCCTGCCGGCCATGACAAGATAGTTCCTGACGCCCCTGAAACGTCCATATTTGGCCATAGGGCCGCTGAACGCCTTCGGCTCGTCAAGGATAAGCTGAACATGAAGACTGCCAGCAGAATTGACCTCATCGATTTTCTGATTCAGTGCCGAAAGGACCTCGCCTTCAATCGGCCGGTCCGTATATGCCCTTACCGAATGCCGGGCAATGATTGCTTCTGATTGTTTCATGATAATAGTGTTGTGAATGGAGTTTT
>JAZRZH010000052.1:0-123322 GCA_045601245.1 Bacteroidales bacterium
GGTATCAACACGTCAGCAATTCAGAAACATCTGAAGTCCATGTCTGACAAGGGATACATTGCTCGCAGAGAGAAAGATGGAGAATGGGACGTCTTCATTATCCCTTCGGCATAAGGGCAATAATCGTCCAAAGGTGGTAGGTTACCACCTTTGAATGCAAAATTCCATTCCCCATCCGAATGCACCTGGCACTCGTCACACAAGGCCATCGAGAGAAGATCTCGATGGATGAAAATTAGCGAAACATTTACCACTAAATAAGGTGGTAAAATCAACAAAAGTGGTATACCTAGGGATGAATTCTTATTGTGTGACCGTTGCGATTGTAGCGCACTTATCAATAATTCTCTTATCTTTGCGGTGCTTGTCACACAGCCAAACATGGGGCTGCGTCAATTGTCAATAGTGGGTGACCAAGCGTCTCGCCAGAATATCGTAAGTTATTGACATTCAATCAAGTATAGTCAAGTGCATCGGAAAATAGAATCCGAAATCCACTTCAGCATATTCCCTCTATTCAGCGATAGATGATCCATCCTGCCAGCGCGAGCTGAAGGATGAGGAACAGCGGCACGAGGATTTTAAACTTCCAGTGTTTCGTCTTGTGGCGAAACACGCGCATCCCCAGCCGGGCAACATGGCCTCAGCCGCGGTTCCCATTCCGGTGCGGCGGAATCCCTGCGACGCCCCGGTGTGTGACGCAACCGGCTATTTCTTCAATGTGAACTTTGTGCACTTGACGTCGCGCGAGTTGCTTCCGGCCATCAGAGTGAACTCGCCGGGTTCGGTGACGAACTCCAGTTTCTGATTGTAGAAACCCAGGTCATTGCGGTCAATCAGGAATTCGACATCGCGGCTTTCTCCCGGCTGCAACTCGACCTGAGCGATGCCGCGGAGGTCCTTGACATTGCGCGTAAGGGATGCCACCTCGTCCCTGACGTAGAGCTGGACAGTCTCCTTGCCTGCCCTGTCACCCGTATTGGCGACACGGACAGTGGCCTTGATGGTCTCGTTCATACGGTACTCGCTCTTGGCGAGCTGAGGTGCGCCGATCTCAAAGCTTGTATAACTCAGACCGTAGCCGAACGGATATGCCGGAGTGTAATCGATATCGGTATACGATGTGACGAAATCCCAGGAATCATTCTCGGGACGGCCCGTACTCTTGTAATTGTAATAAATCGGACACTGGCCAGTGACGCGAGGGAAAGTCACCGGCAGTCTGCCGCTCGGATTGTAATCGCCTGAAAGTACGTCGGCAATGGCATTTCCGGCCTCGGTGCCGAGCCACCAAGTCAGCACAACGGCATCCGCAGACGGCTCCATATCGCCGAAGGTGACAGGACGGCCGCACATCACGAGCACGATAACCGGCTTGCCGGTCTTCTTGAGTTCGCGTACCAGAAGCTGATGGTCGGCCGGAACACTGATATCTGCCCTTGACTTGGCTTCGCCGCTCCATTTACCGCGTTCACCGACAGCCACTATCACCACATCGGCCCTCGAAGCCGCTGCCTTTGCCTCGGCAATCCTGGCCGGATTGACCGGCTGGGCCAGATGCTCGCCCTCGCGAACTTTCTCTCCACTCTCGAAATCATAGCCCGGAGCATAGAGGATGCGGGATGACGGGTAACGTTTCGAGAGTCCTTCGCGCACTGTCACAATGGCCGGCACAATGCCCTGATTCGCCCAGTATCCCTTCATGTCGACCTGGGAATCCGCCAGCGCTCCGATCAGCGCTATAGTGCCCGGATTTTCAGGCAGAGGCAGCACTGCATCGTTCTTCAGAAGCACGATGCTCTTGTCACCCGCCTCGCGGCTCAAGGCTCTCAGTTCAGGCGCGAGCTCCGTACGGGATTCGCGTTCCACATCGCAATAGCGGAACGGGTCATCGAACAGGCCAAGCTGGAATTTCTTAAGCAATATCCTGCGGACGGCATCGTCAACGTATTTCATAGGCACGGTCCCCTCCTCCACGAGTTCTTTCAGATGGCTCACGTATGAACGTGACTCCATATCCATATCGCTGCCCGCAAATACTGCCAGCTTGGCGGCTTCTTTCTCGTCAGCCGCATATCGGTGGCTCACCATTTCTCCGATCGAGCACCAGTCCGAAACTGTGAATCCCTGGAATCCCCATTCTCCCTTGAGCAGAGTGCGCTGCAAATAATCATTGGCTGTGGATGGGACACCGTTGATATCATTGAAACTGTTCATGAATGTGGCTGCGCCTGCGTCCAAACCGGCCTTGTAAGGCGGAAGATACACCTCGTGCAGGGTAATCTCCGACATATCCACAGTATTGTAGTCCTTGCCTGCAATGCCTGCGCCGTATGCGGCGAAATGCTTCATGCACGCCATAATGGTCTCCGTGCTTGACAGATCATCGCCCTGGAATCCGCGCACTCTGGCAGCAGCTACGCGCGAACCCCACCAGGTGTCCTCACCGGCACCTTCCATAATGCGTCCCCAACGGGCATCGCGGGCTATATCGACCATAGGAGCGAATGTCCAGTGAATACCCTGCGAAGCGGCCTCCTTTGCGGCGCCCGTAGCGGTCCTTTGAATCAGGTCCAGATCGAAACTGGCGGCCTCGGCGAGCGGCAGAGGATATACCGTGCGCATTCCGTGGATCACGTCAAGTCCGAAAATGAGCGGAATGTGCAGCCTCGACTTCATGGCATACTCCTGCGCCTCACGGGTCTGCTCCGCTCCAACCAGATTCAGGATGGAACCCACCCTGCCTGCGCGCAACTGCTCTATCTTCGTCTCATCGGGCGTGGCCGGCCCCGTCACAAGGGAATCGTAGCAATACTGGTTCATCTGACCGATTTTCTCTTCAAGAGTCATCAGTTTGAGCACCGAATCCACCTTGTGGGCATACTCTCCCTCAATATCGACCTTGGTCAGTCTGCATTCACCGCGTCCGCCGCAGCCGCTTATCAGGATAACTGCCGGCAGGAAATAAAGGAATCTTTTCATAGAATAAGTCTGTCAAATATTTGCTATCAACAAAAATACAAAAATTCAGGGAACTGTATACCATTTGGCCCGGGCCGCCGGCGGCAACAGTTATTGCCAGTAATTCCCTGCACAATAATCGCAAAAATGTGCAGGGATTGCTGTCTCAGGCCCATTCTATGCACAAATATTGGTTATTTGTGTATGGTTTGGACGCTCAGAGCCAGTTGCTGCACAAAAACTAACTTTTTGCGCAGCTCCCTCGCGCGCTTTACGGGCGAACTAGTATTTATTTCCCTAATTTTATCTGATCGTCACTGCTGTGGCGCCTTCGCCGTACGGGTTCCAGGAACAGGAGATTGCGTAAACGGTATCCAACTCTTCCCTGATCGCGGCCTTGAGGATGCCGTCACCGACGCCGTGGACAAAGATAATCCTGCTTCCGCGGTGCTTCAGCCTGGACCGCAGCGTCCTGCGGAAATACTCCAGCTGATGCGGCAGTTCCTGCCCCTTTGCAATGCCCAGCCCTCCCGGAATCGCCTCGACGTGAAGGTCGATCTCGACAGCCTTGTTCGTGAAAACCTGCCTCTCCTCTGCTGCCCGCTCTGATTTCGGGGATCCGACGCTCTGGCGCAGCTTCCGGTCCTCATCGGCATCATTCACTATGAAATCGTGCAATCCTGTAGGAATCACGAACCCGCTGTCAAGCTCGATCTCCACGCAATCCTTCCGGATATGCCTGATCACTCCCCTGTCGTTCGAGTCCATCAGGGTGACTTTCATCCCGGGCTGCAGACCCTGTTTGCTGACCTGGGACCGCGCATCCGGCCCCGCTCCCGCCTTTTCTTCCCGAATCCCGACCTTGGGCTTACGCCCGCCGGCCGCCTTCCCCAGCCCATTCTGAACCTTGGAAAGAGCAACGTCAGAGACACCTTTCTCAAGCTCCCTCTTCAATGCCTTGAGCGCTGCGAAATCGTTGAATGAATTACCTGCCATCGTGACCGTCGATTATGACACGAAGATAGGCATAATTTGCGGATGATGAACTGACGCGGTCCGAAGTATGTGTCCAGGAGCCTGGAGAGTGGTCCAGCAGAGCTTGATGCTTTGCCCGCGTGGCCAGGACTCGCGGATTGAGCAGCAGGGCCTTAGGTTGCCGGAGGGGCGTCCGAATCCCCGGAAGGAATTGCCGTTCTGAGCGTCTGCGTCGCCGAAATTGCTGCTGGCGGGGGATGCCGGGAGACCTCAAACTGCTTGAAGCCGGAAAATCTATCCGGCACAATACCTTATCCACTCCTTGACAACCACGGAAGTGCAAAACCCCAAGTAATTGCACTTCCCTGCTTCGAAAAGCATCAAGTGAAGTGCAAATTAGGCCGTTTCTGCACTCCCCTTGATAACCCAACCCGGGCTGGAGGCTGCATTGGCGCGATTGATACGAAGCCAGAAGTCCGATACCTTGTCGTGATTCTCAAGATACCAGGCGTAGAGTTCATCTCTGGTGTGTATGTCAAGCAGATTGGTGACTTACATTGAGTGCCGTTATTTGAGGAATGAAATCACCTCGTCCAGGCTGTCAGTGACGAGGTCAAAGAGTTTGTACATCAGCTCCGCCTCCTGCATTTCCGATATGTAGACGATGACCCTCTTGCCTTTGCCTGCGAACCAACCGGCCTCGGTGTGAGCACTGCGGCCGCAAGGCAGAATCAGTACGCAGGTGTCAGCCCATTCGAGGGCCTGAATGTCGTTGGAGAATTGTTGTTGTGCTCTGGGGCTCTTCATTCCTTCACGATACTGGTCCACGCCCCAGTCCATATAGTTCGGGTCCACGTCTGACCAATGGAATCCGCTCGTTCCCTGAGGAGGGTTGCGGAAATCATATACCTCGTGGCCGGCGTCCCTGAGCCTGGTCACAACATCGGGATAATACTGGTTCCTCCAGCTGCTTGCTACGTATATCTTTGCCATAAGAGTAGCTATTTGTGATAACAAAGATAATGAGATTCGGCTGATCGGGCAATGAGAATAATTGAAAATGGAGTTGGAAAACCATAACCTGCTGATTATTTCACCAACAACCAGCACAGGCCTCCGGTCCCCTGCCACGATGTGATTTCTCCTTATTGTTCAAGTTCTTTTCCAACAATATTATTGCGATTCAGGCAGATAGAATTAAATTTGCAGCGCAATTCTGATTCTGATTAAAAATTCGCCAAATATGGGAGTTATAGATTCAACGAAAGCATACAGAACACCTCACGTCAATGTTGTCGAAGCGTTTGTTCACGACATTGTCTGTATAAGCCCGGATTCCGGCGCCGTCAAAGTTGATGGCTTTACGGAAGAACAAATTGACTGGTAATATGAAAAAGAGCATTATTCCCTTTATCGCGGCTCTCATACTGCCTTTTGCCTGCACACGGGTTGAAGAGCCGTCCATCGACACCGCGGACGGCGATGGAAAGACCCTCGTAATTTCCGCCCATTACAATCCCGTCACAAGAACACTTCTTAACGAGGACAACAGTGTCTCATTTATTGAAACTGACGCACTGTCCGTCTTCTGCCAGATAGATGAAGCCAATTACGGAAACAATAAATTCTCCGTCAGCCGGCTGTATGACGACGGCTCGGCCGATTTCCAGGGCCACGTCGCTTCTACTGAAGGGATGATGCCGGTAATATGTCCGTATCGGGAAGATGCGACATTTGAGAAATACGGTAAGACACATAAGTTATCATTTGACGTTCCCGTAGAACAGAAGGCTGTTCCCGGCTCATTCGACCCGGATGCTGCGGTTAGTTCTGGTATGGCCGTAGTCGATGAGGACGGCAATGTGAGCGTGTCGCTCAGCAATGCCTGCGCCCTGGTCAAATTCACCGTCCCCCTTGGAGAATATTCAAAAGTGACTCTCAGTGCAGTCGGCCGTGAGATATGCGGACCCTGCTATGCCAATGTGACCAGTACTGTCGGTGACATAGCAATATCAACGGGCGGCGGGAGTACCGTCACCCTCAAGGGCGACATAGAAGGCGGCAACACCTACTTCCTTGCTGTCGTTCCCGGCGAAGCTACGGGAGGCATAACCGTCAGACTTTATGATAGGGACGGCAACCTCGCCGGAGAGAAAACCACGACCAATTCAGTGACATTCACCAGGAGCCACATTCTCAATATAGGTCTCCTTCCGACCTCCTCGCCGACTTGGAACGGCAGCGGCACGGCTTCCGACCCATACATTATAGAGACCTCAGCCCATTTCAGGCTCCTTGCCCAGGCATTCTCCCTCAGGGAGACCGCAAAACCGTACGCAGGCAAGCATTTCCTTCAGACCAGCGACATAGATATGGACGGAGAGGAAATAACAATTGGCAATTACAAAGACCGGTACAAAGATACCTCCCCGGCGTGGGATGTGCCAACCTTCTTCAACGCCATCTATGATGGTGGCGGCCACGTTATATCAAACTACAGGCTCAAGTTCATAGGTATGAACGCTCACTACTATGCAGGCCTGTTCAACTGTGTCAAGGATGCCGAAATCAAAAACCTCAAAGTCCGACCGGCTGTGAATGAGAGAGGGAATCTCATTGACGGCATATCTGACATCGATGGATACTACAATATAGGCCTGCTCGTCGGCTTTCTCAACGCCAATACTACAATTTCAGGATGCACCTCCCTCGCAAGAATCGACAGAATGCCTTATGAAGTAGAATGCACTGAAGAGACGGGGTTCCTTGAAACACCGCTTACAATCAATCTCGGCGGAATCGTCGGGTATATCAGTGCGGCACCAGGCTACGTTGTCAACTTCTCCGGCTGTACCAACGAAGCCGATCTGAAATTGCTGAAGGGTTCCAATATGATCGTTGCAGGTGGCATCATAGGAGCCCACTATTATGACAGCTTCACTATCAATATTGATCGCTGTCGAAACAAAGGCAGCGTTACTGCGGAGTCCAACAAGGCCGAGGCTTTTGCCGGCGGCATCTTCGGACGTATCTCCGACGGCTTTGGAGGCGACATTCTGACGCTCATCTCCAACTGCGTCAATGAAGGCTCCATCAGTGCGAAGACTCAGGCATCAAAGGACGCATGCGCAGGCGGCATTGCAGGAAGCAACAACTCCGACGGATGGGGACTATTGCAATTCTCCGACAGAGACCCTTGGGTATACAACTGCTTGAACAAGGGAGACATCTATGCCTATGGCGACGATGCGATGGCCGGAGGCATTTTCGGATACTGCTATGACAGTGACACGAAACTCGCTCTGTGCGTCAATACGGGACGGATTTCTGCCGTCGGCCAAACCGGAAGCGACCCGATTTCCGGCCCGATATGCGCGACCGGCGGCGACCATTGGTGGTGCTTCTGGCTTGTGCCTGACCAATTCAATAATTATGCTCCGGAAAGCTATTACCATTGTTATCCTTGCACCGGCGGATTCATAAAGGGCAGCGGCGACAATGCCGGCACCCCCGAATATGTAAGGCTTTATGGCAAGGCAAGCGACAGCGAGACCGGTGACAATCTATTTGACAAGACCGAATGGAGCAGGTCTGACTGGGCGGCGGCTGCTTCCTGGACAGGATTGTCGAACGTATATTGGGGCACTGCAGACCACGAGAACACCATCGATCTCGTTTTCTGATATCAATGCTGCAGTGACGGCAACCTCTTGCCTGACCGTCAGTTCAGGATTGCGTCAGCGAGTGCTTCGAGTGCCGGGATATCGCTCTCCTTCATCACGCCGCGGAGTGTTACTGTCCCGCCCTTGACGGTGATGTCCTTCATCTCATCGAGCATCTGATTCATAACCCTGGCGGCACAAGGCGCCCAGCTGCCGTTCTCAATCAATGCGACCTCGCGCTTCTGCCAGGCCTTTATCTGCAGATGGTGGATGAAATCATACATCGGAGGGAAAAGGCCTCCGTCATAACTCGAAGCGGCAAGGACCACCTTGCCGTACTTGAAGGCATCTTCGATTGCCTCAGCCTGATCTTCGCGGCAGAGGTCTGCAACTGACACCTTCGGACAGCCTTTCGCACGGAGGATATCGGCAAGGTTCTCGGCAGCCTGCTTTGTGCAACCATGTATGGAAGCATGGGCTATGAATACGCCATCGGCCTCGACACCATAACTGCTCCATATTGAGTACAGGCGCAGGGCCTCAGCAAGCTTGTCACCGCTGAGGATCGGTCCATGGAGAGGAAGAATCTGCTCTATCTCGAAGTCCGCGACCTTCTTCAGCAGAGTGGAAACAGGACCGCCGTATTTGCCGCAGATATTGAAATAGTATCGTCTGGCCTCGCAGGCCCAGTCGTCAGGATCCGCATCCATCACGCCGAATTTACCGAATGCGTCAGCTGAGAAAATAACCTTGTCAAATGCGTCATAAGTGAGCATAACCTCAGGCCAGTGAACCATAGGCGCCATGACGAATGTCAGTGTGTGACGGCCCAGGCAAAGTGTGTCGCCATCGTTGACGGCACGGACGCGGTCGGCAAGATCGCTCTCAGGGAAGAACTGCGGAATCATGCTCTTGCACCTCGCAGAGCAGACCACAACGATGTCGGGATACATTTCAAGCACCTCGCCTATGCCGTTCGAATGGTCCGGCTCCATGTGCTGGACAATAAGATAATCAGGCTTGCGGCCGCCCAGTGCATCGGCAAGATTGGCCTTCCACTGCTCCATGGTTCTCCTGTCCGAACTGTCCATTATTGCCACCTTCTCGTCCAGAATGACATAAGAATTGTAGCACATCCCCTCAGGCACGACATACTGGGACTCGAAGATCCTGATCTGAGCATCGTCGCAGCCTATGTATCTGATTGTATCCGATATCTTTTTCATAAATTATCCATTAATTGAATTTTCAATTCTTCAAATGCAGGTCCTGGAAAGCATCTGCGACCTATCTCGTTATGAACAGGTCGAAGTCATAGTTAAGGGTCGGGTCAGTCCATACGCAGTAGGATGAGACTATGCCGCTCGGTATGTTTGAACGGTAGGCGTTCATCGCACTGGCGCTGGCTTTGTTGCTGTATGCGCTGGATACCATATGGGAATAGCTTGCGGAGTTGAATACTACGGGCAACTCGTTATTGTTGTTTGTCCATACGCAATAGTAATAGTATCCGCCGTCGCTTCCGCAAAGGGCTCCGAGATGACGGTACTCTGCATATTCGGTGATTATTGCCGCCGGCATACCACTGTAAATACCGGAGATATCTCCAGTATTGACGCAGCAATATACCTTGGTGTCGGAATCATAGCACTTACCGAGCAGGCCGCCGGCGCATCCGGGTCTTCCTGTGGCGAGGATATCTCCTGAGTTCAGGCAGTTGATGACATATGGATCGTCGCCCTGATAGCCGTCAGCCCAGTTGTTGGCTACAAGGCCGCCGGCATTGGCAGACTGGTTCGCGCTGAGGGCCGTGACCTTGCCGTAGTTCGCGCAATTGGTCATGCGGAGCGTGACTTCGTCCTTCGAGAAGCTGGACGGCTCGATGATCTCGCCGACCAGGCCTCCCGCTGAAGTACCGGACACGTGATTGGCTTCAATGTCGCCCTTGTTCCAGCAGCGGTCTATCTTCAGGAACCTTGCATCCGGAGAGTCCGCACGGGCCAGCAGGCCGCCGAGGGACACCAGGTTGTAATTGGTATAATGTGAACCTGTTGGAGGAATGGTTTTCAGGACGGCTTGGTTACTGCAGTAGGTCATGCTCAGGTTGCCGCTGCTCTTACCTATCAGGCCGCCGTAATCCAGATATACGTCGTCCGGCAGTGCGATGGCAAGCGCACGGTCGGACTTCAGATGGCAATTGTCAATGGTGACATATTCATTCTCATCCGTGGTGGCCACAGCGGCGAGACCGCCGCAATAAGCATACAGGTCCTCAGGCCATTTGACGTTGAAAGATGCCGGGTTGACCACGATATTCTTCAATGTTGCGTTGTGTACGGCGCCGAACAGGCCGGTCAGGCCATCCTTCGAGCCTGCAACGAAATTGGATATGGTGCAGCCGTCACCGTCATATGTCCCGATAAAAGGCTTTGATGAGGAGCCGATGATCAGGGTATCCCCACTGAAGTCTATATCAGCTTTCTGGATATAGGATTTACTGGCATAGCTGGCGTAGCCTGAAGTGTCGTCAAGCAGTTCGGCAAGCTTGAGAAGCTGCGCCTTGCTCTTGATCTCATACGGCTCGGCTGCCGTACCTTCGCCCTTGAACGGCGCTCCCGAAGGGAATACATCCATATTCGCTTCAGTTATCGCACCCAGGTTGAGGATGCCGCTGCGCTTGAATGTGACGGACTTGGATGTGCCCTTGCGGCATTTCCCTTCTCCATCCGGCATTTCGAACGAGAGGGTGAAACCGTCCTCGAGAGTCTGCGGCAGCACCCCGATATAGTAGGTGCCCGGAGTGAGGTCCTCGCCGTCCATTCCGGACAAAGTCACGCTTGTTGACTTCGCGTATGTCGGTGCTGTGCTGATGTCAGCAGGGACGCCATTGTCGTCAAAACGGAATTTCACCGCTTCAGAGGCAAGATATTCACCTAAGTTCGACGTGATGGTGACGGAGCTGCAGCTGAAATCTATTCTGAATTTCACGAAGGCGAGCAGATTCTTGAAAGCGACGCTGCGGTCATCGGCGACGCGTCCGGCCATAAGGGCCTCGGAAGGCATGAAGCCGCCCTTGACGGCGACCTGCGTAGTGCTGCCGATGTTGTTCTCTTCCCATGCAAGCGTGACGTACGGGCTTTCGTCGCCGTCGTACCGTGTATTTCTGCTATCTATATAAGGGAATACCGCGATTCGGTCTTCGTCGGTGTCGTGCACCTCTCCGCTGAAGGACGCCGTCGTCTTCCCCACTCCGCTTGCGATTGTCAGGCAGTCATAATATGATTTCGACAGGATGCCGATATTGTCGTCCTCCTGCCAGAGCACCTGATTGTCCGAGCCCAGCTCGACCCTGGTTGCGGAAGCCTCGGAGCTCGCCGTGACCTCGAACTTCACCATCCCCGCCTCGGAAGCGGATGGCTTTTCAATGGAATTGTCGCAGGACGTGAGACTTGCAAACGCAATAAGCGCCGCAGCGATGAATCTTCTCGATTTCATAGCATTTACCAGATAAAATTCTCTTCTTCGTAACCTTCGTTTGTTGTTGAACCAAGTGGTGTTGCACTCAGGCAAATAATACATTCCGCTCTGAATTCAATCTTCCTGGCAATTGGGGCGACATAAAGTTCGTTTTTCATTTTCCGATAATGTGCTGTACTATGAATAATAATATTGTTGTTTTATAATCAGTGGACGACGAAACAGCGTTCGAAAATCCTGCAAAATTATACAAATTCACGTAATCCGGAGGCTTTTATGAAATTTTTGATAGTAATTATGATCGTCTCAGTGATGACGCCATCACCGAATGCCCGGACGCATTCTAAAAAGTGTCGATTGCATCCCAGGTTACGTACCGGGCATCTATGTATGCCGGCTTTCCTCCGGCGTCGATTCTGAACCAAGTGTTACTGAGCCCAAGGCAGGGATATGTCACGGGCACGTATCCCTCTTCGTAGACGATGTATGCGACGATACCCGAACTGCTGTCCGGCAAGGAGTATGCGGGGCACCTCCCCGGTTCTTTCAGGAACACCACGCCCCTGCCGTCTGCGGCCGTCCAATGCTCCAGCCTCACTTCATCCTTGCTGACCGTGAAAGTGTCCTGAATCCCGCACTGATATGCGGCGTCATCCTCGCTGAGAACGCGGGCGATACTGCCGTCCGTCAGGAACGCGACTTCCATCCCGGTTGCCGCGGCGAGGCTGTCGCGGTAATCCCAGGCGGCCTCGTCATCAATGATCATAGCCACCTTTGAGCGTTTATAAAGGGAGAACGCAGTCACTGCGAGTGCCAGGACTACGGCTGCCGCCGAAAGTATGATTGCCCTCTGTTTATTCATTTTCCTGTTGAGATTCTCCGTCCGTAAAGCAATCGGATGCCGGCCGCTTCAATACCCGAGTCATCATCTGGACGTGCAGGATGCCGTCTTCGTAGAATGGCTCGGAGGTAATCTCGAAGCCGAAGCGCTCATAAAATCCTGTCGCGTAGCACTGCGCTTCAAGGCAGGCTGCCTTCGCGGCGCCGAATGACTTTTCCACAACCCTCATCGCCTCCTCCATCAGTTCGCGGCCGAGGCCTGTACTCCGCTTCTCCTGCGACACAACCACCCTGCCGATCTGCACAGTATCCGCATCGCGCTCGAACACGCGCAGGCATCCGACACAGCGCTCCCCTTCCATCGCAAAAACGTGTATCGACTTCGCGTCGGTCCCGTCGAGGTCCAGATACACACAATCCTGCTCCACCACAAACACTTCGCTCCGCAACCGGAGGATAGCGTACAGTTCATCGAGAGTCAGGGATCGGTATGGTTTGATGATAAGAGGCATAGCTGTCGTCAATAATGTTTCCGCAAATGTAGTAAAGATATTTCAGCCAGCCTCTATTTGTCGCCGCGCAGTATCCGCAGTCACGGAAATCGTTATATTTGCATAATATGAAATTTCGAGTCAAACTCTCAAAACTCCTGATAATGTTATCAGTCTTTGCATTTTCCTCCTGTGGCGGTGATTCGTACAAGGGGCACGTCGTAAATGTTGTGGAAGGTACGGTGACCGATGCCGAGATCATCGTGAAGGACGGCGTCATCGCGGCGGTCAGGCCGTGCGAGGTGCCGGAGGACGCGCCGTATTATCTGCCGGGATTCGTGGACGCCCACGTCCATATAGAGAGTTCAATGATGCTGCCGGCGGAGTTCGCCAGGATCGCGAAGCGCCACGGCACGGTCGGCGCCATATGCGATCCGCACGAGATCGCCAATGTCCTGGGTGTCCCCGGCGTGGAGATGATGCTGGACAATGCGAAGCAGGCCGATTTTCATTTCGGATTCGGAGCGCCGAGCTGTGTACCGAGCTGCGGCACTGATATCGAGACGTCAGGCGCCGTACTCGATGCCGATGATGTCGCCGCCCTGCTGGCGCGTGACGATATTCATATGCTTTCTGAGATGATGAATTATCCGGGCGTTCTCTTCGGGGACGCCGGGGTGATGGTCAAGCTCGATGCCGCCGGGAAGGCAGGCAAGCCGGTGGACGGCCACGCTCCGGGCCTGCGCGGCGGGGAGCGCATGAAATACGCCGCTGCCGGAATATCCACGGACCACGAATGTTCGGAGCTGGACGAGGCCCGCGACGCAATTGATGCGGGGATGATGATACAGATCCGCTCAGGCTCCGCCGCCAGGAATTACGCCGCCCTCTCCCCGCTTATCGCCGAATGCCCTGACAAACTGATGTTCTGCACGGATGACTGCCATCCGACCGATCTGGTCAAGGGCCATATCGACTGCATAGTGAAACGCGCGATAGCCGGCGGCTATCCGGTAATGGACGTGCTCAGGATCGCCTGTCTCAATCCGGTCCGCCACTACGGCCTTCCGTGCGGCCTGCTGCAGGTCGGCGACAGCGCGGATTTCATTGCGGTATCGGACCTCTCCGCGAACTTCGAGATCCTTGCCACATATCTTCACGGGGTGCGTCAGGAAGAGACGGACCGCCCGGCTTTCAAGATCGAGGAATGGCACGTCAAATGTGCCGCTGCGCCTCTCACGGTGGCGGATATCGCCTGCGATGCGGACGGCGCTGCGTCGATACCGCAGATCGTCGCGACCGACGGCTCTCTCCTGACCGGCCGGTATGACGGACCGAAGGACGAACATTCGCAGAAAATCGTTACTTACAACCGCTACACGCCGGGCGCCCGCCCGCAGGTGGCGTATATCCGCGGCTTTGAGATCAAAAGCGGCGCCATAGCCCAGACCATCGCCCACGACTGCCACAATATCATAGCGGTAGGCTCGGACGACGAGATGATCGTCGATATGATCAACCGGGTCATCGCAATGCGCGGGGGCATCGCCGTAACTGACGACACCAGAACTGCGGAACTCCCCCTGCCTGTCGGCGGAATCCTCTCCGACGCTTCCGGCGAAGAACTCTCAGAGGCCAACCTGCAGCTCGAGCGGATTGTCCGTGCGAGCGGCTGCGAATTCACCTCGCCGTTCATCACCCTGAGCTTCATGGCACTGCCGGTTATCCCGCAGCTGAAGCTCACCGACAAGGGGCTCTTCGATGGAAACAGCTTCTCCTTTGTCGAATAGGGTCAGACTCTTACAACGGCATCATCGCCTGCATTCACATACCAGACGTAGCCTGTCACGGTCTTGCCCTGGCATCCCGGTAAAGAACGGTAATAATCGCAGTACGCCGCAACCTGCCGGCGGTACTTGGATAAATTGGAATTCACCTCACCTGTGAACTTGTAATCCACGATATCCACTCTTCCGTCAGGATGGACCACAACCCTGTCCGGACGGCGGCTGACAATGTACTCCTTCTTTCCGTCCGGGAGAATGCGTGTCGACACAGGTGTCTCATAGACATCCCCGTTCTTCTGGAGTTCCATTGTCTTCACAAGCATACCCTCTTCTGCCAGAATCGTGGCGTCAGGCGCAAACCACCCGTACTGGGATACGGACCGGATCTTGCCTTCAAGGTAAGCCACGGCATCCTCCCTGGTTCCATCAAGGACACCCTCCTGCCATTTGGCATCGACTGCGGCAGCGACGTCGGACACTGTGTGGACAAGCGAGAGGATCGAATGCTGGAGGGTTCCCTTGAGTTTAGAGTCGGTCACACATTCCTCACCGTCCCGGCAGAGTCCGTCAAAGAACCCGGTCGCATTTATGGAGTTGCGCACGGATGCCTTGGATTCATAGACGGAATAGTCGCCGGTAATCTTCTCCTGATGCTTAAGGCTGTCCAGCAAAGCCTTTTTATCAAGATTGGACTCCTCCTTGGGAGTTTTGTAGTCGGTGACCGCAGCCTCTTCATCACCCAGTTCGTAAACCATTCCCGTGTCGTCATTGCTGACGAGATGCCCGTCATTCTTCGCCACAAGGTAATCGGTGGCAAGTTTCGACAGCGCTTTGTTCTTGTCCGATTTCGTAGCGCCCTCAATAATGTACAGGGCGTGCTGGGCGCGTGTGAATGCCACATAAAGCACGTTCATTGCGTCGATGCATCTTAATTTGTATTCTTTCGCATAAGAGTTGCGGAATGCGGAATTTGCGTCATCCTTGAGGCTTGCATAATATACCGACTCGCCGCATTCCGCAGGAAGGCCGACATTGTCACATCCTGTCCAGATCCGGTTGTGATGCGAGTCAAACATTGAAAACTTATTGATGAAAGGCACTATCACGAACTCTCCGGCAAGACCCTTGGACTTGTGGATAGTCATCACCCTCACGGTATCGTCGCTTGCTGCTGAGGCGATTTTGGCATCCTTCCGGTCAAAATATTCGATAAAACTGTGGAGCGAATTGCCGTAATTCGTCTCATACGAGCCTGCAAGGTCGACGAGCGAGCTCAAGTACGGGATACTTCCGGCGAATTCATTCTGCTCATCCACGGTCCCCGAGTATGTCTCTTTCAGTTTTGCGATAATCTTCTCGCAGAGGTCGACGAGGGTTGAATGGGCGATTGTCCCGGTGTCTCCCAGGAAATCATCCCCAAGTTCATCCACGATCGCCTTGCTGATCTGGTCCTTGCTGTTGTCCATATGGCGGAGCACGGCGAGAAGCTTGCGCGCAATGGCATTGCTGCTGATATAGAGGGAATCGTCGCTGGAGACTCCTATCCCTTCGCGCAGAAGGTCCTCGGCGATATGCGACCCATCCTCCTTCCCTTTCACGAGAATCAGGATATCCTTCTTCTTGACGCCCCGGTCGCACAGATCCTTCACAAGGGATACTATCTTGGGATAGATTTTCTCTTCGAGGTCTGCCTTCTTTCCGCCGCAGACTCTCTCATAGCGCACGAATCCGTCAAAATCCTTTTTCACCTCCTGTCCGACGGTATGCGGCTGCACATAAGCTCCGTTTCCGTCTTTCTGAAGGTAGATGTCCTTCACAGCGTCGCAGTCGCCGGAGACGGATGAAAGTTTGCCGTCGACCGCTTCGGCAAGGTGCGCGAAGAGGTCATTGTTGAATTCCACGATATTCCTGCCGCTGCGGAAGTTGGAGTTGAGCGGTGTCTTGGTGACATATCTGTCAAAGTCTGTCGGCACGGCGCTGTCGAGGATCGTATAATCGGAATTCCTGAACCGGTAGATGCTCTGCTTGACATCGCCCACTACAAGATTGCGCCCGCCTTTGGAGTTCGCGTCAGCGAGGAGCGGCTTGAAATTCTTCCACTGGATATGCGAAGTATCCTGGAACTCATCGAGGAGGTAGTGGTCGAAGCGCGTGCCGATCTTCTCATAAATGAACGGCGCGTCACTTCCGGCGATGATTTCGGAGAGAAGCCTGGTCGTGTCATCCAGGCACTTGACGTTGGCGGAGTCCGTAACCTCCGCGAACTCCTTGAATACGCTGACGGCGAATTTGAGGTGCGGGATGCATTTCAGGAGTTCGGCAATGCGTTTTTTCCTGACGAATAAATCGACTAGACGGCTCATGGATGCCCCGTTCGCCGCTAGGAAGGCATCCGGATTCCTAGCGTTCCTTTTGAACAGTTTTTCCGTATCACCCAGCAATGCCGCTCTGCATGCATCTGACAACTCTTTGCCGGAAGTGCTGTAATCATCGATGCCTTTCCTGAGATTCGACTTTATATAATCCCCCTTGCCGTCGTAGGCATCAATTGCGTGGACTATGTCTTTTGCGAGTTTCTTTGAATCCGAGGCGCTGCTATCCCCGGACAATGCCGTCTCGAGATTGTTCACCCTATCGCTGAACTGATCCGTGCCATCCTTAATCTCTTTCAGCAGATCTTCGTGCGCAGTGCCGCTTCCAAGCGACTCCAGCGCCCGGATGAACTCGCCGCCCATAAGTTCCTTCGCGATATCGGTCAGTTCCCGCTTCGGATTGAACTTGCGGCCTTCGCCGATCTTCTCGGTGATCAGGCTGCTGACAACCTTATATACCGTGTCATCCGCCGACGAGATGTTGGAGAGAAGATTATCGGCCGCTTCGCTGACCAACGCTTCGCGGTCAATCTCGATCCTGTAGGAATTGAACGATCCGATCTCCCGCGCGAAATGGCGGAGAACCCCCTGGAAGAAAGTGTCGATCGTGGAGACGCTGAAGCGGGAATAATTGTGCAGCAGCGTGAAGAGAATCCGCTTCCAGGTGTTCGGGTCGGAAACGGACACCTTGTCATATCCGGAGCAGAAGTCGTTGTAGTAATCGCTCAGCGTCGGGTTCTGCGAGAGGATATAAAGTTCCTGGAGGATACGGTCCTTCATCTCGGCTGTGGCCTTGTTGGTGAATGTGACCGCAAGGACGTGTTCGAACTCGTGGGTGTCCGTCGAATTGTCCTTCAGATATGCATCAAGAAGGATTTCGATATATTTTTTGGCCAGAGTGTATGTCTTGCCCGAGCCGGCGGAAGCAGTGATCAGCTCTATCATTTTCTACAAAGTGTTTCGTATTTGCAATTCTCACAATGTTTGCAGCCATTGCGGTACTCGAATTTGATTCCGACGTTTTTGATCTCATCCATAAGGTTGTTCAAGCGGCTGTGGTAATCATCAAAGACCTCTTTTGAAAAAACGCCGTCGTGCGTTACCGGAACGCCTTCTTTTTTTACTCCGGACCTCTGCAATGAGAGCAGATACGGGCAATATATTGAGTTCCTGTATTCGTTTTCCACATATTCCTTGAGCGTCTTCTTCCGTTCCTTACTCTCCTTTTCCTTGCCGTCTGCATCTTTGATATATACCGTGGTTTCATCATTGTTCAACGATTTCCACAGCCAGTCATATATGAACAGCTGGATTGAAATCTTCGGCCACGAATCCTTGTCCGGAAAGCAGAATGCATTTTCTGCAGTATCAGTATCGGGCTGAATGTCGTCAGCGAAATATTTTCCGGTCTTGTAATCGACTATGCGGACTATGCCATCCTTGATGTCGATGCGGTCGATCGTGCCGGTCAGCATATGATTTTCAAACTTCGCCACAATCTTCTGTTCCAGACCTATTATCCTGAATGGAGCATAGGCCATGTCCTCTTCGAGGATCTCCTTGACGAACTGCTTGGCCTGCTCGAGGGCGATGAACGGCTTGCCCTCAAACGCATCTTCGGAGATGTTCAGGACCTTGGCGAGGTGCTTGCGGACCAGCGGCTCGTAATCCATTTTTTCGATATCCACGCGGGTGATGTCACTGGTGAAACCGCCGTACAGATCCTCCATCGTTTCGTGAATGGCGGTTCCGAACTTGTTGGCTTCCACATCCTCGGAAACGGATTCGTCGTCATCTTTTATTCCTTTGATATAACGGTAATAGAATGCCAGCGGGCACATAAGGTACTTCTGGATGGACGATGCGGAGAAATTCCCGGCATACGGCCTGTCGTTCGCATAGCAGTTATGCCCGGCAGAAACGGAAGATATCACCTCGTGGTTGTAGAACTTCAATGATACCTTGTCGCGGTATGCATACTTGAGCTGCATGATATAGCGGCTCGGTTCTCCGCTCTGAATGCCGTCGGCAGTGCTGTTATAGACCATCCAGACATTCTTCGCGCGTGAGATCAGGCGATAGAAGTAGTATGCCCAGATGGCATCCTGCTCCTCATATGCAGGAAGGCCGAAAGCCTTGCGGATAGTGTATGGGATGAAGGTGTCCGCCACGTTCTTGCGCGGGAATACGGCCTCGGAGGCCGACAGGATCATGATGTTGTCGAAGTCGAGGGCGCGGACCTCCAGCGGGCCCATTACCTGAAGACCGCAGAGCGGTTCGCCGTTGTAAGGGATGCTGACGCGCGAAAGGAGTTTCAGCAGAAGGCTCTTGAACGTTTCGAAACGGAGGTCTGTATAGCGTGTGTGAAGCGAATGGGTCTTGAGGTAATTCAGCACGCGGTAGATTTCGTACATCGCCTCGCGCTCCAGCTGGTCGAAGGCCATGCCGGAAGCGAGGAATTCCACTGTCTTAAGGAGGTATCCGATGACATCGTCAATGGAATCCCTGTCAGGCAGATCCTTGAATACCGGGCTGAATTCGAGGTCCTGCCGCGGGATATAAGTCTGTGCCTTGTCCTTGATACCGGCTATGCGGTCATTGTATTCTTCGTGTGCGCATTTGAAGATTGTCGAAGAGAATATGTCCCATACCACCTTGTGGTAGTAATAGCCCGGACGTTTGCTGTCAAACAGTCTCAGAATGGCGTTAATGAGGGAGAATGAGCCGGAAATGCTCAAAGGCGAGCCCATCGTGACATTGATGACGTCATCTTCTCCGCCCGGGATTGAAGTCAGCACGGACTGAAGCTGGGTCTCGTCCGGAAGGAGCACCAGAGTATTTTCGTTGAAGGAGGCTCCTGTGGACTCGAGGAACGTCGGGATGAGTTTGCTCCCGGCGACGGTGGTGCTGGTGGAGATGACGGAAATCTCCGGGAGCGGGCCGTACTCGACCGGAAAAGCCTGAGGAAGATAAGAGGATATATTGTCTTTATATTTGACATAGTTCCCGATGAAATGCGAGGCTTTGTTCTGCGGGTCGGAAAGAAGCTGCGAAGGATACTTCGGGTCGGTCGGGAAGTCCCAGCAGAATTCGGCGAAGCCGCTCTCCTTGGCAAGGGAGTGCATAAACGTCAGCTCTGCATTCGACAGCGCGTTGAGTCCCACGAAGACCACTTTGGACACATTCGGATAGAGGCTCAGGAGGCGCTCCTTGCTCCCGGTCGGATCATCCGCGACGTGGCGGAAAATCATCCCTTCGTAAGCGAGTCCCTTGCTCTTGAGGACGGCATTGTACTTCTTATATATTGGAAGAAGCATATCCCAGATGGCAATGAAAGTTTTGTGGTACTCCTTTGAGAAACTCTCCTTCTTTCCCTTGAGACTGCCTATCAGCGAGCGTATCGCATCGTACTGCTCAGCTGTAGTAAACTCCTCGGGATCCACTTCGATATCCTTGTACTGGGCTATATTGGTGAGAATCTGCACCGGGTCGGCAAGATACTTGTCAATGTCCCCGAAGTCGCTCAGGATCACGCCGCCCCAGAAGAGGAAATCATCGAGCGATTCCGGAGTCCTGTCCGAAGCGGTCCTGACCTCCCTGTAGACGTCATACAGCTCCACCAGCAGGGTGAGTTCATCTGCCAGTGAACCCTGCGGCGCATAGATATCCTTGAAGAGGTCGGAGATTGTCGTAAGCTGCGGAATGCATGCTCCTACATTCTCGTCGAGCATCTTCTCGCCGAAATACTTTTTGAAGAACACCTGACTGCGCCTGTTCGGGAAAACAAAGAGCGTAGTCTGAGCCATGTCAAAATAATGGTCTGCAACTTGTCTGAGAAATGGTTTCATATAATAATATACTTCCCCGCTGTCGGACTATAATAAACTATTATAAAGAATCTGCTAAATTTTATTTCACTCTCACAAGGGTCTTGCCGTCAGTGGTGACGTGGTTCTTGATGCGGCAGTCATCGTCGATGATCCACGTCTCGAGGCTATGCTCGCCCGGCTTGATCTTGATAATCCGGGCACCGCGCTGGAGGTCGTTGTAGACTGAGTTGCAGCCGGAAAAGCGGCCATATCCGAGAGCGATGCCTTTGTAGCAGGCAAGGAAGTCACTGTTGTGGTCGTGGCCGCAGAATACACCGACAATGCTGCGTGTCATGCGCATCGCCGCAAACATTCCGGTATTGAGAGAGCCGGCGGCTATGTTCTCACCGCGGATGCCGATACAATGAGTCTTGTCGCCGCGGCCCTGGCGCGCATCTTCCATAGGAGCCCACGCATCCACGAATTCCTGAAGCGGGATATGGAAGAATGCCAGGGACGGAGCTATGCTGCCATCCTCCGCAGTGCGTGCCTTGCAGTTGTCGTAGAGCCATTGCACCTGTTCGAAAGAAAAATAAGCGTATGTGCCGATGCCCTTGACCGGGCTGTAGTCGTGCGAGTCCATCAGGTAGAGATAATATGCCGGAACGCCGTCACAGAGCACCGGGATCTCGATATCCGCGAGTTCGCCCTTTTCATTGAGGGTGTTGACGCTGTTGCGTCCGCCGGCATACATCGCCGACATTTCAGCACGCGAAAGGTCCTGCTCCGCATCGTGGTTGCCGTATGTGACGCCCCACGGGATGTCAAAGGAATCGAGTTTGGCGATGAGTTCTCCGACAATGCCGGCCGCAGGCTTGCCGTAGATCAGATCGCCCGTCACGACAATCATATCCGGCGACTCCTTAGCCACAAGCAGATCGATGCGGTCGAATACCTTCCGGCACTCCTCCGGAAGTGCGGATTTCAGATGCAGGTCGGTCAACTGCATGATTTTCAATTCTCCGTTGTTACCAAAAACCACGGGACGCGCGGCATCGGCCACAAATCCCAACATCAGTGCAAACACTGTGATTAATATTCTTTTATTCTTCATAGTAATGCAAAGATACTTATTTGTATATTTGCCTCAAATAGAATTAACATATGAAAAGACTGACACTAATCTTCGCTGTCGTGCTGCTGTTTACAGCATGCGGGAATAACAACAATGCAACAGAAGCCGGCAATGCCATCTCAGAAGAATCAGAGGAAAAGCAGGTTGACCATTCACAATATCATTCGATAAACCAGGAAAATATGCAGAAAGTTTATGATTTCATCAAGAGTTGTGGCAGCACCTATTTCCTCGCCACGACTGACGGTGACCAGCCGAGGGTAAGGCCATTCGGCACCGTCAACATTTTCGAAGGCAAACTCTATATCCAGACAGGACACAAAAAAGATGTAGCAAAGCAGATTGCCGCCGATCCGAAAGTGGAGCTCTGCTGTTATGACGGCAAATCAGAATGGCTGCGCGTTGGCGGCACTCTGGTTGAAGACGAGCGCATAGAGGCCAAGAAATCAATGCTCGACGCATATCCGAACCTCCGTGCGATGTATGATGAGAACGACGACAACACAGCGGTCTACTACATCACCGGCGCAAGGGCCCGCTTCTGTTCTTTTACCAAACCGGAAGATGTTGTCGAATTCTGATTCAATCGTAATGAAGCATTCATCCAGCATAATGCTCGCCGTTTGCCTGCTTCTTGGAATATGCACGGGTTGTTCGTGTAACAGCACAGACAAAAGCGGCGAGGAGGATATTGCCGCAAATAGACTGGTCTGCGGAGGATATACTGATTTCCGCACACCGACAGATGAAGAACTTGAAATGTTCGCCTCGCTCACGAAGGAGGAGGAAACGGAATTCCATCCCGAACTCGTGGCAACTCAGGTGGTCGCCGGGATCAATTATAAGTTCCTGTGCCTCAGCAAGTCCCCGGACGGAAACACAGGCCACTGCTATGTCACGGTATACAAGCCGCTGCCAGGGCAGGGTGAGCCGAAGGTCACCGGACTGGAGGTTTGCAAATGACAGGACCGATGAAACGCATTTGCAGATTCATCACAGACTGGATGTCCGTCATAGTCCTTGTGGCCGCGGCCCTGGCATTTCTGATGCCATCTGCATTTTCCGTCATCAGGACATCCTGGATAACGCCGATGCTGGCATTGGTGATGTTCGGTATGGGACTCACCCTTGACCTGAAGGAGTTCGCCAAGGTCTTTTCCGAGCCGAAGAACGTCATTATAGGATTCGTATGTCAGTTCACCATAATGCCGCTGCTGGCGGTGGCGCTGACCCGCATATTCAGACTTCCGCCCGAACTCGCGGTTGGCGTGATACTGGTGGGATGCTGCCCCGGCGGCACGAGTTCAAATGTCATCACATACCTGTCGAAAGGCAATGTGGCTCTCTCAGTGGCGATGACAGGGGTCTCCACCCTTCTTGCTCCAGTAATGACACCACTTTTGGTAAGACTCTTCGCAGGGGCGTTCATACCTGTGGACTTCTGGGGAATGTTCCTCTCCATCATTGAAGTCATCATCGTGCCGATAGCAGCGGGACTCCTCTGCAAGCGCTTCCTGCCGCGGATGACTCAGTCGGTTTCTGATTATCTTCCGGCATTTTCCACACTGATAATCACAATGATAGTGATTGCAGTGGTTTCCGCGAACGCCGCCAGGCTGCACACCTGCGGAGCTGTCGTGATACTTGTCGTGATACTTCACAACATCTGCGGCTATCTGCTCGGTTATCTTGCCGGCAGAGCGCTCGGGATGCCTTCAGCCAGCCGCACGGCAGTCAGCGTGGAGGTCGGAATGCAGAACTCAGGTCTTGCCTGCAGCCTTGCATCCACACATTTCGCATCGATGGCGCTCGCCACAGTCCCGGGAGCGGTGTTCAGCGTATGGCATAACATTTCCGGAGCCCTGCTGGCCCGGATTTACAGCAGACTGAACTCTAAACATAAAGAATGATGCATACAGGAGAATTGATATCATTAAGCGTCGCAATATCCTGGACCGCCTGTGCAATATTCGCCGAAGTGGCAAGCAAGAGGCTCGGATCCCTGGCCCTCAATGTCATCAGAATGGCTATGTCGCTGGCAATGCTCATCATCGTGATGCTGTGCGCCACGGGGCATCCGTATCCGGTCGGTGCCGACCGCGCGACCTGGGGATGGCTGATGCTTTCAGGCCTTGTCGGCTATGTGCTCGGCGACTTCTGCCTTTTCAACTGCTACATCCTTATCGGATCCAGATACGGCCAGCTGCTGATGACCCTCGCCCCCGCCGCTGCGGCGGTTGCCGGAAATATCATCCTAGGCCAGCGGATGGCTCCATCGGCGATTGCCGGAATGCTTGTGACAATGACAGGAATCGCTATCTCGATATACCGCAAGCCGGACGGCGGCAGCGGGGAGAGACTCCCCGTCAAAGGTGTGATATTCGGCGCCATAGCCGGAATATGCCAGGGCATCGGACTGGTCCTCAGTGCGAAGGGCCTGACCTGCTATGAGAATTCACTTGTCAGCAGCGGATATGATCCGGACTCGATGCGCAACATAATCCCCTTCGCCTCCACCTCCATCCGGGCGGTGATGGGTTTGATCGGATTCTCACTCTGGACGCTGTTAAGCGGACACGGCGCAGACCTGACAAAGGGAATCCGCGACAGACGCGGAATGCTCTCCACACTCGGTGCCACCATCACGGGACCGTTCATCGGCGTGAGCCTTTCGCTTATGGCTACGCTCTATACCGAAGTGGGCATAGCGCAGACCATAATGGCCCTCACCCCCGTTCTCATCATTTTGCCGACTTGGCTTATATTCAAGCAGAAAATCACGATCCGCGAGATAATCGGAGCTATCGTCGCCGTCTTCGGAGTATCCCTTTTCTTCCTCTTCTAACGATTTAATACGAACCAATATAAAACGGCACGGACGATTGTTATATTTGAGTATCTTCGCATTATGAAAGATTATCAGTATGATGAAAACAATAATTTTTGACCTTGACGGCACACTCATAGACACAATCGAAGACCTCGGAACGGCTGTGAACCACGCGATGATGCAGCTTGGACACCCGACCCACACCATGGCGGAGTATTCGGCCAAAATCGGCGACGGAGTCCGCAATCTGGTCACCCGCGCCCTGCCGGAGACGCTCCGCACAGACCGTTGCAGAGTCGATGAGGCACTCGGCATTTTCAAAGCATATTATTCGTCGCACATCGACGTCTTTACTAAGCCGTACCCCGGTATCCCGGAAATGCTTCACGAAGTGAAACGCAGCGGAATCCGCATCGCTGTGGCGACGAACAAGTTCCAGGAGGGTGCGGACAAACTCATAGGCAAGTTATTCCCCGATGTTGAATTCGACCTGATCTGCGGCAACCGCGAAGGTATGCCACTCAAGCCGGACGCATCGGTCGTGCGGCATATACTGGCGGAGACGGCCACGGAGGCTGACGACGCGATATATGTCGGCGACACCGAAATCGATATGCTGACGGCATCGAACGGAGGCGTCAGGGCCGTCGGAGTCACCTGGGGCTACCGGAACGTCTCCTGCCTGACAGGTGCGGACACAATTGCAAATACAGTTGAAGAATTACAAAAGATAATACTTGCCAAGTAAATATGGAAGAGATACTTGCATTCCTCGAAGAACTGAGCGGAAACAACAATAAGCCCTGGTTCGACGCCCACAAGGGACAGTACCTTGAGGTGCGTGCCAAGTTTGAAGAAATGGTGCTTCGAATCATTGATGGCATACGACGGTTTGACGATACGATCGGGCCGCTGACCATCAAGGACTGCACCTACCGCATATACAGGGACGTGAGGTTCTCGAAGAACAAGGCTCCATACAAATGCCATTTCGGTGCATTCATCGCTCCGGGCGGCAGAAAAGCCGGAAACTGCGGATATTATTTCCAGGTCAGCGCGGCAAAGGACGGCGGATGGGAGAGCCACCATATGGTAGCCGTGGGCGACTATATGTGCGACCCCAAGGTTGTAAAGGTTCTGCGTGAGGACATCGAGTTCGGCGGCGACGAATTTGACCGCATCGTGCGCTCCGCAGGCCCGAAGATGGAGATTGACCGCAGCCAGTCATTGAAGAAGGTGCCTGCGGGCTGCCCGAAGGACACCGTCAACGATGAATACTACAAACTGAAGAACTTCTGCCTCTGCTACTCCCCTTCCACCAGGGAGATTCTTTCAAAAGGCTTTGAAAAGGAGCTTCTGAAACTCTTCAAATGCGCGAAGCCGTTCAAAGACTATGTCAACCGCGCCATACAGTTTGTACGTGAGGAACAATAGCATTTTCCATGAATATGGGATACGATTACATCATATTTGACTTCGACGGAACCCTCGCAGACACCAATAAGGGCATTGTCAGGACATTCCAGGCCACATTCGTGGAGATGGACATCCCCGATCCCGGAGAGGCGGTCATCACTTCGACAATAGGCCTGGTGCTGAAGGATGCATTCAAAAAGGCGGTGCCGGCCTTTTCGGACGAAGAGGCGGACAATGCCGTGCAGGTCTACCGCAGACTGTTCGAGACGATAGGAGTCCCGGCCACGGAGGCATTCGCCGGGATACCCGGAATACTCGAGGCTCTTCACAATACAGGAATAAGGATGTCGGTGGCCTCATCGCGTAGCCACCACAGCCTCGAAAGGCTCGCGGCAAAGCTCGGCATAGACAAATATTTCGATATGTTCTGCGGAGCGGAGGACGTCGTCAACCACAAGCCCGCGCCGGATATGGTGAATCTGATCATTGACCGTTACAAACTCAATCCGGAGACCACCCTGGTGGTGGGAGATGCCATATACGACCTTTTGATGGGCCGTGGAGCCGGCTGCAAGGTATGCGGCGTGACCTGGGGCAACCAGTCCAGGGAGCAGTTATCCGCGGTCTCGCCCGACTATATCGCGGATGATTTATCAGAACTTGGCACAATAACAGGATTGAGCTCCTCTTCGCCATTGATGTAAATCACGTCTCCGACACAGATGACAGTGTCTCCGTGCGGAATAATTGTCTCATTTCCGCGCATAATGAGGATAGCCTGGCTGGTCTTATTCTGATAATCACGCAACGGCCTGTCCTTCATCCGACTCTTTTCAGTGATCAGATGCTTCGTGATCCTGATGCTGTGCGGGTCCGTAAGAGACTTCGAGCAGACAATCACCTTGTCCCCCGCATTAATCATAGTACTCCCGCGCGGAACGACAGGCTCCTCCCCTTCACGTATCAGCATACACAGCAGCAGACCGCCCGGCAATTGCAGCTCTTTCACATATTTTCCATTCCAGGCTGAACTCTCATTGATACGGATCTCGGTGAACTGAAGGTCGACCTCTTCCGAGAAGTCGCTGAAAGTCTTCATAATATCGGCATCCGGATCGATCATATCCAGCCGCTTCGCCGCCCAAGGCAGCAGCCATCCCTGCATTGCAATCGATATCAGCACAATGCAGAAAACAGTATTGAAAATGTCGTTTTCCAGTACAACCTCGCCCACCGTCGCCATTATTGCAAATACGATAGATGCGGCTCCGCGCAGTCCGCAGAAAGAGATAAGCATCTGCTGTTTGAAGGAGTATTTACCGAACGGAGTGAGCAGCAGCGCGACGGCAACCGGACGCGCCACCAATAGTAGCACCAGAAATATCACCACCGCAGGGAGAGCGACACTGTTAAGAAAGGCCGGATGTGCCAGAAGGCCGAGCATAAAGAAGATCAGAACCTGCATCAGCCCGGTGAATCCGTCGAAGAAATGAACCATATTCTTCTTGCCGCCAAACTCCTCATTGCCAAGCATTATACCGACAATATAGGCACTCAAATAGCCGTTTCCACCCACCAGGGACGGGATTGCGTACGAGAACAAGGCAATAGCGATCAGAAACATCGAATCAAATCCGGATGTCTCGAAACGGATCTTGTGCATCAGGTATGCGGCTCCCTTGGCAATCAGATAGCCGAAGAGAGCGCCGAAGCCCAGCTGCGTCACCAGCATCCATATGACGCTGCCGGCGGATGCACCTCCACCCAGAAGCGAAAGCATCAGGGCCGTGAGCATATATGAGCACGGGTCATTGGATCCGCTCTCCATCTCGAGCAGCGGAGCCGTACCGTTCTTCAGACCGAGATTGTGCGAGCGCAGTATCGAGAATACCGATGCCGCATCTGTGGAAGAGACAACGGAGCCGAGCAGAAGGGATTCGAGCCAGGACCATTTCAAAAGGAAATGGCAGGCGACTCCTGTAATGCCGGCAGTCATAACCACGCCAACCGTGGCCAGCAGCACCGACTCTGCGGCTACAGGACGCGCCGCACTCCAGCGCGTTCCGAAACCGCCGTAAAACATTATGAACACCAGCGCGGCGGTACACAACTGCTCCACGAAGGTGTGGTCCTCCATCCTGATCGGGATGAGGCCGTTGTTGCTGAACAGCATACCGAGCAGTATGAATGCAAGCAGCACCGGCACCCCTATGCGGCTCGTCGCATTGTTGAGCAGCACACAGGTGAATATCACCACCGCTATGAGAATCAGGAAGAGGGTCAGAGTCATCCCTAACCCCGGTTATTTGTCGCCATACTTAATTGTCCTTGCCTCGTCCACCAGGTTCTTGAAGATGGCGAGGAATCTCTCGATATTGAGTCTGCCGTAGAGGTACTCAGGATGGAACTGAACACCGATGAAGCCCTTTCCTTCAATTGCTTCCACAATACCGTCATCAGCCCTTGCCACCACCGTGACACCTTCACCGATCTTGTCGAGGGAGTACTTGTGGCTGGTATTGACCAATACGGAATCGACGTCGCCGAGGATATGATAGAGTTTGGAATCCCTGTCAATCTTTATATAGTGTACAAGGGAGTTAACGCCGATGTTGTTGTCTTCGATCTTTATCTTGTGCTCGATCTTCGAATCCGGAGAAAGTTTGCTCACAGACGAATTGCTGCCGCCGAATACGCCGTTGAGACGCTGATGGCCGAGGCAGATGCCAAGCATAGGCTTGCCCTGTTCCATTGCCGCCTTGATGAGCAGTTTGTCGCTCTTGCCGCGACCTGACGCATCATTGGCGGTGAGGCCCGGGACGATCAGCGCGTCGACCTTTGACATATATTCCGCAGCGGTTGCATCATCCGTAAAGTAGTCAGTGAAAATCACGCACTTCGCACCGGCATCGCCGAGGCATTTGTAATAGCAGTTCTGAGTCAGTTCGGACATTCCGCTCGGGCAGATTCCGACAGTGACCGGCTGTTTCTCGACAAGTTTTGATGATTTATTCGCGACACCGCAGGATGAGAGCGCAAAGATAGCCGCACAGGCAAGGATAATGTACTTTTTCATACCGTTCGATTTGATTTTTGCAAATTTACGAAAAAAGACTATCTTTGCAATCGAATCGGTCCTTTAGCTCAGCTGGTTTAGAGCGCTTGCTTGACAGGCAAGAGGTCAGGTGTTCAAATCACCTAAGGGCCACAAGAAAAGACAGCCATAGTGCTGTCTTTTCTTGTACAATAGCATCCTGCGCAGGACACACGGCGGGCTGAAGCTCTGGGCCAGCGCAGCAGAGGCAGCTCAGACAGTGTATTATCGGAGTCCTGTGGGTCAACTATTGCCCTGGGTGCCGACAACCAGCCCCAGAGGGGACTCTGACGAGGATAGTTGTAACCCAAATGCCAATCAAGCCCGGAGTGAATGCACTTCTCCCATCGCAATACCCGAATTGTTATCGAGGGCCGCATCATAACGGAAATCAAACAGCATTGGATACCATAACGGCCTACGGGATGCGTCACTCTTGGAAATTGATTTGAGAAGGTCTTGGCCTATGGCTTTCGCTCAAAAAGGGCTTTTGCGTCGGATCGATACAGGCATCTATGAGCCTGGCCAGCGCAGCACGCGTATAAAATGAGTATATTTGCGGCACAGCTGCAAGCGATGCGGCGATGTTGATCATTTTGGCATACGACATTTCCATATTTAAAGAAGGAACGAAGGATGGAATCATCCTCGAAGCCGCATTCGCCGGGGGCGATGCCGGCAGTACGCAGGGCATCGCCAGGTCCGCCGCGGAGAGGATCTGCTATATCCTGCTTCCGGAAGGACTGAAGGAGGACGGCAGAGAGTGGATGGAAGAGGCGTCCGGGAGATACGGCTGCACCATCGTCGCGATGTACGGCCTGGCGTGGAACGACGACCTCACTCCCTGGATTGCGGAAGGCGTATTCCGCAAGGCGAAACCATTCGGCGGACAGGCGGCCTCCTTCCTGCATAGCCTCTGCGACGAATACTTCCCGCAAATCGAATCGCAGCTCGGACTCGAGCGTCCGGAGCGGTATCTCATCGGCATCTCGCTGTCCGGACTCTTCGCCGTCTGGTCGCTGTTCAACTGTGGAATCTTCACCGGCATCGCCTCGATTTCCGGCTCGCTCTGGTACGACGGATTCACCTCCTGGACGCAGGGACAGACACCATTCAAGGCAGTCAATAAGATTTTCATCTCACTCGGTGACCGCGAGAAGCGCTCCAAGGACAGAAGAATGTCAACCGTGGAGGAGGCCACACTTCAGGTCGTGGAGACTTTGAGGCGGAAAGGCGCCCCGGTGGACTTCATTCTGGAGGATAACACGACACATTTCAGCCCGGTCATACCGAGGCTGGAAAAAGCGCTGGGAGCGTTGCTTGCCAGCCCTTCAACCAAAGAAGAAACTATTGATAAATCTGATATCTCAAAATTATGAAGAATACCGCCATATTTCTGCTCGCAGCGGCCATTGTCTGCTCCTGCGGTCCGAAAAAAGCCCCGAAACTGATCTCTCCCCTGCCTTCCGGCCTTGATGCCGCTGCTCTGACAGACTGCACGGTCCCCGCCATGTTCACCTCGGACGACTTCCGCTGGATGGGCGGCAACCTGACCATGAAGGTCTTCAGCGAAGACCTCTATGACGCAGTAGAAGTGAGCCTTATGGAGCCCGGCGACACCCTCGTTTACAGCGGAGAAAAGATAATTGTCGAAACCGTCGAAGACGAGAGCGGAATGATCGCTGTCAACGGCGGACTGGAAAACGGCGGAGCCTGGCTGCAGGCCGGCGACGGCGGCACATACAGGGCCTGTCAGTGGGACGACCATTCGGTATATTCCGAACTTGGGACAGCCCATCTCCCGCTGTCCGAAGAGTTCAGGATCATTGACTGCGGAGAGAATCCGACCGACCCCTCGGACACACTGACGAGCGGCCAGAAGTTCTACCTTGAAACTCTTGAGGAATGGCGCCGTCACTTCTACCCTCTCAACACCCGCGTCGTTGTCGAGGACGGCATCATCACGGAAATCAACAGGCGCTGGATACCGTAACAGCGCCCTTTATCCGCCTATTACCAGGAGTGTCATATATATCAGGTAAAACGCTATCATCAGCGCCCCTTCCCATCTGTCAATATGTGACTTGCGACCTGTCATCGTCCAAATCGGAAGTATCAGGCCGCTCAGTAGCAGGAAACCCATATCCATAAAAGTCATCCCATCGAATGAGAGCGGAGTGACAATGCTGGAACAGCCCAGAATCAGCAGGATATTGAAGATATTCGAACCGAGGATATTGCCAAGTGCCAGTTGATCCTTTCCCTTTGCCACCGCCACAAGGCAGGTGACCAGTTCCGGAAGCGACGTACCGCCTGCAAGTATAGTGATTGATATGAATTTCTCGCTCACTCCAAATGCCTCAGCCAGCCATACAGCGCTGTCGACAAACAACCTGCCACCCGCGATAAGGCCGGCAAGTCCGGCAATGACAGACCCTACAGCCGGGATTGGCCTGAATTGCTTCGGCGATTCTTCAGCCGCCCCGTCAGCAGCGCCGCTCCTGAAGCAATTATACAGATAAGCCGCAAAAATCAGCAGAAAAAATATCCCGTCAAGCCTCGACAAGATATCTTCGCTCACCAAATGGAGCAGTGTCCTGTCCATTCCGAGGATTATCATCAGAAAAGATGTCACAATGACAATGGGTATATCGACTTTCCTGTTGTTTTCCGTGATAGCTATCGGAGAAACAACTGCAGTCAGGCCAAGGATCAGGAGTACATTGAATATGTTCGATCCTACGACATTTCCTATTGCGACATCAGCCATACCTTCAAATGCGCCCGTCAGGCTGACTACAAGTTCCGGGCAGGAGGTACCAAATCCAACTATCGTGAGACCGATGACGAATTCACTGATTTTCAGTCTTCTGGCAATTGACGATGCCCCGTCAACCAGCCAGTCCGCCCCAAGCACCAGAATAATCAGGCCAATGATCAGAAGTAATAGTTTGAGTGCCATATCATAGAAAAAAGCGCAGCCGCCAACTCAGGCGGCTGCGCCGAAAAAAACTATTATTTAATACAAGCGAGAAGCTTTTCCGCTCTCTTTCCTGTCAGCTCGACCAGTTCGCTCTGCGGGGCGAAACTGAAATCGACATATTCATAAAGCTGTGCGAAGACCGCACCGCCCCTTGACCAGTACACTTCGAGCAATGAACCGCCCTGCCCCTCTGTCTCGGCCAGATCAAGTTCGTCGGATGTCCCGTCAAGGAATGCAAGCAATCCGGACTTCTCGTCACGCGGGATATTGATCTCCGCCTTCCTGTAGGCCTTGCCGTCTTTATGATAGCTGTTTCTCATACACGGTATAAGGCAGAGGCCCACGATGAGGATAAGCGTGCCTATCGCCGAGAACCAGCCGCTTGTCGTGATTATTATTACTACACCGGCAATAGTGATGCCGAGGGATATTATGAGGTCCTTTGCAGACCATGTTCTTTTGAATGATGATTGCATATACGTATTATTTGCCGGCAGAGAGGCTGCCGGGGTTAATGAATGTTGATCAATGTGGTGTTACAATGCCGCAACAAAGCGGAGCTGCCATCAAATCAACAGAATACGTATGCTGTGAAGATATTTGTCCGGAGACAGGAGCCCGGACGGCGAAGCGGAATAGCCGATCCTGAAGGAGCGGCTCACACACCTGTCAACCACCTTCCCCGTCCTGACGATTTTGGAATTGGACCTTAACGAATGCCCGCCTTGGCGGCTTTGCGAAAGAGTCCTGACCGGAGCTGCGAGATTTGAAGTCTCCTCCCCCGAATAGGATGCCATCGGCATTGACCGGAGCGATGCGGAGCCATATTCAGATTGTTGCGAACGAGCGGCCGGCGCAGAAGCGGAAACTGTCTCCGCGCACGATGAAACGGCCAGCCCGCACGTTGCGGACGGAAAGACGCCGGCAAATGCCAGCCATATCCAGATGAGCCATTTCATAACAACAAAGCCAAATTTAAACATTATTTAACAATATCCAAGTGGTATGGTCTCGAGAAAAACAAATCCGGAGGCGGACGAAGCTGATCTCACACCGATTCTTTGTTGAAAACGGGCAAAGAATACCAGAGCAATCCTTGATAACCTTCTGGCGTTGCACTTCATAATAGAAGCCCTCATAAATAATGAGGGAGAAAAAGAGTATATTTGTCATCTGACAATATGAAACATTCTCTGATCATACTTATCACGACCCTGCTGCTGGCAGTGCCGGCACCGGCCCGCGAATATGCGGTTAGCGGTCCGCAGGGCGGCCTGTCAATGAAAATCTGTCTGCCGAAAGGCTTTGACCCGGCCGGCGACAGCTGCCATATTGTAATCCTGATGCACGGCATCTTCTCCAGCAAGGACTATCCCCCTATGCCCAACATTGCCAAGGCCCTCGCAAAGGAAGGCATAGCCTCGATACGCTTCGACTTCGACGGCCACGGCAAGAGCGAGGGCCGGATGATTGATATGACCATAGCCAACGAACTCGCGGATGCCAGAGCTATCTGGGAGTATGCGGCATCACTATCATATGTCAGCGGCATTTCCCTCCTGGGACATTCGCAGGGCGGAGTCATTGCCAGCATGACGGCCGGCGACGGGAGCATCAGCCCGGAAGCGCTCATCCTGCTCGCACCCGGTGCCGTCATCAAGGAAGCCACGCAGGACGGGCATTTCTTCGGCAACAGTTATGATCCGAAGAATCCTCCGGAGTACATCAAGTGCTTCCACCATTTCAAACTTGGGCGTAACTATATGCTGCAGACGCAGGAACTGGACATCTACGGCGTGTCAGGGCGCTATCAGGGCCCCGTCTGCATCATCCACGGCTCCGAAGACGGCATCGTACCGCTCTGGTGCAGCGAGAAATACGACGCCATCTACGAAAACTCCGAGATGCATATCGTCGAAGGCGAGAACCACCTCATCATAAAGAAACGCAGGGAAGTCATCGGCATCATCCTGGACTTCCTGAAGAGGAGATTGTAGAAAACAAAACAGCCGGTTGACCGGCTGTTTGCTTAATCATTGACCTCTGAGTAAGGCCGGCCGTTCGAACGGTTCGGCCAATAGACAGCGAATACGTTATACGGGTAGTAGGAAGAGCCGTACCCTATGTCCAGAATCTCGTCACCCTGCTGGATAAAGAACGAGTATCCGTGGGCGGAGTTGTTCGCGAAGGCATGGTTGACAGTACCTGAGAACTCCTTCTCCTCGGTCCCCGCCGTGTAAATCCCGAGTATATCGGAGCCTGCCTCCACCAGGCCTACAGGCTCTCCCTTAATAGATCCAAGCCATAGGCCAACTCCTTCCAGACCGGCTGCTTTCCACTGATCGACGGTAAAATAATCGTCCATATCCAGAGAATAGATGATATCGCTTGCATCCCAGTACTTGATACCGAGCTTATAATCCGAGAATGTGTCACCCGTCAGGGTGATCCTATAATGAACGCCTGTAGCGGCCGTAGGCACGTTTGTCACTAAATATGTGTCGCCAACTTTCATATCATATTTATCGCTGGAAACCATGTACACTGTGTTGTAGACGCCGATTTTGCATTTCGGTGTGATATATTTCTCCCATACAGGGTCCCACTGGATCTTAGCCATGGATTTGAATGTCTTGTGCAGGATGCCGCCCAGGCTGAAGACATACGGAGAAAGCTCCACTTCCGGCGTCAGGGCGAACTTCCTGCCGATATAAGTACCCTCGCTGATCAGACCGAACTTGAGGGTGCAGTCGCATTTGACTCCGCACGACAGCAGGCCATAGACGCCGATCCCGGGATTGAACTGCAGGCCGGCGACGGCATTTATACTACCCGTAAGACCTCCTATCTGAGGCACGAATGAACTCACGTCATCGGGCGAATTCGGCGCCAGCGAGTGACGCACCGTGAAGCCGTCACCATTGTTGTATGACAATCCGAAACTGCCCAGGTCCTTCGTATATGTAAGACTGGTCTGGAATTCCAGTTCTCCCCCGACGCCAATTTTACCCCATATCTCCAGTTGAGGAGTGCATAACAATCCCGCCACAACAATAGAGCCGAACTTGAGAGTGATGAAATGGAAACTTTCATCCAGATAGGCCTGGCCCTTGAGGGAGAATGAAGTGCTGATCTCAATCTTTGGATTGCAGACCATATGGATGTACTGGAACTCACCGTGAACGATACCGAGCGCCGCCTTCATTCCAATGTTCAGCCTGGCACCGACGGTCATCTCGCAGCCTTTCCCCTCGATGGTCTTGCTGAGGCTTGGGGTGGTGAAGGTATGATTCATCGCAGCCCTGGTACCAAGCAGGCGGCCGGTAGTCTTTCCATCGAAAATCAGGTCGCCGTTGCCGTCCAAAGAGAATTCCACTGGATTGCCGAAACGGTCCACAATGCTCTCGATATGGCTTGCGTCTATCTCGAAGCCGCCGGCAGGCAGTTCATTGCCGGCCTCGTCGTAGAGCGGCGTACCGGCCACGAGCTCCTCAAAAGGAGCGGCCACGTTCGGATCCGAAACCGCCCAGATCTCGAAATGGTCCTGATCCAACGGCTTGCAGCTCTTTATCTTCAGCAGCGCACCTTGCGGCATATCGTCTGTATATTGGTCGAACAGCAACCAGTTACCCACTGCCGGCTGAAGATCGCGGTGCACTATAGCCGTCACTTCGGGAGCCAATACTCTGCCGGACGGGCCTTCGAGATACTGGCCGTCCGCATAAATGGCATTGTTTGAAATCTTTGTGATCTGAATGAGCTCCAGTTTGTCAGCTGTCATCAAGGTCGCATTCGGCTTCAGCACGGACTTTGCGCCCGGGATCTGTGACTTGCCGTCGATGTCGCCCACTGTGTAGAGCACTCCGCTGCAGAGTTCCTTCCCCAACTTTGTCCCGGATACCTTGACTATGCGTTCTCCTGACTTGGTTACGAAGGTGATCTCGAAGCCCTTGGTATAGTTGCGCGCTGGTACTATCAGGTAGAACGGCCTGACCTCCCCCGCTTCGAGTTTCAGACCGTCTTCGCCCATATCGAGGGTGATGATGCCGCCCTGACCCGAAAATTCGGTGGACGGGACGTTGCCGGACCATTTTATGACTGCCTTGCCGCTCACGCTGCTGCCGCCAAGGTCGCGGAACTCGATGCTGCGCAGCACGGTCGCCTGCTCGAAGCACATTCCGGTTTTCAGGATGGACATCACATTGGTGAATTTCACGCCCGTGGTACGGCTGCCGCGTCCCACCATTATGTTTGACTGAGGATCGGCCTGCGGCACGCCGTGTGCGCTTGCAAGATGCTGCACTGCAGGGAATGTGAATGAAACCTCCACCCCGTTCGCAGCGGCATCGGCCGAATATGGAGACAGGGCTATGAGTTCCCCTGCAGGGATATCGCCCGCGGACTTGAACTCCGCAGTCCTGCCATCCTCTGATATATCCGCCGCAGTGATACTGAACCGCGTATTTGCAGCGTTAGCTCCGAATACGCTGATAGCATCTCCGTCCTCCCAGAAGGATTGCACCTTAACGCCGGGATTGTCAATCAATATGGCTCTGGTTGAGTTGGCGCTGATGACGGCGGTAAGTGAATTTGAGTCGGATGCCGGAGCCCCGGTCTCATCCTGTCTTATGCAGGAGCAGAGCAATGACAATACGCAAAGAATTAATACAGTCTTTTTCATAGCCGTCCCAAATTTAATCCCAATCAATATGGTCACCATAGTTGTAATCATCCCCGGAAAGGGCGGCATCAGCATCGGCGACGGTGAATGATGTGCGAGATGTGCTGGTGTACGAGTCGAGGTCGGAAACCACGGTCACCGTGGCCTTCCTCGCCTTGTCGGAATCCTTGCGCACCGTGGAGATGAGCTCCAGCGTGCTATTGTCTATCCTCTTGACACTTAGCCAGTCAGCATCGGTGGAAGGAGTCCAGCTTATGCAGTTGGTACGGATAGGTATCCGTATTGTCTCCCCTGCCGGATCCATAATCACGGGCTTGCCGTAAAGACCGGTCGACAACATCACGCGACTCTCCTGACGGACAGTCAAAGTATGGCTGTATGTGTTTCCGGCATTTATCTTGACGGTGCAGGCACGCGGCTGACAGTAATCGAAATCCCCGTTGTCAGTTCGTGGCTCAAACGCATCCACAAGTATGACGAGTTCATATCCGTAATCCTCGCCCTTGGTGATGTTGGTCCGGCACCAGTCGGCATCACTGCTGGCGGTCCAGTCGGGAATATTGGTCTTTATCGAGTAATTCCTTCCCTGCTCGGGGCTGGTGGTGTTGTATTCGACCGGTATATCCGCAGTGAAGTACGGTTTACTGTCGTCTATTTTGCCACCATTTCCACCATTTCCACCATTTCCACCGGAATCATTGGGGTCATTGGGGTTGACGGGGTTGACTGGATTATCTGGATTAACGGGATTGTCGGGATCCGGCCTGACGCAGCCTGCAAGCAGGAAGAATGCGAGAAAGGACAGTAACAGGTGTATGTTTCTCATCTCCTACAGTTTGATGGTCTATTCCCTTGCAATATAAGGATTTATTTTGTCTATTCAAAATCCGGAGACAAAACCGGCACAATCGTGCCTGATGCTACTTTGCAAGCCTGTATTCCATGTCCTTCAGGAGTTCGCGGACCAGAAGCGGCTCGTTTGATGTTATCTGGTCGAGTCCGAGATCGATCATCGCTTCGATATCAGCCTTCTTGTCAACAGTCCAGGCATTCACCGACATTCCGGCCTTACGGGCAGTTTCGACCCATTCCGGATGGCGGCGGAATACATTATAATGGTAGTCGACCCCATTTATGCCAAGTTTCTCGAAGTTGGTCGGCAGACTCTCCTCGCCTCTCTTCGACGTGAGGAACTGGTTGACGTATTCCGGATGTTCGGATGCGACCTTTTCGCAGACGTGCTGACTGAACGATATAAAGAGTACCCTCTTCGGATTGTCGAGACGGTGGGCCTTTATTGCGGCGAATGTCTTGTCCACGAGTTCATCCTCCTTCGCCTGCTCCTTCTGTGACTTGAATTCTATCACGAGCCTGGTGGTTTTGCACTTCGCGGTCTGATCAAGGTATTCGTCGATTGTCGGACGGCGTTCGCCGTTCGGAAGCAGATGTGTGCTGAGCTCGGCCCAGTCGTGATCCCTGATCAGAAGACCGTCTATCTCATCATTGTGATTGACGATGACAACACCATCCCTGGTCAGCTGGAGGTCACATTCGCTGCCCCACAATCCGTTGTCCTGTGCCGCCTTGAGAGCAGCGATCGAGTTCTCGCTTTTCCCACCGGCCTCACACTTCCAGAAGCCGCGGTGCGCCACTATGGCAGTCTTTCCACCCTGCCCGACAGCAGGGAACTTGTATCCTGATTCCGATGTGATGCGGGCGGTGCCGCAGGAAACCGTCAGCATTGCGAAAACGACCAATGCCACTGGTATGATGTGCTTTGTCATGATATAGTACTTTTATTGTTTAATATATTCTTTGGAATAACCGACATTAAGAATCTGTTTTGAAATGATTGAATTAAGATATTATTGTAGATTTTTCAGATGTTTTCACAGGATTACGAAGGAGCAATGGGGTTCCATTGTAACTGAGGAATACTGCGAAAACGGCGAAAAAGATATATAATAGAAAAATTGAATCATTTCAAAACAGATTCTAAATATACAACATTCCCGATATCCGTGCAAATATTGTCAAATAGACTTTCATTCGTTGGATATTAGAATCTGTTTTGAAATGATTGATTAAAGATTTTACTGGAGATTTTCCAGATGTTTTCACAGGATTTCGAAGGCGAAATGGGGTTCCATTGTAACTGAGAAATACTGCGGAAACAGCGGAAAAGATACGTAAAAGAAAAATTGAATTGTTTCAAAACAGATTCTTAATAATTGCCAAGATGGTCGCGCCGGGCTGGCGTCGGAAGCGGTTGGTGCTCAGGCGAAGGTTGATTCGGGCGGGGATTCGGACGAATAACAGCGGCCCCTCGAACTCCGCCCTCACAAATCGCCTTCGCCTCCAATCTCTTCCGTCTGCGACGCCCAACGCAAAAATAACCACCAGTCCGATGACTCCTGATGCCACGATGTTTTGACTATGGGATGTCAAGACTGATAAAAAAGCGGCAAAAGTTGCGACTCGTGACATCGAACTGACCAATATGAGTACAGTTCCTGTCACGAGTCGCAAATAACGACGGGAAATGTCGATTCGTGACAAATGCAGATCAGCATATATCGTTGAACATATCACCGTTATACCACTGAAGCCTCCATCGATTGCCCACAGCCACAACCAAAGTTCGAGATCAGGCTCCAGGGCCTGCGACCGTCCCTGAAACTGTTCGGACAAAAAAACTCCGACCTTCGGGGCCGGAGTCTTGTTTGCGGGGTCTCTGCTGTCTATTTGCCGTGCGGATGCTTCGAATAGTAGAAATACAGTATGAGGTCGGTGGCCACCATCAGTGCATTGAACGCATAGAGGTAAATGACGACATCATTGTTGTGAGTCAGCTTATGCACAATACCGAAGATATAACCGAGGATGATGAGACCCATAAAGACAGGACTTTTGCCGGTCACGACCTTGGTACGCAGCGATTTGGCTATTGAAAAAGGCCAGCTGCAGGCAAAACAGAGCAGGAAGAGGACTTCCCAGATGCTGAAACTTCCCATTACTACTTGAGTGTGCCGTCTTCAGCAGCCTTGATCATGTCAGCGTTTGCGGTGATATAAACCTCTACGCGGCGGTTGAGTTTGCGGCCTTCCTCTGTGCTGTTGTCAGCAACAGGCTCGTTGAATGACTTGCCTTCAACCGTCATTGCGTTTTCCATACCGCAACCCTTGAGGAAGTTGGCAACGGACTGAGCTCTCTCGAGAGAAAGTTTCTCGTTGACTGCTGCTGTACCGGTGTTGTCAGTATGACCGAAGATAGTGAGGTCAGTGTCCTTCATATCGGCCATATTGGATGCAAACTTCGTGAGAGCGTCCTTAGAAGCGGTGTTGAGAGTTGACTTGTTGGTAGCGAAGAGGATACCGCTGTCGAAAGTAACCTTGATAGCCTGAAGGTCATTGGCGTCCTTTACGAGCTCAACCTGAGCGCCTTCGAGAGCAGCCATCTCCTCGGCCTTCTTGTCCATCTTGTTGCCGATGAGTGCGCCTACACCTGCACCTACTGCTGTACCGACAGCCGCACCGATAGCAGTGCTCTTGCCGTCCTTACCTGCGAGCGCGCCTACGATAGCGCCAACTGCAAGACCTGCCTCACTTCCGATAGCAGTGCCCTTTGCGAGATTAGAAACATTACCGCAGCCTGAGAGAACGAGAACTGCGCACATAATTGCTGTAATTGCTTTTTTCATAACTGTGAATTATTAGGTTGATAAAAATTTATTCTTCTACCGTTTCCACCAAGAAACTCACTGGCCTGATGCCGTCATTGCACGAAAGCACCGCGCTGTTGGGATTCTTCATCCATCCGTCATAGAAATTGCCACCACCGCAGGCCAGGACGTGAACGAAGCTGATAAGGCAGTCCCAGGCGGACTCACACAAACCTTCCGGCCTGCAGCCTTCCACCGAATAGAATACCTGACCTTCCTTAAGGTCGCACGCGTGTTCTATCTGGTTTTCATATTTCTCGGCGAGGTCTGCGTGGAAGACCTTCTTGAGAACTGTGATCTTGACTGTTTTCATGCATTAAAGTGATCTGTAGTCAGGTGAGAATGTGTCACCGTCGTTGATATTGCCAGTTGCAAGGCCCTTCTTGAGCCAGCGTGAACGCTGAGCGGAAGTGCCGTGGTTGAATGAATCCGGGATCGTGCGGCCATAAGCTTTCTTCTGAAGATAGTCATCACCGATCTTGGATGCAATTGCCATGCCTTCGTCAATATCGCCGGGCTCAAGTGAGCTGAACATCTTGTTGTCATTGTAGGCCCATACTCCCGCATAGAAATCAGCCTGGAGTTCGAGGCGTACGCTGATCTGATTGCTGATCTTCTCGCTGCTGCGGCTCATCTGCTGATGAGCCTGCTGGAGGGTGCCGAGGAGATACTGTACGTGGTGACCCACTTCGTGAGCGATGACATATGCATATGCGAAGTCACCGTCGGCTCCCAGTTGTTCCTTCATCGAAGAGAAGAATGAGAGGTCGATATATACGCACTGGTCCGCACTGCAGTAGAAAGGGCCGCTGGATGCATCAGCGCCACCGCATCCCGATTGAACAGCGTCAGTGAAAAGCACGAGTCTCGGCGGAATGTACTGCTTGCCGTATTGCCTGAAAATGGCAGTCCACACATCCTCCGTACCGGCGAGGATCTGCTTTGTGAAGGTTGCGAGCTCCTCTTCCTCCGCTGTCGGAGTATATTCTGTGGTGGTGGTCTGCTGCTGACTCATCATTGAGCCTGCCTGTCTGAGGGCCTGCGAAGGGTCGCCGCCCATCAGGAGGGTGATGAGTCCGATAATGATTGCGCCGCCGAGGCCTATGCCTCCGACCGTGCGCGCCGTACTGCCGCGGCGGTCATCTACGTTTGTACTTTCTCTTCTTCCGTCCAGTCTCATAATTCGATTTGAGTATTAAACAATTTTGATTTTCCTTTAATCTTACAAATGTACCAAATTTAATTTATTATCTTTGCAATATATGCGAAATGTAGGAATAAAAATAATAATTTCGGCTTTCGCGGCGCTTCTGGCGGCATTTCCGATGCAGGCTCAGGTGCCCGTTCCAATCACAGGCCTGATCCTCGAAGAAGACACCTCCCTGCCTGTCATACAGGCTGCGGTCCAGATACTTTCACCCAAAGACAGTTCATCGCTGAACGGTACCGTCACTGACAACGACGGCCGCTTCTCCATGCGCGCACAGGCAGGTGACTACATAGTGAAGATATCGTGCCTGGGTTTCGTTACCGAATACCGTGACATCCACCTCACCCCAGCCCCGAACGGGCTGGAAATATCCGACATACGTCTGGAGCTCGACTCCGAAATGCTTGACGCAGCGAAGGTTTCAGCCCAGGCCAGCCTAACCGCAGTTGTCGCGGACACCGTGGTCTATAACCCGGCGGCAATGCGGCTCGACGAGGATGCGATGCTGGAGGACCTTCTCAAGAAGATTCCCGGCCTCGAGGTCAACGGCAGCACTATCACCCTCCACGGAAGACAGATTTCCGAAATACTTGTCAATGGCGAGCATTTCTTCGCCGGCAATCTCAGGACCGGTCTCCAGAGCCTTTCCGCAGATATGGTGGAGAAAATCAACGCATACGAGAAGGAATCCGATTTTGCCAGAATCACGGGAATAGATGACGGTGAGGAGGTTCCGGTGCTCGACATCAAAATCAAGAAGGATATGCTGGAGGGCTGGAAAGGCAATATCAATACCGGCTGCGGTACGGATCAGCGCTATACCGCCAGACTCAATGCCAACAACATCAAAAAGGACTACCAGAGGACCGTCGTTGCCGGCGTCAACAATCTCAACGGCAACATTTCGATGAATGATGCCAGCCGCACGCAGCTCGGCGGCGGTTCCGGAGGCAACAACGACAAGCGCGAGGGCGGATTCACATTCACCTCGAAGAGCACGACCTTCAAGGTCAACGGAAACGTACACTACAATGGCAACCACAAGGAGTCCACATCCGACTCCGAAGCAGAACACATTGTTTCCAGCGGCAATTACTTCACGACTTCAAACGGCGAAAGCATCAATAACGGCAATACGCCGAAAGGCGATTTCAAGCTGGAGTGGAATCCGACACCACAGATTACAATCCTCTCCAAGCCGAAATTCAATTTCACCATCTCCGACAGCTTCTCCCACACCCTCGGAGGCAACTACATGTCGGATCCCGAAGGTCTCAGCGAGGAGGAGATCCGCGATATCATCAAAACCAGCACCAACAACTACAGCAACAATATCACACGCAAGTACAGCGGCACGGCTGACATTCATTTCACCTACCGTTTTCCAAAGAAGAAGGGACGCACGATAAGCTTCACAGCCGGCGGAACAATGACAAGCAACATCACCGACCAGGGCACGGATTATTACACCCGCTACTACAGATACACGATAAATCCGGACTCGTCCCTGACACGCAAGATGTACACCGGCAGCAACTCGGACATACGCAGCTGGTTCTCCCAGATATCATACAATGAACCGCTTGGCAAGGGTTTCCACTTCCAGACCACCCTGCGCTACGACCACAGCCGCACGCACAATATCCGTGACGTCTACGACCTGGCCGACAGCGGATGGAGCGTAGCGGATTTCAGGCGCCGCACGGAAATGCTCGCATCCCTCCCCTCCGACCTTGCCGCCTGCCATCAGGACGATTTCAGCTCCGATGCAGTATTCACCTCCGGTGCGGTATATCACCAGATGAGCATCCGCTATGTCAGGAAGAAGTTCAATACCACATTGGGTGGAGTGATGCGCAGGCCCGTGACAAGGCTCGAATATTATGAGGACGGCGAACTTCAGACCCACGTAACGCCTCTGATCACCCTCTCCCCTCACATCAGGTTGGAATTCAAGCCGAAGAAAAGCAAGAAACTCTCATTCACATACAAGACCTCGCCGTCCCGTCCGTCCGTATATGACCTTATGCCTGTCTCCAACGGCACAAATCCTCTCTACCAGCACATCGGAAACCCCGACCTCGAGACCACCACAACGCATACCGCGAATCTGCAGTACAACCGCTCCAATATCAAGAAGCAGAACAGTCTGATCTGCAACGCCACCTTCAATCTGTACCAGAACAGCATCAGCAACTCCACCATCTACGACCCGGAGAGCGGCGGACGCACTGTCACCCCTATGAATATCAACGGCAAGTGGGACGCATCGGGATCACTGGTATACAACAAGACTTTCGGTGACGGCACATTCTCGATCAGCGAGCATCTCAGCGGAAGATACGACAACAATGTCGCCTATCTCTACAACAGCAAGATCAAGGCTGATGAGGTCAACAAGGCAACACGCGCAATGATAAAGGAGAGTTTCGAGGGCAATTACCGCAATGACTGGCTGGAACTCACGATGTCACTTCGCGCCGAAGCGACTGATGAGAAGTCGCTTCTCCGTCCGAACATGAACCAGCAACCATATACCCTCGGCACCGGGGTCACAGCATTGTTCATTTTCCCTTGGAAAACGCGGCTGACCACGACCTACGCCCTGACCGCGCAGCGCGGCTTCGCCTACGACGAATTCAACCGCAACTACCATATCCTCAATCTGTCGCTCTCGCAGGTTGCCTTCAAGAAGAAGGCCACCATCAAAATAGAAGCGTGCGATGTCCTGCATCAGTTGCCTAACATCACACGCTCATTCACATCGGAGAAGCGCTCCATCACCCAGTACAACGGCGTCAACAGCTACATCCTGGCCCGCTTCATCTATCGATTCAGCCATTAAACGGGGGATTGAATTCGCGGGCCAGGCCGCCCAGGCTCGTCTCCTTATACAATGACGGGATATCGTGTCCAGTACGGTTCATCGCATCCACGACTGAGTCGAATGACACGCGGTGGTATCCGTCGGAGAAAGTTGCATATATGTTGGCATCCAACGCGCGGGCCGCGGCGAATGCGTTGCGCTCTATGCACGGAATCTGGACCAGACCGCACATCGGGTCACAGGTCATTCCCAGATGGTGCTCGAGCCCCATCTCCGCCGCATACTCGATCTGGCTCGGAGTACCGCCGAAAAGCTGGCAGGTGGCTGCAGAAGCCATAGCGCACGCCACGCCGACCTCGCCCTGGCATCCCACGTCTGCGCCCGAGATAGAGGCATTCGACTTGACGATATTTCCGATGAGTCCGGCAGTCGCGATGGCGTTCAGAATGCGCCTGTCGCTGAATTCGCGGCTCTTCCAGAGATGGTAGAGCACTGCCGGGAGCACGCCGCTCGAGCCGCAGGTCGGGGCTGTCACGACAATGCCGCCGGAAGCATTCTCCTCGCTGACAGCCAGCGCGTATGCGAAGACCAGAGCACGGCTCTGCAGATTCGGCTTGAATGCCCCCGCCTTGATGAAATAAGTGGATGCCTTGCGCGTCAGATGCAGCGGACCGGGCAGCACGCCCTCCCCTTCAAGTCCGCGCTCCACGGAGTCCTTCATCGCATCCCAGATTGTGGCGAGATAATCCATAAAATCGGAATCCTCGCGTTCAATTGCATATTCCCAGAAATTGCGGCCAGTATCGCGGCACCATCCGAGGATTTCCCTGGCAGTGGAAAGCTCGTAAATATCCCTGGACTCGTCCAGAATACCGCCATTCTGATAGGCTTCTGAAATCGCCCCTCCGCCTATGCTGTAGACAGTCCATTCGTCCGTTGCGGCGCCCGAAGCATCGAGGCTGACGAATGTCATTCCATTGGGATGGAACGGCAGGAAAACGTCCGGCCGCCAGACGATCGAAGCCGGAGCGACTGACTTCAGGACGTCAAGTATCGCCACGTCGGTAAGATGGCCCTTGCCGGTTGCGGCGAGGCTGCCGTAAAGCGTCACCCTGAATGACGATGCCTCGGGATGTCTTGCGGCAAAAACGGAAGCGGCCTTCTGAGGCCCCATAGTGTGGCTGCTCGAAGGACCGCGTCCGATTTTATATAATTCCTTTAAGGATTTCATCGATTACTTGCGATGACGGGATTTCTTCTTGTTGCGGCTGACGACAACGGCGGCGAGAAGCGCTGCAGCGACGGCGCCGATGATCACAAATGTGGAGCTTGAGGCGTTGGAACCCTTCACCCTCGACCACATTGCGTTGAGCTTGGCGGTATCCTCACCCCAGTCGTGCTCCATAGCGCAGTTGTCGATTGTGCTCTTTGAAGGATATACTACAGGGTTTGCAGGGATTGCCGTGGCCTCTTCGCCGAAGAAATAACTGAGGTCGATCGGCTCGAAGTCCTCGTCGGTGGCATATTCAAGGATTTCTGGTGAAGATGCCGCACTGACATAACCGATTTCCTCCATATTCTTGATGGCGTTCTCAGGCATGCACATATAGTTGATGAAATACTTCGCCGCCTTGACATTCTTGGCATACTTAGGGATAACCCATCCGTCAAACCATACGCAGCTGCCTTCATCAGGGACAGTATAAGCGAGGTCCACGCCGACTTCCTTAGCCTCTTCGATGGCCCACTGCGCATCACCGCTCCAGGTGAAATTGACCCATCCCTGCTCCTTTATCATCTGTTCCTTACCGAAGTCAGCCTCCCAGCCGGCAACGATTTCCTTCACCTCTGCGAGATAATCCTCAGCAGCCTTAAGACTTTCATCCGAAGCATCATGCATAAGGTCATCCAAAGTAACGGTTCCGTTTGCGAGCTCGTTCTGCTTGAGATAGATGAGCACCGGTCCGTAAACGTCGCGCGCCGCATCCTTCACGAAGATCTTGTCAGCATACTTCTTGTTGCGGATGATATCCCAGGTGGTAGCGTCCTCATCAGCGACATACTTCCTGTTGTAGAGAATACCGGTGGTACCCCACATATAACCTACGGCATAATCATTGGCGTTCTTGCCATTGCCGTCGATCTTGTCAAAGAATGTCCTGATGAACGGCGACATATTGTCATCGATGTAGTTCGGTGTCGTGCCGAAATCACGGTCGATAGGAAGGAGAAGATCGTTCTGGAGCATCCTTTCGATAATGTAATCGGAAGGACATACGACGTCGTAGTCTTCCTGGCCCTTCTCGATCTTGGAGAGCATTGTCTCATTGATATCGAATGTCTGGTAAACGATTGTGACCTTTTCACCGGTCTGCTCTTCATACCACTGCTCGAATTCAGAGATGAGCGACTCGTCGATGTAACTGGACCAGTTGTAAACCTTGAGAATTGAACTGCGGTCGCCACCGCAGGAAGCCGTCATAATGAGAGCGGCCGCAAAGGCGACAAGAGTGGAGAATCTTTTCATTTGCTGAAATTGATTTCTGAAGATAATAAATTAATAAATTGATTATTTGGACTTTCTGAGTTCCGCCTTCTTCGCGGCCTTGTTCTGTCTGATGTTGTAAATCAGCAGCATGACGAGCACAAGCGTGAAGATGATGGTCATCAGAGGTCTGAGTTCCGGAGTGAGACCGCCCTTGCGTGCATCGGTGTAGATGTACGTGGAGAGCGTGTCGAGGCCGATGGTTCCGCGCGTGAAGAAGGTCACGGCGAAATCATCCAGGGACATTGTGAATGCGAGTATGAAGCCGGAGATCATCCCGGGCCTCAACTGCGGCACCAGCACCTTGCGCATAGCCTGTGCGGGCGTAGCGCCAAGGTCGAGCGCAGCCTCGTATATATTGGGATTCATCTGTGTCAGCTTCGGCAGGACGCTGAGCACCACGTACGGCGTGCAGAACGTGATATGCGCCAGTATGACGGTGAGATAGCCCTGGGAGAAATGCAGGAACACGAAGAGCAGGAAGAGCGACACACCAGTGATGACATCCGGATTGAGCATCGGGATGCTGTTGAGGAATGTGATGGCCTGCTTCTTCGGGCCGCGCATATTGTGTATGCCGACCGCCGCTATCGTGCCGAGCACCATTGAGACTGCAGCAGCCACCACGGCGATGATCAGCGTATTCTCGACCGCTGTCATCAGCGAGTGGGAATTCTGCATACCGCCCGTGAAGAGGTTGCGGTAAAGGTTAGTCGAGAATCCGGTCCAGCTGCCGAGGACTTTCGATTCGGTGAAAGAGAATATGGCTATGAGGAACAGCGGAGCATAGAGCACCAGAAGTACGAGCCAGACATAGCACTGAGCGAAGAACTTTTTCATATTATGGCCCCTCCGTCATTCTGTTCCTTTCCGCTGCCGGAAAGCCAGGTTGTTATTCCGATGATCACGAGCATCACGAGCGAAAGCGCTGCTCCATAGTTCCACATCGAGGTGTTGATATTCTCCTGGATGATGGTACCGAACAACTTGATCTTGTTGTTGGTCAGAAATTCCGAAATGGCGAAGGTGGACACCGTCGGCATGAATACCATCATTATGCCGCTGACGATTCCGGGCTTGGAAAGCGGCAGGATCACCTTCGTGAATACCTGCACAGGATTTGCCCCGAGGTCCTCCGCGGCCTCGCCGTATGAAGGGTCGAGCTTCTGCAGCGTATTGTAGATAGGATAGATCATAAACGGCAGGTAGTCATATACCATACCGAAAATCAGCGTTCCCTTGCCCAGAGTGATACCTGCCATATTGAAGAGTTCCGCAGTGGCGAGGGTGCGCATCAGTGCATTGATCCACATCGGGATGATGAAGAGCACGATGGTGACAGCCGAACGGTTCAACTTCTTGTTGCTGAGAATGTAAGCCACCGGATAACCGAGCAGCAGGCAGAGCAGCGTATTCTCTATGGCTATTTCGATCGAAAGCGCAAAAGTACTGATGGCATCGCCATCGGAGAAAAAGCGCGTGATATTTTCAAACGTAAAGCGGCCGGTGCCGTCCTGGAAGGCATAAACCAGAATGAGCAGCAGAGGCAGCGCAACGAAAATCACCAGGAATATGGCGTACGGGATACTCCAGTTGGCTCTCTTAGTCATTTGCCTTTGCTATATGAATGTCCTTTGGAAGAATGTTTATGCCGACAAGGTCACCCTTGTCCCAGATATCGTTGGTATCGACGAAGATACGTCCGCCGCCGTCAACGAGGATTTCAAGATGGTAGTGGTCGCCCTTGTAGAGGATGAAGTGGACGGTACCTGTAAGGATACCGTCATCCTGGTTGTCAAGGAGATCCACCTTGTCGAAGTCTACGGTGACAGTGACCTTGTCGCCCTCCTGGATACCCTCCTGAGGGAGACATTCGAACTTGCCGTCGAGGATTTCCACCCTGTCGGATGAGGTCATCACACCTTCGAACGTATTGCAGGTGCGCTGTTTCTTCATCACCTGGATATCGATCGGGCGGATGAGCATTCCCACGGTGCTGCCGACCTCAAAGGCGTTATAGTCCTGGATCATCACCTCGTTGCCGGTATCGGTCTCGACGAACATCTCATAATGCACGCCCTTGAAGGTACAGGACTTGACGGTGCCCGTGAACTGCGCGGTGTCAAGCTTGTTGACGATATATATGTCCTCCGGACGGATGACGACATCGACCGGGACGTTGGAGCCGAAGCCCTCATCCACGCACTCGAACTCGTGTCCGATGAATGAGACCTTGCGGTCCTCGATCATCGTGGCGTCGAGGATGTTGCTCTCGCCGATGAAGTCGGCGACGAAGGAGTTTACAGGTTCGTTGTAAATGTCCGTAGGCGTGCCGATCTGCTGTATCTTGCCTTCATTCATCACCACGATGGTATCGGAGAGCGTCAGAGCCTCCTCCTGGTCGTGGGTGACGTATATGAAGGTGATGCCGAGCTTCCTGTGCATCTCCTTCAACTCGATCTGCATATCCTTGCGCATCTTCAGGTCGAGGGCGGCCAGCGGCTCGTCGAGCAGCAGCACCTTCGGCTGGTTGATGATGGCCCGGGCTATCGCAACCCTCTGCTGCTGGCCGCCGGACAGGGAATCTACATCACGGTCCTCATAGTCGGACATACTCACGAGCTTGAGGACCTTCTTGACGCGTTTGTTGATTTCTTCCTGTGGGGTGCCGGTCAGCTTGAGGCCGAACGCGACATTGTCGAAGACATCGAGGTTGGGAAATAATGCGTAGCGCTGAAACACTGTGTTCAACGGACGGCGGTACGGAGGGACCTCGGAGATGTCCCTACCGTCCATAAAAAGGCTGCCTTCGTCCGGCTTGGTGAAGCCGGCGATGATGCGGAGTGTCGTGGTCTTGCCGCATCCGGACGGACCGAGGAGTGTGACGAATTCACCCTGCTTGATATTCAGGCTGATATCATCGAGCACCTTGACGCCGTCGAAGGTTTTGGAGACATGCTCCAGTTTGATGATGAGGTCGTTTTCGTTCATTTCGGGCACAAAAATAAAAACTAATTCAATAGTTCATTGTTTTTTTGCAAAAAATGAATGCAAAATTCGTCATTTTGCATAACTGCTGCCGCCGACGAACTCCCTGATGAGGGAAGTCGCCGGAATTTCCTTGTCTGGAACTGCCGTGAAATAGTGGAGGAACCTGAGCAGCCTGTGGGCTTCGCAATACTCCGGACAGTTCTTCGGAATGCTGGCCAGAATCGGCTCCGCGTGGTTGCGCATCACGGCGAATTCGATCAGATATGCAGAGTTGAACATCACGTCCGCGTTCTCCTGATAAGGATATATCCACTGCTCCTCGGCTTTGCGCACGTTAGGCCACTGGGCTATGGTCTCGCGTGGCGAAAAAGCGCCCTTGTTGTAGTCGCGCACAATGCGGCGGAGAAGACGGTTGTCGCTGGTAGGCACCCAGTTGTGGTCGTCCAGAGGGATGCTGGTGATGGTGGAGATGAATATCTTGAACTTGCTCTCGTCCGGAACCCTGTCGGTAAGCCGCGGATTGAGGGCGTGGATACCTTCGAGAAGCAGCACGGTACCCGGCGAGAGAGTGAGCTTCTTGCCGTTGTATTCGCGCAGTCCGGTGACGAAATTGAACTCAGGGACCTCGACGGTTTCGCCCGCGAGGAGCTTCAGGAGGTCTTCCTGCAGTGCATCGTGGTCGACGGTGTCGAAATTGTCGAAATCGTAGCTGCCGTCAGGAAGTTTCGGAGTCTCGACCCTGTTGACGAAATAATCATCCGTGGAGAATGATACCGGGCGCAGGCCGCAGGCCTTTATCTGCACGCTGAGGCGGCGGCAGAAGGTGGTCTTTCCGCTGCTCGACGGGCCGGTGATCAGCACGACGCGCAGAGGGTTCTCACTGTGGCAGCGGCGCTCGATCTCCTCTGCGATCTGAACGATCTTCTTCTCCTGAAGCGCCTCCGACACCTGGATGAGTTCGCTGCCCTGACCGTTGAGGCAGGCGTGGTTGAGGTCGCCCACAGTGCTGAGGTTCATTATGATATTCCATTTGAGATTTTCGCTGAACATCTCGAATGTCTTCGGCTGGTCCACGAAAGGCGCGACGATGGACGGGTTCTCACTGTCCGGCACGCGCAGCAGCATCCCCTGCTGGTAAGGCATAAGGTCCCATACCTTCAGATATCCTGTGGAAGGGACTAGGCGTCCGTAATAATAGTCCGCAGTATCACCGAGCATATAGTAGTCCGAATAGACCTCTCCGCTGGTCTCGAGCAATTTTACCTTGTCGTCGCTGCCCTGCGCCGCAAATATCCTCACCGCCTCGTCAAGCGGCACCTCGAATCTGCGGAACGGGATATTCTCCGCCACGAGACGGAGCATTTCGGAACGGATGTCGCGGATATCGCATTCGGTGAGCGGGGTGTTGTCCGCCTTGTGGAAATTGCAGTAATATCCGTTGGAAATGGAGTGCTCCATATAAACCCGGCCGCCGGGGAACACGTCGGACGCCGCCTTTGTCAGCAGGAAACAGAGAGAACGGCAGTAGACGCGTCGTCCGCTGGATGAAGTATAGTCGACATACTCGACCTCCTTATTGGTGAAAGCCCTGTATTTGAGCCCCTGGGAAACATTGTTGACCTTCGCGGAAATGGCCGCGAACCCGTCGGGGAGATTGAAGGAAGGAAGCATCTCCAGAAGCGAAGTGCCCTCTTCGAACTCCACTGCGCGGGAAGTGTTCTTGCAAAAAATTGTAATCATCCTCTTTCCGGACACCTGCCGTTCGGGTACGGTCCTGTGCGGCGGTGTCCGGGTACAAAGTTAATTACAATTTGTATTGAATAATTGTGTATATTTGCCAATTATGAGATAATTATCAACAAAACCAAATATGAAGAACACAGACAAATACAACTGGCAGTTCTGCACTGTGGGCGGCGTCACCCGCGTCAACATCACAAGCGGAAAGGACATCGTGCACCTCGGAGAACTCGACCAGAAACTCTGGACCGCGCTCAGCTGCCCTGTCACGGGTCTCGAATTCGATGCGGCCACCCTCGCCTACCTTGACACGAACAATGACGGACGCATCCACGTCAACGAAGTTGTGGATGCAGCCAAGTGGCTCACAGCCATCGTGAAGGATCCCGAAACCCTGACAAAGGGCGCCGACGGAATCGCCACGGATGCCATCAATCCAGAGACAGAGGAGGGCAAGGCGATACTTGAAGGCATCGCAAATGCTTTCAAGGCCGCGGGCATCGAAGCCAGGGAGACCATCGGCCCGGACGACACCGCAGCGGCGCTCGAAGTGTTCGCCAAAGCAGCTGCCGAAGCCAAGGCAGCCGACGAGAAGGTGCTTCCTTACGGAGCGGATACCGAAGAGGTCCTCGGACTCGTGGCAAAGATCAAGGCCAAGATGGACGACTGGTTCCTCCGCAACCGTCTTGCAGCATTCGACACCGAGAGCACAGCCGCCCTCGACGTATCTGCGGAACGCATCGCAACGATCAGCGCGAACGAACTTCCGGGCTGCATCGACGAGATTGCAACCTACCCTCTCGCCCGCATCACCGGTTCACCGGAACTCTCACTCTCGGCTGCGATCAACCCGGCCTGGGCCGCTGATTTCGCAAGATTCAAGGCCATCGCGATAGACAAGGACCTCCCTGGTGCCACCGTTTTCACGGAGGCAGACTGGAATGCCATCCAGGGCAAGCTCACGGACTACACCGCCTGGAAAGAGGAGGTAAAGAAGAAAGCCGATGACTTCCTCGCAGAGCAGAAGGCCGAAGCTGAGACCGTCAAAAACGTGGACAAATTCCTCCGCCTCAACAGGGATTTCTTCAAGTTCCTCAAGAATTTCGTGACATTCACTGATTTCTATTCAAGGAAAGAGGATGACCCTGCGATCTTCCAGGCAGGCAAGCTCTATATCGACCAGCGCTGCTGCGATCTCTGTATCAAGGTCAGCGACATGGGCCGTCACGGCGACATGGCGGTCAGGAGTGGAATGTTCCTGCTCTACTGCAACTGCGTCTCCAAGGTGAAGGGCGCCGCTATGACAATAGCCGCACTTGTTTCCGTAGGCGATGTCCGCAGTCTCCACGAAGGCCAGAACGGTATCTTCTACGACCGCGACGGTCACGACTGGGACGCCACCGTCACAAAGATTGTCGAGAACCCTATCAGCGTCCGCGAGGCATTCTGGTCCCCATACCGCAAGTTCGCGAAGTGGTGCAGCGACAAACTCGGAAAGTCTGCCGCCGACAAGGAGGCGAAAGCCACCGGTGACCTCACCGCAAAGGCGGACGGCATCTCCATCCCGGCCGGCGGAGCCGCAGCGGACGGCAAGAAGCAGGCATTCGACATCGCCAAATTCGCCGGCATCTTCGCAGCGATAGGAATGGCGTTGGGCTTCATTCTCGACGCTCTCGTAGGTCTGCTCGACAGCCTCATCAAGATGCCTTGGTGGGGATTCTTCGTACTCATCGCAGCCATCATCCTGCTGATTTCCGGACCGTCGATGTTCATCGCCTGGAGCAAACTCCGCAGACGCAACCTCGCCCCTGTCCTCAACGCCAACGGATGGGCAATCAACTCCCGCATCCTTGTCAATACCGCATTCGGCGCAACCCTCACCAATGTTGCAAAATACCCTAAGGTTAAGGGTGAGGATCCGTTCAAGAAGAAGACCCCGGCCTGGAAGAAGGCCGTCAGATGGTTCCTCCTGCTAGCGGCCATCGCATTCGCGGTTCTCTTCTTCACCGACAATCTCAAATGCATAGGACTGCCTTTCCACAAGGAGCAGCCGGCTGAGGAGATTGTCGAGGCTGTAGAAGCGGCAGAAACTCCGTCTGAGGCTCCCGCAGAGGAAGTCCCGGCCGAACCGGCAATCTGAGCCAGGTCGGATATCGTATAAAAGAAGTGGCTTCCGCGAGGGAAGTCACTTCTTTTTTTTATCTTTGCAAGATAAAGAAATCAGTTGCAATGGCACACAAAAGACCTACTGTAGCACTCATCTACGACTTCGACGGCACCCTCTCGCCGGGCAACATGCAGGAGTTCGGTTTCATCCAGGCTATCGGCAAGACGCCGCAGGAATTCTGGGAACTCAGCAACCACAATCCGGAGGGACAGGAGGTGAATTCAATCCTCTCTTATATGAAACTTATGATCGAGGAGGCCGGGAAAGCTGGGATTTCCCTCACGAGGGATTCATTCGTTTCGTTCGGAAGGAACATCAAACTGCACAAGGGTGTGCTGGAATGGTTCTCCATCATCAATCAGTACGGCCGCGAACACGGCGTGAATGTGGAGCATTACATCAACTCCTCCGGGCAGACAGAGCTCATCGAAGGCACGCCAATCGCGAAGGAATTCAAGAAGATCTTCGCCTGCTCATTCTGGTACGACAAGAACGGCAAGGCCGTCTGGCCGGCAGTAGCCGTGGATTACACCGGCAAGACCCAGTTCATCTTCAAGATCGCGAAGGGAATTATGGACATCAGCGACAACAAGAAGGTCAATGAGAGCCAGAAGGAGGACGAGAAGCCGGTGCCTTACAACAATATGATCTATCTCGGCGACGGAGAGACCGACGTACCTTGCATGAAAATCGTCAAGATGTTCGGCGGCAACTGCATCGCCGTCTATCAGGACGACAACGCAAAGCAGAAAAGCACAGCCCACAAACTCCTCAGGCAGGACAGGGTCAACTTCATCTGCAGGGCCGACTATTCCGTAGGCAGCGAGATTTACGAAGTCGTCACCACCATCATCAACAAAGTCAAAGCCGAAGATGACTTTGTAAGACTCCGCAAGAAGAAAGGTAACTATGCCAAATAAACGCAACCACCACGCCGCTTTCGTGGCGCTTTTCATCCTTTATATGGGTCTGGTGACCTACCTCTGCTTCGGTCACCCAACCACCGTTTTCAAGATTCCGAAGACACTCTGGGGACTTCCGTTCGACAAGTGCGTCCACTTCCTGATGTTCTTCCCGTATCCTTTCCTGGCACAGGAGGCATTCTACCGCAGGAACAAGTGGCGCTCGATGGTACTCGTAATCCTCACGGGCCTTGTGCTGTGCTTCACGATGGAGCTGCTTCAGGACAGGATCACCACATACCGCACCACCGACCCGTGGGATCTATCCGTCAACGTCGCCTCCATCACAATCGCTTCCATCATCACTGCGATAATAAACCTTTTCAGAAAATAGTCCGCCGATGAAACGTCTCTTCACCCTGGCGGCATCGATGCTCCTCGCCTGCACCATTTCCCTGGCGGCGGAGAAGCCGATACCCGCGTTCGCAACGATGTGCGATTCGCTGACCGCATACCTCTGCCGCACCGCAAATCTTGAAAAGAAGCTCTATGTCTGCGGCGCATCGGTCTCGGGCGGCAAACTCAACCTCATCTTCAGCTTCGCGCTCAGCGAATACCCGTTGAGGGATACCACCGTGGCGCGCATATATGACATCGTGGACGACAACCTGCCAGCCAAATACAAAGAGTACCGCGGCAAGACCACAATCAGGACCAACGGCCAGAAGATCGAGGATCTTTCCTCTAAATATTATAAATCCAACAGGAGCAACTCCTATGTGAAGGACCACGCCAGGCTGGTGGGTATCCCGCACGCCAACATACCCGCTCCGCTTGTCAAAGACCTATCACGCGTATATCCCGTGTTAAAGGGGCTTGAGAACAGGCATATCGCATTGTGGCAGAGCCACGGCTACTACTACGAGAACTCCCTCAAGCGCTGGGAATGGCAGCGCGGCAGGCTGATGCAGACCGTCGAGGACCTCTACACCCAGGGCTATGTCCTCCCGTTCCTTGTGCCGATGCTCGAGAATGCCGGTGCGAACGTGCTCCTGCCTCGCGAAAGGGACTGGAACACGGATGAGGTGATAGCCGACTACGATATGGCCGGCTCAGGATATGCGGAGAGCGGAACCTGGTCCGACGCGCAGGGTGAAGGGTTCTGCGACAAGGGCGGCGAATATATAGACGGCGAGAACCCGTTCACGATGGGCGGCGTCAGGATGACCTCCGGAATGGGCGATGACGGACAGAAATGTACAGCATCCTGGACGCCCGATTTTCCGCACAAGGGACGCTATGCCGTTTACGTATCGTACAAGACATTGAGCAACAGCACCACTGCGGCGCGGTACGAAGTCCGCCACAGCGGAGGGTCGTCATTCTTCTCGGTCAACCAGAAAATGGGCGGAAGCACCTGGATATACCTCGGCACGTTCCTTTTCGACAGCGGTGCCTGCGCCGGTCAGGGCGTCTACCTCACGAACTCCGCATCCGGCGGCAGGACGGTGGTCACCGCGGATGCAGTGCGCTTCGGCGGCGGAAAGGGCAATATCGCCCGCAGCCCGCTCAACCCGGACTTCGCCGTCAAGCCGGAGACATCCGGCTATCCGAGGGCGGCGGAAGCGGCCAGATACTGGCTGCAGTGGGCCGGATTCAACGATTCGATCTACTCCCCCACCAAATTCGAGAAAGATTACAATGACGACTACCTGTGCCGCGGCAAATGGGTCAACGCCCTGAGCAACGGCTCCTATGTCAATCCGAAGGAAACGGGATACAATATCCCGATAGACCTCTCCTTCGCATTCCACAGCGACGCCGGCATCGCCGACAGGGACTCCACCATCGGCACGCTGGCGATCTACACCAGGGTCGCAAGAGGCAAAGAACTTTACGCCAACGGCGAGAAACGCGCCATAGCACGCGACTACGCCGACATCGTGCAGACACAGATAGTCTCGGACATCCGCGCGTCATACGACCCGGAATGGTCCCGCCGCGCCCTGCGCGACAAGTCCTATTCGGAGAGCAGCACACAGGAAGTCCCGGCCATGCTGCTGGAATTCCTCTCCCACCAGAACTTCACCGATATGCGCTTCGGACTCGACCCGGGATTCAGGTTCGTGGTCTCCCGCGCTGTATATAAGGGAATGCTCAAGTATCTGGCCTACCTCAACGGCACCGACTATGTAGTGCAGCCGCTGCCGGTCAACAGTTTCTCCGCAGCGCTGTCGGAAAGCCAGAGCGGCGGAAAATTCGCCGAACTCAAGTGGAAGCCGACGGAGGACGCGCTTGAAGAGACAGCGGCGCCGACCGGATATATCGTATACACCCGCAGGGGTGACGGCGGCTTTGACAACGGCACTGTGACCGGGGAGTGCTCCTTCAGCGTCGAAATCGACGATGGGGAAATATACGGATTCAAGGTTGCGGCCTTCAACGAAGGCGGCGTCAGTTTCCCGTCAGAAGTGCTCTCAATCGGCACGTCAAAGGGCGAATCCCGGGGCAAGGTGCTCGTCGTGAACAATTTCGACAGAGTCAGCGCTCCTGCCTGGTTCTCTGCCGGAGACTCGACTTATGCGGGATTCCGCAACTTCATCGACGGTGGAGTGCCGTATATCGAGGATATCACCTTCTGCGGAGAACAATTCGACTACAGATGCCGCAGTTCCTGGAAAGATGACGACAATGCCGGATTCGGAGCATCCTACGGCAATTACGAGACGATGGTCATCGCCGGCAATACATTCGATTTCCCGGCCGTCCACGGCAGGGCGCTGCTTGCAGCGGGCTACGACTTCTGCTCCTCATCCGCAGCCGCATACGCGGCCGGAGATGCGGATACCACAGGCATCTTCGCGCTGGACCTGATATGCGGCAAACAGATCACCACTTCGACCGGTTACAAGGGCGCCGGCAAACTCCGCTACACGGTATTCCCAGAGGCGCTCCGCACCAGGATCAGCGGTTATGCCGCAGCCGGAGGCAACATACTGATATCCGGAGCCAATATCGCATCCGACCTGTGGGATCCGGTTTTCGACTATGACATCGACTCCACGATGCGGGCGGATGTCATCGATCCGGGCCGCAAGTTCGTCACGGATATCCTCAAGTACAAATGGAGATCCAATATGGCTACCGCCACCGGTTCAGTGACTTCCGTACAGAATCCGCTCAAGCTGGAGCCGGGTGTGAAGTATGAATTCCACATCAAGCCAAACACTGTCCGCTACCACGTGGAATCCCCCGACGCAATAGAGCCGGCTGACAAGAGCGGCGCATACACGATATTCAGATATTCCGACAACAACATATCTGCCGGAGTGGCCTATATGGGCACCGATTACCGCGTGGTCTCGCTCGGATTCCCAGTAGAGACCCTCACCAGCCAGGAGCAGATCGACGGTCTGATGGCCGGAATAATGACACTTTTTCAAGTAAGTAGGCAAGAAGCCCGAAGCCTATTTTGACCTCGGAAAATCGAACACAATCGCCAGGATCGCGCATCCGCCCATTATGAACGGATAATAGAGATGCGGGATGATGGCTGTCGTGGATATCCCTGCTATGCCGGCGGCCATCAGGAGCTGCGCTCCATATGGGATGAGCCCCTGGATGAGACAGGAGAACGTATCCAGAATGCTCGCCGTCTTGCGCGGAGAGATGCCGTAGCGTTCTGCGACCTCACGCGTGATATCGCCCACGCTGATGATGGCTATGGTATTGTTGGCAGTACAGACATTGGCGATCGACACGAGCGCCGCGATTGCCGCCTGTGCCCCGCGCGGGCCCTTGATATGGGCTGTAAGCCGGCCTATGACATAATCCAGGCCGCCTTCGCTGCGCATTATCTCCAGCATACCGCCAGCCAGCAGCGTGACGATGATCAGGTCGTTCATCGACGCAATGCCGCCGCCCATCGCCTCGAGCAGTTCTATCCAGGAGAAATCGCCGTAGCAGAAGCCGAGCACCGTATTGAGAAGCAGTCCCAAGGCGAGGGTCAGAGTGACATTGCATCCCGCGATGCCGAGCGCGATGACCAGGATGTACGGCATAATCTTGACCAGCTGGAATTCACCCTGCACGGGGAATTCCCCCACCGTGCGGCCCATAAGCAGATATATGGCCGTCACTATGGCCACGGCAGGAAGGACTATCAGGATATTTGTCTTGAATTTGTCGCTCATCCGACATCCGGCGTATCGCGTTGCGGCGATCGTCGTATCCGAGATGAAGGAGAGATTGTCACCGAAGAATGCACCTCCCACTATCACCGCCGTCATGAACGGCAGACTGATACCCGTCTGCCCTGCCATTCCCGCGCCCAGAGGCACGAGGGCGACGATTGTACCGACGCTAGTACCGATGGCCATAGATATGAAGCAGGCGGTCAGGAAGAGGCCGGCGAAAAGCATTTTCGGAGGGATTATGCCCAGCAGCGCATTGACCGTGGCATCCACTGAGCCGATGGCCCTGGCGGATCCGGTAAATGCTCCGGCAAGGATGAATATCCATATCATCAGCAGGACATTCGAATTGCCGGCGCCGCGCGAGAATGTCACCAGACGCTCATCCAGCGGCCCGCGGGCTATACATACCGCATAAATGCAGGAGAGCAGGAACGCGACTGTGATCGGGACTCTGTAGAAGTCCCCGACGGCGATGGAGGTCAGCAGATAGACCGCCAGAAAAACGGCTATCGGACTCAACGCCAGCAATCCCCTGCCCCTGCTTTCCATAATCCTCTATTTGAAATCGGCGGCCTTCTGCATCAGAGCCGCAATCCTGTCATTGCAGAGATTGCCTATGCTGCCGATATGAGTGTGGTTGACGGTCTTGTCAGCAACGAACCGGCCTTCATTCACCTCTATGCCGACAGTCCTGTATGCATCGCGGAAAGGCATTCCCGCAAGCACGCGGCGGTTGACCTCCTCGACGGTGAACATTGTGTCGTAGAGGGACGAATCGAGGATATGCTCGTTGACCTTTACCTGCGAGATCATATAATCCGCCATCTGCAGGCACTGATGCATCAGTTCGAGTACCGGGAACAGGATATCCTTGAGCAGCTGGAACTCGCGGTGATAACCCTGATGCAGGTTGCCGCAGAGCATCGATATCTCATTTTCACAGGCCATGATGCGGTTGCAGTGGCCGCGCATTATCTCCCACACGTCAGGATTCTTCTTGTGCGGCATTATGCTGGAGCCGGTGGTCAGTTCGGCAGGGAATGATATGAATCCGTAGTTAGGGCACATATACATACAGCAGTCCGCAGCGAATTTATTGAGAGTCAACGCTATGGATCCGAGGGCGGAAGCCACTGCGCGCTCCGATGCGCCACGGCTGAGCTGGGCGGCGACGCTGTTGTAGACCGGGGAGTCGAAACCGAGAAGGTCGGTGGTCATCTGACGGTCCAGAGGGAAGGAGTTGCCGTATCCCGCTGCGGAGCCGAGCGGATTGCGGTTTACCACGCGGTAAGCCGCGGCCAGCTGGTACATATCATCCACGAGATTCTCGGCATATGCGCCGAACCAGAGGCCGAATGACGACGGCATCGCTATCTGTTCGTGGGTATATCCCGGCACCAGAACGTCCTTGTATTTCTCGCTGAGGCTCTGGAGAGTGGTGAACAGCTGCATCATCTCATCGCGGAACGAGAGTATCTCGTCGCGCAGATAGAGCTTGAGGTCCACGAGGACCTGGTCGTTGCGGGAACGGCCTGAATGTATCTTCTTGCCCATATCGCCGAGACGGCGGGTGAGCAGCAGCTCGACCTGCGAATGGATATCCTCAACCTCATCCTCGAGCACGAAAGTGCCGGCTTCGATTTCGGAAAGTATCCCGTCCAGACCGTCGGTAAGTGTTGCCAGTTCTTCGGAGCTCAGCAGTCCGATGCTCTCGAGCATCCTGATGTGTGCCTTGGACCCGATGACGTCATATTTTGCGAGGCGCAGGTCAAGCACGCGGTCTCCACAGACCGTGAAATCCTCGACGAGCGAAGTCGCTTCGGTACCCTTATTCCAGAGTGTTGCCATAGTTTTCTATAAATTTGATGTAAGTATCGACAGCCTCATCCAGTTCGGAGATGAGGAGATATTCGTTCTTCTTGTGTGAGCGGGCCGAATTGCCGGGGCCCATCTTGATGGCGTCGCAGGCGATGCGGATCCAGTCGGAAGTGGTCGGCGAGGAGAATGTCTCTATGCCGAGGCTTTCCGCGCAGCGTACCAGCGGCGAGGAGAGCGGAGTGGCGGAGGATGCATTCCTGAGGTTGCGCGGCTTTAGCGTGCTTTTGCAGAATGACTGCATCTCGGCGACGAGTTCCGCATTGTCGTAGGCGTCCGTAGGACGGACGTCCACCACGAACGTGCAGAGGTCCGGCACTACGTTGTGTACGGTGCCGGCCTGGATCTGGGTCACGTTGACGTGGACCCAGCCCATCTGCGGCGACACCTTGGCGAATTTGTGGGAACGGATTGCGGCGATGTCCTCCATCGCGATGTAGAGGGCATTGACCCCCTCCTCCCTGGCTGCGTGGCCGCTGACGCCGTGGGCCTCGCAGTCCAGCACTATCAGGCCGCGCTCGGAAGTTGCCGCACGCATCTGCGTCGGCTCGCCGACTATTGCCCAGGTCACGCTGTCGCGCAATACCTTCTCCCATGTCAGGCGTATGCCGTTCTCCCCCGTCCTCTCCTCCTCGGCGGAGAGGGAAAGAATCAGATTGAAAGGCAGCTGCCTGCCATCGAAATACCTGAACGCCGCCATCATTGACACCACACTGCCGCCGTCATCGTTGCTGCCAAGGCCGCATATCGCATCCGGCATCGAAGGCTGTTCCGGCTCATACGGGTCGAAATCATATTCCGGGCTCGGCGGCACGGTATCGATATGCGCGTCCATCATAAGCGTCGGACGGCACGTGTCGTATCCCTTCGAACGGCAGATGATATTGCAGCCGATGCGCTCGAAGTCCACGCCCCACTCCGTGAGCCTGGATGCTATGAGGTCGCTCACCGCACCTTCCTCGAACGAAGGTGAAGGTATCCTGATCATATCCCGCAGCAGCTGCGCCGCATCGCGCTTGAGAATATCTGTCCGTGTTTCCATTATTCTGATATGAGAGTTGTCTGAATATCGTTCGAAAGATTCTTGGCGTGCTTGATGATGACGCTCTTCACGCCGGCGGCGATTGCCTTGAAGGAGTTGTCGAGCTTGGGGATCATGCCGTCGGCTACAACGCCTTCAGCCTTCAGGGTCGCATATGCAGAGGGTGTGATGACCGGGATGACGGATGAATCGTCATCCTTGTCGGAGAGCACGCCGTCCTTCTCGAAGCAGTATATCAGTTCGACGGCCGCGGCCGCAGCGAGCGCGGAGGCGATGGATGATGAGACAGTGTCCGCGTTGGTGTTGAGCAGATTGCCGTTGCCGTCGTGATTGATGGCGCAGAGCACCGGTGTGATGCCTGCATCCAGCAGCTTCAGCAGCAGAGGGCAGTTGACGCCATCCGGATAGATGTCACCGACAAATCCGTAATCCACCGGTGTCGCGGGACGTTTGACAGCCTTGATGACATTGGCGTCGGCGCCGCTCATACCGAGGGCATTGCATCCCTGCGCCTGCAGGAGCGCCACCACGTTCTTGTTGCACCAGCCGGCATAGACCATAGTCACGACGCGGAGGGTGTCAGCATCGGTGACGCGCCGTCCCTCTATCATCACCGGAGTCTGTCCGAGCGCCTTCTGTATGGTGCTGGCCATCACTCCGCCGCCGTGGACGAGGATCTTCGGTCCTTCCAGGGCCGCGAAATCCTTCACGAACGCGGAGAGGAGTTCCGGATTGTCGACTACGTTGCCGCCTATCTTGATTACTTTGATTTCCATAATATTAAAGGTCAAGCAGCATCTCCTTGAGAACAGTCTGGGCCGAAACCACGCGGTTGGCGGCCTCCGGTATCACGAGAGACTGCGGGCTTTCGATGACATCGTCGCTGACAATCATATTGCGGCGGACCGGAAGGCAGTGCATGAAGTATGCGTTGTTTGTGAGGGCCATCTTCTCAGTGGTGATGGTCCAGCTGCGGTCCTTGTTGATGACCTGGCCGTAATTCGGGTCCTGGTATGCGGACCAGTTCTTCGCATATACGAAGTCCGCACCTTCGAGCGCCTTGTCCTGGTCGTATTCGACGCGTGCGTTGCCGACAAACTCGGGAGCGAGCTCATAGCCGTGCGGATGGGTGATTACGAACTCATAGTCGGTCATATTGATGCCTTCGGCAAATGAATTCGGCACGGCCTGCGGCAGAGCCTTTGGATGCGGAGCCCAGGACATCACGACCTTAGGCTTCGGGCTCTTCTTGTACTCCTCTATCGTGATAATGTCGGCGAAGGTCTGGAGTGGATGGCGTGTGGCCGCCTCCATACTGAAGACCGGCTTGCCGGAGTATTTTATGAACTGGCTGAGGATTTCCTCGTTGTAGTCAGCCTCCTTGCTCTCGAAGTGAGCGAACGAGCGCACTCCGATGATGTCGCAGTAGCAGCCCATCACTGGTATTGCCTCGAGCAGATGTTCGGACTTGTCGCCGTCCATTATCACTCCCCTCTCGGTCTCGAGTTTCCAGGCGCCCTGATTGACATCGAGCACGATCACGTTCATACCGAGATTCATCGCAGCCTTCTGCGTGCTGAGCCTGGTGCGGAGGGAGTTGTTGAAAAAGATCATCAGCAGGGTCCTGTTGTGTCCGAGAGCCTGGTCGGCGAAAGGATTGCGCTTGACGGCAAACGCCTTCGCCAAAGCCTCCTCGAGGTTGCCCAGCTGCTTTATGCTTGTAAATGTTTTCATTTCTGTTCAGTCAATTTTTTCCAGGAGGCCACGAATCCTGCGGCGGTCTCCTCAGTGATTGTAAGCGCCGGCAGCAGGCGGATAACCTGAGCTCCTGCGGCTCCGGTGAAGAAATGCTCCTCGAAGAGCAGCCTGTCGCGCAGGCCGGCATATTCCGGCTTGATCTCGAGTCCGACCATCAGGCCGCGGCCGCGGTACTCCTGCACCGCCGCGTCACCAGCGAACGCCTTGCGGAAATACTCTCCCACCCTGGCGGCATTCTTCACCAGATGCTCGTTCTCAATGACATCGAGCACGGCGAGTGCCGCGGTGCAGGCGAGATGATTGCCGCCGAAAGTTGTGCCGAGCATCCCGTACTCCGGCTTGATGTCCGGAGCGATGAGCACGCCGCCGATCGGGAAACCGTTGCCCATACCCTTCGCTGTGGTAATGATGTCCGGGCGGACACCGGAACGCTGATGGGCGAAGAAATTGCCCGTGCGTCCATAGCCGGACTGCACTTCGTCCAGGATGAGACAAGTGCCGTATTTGTCACAGAGCCCACGAAGGGTCTGGAGAAATTCGTCAGTCGGTTCGTGGATGCCTGCGACGCCCTGTATGCCTTCGATGATGACGGCTGCGAAATCCCCTTTCGAGAGTTCGCGGTCAACCTCATCCGCATCGTTCAGCGGAACGAAGACGACATTGGGCGTCCTGTTGAAAGGAGCCTGTATCTTCGGATTGTCGGTGACTGCCACGGCGCCCGAAGTGCGGCCGTGGAATGCCTTGGAGAAGGCGAGCACCTTGCTTCTGCCGTTGCTGAATGACGCGAGCTTCATCGCGTTCTCATTGGCCTCCGCGCCGCTGTTGCAGAGGAAGAGGCTGTAATCCTCATACCCGGAGAGACGGCCGAGCCTGTCGGCGAGGTCCTTCTGGAGGGAGTTCTGCACTGCGTTGGAATAGAAGCCGAGCCTGTTCAACTGTGCGGTGATCATCTCCACGTAGTGCGGGTGACAGTGGCCGATGGATATCACGGCGTGTCCGCCGTAGAGGTCGGTATATTCGACGCCCTTGATGTCCCACAGCGTGGTGCCGAGTCCCTTGACTGGCTCGATGTTCCAGAGTTTGTATACTTCGAAAAGATCCATATCAGAATGCCGAAGCCTTTAGTCTGAGGCCGGACTTCTCATCCAGGCCGCAGATGATGTTCATATTCTGGACCGCCTGTCCGCTCGCTCCCTTGAGCAGGTTGTCGATGGCGGAGCACACCAGCAGTTTGTCACCGTGCTTCTCGATGGAGATCACGCACTTGTTGGTGTTGACCACCTGCTTGAGATCCACCGGCGAGCCGCTGACGAAGGTGAATGCGGCGTCCTTGTAATAATTCCTGTACATTGAGACGGACTCCTCTGCTGAGAGATTGCTGTCCACATATACACTGGCGAAGATTCCGCGGGCGAAATCACCGCGCATCGGCACGAAATTGATCCTGCCGCTGAAGTCCGGCTGCATTCCCTTGAGATTGCGGCAGATCTCCAGCAGATGCTGGTGCTCGAACGCCTTGTAAACGGAGATATTGTTGTTCCTCCAGCTAAAATGCGTCGTGGCACCCGGCTTGACGCCGGCGCCGGTGGAACCCGTGATAGCGGTCACCTGCACCTCCTCCGGCAGCAGATGAGCGGCGGCGAGAGGCAGCAGCGCAAGCTGGATGGCCGTCGCGAAACAGCCCGGGTTGGCAATGAGCTCCGCCCCCTCTATCCTGCTCTTCTGCATTTCAGGCAGGCCATATATATAGCACTCGCTCTCATCGCGGAAGTCCTGCGCGAGGTCGATGACCTTGAGGCCGGAAGGCCGTTCATTTTCACTCCAGAATTCACGGCTCTTGCCGTGCGCCGAGCAGAGGAAAAGCACGTCGATTGAGTTGAGGTCGAACGTATCGCAGAAGCACATCTCTGTGTCACCGATCAGTCCGCTGTGCACGTCGCAGAGATGCGCGCCGGCATTGGATGAACTGTGAACGAATGCCAACTCCACCTGAGGGTGGTTAATGAGCAGCCTGATGAGTTCTCCGGCGGTGTATCCCGCGCCGCCTATGATTCCGACTCTGATCATACGTTATTCTGGAAGTTCGTCCTTATGGCTAAGGTAGTATGCCCTTAGTGCGGTGGAAGTCACCTTGATGAAGCCCTTGGCGTCATCGGAAGTCCAGCCCTTCGCGCCTTCGCCGTATTCGCCGAGCTTGTTCTTGACAAGGTCGTTAGGCGTATCGACGCCGATTGTCGAGAATGAGAGCGGTCGGAGTTCGAGGGTCACGGTACCGGTGACGTTGCGCTGGCTGCTGGTGAGCATAGCCTCGATGTCGCGCATCACAGGCTCGAGATACTGGCTCTCGTGGAGGAACATTCCGTACCAGTTTGCCACCTGGTCCTTCCAGTACTGCTGCCACTTGGAAAGAGTGAACTTCTCGAGGAACTTGTGGGCGCCGATGATGAGCATAGGTGCTGCAGCCTCGAAGCCTACGCGGCCCTTGATGCCGATGATGGTGTCACCGACGTGCATGTCGCGGCCGATGCCGTATGCAGCGCCGATGGCTTCCACAGCCTGGATTGCCGCGATCTTGTCTTCGTACTCAGTGCCGTTTACGCTGCAGAGTTCGCCGTCCTTGAATCCGATGCTCAGCACTTCGCTGCCCTGCTTCTCCACCTGCTTGAGATATGCTGTCTCCGGGAGGCCCTGCTTCGAATCGAGGATTTCGCCTCCGCAGATGGAGGTGCCCCAGATACCTACATTATATGAATATTTGAGCTTCGTGAAATCAGCGAAGAATCCGTGCGCGTTGAGGTAGTCGATCTCCTCCTTGCGGGAGAGATTGCCGTCGCGAGTGAGAGTGATGATCTCCATCTTCGGGCACATCACGAGGAATGTCATATCGAAGCGTACCTGGTCGTTGCCGGCACCGGTGGAGCCGTGGGCGATGGCGTCCGCACCTATCTCATTTGCGTAGCGGGCGATGGCCATTCCCTGGAATATACGCTCGGATGACACGGAGATAGGATATGTTCCGTTGCGGAGTACATTGCCGTAAATCATATATTTGAGGCTCTTCTCATAATATTCCTTCGTGACGTCGAGGGTGACGTACTTGGTTGCGCCTAGCTTGTAAGCGTTCTCCTCGTTGGTCCTGAGCTGCTCTTCGCTGAATCCGCCGGTATTGGCGCAGGCAGCATATACTTCATATCCCTTTTCCTTTGCAAGATACATCACTGTGTAGGATGTATCCAGACCGCCGCTGAAAGCAACGACAACTTTCTTTTTGTTTTCCATATGTTATTTCTCCTTTTCTATTTCAAATGGTGTTCTGATGGTGATGCGGTCGTTCGGGTCATAAAGCAGACCTGTGCAGACGCATCGTTCGTAATCATTCCTGAGCAGAATGTCATAGTTGCGGCAACCCTCGCAGCCTTTCCAGAATTCGTGGTCTGTCGTAAGTTCGCAGAACGGGACCGGACGGAATCCGAATTCGTAGTTGAGCCGCATCACCGCGCCGCCGGTGGTGATGCTGAATATCTTGGCATCCGGGAAGAGCCTGCGCGAAAGGATGAATGTCTGTTCCTTGATCATCCTTGCGAGGCCCTCGCGTCGGTAACGGTGAGATACGATAAGTCCTGAATTGGCGACATACGCCTTGCCTCCCCAGGACTCGATATATGAAAATCCGGCGAATGCTCCTTCCTCATCGAGCGCGATGACCGCCTTGCCGTCGCGCATCTTTTCCGCTATGTACTCAGGAGTCCTCGTGGCAATGCCAGTATGGCGCTCCTGCGCCGAGATAAATATCTCCCTGGATATCTCCCCGGCAAATTTCGTGTGGCTCTCATCGGCCACCTGAACTGTAAAATTCATTGTCAGTTATAACAAACAACAATACGTCGAATATAAAATGACAAAATTACTCACATCACCGCACAAATGCAAGAGAGAACGGGCAAAAAAAGCGGGGCCGGCCGCGATGGCCGGTCCCGCACAGGGTCTTGATCAATTGGAATGATTACTTCTTCTTGAGGATGCCGCCGAGGATTGAGGTGGCCGCACCGAGGATGCCTGAGCCGCTCTTGGCGCTGCTCTTGGCTGCTCCGCCGCCCTTGAGCGTAAGGAGAATGTCCTGGAAATCAACGTCACCGTCGCCGTCCTTGTCCGAAAGGATGCCTGAGAGCTTGCCCATCACTGTAGGAATGATATTGCCGAGAGCACCTGTGAGAACGGAGCCGAGACCGAGCTTGCCGGCGTTTGTCTTGAAGAGATTGCCTGCGAGAGCGGTGATCGGGCTGCTTGCAGCAGACTGCTTGCCTGTCAGCAGATTCTTGATCTGATCTACGCCACCGGCTTTGGTGACTGTCTGTGTGAGGCTCCCGAAGATTGAGTCGGAAAGGCCGCCAAGGGCTTTCTCCTTGAGATTATCAGGGATTTCGATTCCACCGGCGTTTGCCTTTACAGCTGACGCGATAATGTCTTGAATGTTTGCCATGATCGATAAATTTATTTGGTTTTGATAATTGGAATTCATTGTGTGTCCACAAAGTTAAAAAGATTTGTCAAAATGATGAATAATCTGTTTTGAAATAATTGATTTAAGATATGTAATAGAAAAATTGAATTGTTTCAAAACAGATTCTAACTTTGCATAAACATTGATTCCAAAAATTATGAAACGACACACAACGGTGCTGCTGGCCGCGGCACTGGCAGTATTCACCGCCTGCAACGGGAAACCGGCCGCTGAGGCGCCCGCAACGGAAGGCAACGGCACCGCATCCTGCTCATTCACCGGCAAGGTGGATTATGACACTTATTTCACGGGGGAACGACTCCGCATCGACCTCGCCCTTGCGGGCAACGCCGACAGCCAATGCGCCTACCTCAACGGCCTCGCCCGCGAATCGCAGTGGACGGGCAATCCAGGGAACCTGATCGACCCGTTCGGATACGGCGACTACTACTTCGAGGCATTCTCCGGAGGGAACCTCATCTTCTCGAAGGGATTCTCCACCCTCTTCCAGGAATGGCGCACGACCGAAGAGGCCGCCAGAGTCAGCAAGACAATGTCCCAGACCATCTGGATGCCGTTCCCGAAGGACAGCATACATATAGTGATATACCGGAGGGAATTCAGCGACAACAGGCTCGAACCCCTCTTCGAATTTGACGTCGACCCTGCCGACAAGCTCATCCGCACCGGCGCGGAGAATGATTTCGCAGTCGAGGAGATGCAGATCTCCGGCGACCCGGCGCACAAGGTGGACATCCTCTTCGTGGCCGAAGGATACACTGCCGCCGAGATGGACAAATACCGTGCTGACGCCCGCAAATTCGTCGACTACCTCTTCTCGATGGAGCCGTACTGCAACCGCCGCGAAGACTTCAACATCAGGCTCCTGCTCTCCGCATCGGCGGATTCCGGAGTCTCCATCCCGCAGGATGACAACTGGAAGCAGACGGTCTGCGGTTCGAACTTCTACACGTTCTACACGGACCGCTACCTCACGATCTCCAATCACACGCAACTGGCGTCCGTAGTATCCGGAGCGCCTTTCGACGCCCTCTTCATCATCGCCAACGGCTCCAAATACGGCGGAGGCGGGATCTTCAACTCCTACGCGATGGGAACGTCGGACAACAAACTCTCCAACGAAGTCTTCATCCACGAATTCGGCCACAGTTTCGCCGGCCTCGCGGACGAATATTTCGGCAAGGAGGTGGCATATGAGGACTTCTATAACCTCAAAACCGAGCCTTGGGAGCCGAACATCACCACGCTCGTCAATTTCGATGCGAAATGGAAGGATATGCTCTCCGATGACGCAGTCATCCCGACAACGCCCAACGACTCTACGATGACCGGAATCCTCGGCGTCTATGAAGGGGGCGGATATATGGTCCACGGAGTCTACAGGCCATATGTCTACTGCCGTATGCGAAACAACACGTCAGACGGATTCTGTCCTGTCTGCCAGCGCGCAATCAACAAAATGACAGACTATTATGTACAGTAGTCCGATACTCCTGGACTTCTCCGACACCCTTACGGAAGAACGGCTCGCGGAACACCTCGCGGGCCGTTCCCCGATAGTGTGCGACTGCCGCGGCATCGAAGGCTGCGGCCGGTTCTGCGACGATGATGCCGCGGACAGCATCCGTTCAAGGATAGCGGAAATGCCGGCCGGAGCGCTGCATTGGATAGACAGCGGGGACTACCATTTCGTGACGCTCTTCTGGTGCGAAAAGATCCGGGAGCCATTTGACCTGGTGCTCTTCGACAACCACACCGACATGCAGGAGACCCGTTTCGAAGGGCTGCTATCCTGCGGCAGCTGGCTGCTGGAAATGCTGCGGCACAATGCATTTCTGCGCCACGCATACATCATCGGAGCATCAGAAGCGCTGCGGTGCGAGACGCTCGGATTCGCTGACCGCGTCACGATGGTCAGCGGCCGCGAGCCCTACGGGGTTCCTGAAACCGAAGTCCTGGCGATGCTGCGCGAGGCGGGACTGGAAGCGCCGGGCCGCTGCACGACTGCGCAGGCCTGCGGCAGTGAAGGACGGTCCGACGACGATTCCCGCAGGCTGCCGCTCTACATCTCCGTGGACAAGGACGTCCTCTCCCCCGCCGACGCCGCGACCAACTGGGACCAGGGGACAATGCGGCTCGCGACGCTCTGCGGGATACTGCGGCAACTGCGCGCCGGCCGCCGCATCATCGGTGCTGACATCTGCGGCGGAGCGCCCCTCAACGCCATTGCCGACTTCTCCGCGAACTGCTGCAGCCTCCGCCCCATTCCCGCCGCCGAACTCAATCTGAAGGCCGATCTGGCGGTCATCAATGCCCTCTCCTAGCCTTTGGCACGATATTGGATATATCCAGTATCAAACGAACAAATCAACAGGAGGAAAGCATTATGAAGAACATTTCAGCATCAGCTCTGATCATCGCAATCGCAATGATGGGCGCAGTTTCTTACAATGCAGCCGCCGACAACCACGGTAGAGGTCCAGGCAACGGCCGCATCGAATCCAACCACGGCAACCGCAGCAACGGTCACCACAACGGAGGAGCAAATGCTTATCATCCCGGCGACAAGCACGGCGCCCCGGCGCACAATCCGGGAATGGGTCGCGGCAACGCCCCTGCAGGCCACCACGGCGCAGTAGGACACAATCCGGGCCACAACTCCGGACCGGCATCAATTCACCGTCCGGCACCGGCACCAAGGCACGATATCCACCGTCCGGCACCGAGACCGGCAGTGGTTCACCATCACGCCCCAAGACCTGTGGTATACCACAACTACCCGGCGAGATACTACAGGAGAGCAGCAAGGCGAGCAGCGGCTGCAATGGCAACCATAGCGGCAATAGAAGCCACAAGATACGCAATCGGCGCAATAGTCTCGGCACTGCCTCCATACTACACCGAAGTGATCATCGACGGCATCCCATACTACCTCTCCGGCAACATTCTCTACAGGCCGATAGTAATCAACGGAGCCCCTTGCTTCGAAGTAGTGGACAATAACTACATCTACTGATCATCAGTATTTTCAAACAAAATAAGAAAGGCTCCGAAACCGGAGCCTTTCTTATTTGTCCATTATATGAATCAATCTGAATATACGGACTCTATCTCTAATGGTTAATCAAACGAAACATCCTGAAAATCATTACCTTCAGGACCTATAGAAAAACCTGCGTCAAACTCTTCCACCTCAACGGTATTGACCTTGATTTTAACAGAAGTCACCGAACCCGTGAGTATAGAAGCCTCCGAAAAGATAGCAAGGCTCTCTATGCTCATATGCTTGTAAATTCTCTTCATTATTGAACAAAAAAATCCAGTATTTCACTAAGGCAATGGATATTCGTGCAAAATTTGCAATAATCTGCAACATTGCAATCAAAAATTATTATTTAACTAAACGGTTTGATTGCTTACATCAGACTTTTCTTTATGCGTGAAGAGTTCAACAAGTTTACCTGCGACTCCTTTACCCAAAACAGAAGCCGAGCTGGAGACGATAGCAGGGAGTGTGGCATAGGCCTCCTTGGTGGCGGCTCGCTTGACGGCACGTCGGACCTGCTTGTCGGAGAGAGCCTTGGTACCCTTGAGAATATAGGACTTGGTGACATAGCCTATTCGGAGCGTAAGAAGAGCGTTTACAGCGCCGTCCATCGCTGAGCCGAGAATAACCTCCGGGATGCGCAACCGTCTGAAGGAATCGAGGAATTTGCCGTTTCCAGTATCCGCAACATCTCCCGCGACACTGCCGGAATCAAAAGTATGGCCGATGTCATCAAGCGCATCCGATGCCATCAGGCTGATAAGAGACGTGGCAAGGACATTGGCATAGATACGAAACATCTGCGGACGCGTCGGACGGAAGCCGGACGAAAGAATTATATCTTCAATCATCTTATAATTCAGTGCAATCACGGACAGAGAGTCGAACTTGCTGTTCTGGGAGATAGCGGTGACCATAAAGACAGTGCGGGACCATTCGCGGATGCGTTTGTCTATGCCCACGACGCCAAGATCCTTGTCGCCCTTGACGCGGAGGGCAATCTCATCATTGATCAGCGCGCGCATCTGTGCAGCATCGCCGGAGGCGGCATGCAGACCGTCTGACAGCACTGCACGATGCTCCTTACGTACCGCCTCGTCGGGTAGATAACCGCAGTTAGCTGCAAGTTTGCGCCCCAGCTGTGACAACGCTACCGGATCAGTGGCATCATCAGTATTCATAGCGGGCATTTCCGGAGCAGCCCAGACCTTGATGATCGGGACAATGATAAAGACGATGAGCAGAAGGCCGATAATACCATAAAAGATATACTCCGCCACCGGCGTGGCCACTTCTCCGATCTTACCACCAATTTCGACAATGCTGCCGAGGACAAGGATTGCGACAAGACCGAGAGTAACACAAAGAATGAGAATAATATTCTTTTTCATAACAATATCAAATTCTTGCAATATCAGAACGGATAGCCGATACCGAAGTGTACAGAATAGCCATCCCTGGTGAACCACTTACGCGGAGCACACCAGGACTGAGTGAATGGATCGTATGTCTTGAAACCGGCATCCAGACGGACCAGCAGCAAGCCAAAATCGAGACGAAGGCCGAGTCCCCAATCAAATGCTGTTGTATTCAGAAAGTTATCCCAAGTAAAGACACCTTCATCAATATGATCAACATCAATATGGGTATACCAGACATTTCCGGCATCCGCGAATAGACCGCCATACAACTTCCAGAAGAGCGGGAAGCGGAACTCCAGATTAGCCTCGAGATGCATATCACCCGACTGGTTGGCGATGGCGAACGTCTTGTCCAACGGAGCGTTTCCAGGGCCCACCGAGCGTGCTTGCCATCCGCGGAGACTGTTGGCACCCCCGGCATAAAACAACTTTTCAAACGGCAGTGCGTACGAATTGCCGTATGCATATCCTGCACCTGCAAGAGCCCTGACTGCTATAGCAAACTGATTGAAATTACCGAAACGGAGCGTCTGCACAGCCTGGACCTCTCCCCTTACATACTGCGAATATGGCACGCCGAAAAGCAGATGAGAGCCCTGACCGTTGTTCTTAAGGACCCCGTCGAAGAGACTTAGCACGTTGCCGGCGACATCAAAGTTCATACGGGTATAGAAATATGTGCGCTTCGTGTTCACGGTCGGATCGGTCGTGAAATAAAAATTCGCCCCGCTGCCAAAGTCAAGGTGATCGTGGTATGCATTCCTCAGATAAGGGTCCATCAGGGATGAATAGAAGTCATCGGAAATATTGTAGATGCGGACAAAATTCATTACAAGCGGATAAATCTGGTACATATACCTGCGGTTGACAGACCAGTTGTATCCATATCCTACTGACGTAATGTTTCGAGTATATTCAGGGCGGTCCTGATAATTGAAGAGCAGCGACACTTCGGTCTGCGGCACGGATGACTTGAAAAGTCTGGACGGCAGCGGCACGAAGCGCGGGAAAACTATGGATGAATTGACTGCGAATTCATTGTTCCTTGCAGGGTCGTTGAACCGGAACTGGAAGTTGCCGCGAAAGCCAAGGGAGAAAACCTCACCTCCGCCGAAAAGATTCTTGTGAGAATATGACACAGACGGAGTGACGCCGAAAAGCCCGGTTGAATTGACCGAACTTTCGAGATTAAGTTTGAGACTCTGCAGTTTGGATGTACCAAGAATAATGTTGCAGTCTACCAGAGCACTGTCGCGCTCCTGCAACTGCACATTGACGGAATTGAAGAGGCCGAGGCTGGAGAAACGGTTATAGGTATTGTCCACCAGCGCCTCGGCGTAAACCATTCCCGGCTTGATGCGGTTGATGTCCTCGAGGAAACTATTGCGGATCCCAAACCGGCCGTTGTTGATGATATTGACATCCCCGAATCTATAGCGGAGATGGGGCTTTGCCGCAGCAGGGAGTTCGTTACGAGTATAATCCTCCACATTTACAGTAAGGTCGACAGTACCATCATTGGCCGATGTATCGGCTGAAAAGAAAAAGTAATTTTTGGTAAAGCCGAAATAACCGGCGTTTCGCAGCATCTTCGCCATACGCTCGGATTCATCCTCAAGCACCTGCTGGGACAGATACGCTCCACTGTGAATCGGGCTGTCTTCAGCCAAGCGGTCTATAAGCTTCCTGACTGTGGTATCTTTGACGGAATATGACAGGGAATCTATAACAAACCGCTTACCTGGATTCACCACATAGGTCACTCTCGCTCTCTGGCCAGATGTCATAACATTGGCATGAACCCTGGAACCATAATAACCGAGATACTCCATATGCGAACGGATACCGCTGTTGCTGCCATCGACCAGGTAAGGGTTGAACACTACCGGAGCCACGCCCAATTTCTCGACAAAACGGTCCCAGGCGGTACCGCGTCCGCTGCTCCAATTATATACATACAGGAATGGATTCCATTTTCCTATGAAATAAGGGTTCGGCTTCTGTTTAATGTAGGACTCAAGTTCTGACTCCTGTGGTCCGTCACCGTCTATGAGTACCTTATTTTCAACCAGACGACATTCTCCGTCCTGAAGGACCCTTGTCGTAGAGCAGGAAAACGCTGCCATCAGTATAGACAGAATTGACACCGTGAGCGTGAAAGACCTTCTCATCCGCGCACCCTCCTTCTGAATTCGCTGCAGACGATGGCAGTGGCGACGGCCACGTTAAGAGATTCGCTGCCTGTGCCGGATTCCGGATATGGCGGAATGAAAAGCTTTTGGCTGACGGCAGTGCGCACCTCATCGGAGATTCCGAAGGATTCGGAACCCATCACGATGACGCCATCCGCGGTCAGTGGAGTAGCGTAGATATTGTCGCCCTCCAGGAATGTCCCATAAACTGGAACACCCGCCTTTCGCAGTCCGGAAAGAGTCTGCGGCAGGTCGCTGTATATGAAACGGACTCTGAATATGGCACCCATCGTGGCCTGAACGACCTTAGGGTTATAAATGTCAACAGTATCGTGGCTAGCAATAATGGTCCTGATGCCGAACCAGTCCGCAAGGCGGATGATAGTACCGACATTGCCCGGATCACGAAGCGAATCCAACGCCAGGACGAGTTCGCCCGCAGATGGCGCAATGGCGTCCGGATTATCCGGGATTCTGACCAGGGCCAGAGCCGGCGAAGGAGATGAAAGACCTGATATCCTCGACATCGCATCCTCTCCAATCTCCGCAGTACGGAATACCTTCACCACTTCGAAGCCGGAAGACAGAGCCTCGGCCACCATCTTCTCCCCTTCAACGACAAACAACCCGCTCTCGTCGCGAAATTTCTTCTGCGACAAGGCTTTTATCTGCTTTATCTCATTCTTGGATATCACGCCAATATATTTTACAGTGTAAAGATATAAATTATTACATTTGCATAATTAATCAGAGTGCACAAATGAAGAAAATAAGCACAATCGGCGTCCTCACCTCAGGTGGCGACTCACCTGGAATGAATGCGGCGGTGCGCGCGGTCACCAGATCGGCCATCTGCTGCGGATGGAGGGTAATCGGAATATACCGAGGCTTCGAAGGCCTCATAAACAACGAATGCGGAGAACTCACGACACAGAGCGTGAGCAATATCATACAGCGCGGCGGCACCATCCTCAAGACCGCACGCAGCAAGGACTTCATGACCAAAGAGGGTCGCAAGAAAGCATACCAGACGCTCAAGACATACGATATCGACGCTCTTATCATCATCGGCGGAAACGGATCACTCGCCGGAGCACAAGTATTTGCGGAAGAATACGACATCCCTTGTATCGGCATTCCAGGGACCATTGACAATGACATATACGGCACAGACGCCACCATCGGATACGATACGGCTCTCAACACGATTGTTGAGGCAGTGGACAAGATCCGCGACACCGCCAGCTCGCACGACCGCATATTCTTTGTCGAGGTGATGGGCCGTGACGCGGGATTCCTAGCACAGAACAGCGCCATCGCAGCCGGCGCCGAAGCGGCGATAATCCCTGAAGAGACCACAACCATCGACCAGCTTGACCAGTTTATCAGCAGAGGAGTGCGCAAAAGCAAGAACAGCAGCATCGTAATCGTATCGGAGAGCCCGGCCAGCGGCGGCATAATGCAATATGCCGAGCGCATGCGCCAAGCATACCCTGACTACGATGTCCGCGTCACAATCCTAGGCTATCTGCAGCGCGGTGGCAAGCCGAGTGCATTAGACCGCATCCTCGCAAGCAGGCTCGGAGTAGCTTCCATCAATGCGCTCAACGAAGGCCAGCGCAATGTAATGGTGGGTATCGACAATGATGAAATTGTATACGTACCGTTCACCCGTGCAACCAAGATGAACAAACCTATCGCACAGGAACTCATCAACGTACTCGGAATTCTTTCAATCTAATCCTCACAATATGATGAAGAAACTGATTTCAATCGCCATCCTGACCATCTGCACATCGCTCAGCATCTGCGCCCAAAACAAAGAGGAAAGAGCAAATACCATCAAAGACCTGCGCAGACGCGCTCCCGAAGCTGCCTATATGTCACCTGAAATGATAGGGTCAAGGCAAAGCTGGCTGATGCCAAACCACAGCATCTCTGCAACGGTTGTCGGACTGGAATACGGCTACGAGCAACCTCTTGGAGAGATTGTTTCCATTATTGGCCGAGTAGGGTTCATGCCCAATACACTGAATATCGATTACAGCCACAAATGGTCCGAATGCGGCATTCATTTCACTTCGGCTCCTGGCCTGACACTTGAGCCACGCGTCTATACATCTTTCTACAAGAGAGCGCGCCAGGGCCGCAACATCTATATGAATTCCGGAGATTTCATCTCATTCAGATTCACGGCTGCAGTGGGGTTTGACGGCAAGGGCGATGTCAGCCTCACCCCGGTCTACGGCATCCGCCGTGTATTTCTGGCACACTGGTTCCACGAATTCACGGTAGGGCCAAGTTTCGGATACCTTTCAAAAGAGTTATATTTCACACCATATCTCCAGTACAGACTGGGCTTCGTTTTTTAACTTCAAATTATTCTAAACTATCATCAAGTCAATGAAAAGACTCATCGCAGCTTCCGCAGCCGTTCTTCTCTCGGCTTTACCTATGTTTTCACAAACCGTATCCGATACCGCACTGACAACAGAGGAAGAAGAGACCGGACTTACGCTTTCCCTTATCCCAAGACTCGACGGTTCCATCCTTAATTGGAATGAAGGCAACGGCAATGTAAACTCCTACACACTAGGAAACTCGATTCTCTATTCCATACTCGATGGCAATATCACCGATAACCTGTCGGTCTATGCCTGTTTCCATCTCCTCGCCCCGGATCCGTCCTGGCTCTACACAAACACATTCCATTCAGATGAATGCAGCTGGCTGGATATGCTTTCATTTACATACAGCCTCGGTAATTTCGATATCTCGCTCGGCAAAGAGAATCTCGCATTCGGGGGATTCGAGCAGGATGCCGACATCTGCGATCCATATCTTGACCTCAGCACCAACTCCTGGCACAATATCCAGTCTTTCCTCTGGGGCGGCAGACTCGCATACAACTTCGGTGAGGATCAGAATGTTTTTTTCCAGGGCCTTGCGTCACCTTGCAGTATATATCCTTTCCAGGACAAGCTTTTCTGCGCCACTGTGGGCTGGAACGGCAGCATAGGCAACTATGAGACAATGTGGTCATTCGGCAATATGAAAACCGGAGACGAGACTCCGGGCTATGAGAACCTCAAGCTCCTCTCCCTCGGCAACCGGCTCACCCTTGGAGATTTTGTCACCACACTCGACATCAACTTCAGAGCGTTCTCATTCAAGAGTTTCTTCAACGAAGAGATGAGTTCCCTCCTCGATGTACGCTACTGCTTCCCGAAAGTCGAAATATTCGCAAAGGGAGGTTGGGAATACTGCCACGCGGATGATTTCAACTACTTCGCATACGATGAAGAGGATGCCACCTGGAATGTGGACGGCACCATCGTCCCGAACTACATCTACGATTCCAAGGATTACCTCTTCGCTGGTCTCGGCGTGGAGTATTATCCGCTTGCTGACCGCAGCCTCAAACTCCATCTCGTAGGCGCAGCAAACAACTATAACAACGCCAAGTCCATCACCGCGGGCATCACATACTATTTCGATATCAACCTGAAATAGCGACCTGCGGCGGATGGGTGCATTCAAATGGATAGGCGGCCTGCTGGGCTGGGCATCTGGAGGTCCGATCGGCGCGCTGATCGGTTATCTGCTCGGCTCTGTGGTCGAATCTGCCGTTTCAGTACGGGTCATCAATATGAACAATCCCGGGCAAAACGGCGGCTCTACATATGAAAGACGGACATACAGCAACAGAACATCAGGGTACAGCGCCGAGCAGCAGCGCAACAGCTTTCTCGCGAGCCTGATGGTTCTCTCTTCCGCCGTCATACGCGCTGACGGGAAGACCCTCCAATCCGAGATTAACTATGTCCGCGCATTTGTGCGCAACAACTTTGGTTTTCCGGCCGAAAACGAGGCCATACGCATTCTCAACGAGCTTGAGAACAAGCAGATCAACATTTACGAGGTTGGCTCACAGATTGCCGCGAATATGAATTATTCGCAGCGTCTGCAGTTGTTTCACTACCTTGCTGACATTGCAAATGCAGATGGGAGTGTCTGCAGGCAGGAGATCGACATACTTCACGCAATTGCCTCAGCTATCGGTCTATCATCGGCCGATACCGAATCCATCCTGGCGATGTTCAAGAAGGCCGACACGTCGGCAGCATATACAGTACTTGAAATCAGTCCGTCCGCTACAGACGACGAGGTCAAGAAGGCTTACCGCCGTCTGGCTATGAAATACCACCCGGACAAGGTCGCACAGCTCGGCCCGGACGTGCAGAAGGCCGCCGAAGCCAAGTTCAAGAGCATCCAGGAGGCATACGAAACCATCAAGAAGGAACGCGGCATCAATTAGAAATAATATGAGAATAGATATCCTTACCGTAGTACCGGAACTGCTGGAAAGTCCGTTGAATTATTCGATAGTCAAACGCGCCCGTGACAAGGGGCTCGTGGAAATCCACGTGCACAATCTGCGCGAATATGGCAAGGGATTCTACCGGCAGGTGGATGATTACAGCTACGGCGGTGACGCCGGGATGGTAATGATGGTGGAGCCGGTATGGCAATGCATCAACGACCTGAAGGCCGAGCAAGATTATGACGAGATCATCTTCACCGCTCCGGACGGCGACATCCTCACCCAGGGCATTGCAAACGAACTTTCCTGCAAGAAGAACATAATAATTCTCTGCGGACATTACAAGGGCATCGACCACCGCATCAGGGAACATATCATCACCCGTGAGATATCCGTCGGAGACTATGTCCTGAGCGGCGGAGAAATTCCTGCTGCAATCATCACAGATGCCATCGTGCGCCTGCTTCCGGGTGCCCTCGGAGATGAAACATCCGCCCTCTCCGACTCATTCCAGGACAATCTTCTCGCCCCGCCGGTATACACCCGTCCTGCCGAATTCAACGGCTGGAAGGTACCGGACGTGCTGCTCTCCGGTGACCCTAAAAAAATCAAAGCCTGGCAGGATGCACAGGCTTTGGAACGTACGGCGCGTCTGCGTCCCGAACTTCTGAACCAGGACTAGTCTATGGCGTCCAACCTAGCCAGGACTGACTTATAGAGATTTCCCTTATCCTCCATATGAGTGCGGATTGAGCATACAAATTTATTGTTCTCGAAAGTTGTTCCCCTCGCCTGCTCAAAATCCTTCAGCTTGTCAGCCGCATCGCCATCAGCGCCGAAACCGGTCATAGCGCTGAGTGAAAATTCCTTGCTGGCGTCATCATAATACATCTGGTCCATTGTCTGGACTGAATGGTTCCACTTGTTGATAATTGACATTATATCATCCTTTCCTGCTTCAGCCAGATCGATTCCGTAATACTTACTGATAGCCTCATAAGCCCAGGCCCATTCAAACGTATAATAGTTATCATGAATCTTATGGAAACGGCTATTAACTTTATGATAATCAGAAACAAGCCCATTTTCAATATCATTAAGCAAATTATGGACTTCAGTTTTCGGAGCAATCATTCCTCCCACATCCACCCAGTCTCCGAGCCCGTCATCCGATTCAGGGCTCAGCGCTTTGCGCAGAGAATCGATATCAGTGAATTCCGAATTCTGTATTCTTGTAATAAGCGAATTGCCGAGGAATTTATTAATGGCCATATCATAATAGACAAGACCTTTCTCCAAAGAAGTACGGCGTATTCTGCCGCTTTGGAATGTATATTCAGCCGATGTGCGCCCCGATACCCGTTGCATTTCCTTTAAAATAGCGATAGCGTTAAACATCTTCTGCACCGTATAAGGGCTTAACAGATTATAATTGATACAATCTAGCAGTTCCTCTTTATCAGTACGGGCATCCCGGTCAGGCCATTTACGGGCATCCCGGATTGTGCCGACACTGTGCAGATTGGCGCCAGGGACAATATATGTCGATGTGTTCTCCTCTATCAGGTATGAAAATGGCAGATTGGACGTATCCTGATGGCTTACGTGACGGCCCATAACCAGGGAAAAAGCCCCCACCTTAGCAGGCCATAGCACATATGAATCAGAGGCCGTCTTTGCGCCTCGCTCCATAATACCCTGATGTACAGGGCCGAGCTTATAGAGATGATTGCTCTGATTAGAGCCGGATCCTGCATTCATAAATGAAAACATACCGGCTATCAGCAGAGTGGATTTGTGATGTGTCACGGTATATGGTCCGGCGAATATTGCGCAAGCTTCTCCGTTTTCACCGAAACAGTTCGCAAAGAACAGGGAATCAGTTGCGGAATAAGTACGTCCCAGCTCACACGACTGCCCCACAAAGCAGCGCTGCAGTGTGACTCCGTCAGTCACCGATGTACCGCTGCATATAATGAAGTCATCGGCAATGACGCCATTACCGATATGGGACGGAGCCGAGGCATTGCAATTGACAGTCCCGTTCTTGAGCCTGCGTGCTCCCTCTATCCGACAACAATCTCCAATCCTCACATTCTTGATATAACCGGCATCCACAATTGTAACATTACTGCCGATAATACCTCTGGAAGATGTTACAGAATCCGCATAATCATTAATAATGCGCTCAAGGGCTGCAACCGCTTCAGGCCGATAACGATAAAGAGCAAGGATATATGCCTGTTGTGCAGACAGCTTGTCATATATTGTAACTTCACGCCCGCCTGTTTCATTCAGGACACACACTTTCACTCCATTGCCGAAGGACGATTCGCCTTCAGTCAGGATTATGTCGACATTTTCAATAAAGGTATTGTCTCCTATATCGTAGTTGGCAATATAATTACCGATATTTTCTATCAGGCAGTTGTCACCAACAGCAGTATTGTGCAGCGTAGCCTTATACACGCCGCAACTCTTTGAAATTCCTCCTGATAACTGTATCTTGCCATCAAAGACACCCAGTCGGATATCACCGGACATTGTGACATTTCGGACGTGCTTTACAATAAACCCTTCCTTGACCAAGACACGGTCCCAGTCCTCAGCAACGCAGTTCTGCGACTTGAGAGACTCTATCTCATCAGAGGTAAGATGTCTGTATTCATTCATGATAATTTCTTTTTCAAAGCGTCTGCTGCCACTTCCACGCTGACGCGAGGACATCTTCGACCGGGGTATCAGCACTCCACCCAAGGACTGTATTTGCCTTCGCAGGATTGGCCCACACCTGCTCAATGTCACCTTCGCGGCGCGGGCCGATACGGTAGTTGAGCTTGACACCGGTGGCACGCTCAAAGGCGTTCACCAACTCGAGCACGGAAAGTCCGCGACCGGTGCCGAGGTTGAATATCTCGAAGCGGCTGCGTTCCTCCTTTCCGGCGAAAAGCATACGGTCGATCGCCTTGACGTGAGCCTTTGCCAGATCGACGACATATATGTAGTCTCGGATGCAGGAGCCGTCAGGGGTATTGTAGTCGTTGCCGAAAACTGTCAGGCACTGACGGATGCCGGCAGCGGTCTGGGTGATGTACGGCACGAGATTCTGAGGGACTCCGTTAGGCAGTTCACCGATATGTGCTGACGGATGCGCTCCGATAGGGTTGAAATAGCGCAGTGCCGTGACAGCGAGTCCCGGATACGCGTGTACGCAGTCAGAGAGAATGTCCTCTGCCATCTGCTTCGTGCGGCCGTAAGGTGACGTGGCTGGTTGCAAGGGAGCATTCTCGGTAATCGGCAGATTCTCCTTAGTCGGCTGACCGTATACAGTGCAGGATGATGAGAATACGATATTTGCTGACTTGGCCTTCTCCACCATCAGTGTGATGAGATTTACCAAGCTCCGGATATTGTTATTGTAATACATCAGAGGCTTCTCTACGCTCTCCCCCACCGCCTTGCTGGCAGCGAAATGAATCGCAGCCTCGATGTCGGGATACTTCTCGAATACCTTTGCAAATGCATCATAATCCTTGCAGTCAACCTCCACGAAGTCAATTCTGCGACCCGTGATCTCCTCAATGCCGTCCAGAACCTCTGGTCTTGAGTTTGAGAAATTGTCAACGCCAACGACATCATACCCTGAATTGATCAGTTCAACGGCCGTATGGGAGCCAATATAACCGGTACATCCGGTAAGTAGTATTCTTGCCATATATTAATCGTATTTTTTAATTTTTCTCCAAATAAACTGCCATAATCTATATCCAGGATACCATAGCACCTCGGACGGATACTGTGTAATGAACCGCATCTGACGGACTGACTTGGTAATGAACTTCTTGAGACGGGAATCCTTGTCCGATGTCCTGTACCGAGGGTCAAACTGCCCGAAATTACCGGCTTTCATTATCTCAGCGAGCAGGAACTCACCGGCCCTGGCATCCGGCCTGCAGAGCATATACTGCGTATCGAGACCGAACACCTTCTCCTCCACATACATCAGTGCCGAGGCGAAACGGTCCATCCTGAACCGCTTGAGCGTATCCATAACTTCCCGGCGGTCAGACGGGTCAAGATGCTGCAGTATATAGAAATAATCCATCACCTGACGCAGGCCCACGCCCTCTTCAAGCAGATGCCTGTAGATGTGGACCATCGAAAAGACCGCGTCAAACCTGACATCCGGTGCGGCGAAGCCCCTGTCATCAAGAACGTTGTCAAATTGTCGCCCCTTATTGTCCCGAAAGAAAGTCTGAAGTCTTGCATTGATGCGCGGATTATACATCCAGCTTGGCATAAAATGCACCTCGACCTCCTCTTTCTCGAACACGTCAACCTCGGCGTGGTGATAAACGATATTCGTAACCTTGAACCGGCTTCTGAGGAACTCTATGACAGCCTTCCTGTCACCGTCCACCCAGATGTCGATATCACCGGTCTGGCGAGCCTCAGGCTTCGGATAATAGCGTGCAACGGCCTGTCCCTTGATGATACAGGCATCAAATCCGGCATCCTTGAATATCCTGTATGCCTCAGCCGATTTTTCGTCCAACCGATGGTTATCCAAAGCGATTTTGCGCTGCATACACATCCATTTCATGAATGTCTGGTGTGACGGGAACTGTTCATCCGGAAGCTTGTCATAAAAGACATCAGCGAGAACACCGCCCAGCGATTGTTTGACCGCGGCCGAAGAAACCACAAGCCACTCCTCTTCACTCGGAACGGCATCGAATGAAGGTTTGCGCCCCATCGCAACTGATATCAGGTCGAAAAGAGTAATCATCAGCTCCAGAACCCATTCGTTTCTCCAGAATCTTCGGCACCGGCTATTCCACAGCAGGACTGAAGAATATCCGTTCCTAAAGCAAGGATTCCCAATTCGAACTGATGGCGGATATTTTCAGACAATTCTATCTTCATCTTCAAAACGAATAGTGTTGATTGTGGTAAATATAATAATAATTACGTCAATATCGTGTAATCCCGGACACATATTCCGCATAACGCTTCGCTACGCTATCCCACGTATACCCCACCGTGATCTTTCTGAAATTGTACCCGCACCAGCCAGCGAGAATATCCGGCTCTGCGATGCAGTATTCGACAGCCTTGCGGATATCATCGTCAATCTCCGGCGCCACCCATACCGCCTTGTCCTTCTCAAGCACCTCACGGTTGGCTTCTATATCTGATGCAAGAATCGGAAGCTTGTAGCTCATCGCCTCTAGAAGCACAATTGAAAGACCCTCTATGGTCGACGGAAGGCAGAATACAAACGCATTGCGGAGCAGCGCGTCCTTGTCAGCGCCATACACCGCCCCGGTAAAGATAATGTCAGAGCACCCTTCCCCGAGAGCGTGGAGATGTTCCACATATTCCGGCATCGCATCATTAGAGCCGGCTATGACAAGCTTGAAACCATCGTGCCGCGCGGCACGGAAGCCGCGGATGAGATAATCCGGGTTCTTGTCCTGCACCAGGCGGCCCATATAGAGGAAGTACCTTCCCTTTTCCAGCGCGTAGCGGCTCAGTACAGATGATTCGAACTGCGGTTCCTCCACCGGCAGATTGACCGCTGTCGGCATTGTGTACGGCAGCACACCGTAGTTCTTCTTGAAATACCGAGTCTGCGCTTCACTGCACATCAGGAGGTTCCGATTTGAATGTGCGGTGTATTTCTCCATGAATTTCAGCACTTTCCGCTGACGCGGAGAGTACTTGCTGCGCTGCCATTCGTGGCCGTGGCCCATCATCAGAGAAGGGATTCCCGCTATCGTGGCGATCCAGCTCCAGAGCGAAGGCGGCCAGGCGTTGTAATGTATCAAGCTGACATCCTTCTCCTTGAATATCGTGCGCAACGTGGCCTTGAGCCCCACCCACGGCTTGCAGAGCAGATTACTCTTCGGCCCCTTCATATAGATGACCTTCACCCCTTCCACCGACTCGACGGCGTTATGGTCGCTCTCGCAATAGACAACAGCCTCGTGCCCCATCGACACAAGCCGTGTCGAAAGGTTATACATATAGTTCTCTATGCCGCCGAGAATATGAATGTCGCGGCAACCGATGAATACTATTTTCATTTCTCGCAATCTGTGCAGGACGGTTCATCAACCACAGGGCGGATGCCCTGCAGGTCGTTGCTGCCGACGTGATAGAACGGGATGCAGGAGGTGTCCACGCGTCCGCCGCGCATCACCTTGAGCTTGTTCTTCACAATCCACGGAGCGATGCTGGTGATATATTTCTTCATCACCGGAGAGACGCTGCCGATCATCCAGCAGCTCTTCGGGCAGTGTGCCACCTTGTCGCGTATCTCAGCGGCCTTCGGGCTGTTCCATATCTCCTCGAAAGATGCGGCCTCATTGAGGTTGCCCATTGTGTCGAACCAGTACCCCTCCTCCATTCCGTTGCAAGGCAGAATATTGCCGTACGGGTCGAGGAAGAAGTTCTCGCTACCGGCCTCGCAAGGCAGCATCCTGCGGCCGCCGTTGATATAGTTGATCAAGCCGAGGTTGAAGAATGCGCGCGCCCAGGACTTCGGATGATTCTCCTTCATCAGGCGCTGGATCAGTTCGTCAAAGTTGCCGCAGACCTCTTCCTTGTTGGTAACGGCATTGTCATACTTGTGAAAATAGAAGGAATTGTGGAAGCTGGCGGTGGCGAACTGCATGTTCAGGTTCTTGCTGAGTTCGTAGAGGTCCAGCATATCCTTGGAATTGTTGTTGGACACCGTGATACCGAATCCTATGTCCTTGATGCCCATGCGACGGAGTTCCAGAAGGGTGCGGAGGCCCTTGTCAAAGCCGCCCTCGCGTCCGCGAAGTTCGTCGTTCTTGCAGCTCAGCCCCTCAATGCTGATGCGGTAGCCCACCTGCGGATATTTCTTCGCCATTTCGATGATCCTGTCTCCGAACCACCCGCTGGTGGAGAATACGATTCTCTCGGTCTTGGTGAGAAGTATCTTTACAATCTCCTCGATATCCTCGCGCACAAACGGTTCACCGCCCGTAATGTTTACGGAACGCATACGCGGAAGTTTCTTGAGAAGTTCCGGTTTGAATTCTTCAGATGGTTTTGTCGGGTTGTCCCAGATGTTGCACATCTTGCAGTGCATCGGACACCTGTAGGTAACTATTATTGATCCGTCCATTTCTTTTTTTTCTATTTAATATCAAGGCCGCTAGGCCCGTATACACTATCATAAAATTAAAACTCTTCGGCAGTGCTAGCACTATTGACTCAAAGAAGAGTGTCAGGATGCCTGCTCTGATAATATACGTGTAATACTTTCGTATCTTATCATCTTCACCATTCAGCCTTTTTCCGACATTTTTTGCCGGGAAAAAGAAAAGCATAAGATATAAAACGGTTCCAATATAGCCCATCTCACCTATAATCGAAGCCCAGTGAGCATCCATCTTGAAACTGAAATCGGTATCATCACCAAGTCCCCATATCTTGTCCAGCTCGTAGTCAGAATATATACGGCTGCCGACCAAATTAACCGGCACACTGCCATATGTCCCCTGCCCGGAACCGAACGGGAAGAAGTCATTGGCTATCTCAAAACCGCGATAATACAAGGCAGGTCTTGCGATTTTTGCATACGAATCTTCCATCTGGGCGCTATTGAAATAGTTTTCAAATTTAAGCATGAACATCGCCGACACTGACAATACCGCAACAATTCCAGCCAGTCCGGCGGTAATAATGAAAATTTTGACCGGCCGGCGTATCCGTGTCAGGTAAAAAATAAAGATTGTCACAACCAACATCATTCCGACAATCGCCTTCATCTGGTTTGTCAGAATTACTACAACTGCCAGATAGCCAGCCACAATCAGGAACAGACTCTTCGAAGTTCTGAAATATTCCGCCAGAGACAAGACAATGGCCTGATTGCACATAGAGGAAAAACTGCCCAACACTATTATCCCGGAAGACAGGATGCCATCCTGGAACAGGTTATTGGCCGTATGGAATACAAACGAGTCCGCAATGACAATGAGAGAAACGAAAAGCACCAGCGCTATCACAAGCCTGATGTACATATAAATCTCATCATCTTCCATACGGAGGTTGTAGTACATTACAAACATCAGGAAAGGCATAAATGTGATAACACCGCCTATCACACAATATATGAATGGTGGAGAATACTTGGAAATAATAGCATTGACAATCATCATCCCCATGATTATCAGTGCCACAATGGCATATTTACGAGGGATAAAGAACTTGCGGTTATAAACTGCATAAAACACGATGACAGCACATACCAGAGCATACAGAGGATAGTCAAACGACGGCAGTCCAAGAACAGATTCATCCACAAGGCCTGCAAAGCCGAGCAGGATCGACAGAACTGTCACAAGGATATTGAAAAACGACCTAGTCTTCATCTGTATCAGAAATTGATCGCGACATTCGCTGACTACTTATCTTACAAAGATATGAATTAATATTCAATTCAGTTATGCGGCATTGCCATTAGCCGGAGATTTTCTGCCATACCCAAAAAGAAATCTTAAAACAGGACATCCGGTAATGACGAACCTGTCGATGAGAAGAGGCAACAGCACCCCTGTGGCAACAACACAAAACGCACAGACGGCGAATCCGGAATTTCCCGAAAAAGAAAGATGCATATGATTCATTGCCGATTTCGTGAAACCCATGAAGGTGGTATGCAGCAAATAAATGACATAACTTGACTCGCCTAATACCTGAACTGCACGTCCAAAGCCCTTACACTTCGAACGATCGAGCAAACTGCTCAATGAAATAACTGCAGCAATGCCGAAATATGGAAGAAGGAATTCGGCAGTCCTGTCACCTCCACGAATGAAGAAAATTGCAGAGAACGCAAAAAAAACAATAATGGTGGAGAATCTGGCACAATCGGTATTGAGGAACCGGTTTATGTTTGCTGGGATATTAGCGGAAACGCAGCCGAACACAAACCACATCATCATTTTTTTGGTCTCGTTCAAAGCGAAAACTTTCGTGAATTCGAAGCCGAAATCCGCATAATGCAATACAATAGCAAGCAAAAGAAGAACAAATATGGCCCGCTGTCCCTTAAAAGCCGGCACTATGACAAACATAGTCATCAAGGACCAGATGAACCACAAAAAATAACCGGCAGATGGCAGATAGAACATCGTCAGATATGACGATGGAGTCACAGGATTCTCAAGGGACGGATCTCCTCCCATAATCAACTTCAGTGATATTATCACCGTCGATACAAAAAAATAGGGTACGAGCAGTCGTTTCGACTTGGCCAGAATAAAATCAAAATATCCCGACTCCTTGCCAAAACGCTTATATACATACCCAGAAAGAAACATAAAGAGAGGCATATGAAACAAATAGATCCACTGTCTCATCAAGACATACCATTCCGGAGCCCCATCGGGAAAATAATGCCCTGTTACGACCAGAACAATGCACAATCCCTTTGCAATGTCAATTATCCGATTACGTTCCCCCATCCTGTGTCTTTGAAATTGTATCAGTACTCTTATTGACGATTGAAGAACTTACCTATTAGCGGTATGCCCTTCAGAATTCCACGCTCAGACTTGTCAAGTACCAGCCCCACCCCGACAAGGATTGTCAGAGTAACAGCAACGGCTGAAGATATCAGGAACCCCGTAACCCCCGGGCCAAGAAGTTTTGAAATAATGATCGGTAACGGCACAACAAGCACAAATAGCATCGAAATGGGGATGGCCACCTTTCTGAAGTATTCCTTCAAATCCAAATCGATCAGATAATGCATATATAGCGTACGTGCTATTGCGCATATTGCATTCAAGGCAGCCCAGATATAGAGCGCGACCTCTCCAGAACATCCGCTTTTAAGCGCAATATACATAGCAGGGATTGCAATCACCTTGATCGATGCAATCATTATCTGATGGGCCCTGATCTTTCCAGTGGCGTGTACCGCCTGCCATAATGGCTCCTGAAAACAATCAAAGAGGAAGTATGCAATCACAGCAATGACATATTCAGGAGTGAACTGCGGGTAATCATCAAGCCATAATTCAAGAATAAAACCCACGTTCGCAACTATCGGCACCGATATCAGAAGGTACAGTATGAATGAAATCTTCGATGTCGAGAACAGGAGACGGTTGAAAAACTCAGTATTCCCGGCCGCGTATGACTTCACTATCTGAGGCTTATATGACTGCGAAAAATTGGCTATAAACATCGCGATGCCAGCACTGACCTGATTCGCAAATCCCAGCGACGCATTTGCGACCGAGCCGAGGATATTGAAGAAAAAAATGCTGATGCACTGTTGGGCGGCGATTACTACCCCGTTGACAAGAAGACTCCAACCGGAGTACGACGTAAACTGCAGGAGGAGACCGCCGTCCCAATACTTCAAGTACTTCGTATCATCAAATTTTCTTGAACTGTACAATGCATAGCAGACAAGCATCACAAGCGATACCAGAAACAGCAGGAATGCATAGGCAATAAGTTTGTCCACAGGACTGAAAGCCAGAAGAAACACTATGCCAAGCTTGAGAACGGCATCGAGAACACTCAGGAATGCATAGTAGTCCATCTTCTCGTGAGCCACGATATTCGAATGGAACGGTGTCTGCACCACACTTAAACAGAATGTCAGCAGGGAGAACTGGAACACCCAGTTGGCAGCCGTCAGCCTCTCCGGTGAAATATTCAACTGATGGTTGACAAACCATACACCACCGATTTCCATTACAACCCACAGCCCGGCAGCGAGGATAATATGGCAATTAACCGCCATTGAAAACACCTGTCTCAGTTTTTCGACGTTGCCGGTACCCAGTTCATATGTAAGATATCTGGAAGTGGCATTTGTCAGGGCCGCCTTCAATGAACCCAGGAACACCACGACACTGCCGACGACATTATATATCCCAAAATCCTCTACGCCAAGAGCTTTTAGAACAGCTCTGGACGTATATAGCGTCACAAGCAGAACAATTACCATCCTGACGAACAGCAGGACGGTATTTCGTGCGAGCCTTCTTGCATCATCCTGATTGTTATCTGCCATTTCTTCCTATATACGAATCAATAATTTCATTATAGAACGTCATGACTTCCCTGATGTATATGTCATCTGTAAAATGCTTCAGGAAAAAGTCATACGCATTGCCGGACATTTCCGCTTTCATCTCCGGAGTCAGGCTCAGCGACCTGTCGATGGCTTCAAGCAGGGAATTCCCGTTGCCGGATTCAAAGAGAAATCCGGTTTCACCGTCACGTACGATTTCAGTTATTCCACCAATGGACGCTGCGATGACCGGACGTCCGAATGAATATGGTTCAACTATTGTCATACCAAGCGTTTCATACCATTCTGACGGAACCACGACGAATGACGCACCTCTAACCACCGAATACAGGTCCTCCCCTGTTTTGAAACCGAGAAATTCGACATTGTCAAGTCCGAGTGAAGCCACGCGGGACCGCAGTTCTTCTTCCATAGGTCCGGTACCTACGATTTTAAACTTCACAGACGGTCGGAGCGCCGCGACGGAAATCAGAGTTGAAACACCCTTTTCGTGCGACAGTCTTCCGTAATACAGATAATATCCGCCATCCTCGACAACAGTCCTGCCTGACAGTGGGAACGAATTGTATATCACCCTGCCAGGTCTGTCCATGAATGATGGCTGAAGCTCGAAATGCTTGTCCCTGCTGAATTTGCTGACAAAGATGAATCCATCAATATTCTTCACAGGATTGAACCAGGTGTTCCTGAAGTACATTTCCGCTGCCATCATCAAACTCTTGACCAAAGAACCCTTTGAACACCGGTTCATGACACAATTGAAATATTTTCCGCCCCTGCATTTTTCGCATATTCGACCTGACCCATCTCTGAATGTATAAGCAGGACATATCATCCTGTAATCGTGGACCGTATGCACCAGAGGAATCCCATGCTTGCGCAATGGCTTGAAAACAGATGGTGACATACCGCCCCATATCAGATGGACATGAGCAATATCCGGTTTCTCCGCCTTGATGAACTCATCGAGCGCCCTGCTGACCTTCCTGTTATAAAAATAGCCAGTGACACCTGACAGGCTGTGCGGCCTGCCAACGAATGAATGAGGCTGACTACACGTTATATTCTGAGGATCATCAAAGGCAAACCATACAACCTCGTGTCCATTTTCAGAAAGGAGCCGACCTGTATTGAAATAGACGGTTTCCGAACCACCCTTGCGATAATGAAAATTATTTATTAAAAGTACCTTCATATCTGCGTTTTCACCCGATTCACTTATACCAGGCCTTGAATTTGTGATGTGAAACGCGTTTCTCAACAGGAGGCAGCTGCATGTAATCCCCGAATGCCGCTGTCAGGCATTCGTCGTATCCGGCGAAACACTTGAATGTGCGGTCCTCAAAAGGAATATCGATAATATCATCGAATAGTGATTTGCGGAAAGGATTGTTCGCGAAAAGTCCGAGTGAGCAATTATACACCATTCCTGAACCGCATCCGTCCCATTTCTTCGCCAATTTATCCATCTTTTCCGCCATAGTGCGTTTGCTCCACGGCAGAAGCGCAATTTTGACCGGAACCAGAAGGACCGTTTTCCACCACGCCCTGCTTTTGTCGAAGAGTATCCTGTCCTTCATCAGATAAAGATTGCAGAAAAAGATCCTGCGCCTGTTGTATCTGCGCCATAGCGCCTCATCCGCAGGCACGTCATCTATCGGGAAGATATCTATGTTCACGCCTGTCTCGACGGCATCCCGACGATTCTCCACCAGAACAGTACGATTATCGAAAAACTTGGCGAACATCCTGTCCCATTTCGGATTGGTTTCGAGCGACCCGACTTCGTAACGGCCTTCGTATGCCTTCGGGAATCCTTTGAGCAATCGGTCATAATCATCCCTGAGCATATAGATGTCAATGTCATCATCCCACGGAATGAACCCCTTGTGGCGGACCGCCCCGATAAGGGAGCCGCCGGCAAGGCTGTATATGAGAGCATTTTCCACGCAGTAACGCTGGAAAGCCTCCAATATGTCCATCTGGAGTTTCTTCAGCTCCTCAGTATCAATATCCTTCGCCATTATCTGAATTTAAAAGAATTGAATAAAATGTTATTGTTATAATATTCATCACGGACTGTATTATAGACTGATATTGATACGCTGTCATCTTCAGGTCCGGCATTGAGCATCATTATCCAGCCGTCACCGCCGTTAGGCATCATCTGGAGATTGAACTCTATGACAGGAACAGTGCGTCCGTCACCGGTCCTCATTGCGACAAACTGGGCGAACGGATCCACGTGACCGCAGATAAGGCACAGGATATTATCATAGCAGGAAACAAGGATATCCCAAAGCTCCTGTGGAGATGTAGCGGAAATGCCGGTCCCCGCGAAATGGCGGACCGAATATGGATTCTCCCTTAATAGCATTCCGTTGTGTCCCAGAAACTCGTGGGTGACGAGAATAAACTTCCGGTCGCTATGTTCATCAAGATATTTCCTGGCCCATTGAACGACCTCCGCCCTCGGTGCAAATTCCAACATCATCACATCTATACGCTCCCCTGCGAAATAGTTGCGGAATACTGCATTCTCCAAGCGAAGCGGCTCATACTGGGCGACCACGTTCTTTATCGGCAAAGGAAAATCGAAATAATCCATTATGTAGGAACTGCGCCTGTCATAGATTTTGGAATCCGAGGCCCAGGTATAATCATGATTTCCAGTGCTGGTATAGAATGGGATGCAGTCAGAAACAATGTCTGTGCATTTGCGGAAACGACGCCACTGATGCCCCAGATTGGTATTCGCTATATCACCGGTATGAATGATACAGGCAATGTTGTTCTCAACCGCTTGCTTTGACTTCAACCATTCGAGCGAATTCACATAATACTCTGCACATCGATCATCCTCCGTATAAACCTGGATATCGCCAAAAACCGCTATGCAGGTATTGTTTGCCTTGAGGAAATCGTCATCCAGTTCATTTGCCACCGAATGATCAGGCAGACCCGTATCAGACGAGCCGCATGATGTGAGCGATACAGCAGCAAGCATAAGTGCTACAGCCAATGCCGGCGCATCAATCGAACGTGTGCGGTCCACAAATGACTGGAAGCGCTTCCACGGCCCCATCTTTTCGAGATGAGTGGCCTCTCCTACTCCTTTGACGAATCTGCTGACGCGTGTATCACGGCCGATCTGGCGTTTCAGGAAAGCCGCCATACCGAATGTCATCAGCAATGACGCTCCTATGACGCAGTAAAGCTGAACGCCGACGGATGCGCCGAGTGTCCAGACAAGGACCCAGACTGCGACCACAAAGAGATTCATCACTATCTCGGACATTGTCGTACCTATGTGGGAGAAGCCTAGTTCGATGAATATGTGGTGCATATGGTTCTTATCAGGATGAAACGGGGACTTTCCCCTGGAAATCCTGTATATCATAACCCTGAGCGTATCAAAGACCGGAACGGCAAGCACCGCGAGTGAGAAAGCGATGACACTGAATCTGCTGGTGATGAGATTCTCATAATCCACGCGGTATTTGCAGATCGCTATTACCATCGAAGCGAGAATTGTGCCGACCATCATAGTGCCACCGTCCCCAATGAACATCTTCGTTCCGTGACCGAATACATTGTGAACAAAGAACGGAATCAGTGCACCGACCGAAACAGCCGCAAGGGCGGCAAATGAATATTCGTGCTCACAGAAAAAAATGACGCCAAACAATGTGAAGGCGACAATGCAGAAGCCAGAAACCATTCCGTCCACGCCATCGATCATATTGATGGCATTTATGATGCCGACCATAGCGATAATACTCAGCGGCACGGAGAATATCGTCGGAAGAAGGCCAATCCCCCAAAGCCCCTGAAAATTGCAAATTGAAAAATGGGTTCCGTAAATGAGCAGCATCATCACAATAACTTCAACTGCGAGTCTGAGATACGGAGACAGATTCAGAATATCATCTATCGTCCCAAGATACAGCATTACAATCATGGCAGTAAGCACGGCGAAAAGGCTCGTGAAACTCAGCATCGTCTTGAAGAAGCACAGCCCCACGACTATGCCGAAGAATACGGCGATACCGCCCAGCACCGGCACCGGCACGCGCTGGAGCTTTCGGGCGTCCGGGTTGTCAACGATGCCCTTCTCCCTGGCAATCTTGAGAATCGGCCAGTAGACGAAATAGGTCACAACGAGCGATATGACGAACAGCAGGAATATTCTATATTTCGGGGCCATATTGCAGAGTATCTATCGGTTGTTGTACATTTCTTCGTAATACTTCAGATAATCTCCTGATGTCACGTTGTCCATCCATTCCTGATTGTCAAGATACCACCTGACCGTTTTCTCGATGCCCTCCTCGAACTGCAGGGAAGGCTCCCAGCCAAGCTCGCGCTGGAGTTTTGAAGAGTCTATGGCATATCGCAAGTCATGACCGGCACGGTCGGTGACATATGTGATCAGGTCCAAATCGGCGCCTTCAGGTCTGCCGAGAAGCCGGTCGACGGTATTGATGAGGACCTTGATGATATCGATGTTCTTCCATTCGTTGAACCCGCCGATATTGTATGTCTCGGCTACCTTGCCATTGTGGAAGATGGTATCGATGGCGCGTGCGTGATCCTCGACGAAGAGCCAGTCTCGGACATTCTCGCCCTTCCCGTAGACGGGAAGCGGCTTACGATTGCGGATATTATTAATAAACAGAGGGATAAGCTTCTCCGGAAATTGATATGGGCCATAGTTGTTAGAGCAGTTGGTCACTATGGTCGGCATCCCGTAGGTATCGTGGAATGCTCTGACAAAATGGTCACTGCCGGCCTTGGCGGCGCTGTAAGGGCTGTGCGGCTGATATTTGAGGTCCTCGGTAAAGAATTTCTCACCGTATGCCAGATGATGCTTACCGCTCGATGCCTTGGTGGTGAACGGCGGTTCTATGCCAGCCGGATGGGTCATCTCAAGCGCACCGTACACCTCGTCCGTACTGATATGGTAGAAGAGCTTGCCGTCCCATTTTTCCGGAAGGCTCTCCCAATAGAGTTTCGCTGCCTGAAGAATCGAAAGCGTACCCATCACATTCGTCTTCGCAAAAGTGAAAGGATCCTTTATGCTGCGGTCCACGTGGCTTTCAGCGGCGAGATGGATGACACCGTCCACATTCCTGCCGCACATCAGTGCATAGATCGTATCGAAATCGCATATATCGGCTTTTACGAAGGAATAATTCGGTCTGTCCTCGATATCCCTGAGGTTGGCCAGGTTGCCGGCATATGTCAGTTTGTCGACATTGATGATGTCGTATTCCGGATATTTGTTGACGAACAGCCTTACTACGTGGGAGCCGATGAATCCCGCCCCACCGGTGATAATGATAGTGCGCTTCATATAGTCAGTGTACAACTATTGCATATTATATTATTTTACAAATATAACAATAGTTTACTGACTATCAAAAAGTAAGTGGACGGCCCTGACGGGCGGCGGCTCAGAGCTCCGAAATAGCGCGGATGAGTGCCGCGACAGCCTCATCCGTCGTCGCCCAGCTGGTGCAGAACCGGACTGCGGAAAGGCCGTCGCCCATATTCTGCCAATACTCGAAGCCAAACTTTTCTCCAAGTCTGTCAAGCGCAGCCTGCGTCAGTATCGGAAACTGCTGGTTGGTAGGACTCCTGACGAGCAACGGCACGCCGGCAGCCTTGAACGCCTCCCTGATCTTCAACGCCTTGGAAACGGCGGAAGATGAGAGCTTGAAGTACAAGTCGTCGGTGAAAAGCGTCTCGAACTGGATGCCGAGGAGCCTGCCCTTTGCGAGCATACCGCCGTTCTGCTTTATGAAATATCGGAAATTCTTCCTGAGCGCGGGGTTGCAGATGACCAGGGCCTCCCCGAAAAGCGCGCCCTGTTTCGTGCCGCCGATATAGAACACATCGGCAATGTCCGAAAGGTCCTCGATCTTGATATCACATTCCACGGATGAAAGGCCGTAACCCAGACGGGCGCCGTCGACGTAGAGCGGAGCCTCCCATTTGCGGCACACGTCGCGGATGGCCAGCAGTTCCGACTTCGTGTAGAGCATTCCCAGCTCTGTCGGAAGCGAAATATAAACCATCCCCGGTTGGACCATATGTTCGTGGTTGCAGTCATTGTAGTGATCATAGAAGCAGCGGTCGATCTGCTCCGCAGTAATCTTCGAGTCCACTGACGGCAATGCCAGCACCTTGTGTCCTGAATGCTCTATGGCGCCGGTTTCGTGGACGTTCACGTGCCCGCAGTCGGCACATACGACGCCCTGATAAGGCTTGAGAACCGATGCTATGACCGTGGCGTTGGTCTGCGTACCGCCAACCAGAAAATGGATGCCGGAAACGTCCACGCCGCATTTTGCCGATATCAGCCGGCGCGCGGAAGCACAGAATTCATCCTCGCCATAACCCACGGTCTGGCACATATTTGTCTCTGCAAGGCGGTTCAGGATTGTGGGATGCGCCCCCTCGCCGTAATCGCACACGAAAAGCATCTTATCCATAATATCAATCTTTTACTCTATCCCGATATGGGATTCCGCATAAGCCAGATCGGCTTCATCATCTATCTCGTACCACTTGAGGGCGTCAATCTTAAGCACATTCATAGGTTTTATGCGATTGCTGACGTCCAGCAGCATATATTCATAACCCAGCTTCGGCTTTTCATCCAGCACCCTCGAATACTCATCCACGCAAATGCGATAGAACTCATTCGAAAGCCTGTGGATGCCGACCAGTTCACCGGAAGGTTCGAAAGCATTTTCATCGGTAGAGCAGTCCACCAGTTCGCATCTGCCGTTCATCTTCACATAATACTGGTCCTGGAATTTCGTCACCGGAGAGATAAGCATCGCCGAATCGAAATCACATCCGAGAAGGCCCGATATCGCCTTGCGCTCAAAGACAAGGTCGCTCTCGAGAAGGAGGAAATCGTCATTTCCGACTGCCTCGCGGCAATTGTACAGCGTGTACATGCTGTTGGTCTCCGCAAAGCGAGGACTGTAGACACACTCTATCATCGGAAAGCGCTTCTGCAGAGCCTCATAGCTCTCCTTCCTCCACCCCGTCCCGATGATTATCCTTTCTATGCCGCAGTCAATCAGCGTCTCGATGCTGCGGACCACCATCGGCTTGTCCCTGAATTCGACGAATCCCTTAGGGATCATTTCGGTATGCTTCCCGAAACGCGAGCCGAGGCCGGCGGCCATTATCACTGCTGTCTTTATCATAATCAATTATCAACGTTTCCCTTTACAAAATATTTATACTGCCTGATGAAGAAGCAGAGCCCCAGGAGGCACCAGATAGCGAACATAATATACGACTGCCTGCAGAAATGGACCCCTTCAAGACCTTCAATCGGAACAAGCTGCAGCTCGATAAAACCGAGTGACAGAATGCACCCGACCGCAGCCACAAGCTTGTGACGGAAAGTGCATTCAGGATCCCAGTTCATAGTCACGACGGTCGATGCGCAGGTGAAGAAAAATCCGATGGAAGCACCTACCGCACTCATATCCACAAACCATCCCAGAGCCTCGCGTCCGAGAACCGGACCGCTGAGGGATACCAGTATGCAGAAGAGCATCGCATTGACAGGAGTGCCGTATTTCGGGCTTACCTTCGCGAATATCATCGGAAGATATCCATCCCTCGCCATAGCGTACATCAGACGGCTGGAGGCAAGGTAGAAGCCCATGATACCGGATAGTACCGCGCAGGAAACAGCAACTCCGAGCAGTACCTTGCCGAAAGTGCCGAGCATCTCTTCGGCGGCGACCATAAGCACCCAGTCCCCCGACATCACACGGTCCGGCCAATTTGCCACAGCAACGGCCGCGACGGTATTGTTGGCGATATACACAAAAGTACCGAATATGATGGCGACGCCCATTATCAGCATCACTTTCTTATGCGGGAACTTGAACTCCTCCGCTGCCTGCGGAATAGTCTCAAACCCTACGAAAGCCCAAGGTGCGATGGCAAGAGTGGCCATTATCGCGGAGAGGACACCCTTCGGACCGGACTTGGCGAATTCGGCCAGGCCACTGCCGGAAGCGCCGGCGCCAAGCGCGGCCTGCCTGTCGAAGCCCCACGGCATCTGAACGTTGCTCCAGTCCGCCTTCGTGCTGACCAACGCGGATACCGTCAGTATGAAAACCGACAGCGCAAGCATAGATGTCAGTACTGTCTGTATGAATCCCGCCTTGCGGACCCCGATGATGTTGAGCCAGCCGAAAACGACCAGCACCGCGGAGGCGAAGAACACCTCACCGGCCCATACGTCAAATCCCGCAACGGTATAATGGAAGCCCCATTTGAGGATATCGGCGCTGCCGTCAAGGCCGTCGACTATCAGACCTATGGCTGTCGAATTCATAGGGACGTTCGTCAGATATGCGGCGACGAGAAACCATCCGCACACATAGGCGAAGGTCCTGCCGAAACATTTTTTGGTATAATTGAATTCGCCCCCGGCGGTCGGATTCCTCGGCACCATATAGGCGTATGCATAGGCGATGACAAACATTATCAGCGCGCCGGCGACCATGGCGATGGCCGTACCGCAGACTCCGGAATTGGGAAGGAACTTCTTGCCGGGATTGACGAATGCGCCCCAGCCGATTATGCAGCCGAAGGCGAGCGCCCAGACGTGTGTGGGCGACAATTGTTTCCTGAGTTCCGGTTTATCCTTTCCCATAGCTATATTATACCCAGAGACGCCGGGTCTCCTTTTCTATCTCCACTTCGGGCGCGGTAGATATCAAATCGTATATCTTTGATGCAAAAACGGCATCGTGCAGGCCAAGGCCCACATTATAACTGATTATCCGCTGCCCGTCGTCAGTCCTGCCCTCAGCCCTGCCCTCAATGACATCCTGTATTTCAGCGAAATACTTATACTGGCTGAAATACTTGAAGCCCTGGATATGAGCCGTATCATCACCGAATATCCTGTCAAAAACCAAATCGCAGTTCTGGAATCCTCTGGTATGGACAGGAATAAGCGTGACGCCCGGTCTGAAGCAGTTGTCATCCTCACAAAGCAGTCCGTCAGCCTGAGTTATGCAACTGTATATGACATCAGAAAGGGAGAACATTTCCGGTATTGAATCGAATACCGTGAATCTGACATTCGAATAATCCTTGAAACGCCCGATGAAAAGATCGGCTTCGTTCCTGAATCTATACAGGAAAACATTATGCATTGTATCAGGCTCGGATTCGAGCAGGCACAGCATAGTGGCAATGGCCACGTTTCCAAGCCCGACAAAGCAATAATTGATCTCTCCGCTTCTGCGGAATGTCTGCGCAGCCAGAGTAGCCACGGCACCGGTCCTCATAGCCGTGATCCAATCGCAGTCCATAAGGGCCAGAAGTGTCCCCGTAGAGGCTTCGTATACCTGGATATTGCTGCTCAGCGCCGGTGTGGCGTTCTGAAGCCGGCTCACAAGCTTGAGACAATAGCGGTTATAGGATTCGGGGAGCAGACACGGCATAGCCGTATAAAAATCCACACCGTCGGGATGTACACTGACCTTTGGCGGGAGCTGGGAGAATCGCTTCAACGAGAAACTCTCCTTGACCCAATCGAGACATGTAGCCGGAGAAATCCGCAGGCCCGCTATGGTGGATTTGCTTATTATTTTCATATATCTACTTGATCACCACCCTGTTGATGCGGCGGCTCATTCGTGTCATAAGTTCATATGGGATAGTCCCGAGGATATCCGAGAGTTCCTCAAGACGCGGGCTGTCGCCGAATATCGTGACGACATCCCCCACCTTGGCATCCACGCCCGTGACATCGATCATGCAGGCATCCATACAGATATTGCCGATGGTCGGTACAAGACGGCCGTTTACCGAGAAATGCGCCCCACCGTTGCTGAAGCGGCGGTCAATGCCGTCGGCATAGCCGAGTGAGATGGTGGCGGTCGTGGTCGGACCGTTTATCTTTCCCTTGCGGGAATATCCCACAGTACCGTCCGCGACATCCAGATGCTTCACCTGAACCACCTTGGTCTTGAGGGATGCAACCGGCTTCACATCTTCGTCAGCCAAGGTGCGATAACCGTACAGGCCGATTCCGAGACGGACCATATCATACTGATACTGAGGATATTTTTCAGCAAACCGCTCAATACCTGCGGTATTGCAAAGGTGACGCATCGGAGTATATCCCAGGAAATCCGATATCTTGCCGGAAATACGGTCGAAGGTCCGGGCCTGCCCCAGCGTGAATTCATCGAAGCACTCCTCGTCCGCGCCTGCAAGGTGCGAATATATCGACTTGACTTTCAGAGTCTGATCATTTGCGAAGAACTCTTTCAGTTCATCGAGTTCGCCATCCATAAAGCCGACGCGGTGCATGCCGGAATCGACCTTTATATGGACAGGATAGTCCTTGAGTCCGCGCAGTGCCACATATCCGCTGAAGAGCTTCAGGGAGAACATATCGGTCATACCCGGCTCGAGATTGTATCCCACGATATCCTCCAGCGCCTCACGGCTCCAGTTGAGGACAAGTATCGGCAGGCCTATTCCCGCGCGGCGGAGTTCGACGCCCTCATTCACAAATGCAACCCCGATATAATCCACGCCCATATGCTCTATCGAATGGGCCACCTCCACGGCACCCATACCGTATGCATTGGCCTTGAGCAGCACAAGCATCTTTGTGGAGTCCTTCAGCCTGGACTTGAAATGATTTATATTATAACGGAGATTATCCTCATCTATCTCCAGCCTTGGATAATTTGTAACATTCATAATTTCGTTGTTTGGGGCTGCAAAGATAGCAAAAACTACTGCGGCAAGTCAAGGACTTCGTATACGGAATTCTTGCTCCTGTACTCAGGCACAGCCTTTTTCATCAACTTGACCATATCCATAATATCTACCTTTATGGCCAGATCTGCCAGCTGATCAATGATTCCGCATATCTCGGAATAGTCATAAGGACGGACTTGTGCAACCCTTATGCGGTCGTGAGATGTCGAAGTTGTCCCCTCCAGGTCAGCAAGCACCTCTTCATAAAGCTTCTCACCAGGACGGAGTCCGGTATATTCGACCATAATGTCCACATCCGGCACAAAGCCGGAGAGTTCTATCATCCTTCTGGCAAGCGTATCTATCTTCACTGATTTGCCCATATCGAACACGAATATGTCGTTCCCGGCAGACATTGTCGCAGCTTCAAGGACCAGTCTGCACGCCTCCGGAATTGTCATAAAGAAGCGAGTGATATCAGGATGTGTGACTGTAACCGGGCCGCCCGCAGCGATCTGATCACGGAAACGCGGTATTACTGAGCCATTTGAGCCAAGGACATTTCCGAAACGAGTCGTAACGAACTTTGTTTTGCCCACAACCGCCCCATCGGCCATAGCTGTGCCGAGACTCTGCACATAGATTTCAGCCAATCTTTTCGAGCATCCCATCACATTCGTAGGATTCACAGCCTTGTCCGTTGAAATCATCACCATCTTCTCAACTCCATACTCAACACATTTCTCCGCAACCATCCTGGAACCAAACACATTCACCAGAACAGCCTCGCACGGATTCTCCTCCATTAACGGCACGTGCTTGTATGCTGCTGCGTGGAACACGACCTGAGGTTTGTATTTCCGGAATGCAAAATCAAGTCTTTCCTTATGGCGGACATCCCCGATAACAGGTACGAAATTGAATTTGGGAAATGACTCCTCGAGACTGAGACGCAGATTATGCATCGGGGTTTCGGCATTGTCGTACAAAATCAGTTTACTGACTCCGAACTTCGCCAACTGGCGGCACAGTTCGGATCCGATACTTCCGGCAGCACCGGTGACCATCACTGTCTTGCCGGCAAAGTTTTCTATGATTTTATCCATAGAAATCTTGATTTCCTCCCTTCCCAGAAGGTCCTCCACCCTGACTTCCCTGATGCGGGAAGTGAACTCATGACCCGAAGCATCCTCCAGAGATGGCACGACAAGCACCTTCATATTCTTCTGAAGAGCAAATTTGACACATCTGTCATGTTCATCGCGGACATCATTATCGTCAGCGAAGAGAATTGCATCAATGGCCAGTTTGTCGACAATCCGTGAAAATGACTCTTTGTCGGAGAAATAATATGTCACATTGTTAGCAATGCGGAGATTGTCTTCGTCCTTTGACGCTGTCAGAAATCCACAGACCTTATATTTCTGTGATTTCTGCAATCTTGTCAAAAGGGAGACAGCCTTGTTAAGGGTCCCGAAAACCAGAACTTTGGTCAATTTCTTGTCCTTGCGTGACTGATTGAGGAAATGATAATAAACGGTTATCATCAGTATCCTGACCAGAATAAGGAAGAAGAATGATAGCAGAAAATCAGCTAAAAGTATGGCAATCGTGGAATAACGCCACAGTGAAACGCTTATCAGAGTGATTGAAATCAATATCTCTTTCCCAGCAAGTGCCAGCGCCAGTTTCATTACATCGTGGAAAGACGAATATCTGATAATGATATGGTGACTCTTGACCAGAAGAAACATCAGCGCCGAATAAATCAGCGATGTGACAAGGATGAGATTGTAATAGCTGCCCGAAGACTTACAGTATATTTCCCGAATCTGCGGTATCATCAGAAAAACAAGAATGATAGCCGTGGAAACGAAGGATATGAACGTATCCAAAAGTAAAACGACTCTTTTATCAAGATGCTTGGCTATGAGGCGTTTTATGCGCACATACAAAGCAGATAACACTTTTTGGTCCTTTAATCCCATATAATGAATTTTAACTTTCAAATTTACGACATTAATTTAAAAAAGCGATTGTTTTTTATTAACTTTGCGAAAACGAAAAAAGGATATTGATTATGAAGAAATTATTTCTTGCCATCATTACTACTGCTACCGTACTTTCATGCGCCGGATGTGCCAAAACTTGCAATTGTGTAAGCAGATTCGACGATCAGGTACTTGAAAGAACCGTCACTCTTGAAGAAGGTGAGAGATGCGGTGACAGTGACTACGATGTAACTGCCCTGGGCCACCACTCTTCACTCAAATGCCGCCCGCAGCTCTTCTAGCAACAAAGGATGGCATTGCTTAAAACAATAGAAAAAATACGATCCCGGGTACTTCCCGGGATTCTTTTTATTCTGCTGATACTGACCGCGGCTGCATTTCTCCGTGGTTTTGATATCAAGGTTGACAGGGACGCAATGCGCAGTGCGGTGGAACGCGGTGAAGTGCCGGCAGGACTGATGCAGGGCACGCAGGTAGTCTGTTTCTATTCGATGGTCTGCCCATACTGCGAGAAAAATGCACAATGGCTGGAGCGCACACGTTCGTGTTTCGGTATGAAGGACGTGCCGCTGACAGTCATCTTCGGCAGGCCGTCGGTCGAGCGCAACCCGCAGGATTTCTTTGACGCCTGCGGCCTGGAATACGACAGGATTGAATACCTGGACCAGGACACCTTCATTGAAATAGTCTGCGGCAGATGGCCGCTTGTACTGGTGCTCAGGGACGGAAAGATAGTCCACAAATTCACGCACCGCGGATTATAAGGGAAGGATATAAAAAAGAGGAATCACTTCCTCTTTTTCTTTTTCAATATCTGGTTGTTCATCCTTCCAGCCGATATACTCTTCATCGCCTTGCGTGTCCCTTCAAACTGCTTCAGCAGACGGTTAATATCTGCTATGGATGTACCGCTGCCGGCAGCGATGCGCTTGCGGCGCGACCCGTTGATCTGTTCAGGATTCTGTCTCTCATACGGAGTCATTGAGAGAATGATTGCCTCGACACCCTTGAAGGAGTCATTGTCTATATCCACATCCTTAAGAGCCTTGCCCACACCAGGTATCATAGATGCAAGATCCTTGATGTTGCCCATCTTCTTGATCTGCTGTATCTGCTTGTAGAAATCATCGAGGGTGAACTGGTCCTTTGCGATCTTTTTGTGAAGTTTGCGGGCCTCTTCCTCATCGAACTGCTCCTGAGCCTTCTCAACGAGGGAGACAACGTCACCCATACCGAGGATACGGTCAGCGATACGTGCAGGATAGAATATGTCGAGGGCCTCCATTTTCTCGCCCTGACTTATAAATTTGATCGGTTTGCCTACGACGGCCTTAATGGAAAGGGCCGCACCACCGCGGGTGTCGCCGTCCATCTTCGTGAGAACCACTCCGTCGAAATCGAGGCGCTCGTTGAATATCTTCGCGGTCTCGACAGCATCCTGACCGGTCATCGCATCCACAACGAAGAGTGTCTCTGAAGGAGCCACAGCCTTGTGGAGTGCGGAAATCTCGTCCATCAGTTCGTCATCGACAGCAAGACGGCCAGCGGTATCGATGATGACCACCTGGTAGTCCTCCCTCTTCGCGAGAGCTATTGCGTTCCGGGCAATTGAAATAGGGTCCTTGACTCCCTCCTCGCTGTAACAATTGACCTCCACCTGCGAACAGAGGGTCTTCAACTGTTCGACAGCGGCCGGACGGAATGTATCACAGGCTGCGACGAGGACCTTCTTTCCCTTTTTTGTCTTGAGGTTGAGAGCGAGTTTGCCGCAGAATGTAGTCTTACCGGAACCGTTGAGACCGGCGACCAGCACTATGCCCGGATTGCCCTTGATATTGATCTCCGATGCATCGCTTCCCATAAGGGCGGCAAGTTCGTCGTGGACAATCTTGACCATCATCTGCTCCGGACGGACAGCCTTGAGCACATCCTGTCCGATAGCCTTCTGCTTCACCTCGTCGCAGAAACTCTTCGCAACCTTATAACTCACATCTGCGTCAAGGAGTGCCTTGCGTACATCCTTGAGCGTCTCGGATATATTGACTTCCGTTATCTTGCCCTGCCCCTTGATGAGTTTAAAAGAACTCTCGAGGCGATCCATCAGATTTTCAAACATTGTATCTCAGATTTGATTCTGCAAAAATAGTAATTATCCTTTTTAATTAAACGCGCCGTCGCGGCATCTACCACTCGAACAGCTCCGAAGGGTCGCGGCGCGGAAGATAATGCAGCGTCGTTCCCGCCGCCCCGACCTCATTCAGCACATCGGAAGCCGCGCGCATCGCGCGTGTGGGAGTGTTGTTGTTTTCGCTCAGGTGGCACAGATATATGTCCTTGAGCTCCGGATGCCAGCTGCGTCGCAGCAACGTGGCCATCTCATCGTTGGAAAGATGCCCGTGGCCCTGCATTATCCTCATTTTCAATTCCTGTGGATAGGAACCGGCAACCAGCATATCCACATCGTAGTTCGCCTCCACCACCAGATGATCGGCAAGAGACGCATAGCGCACGGCCGAATCAGTCGGAGCCCCAATATCGGTCATGAACGTAAATTTTTCACCGCAGAACTCGATATAATACCCCACGGTGTCCGCGGCATCGTGCGGCACCCTGAAAGGCGTCACCTTTACGTCGTCAATGGCATTCTCCTGCTCGGGAACAAGGGCGTGTGTGCATCCGCGCATATATCCGGCGGTACAGAAATGGGTCTCAAGCGCACGCAGGACCTCAGCTGTAGCGTACACCGGCTTTTTGAAGCGCTCAGTGAAGGTGCCGAGACTGCGGATATGGTCAAAATGGTCGTGGGAGACCAGAACGAAAGATATCTTCTCAATTCCGATGCCGTTCTGCAGCAGACGTTTCTTGATGCTTCGCCCGCCTATACCGACATCGATCAGAAAACCCTTTTCACCGTTACCTACGTAATAACAGTTGCCGTTACTTCCGCTTGAGAGACTGATAAAATGTACCATTCCCCTTAAAGCGTCTCGATGATTCTGGTAAATATCTTCGCCATCTTGTCTGATGCCTCATTGGCGATACGGACCACGTCCGCGCCGTCATTGAGCTTGTCGTTGCAGACAACCTTGTTGGCGACGTTCGTGATGATCGAGATGCCGAATACCGGTATCTGGCTGTGGCGTGCAACAATCACCTCCGGAACGGTTGACATCCCGACAGCATCAGCGCCCGCCTTGTAGTAGAAGCGGATTTCGGCAGGAGTTTCGTATGTAGGACCGGTATTTGCAAGATAGACTCCCTTGCGGAGCGTAATGCCGAGCTCTTCGGCAGCCTTCTCCGCCTTTGCGATAAGGTCGCGGTCGTATGCGCAGGACATATCCGGGAAGCGGGTTCCGAACTCGTCCATATTGCCGCCGATCAGCGGGTTAGGCATAAGGTTGATATGGTCCTCGATGACCATCAGGTCACCTATGCTGAAGTCCGGGTTGAGTCCGCCTGAAGCATTGGAAACGAAGAAATATTTGATGCCGAGAAGTTTCATCACCCTTATCGGGAGCGTCACCTTATCCATATTGTATCCTTCGTAATAGTGGAAGCGGCCCTGCATCGCGCAGACCACCTTTCCACCCAGTCTTCCGAAAATGAAATTGCCCTTGTGGCCGATGGCCGTGGATTGTGCGAAATGCGGAATCGTGCTGTAAGAAATGATTTCTTCCGCATCGATGCTTTCTCCGAATTTGCCCAGACCGCTGCCCAAGACTATTCCAACCTCCGGCTGGAGGCCGTGAAGTTTCTCTTTGAGGAACTCAGCCGCCTCAATGACGTTTTGTGATCTTTCGTCCATATTATTATGCTTTTGATTTTTTCATAAGTTTCCAGGCCTGCTCGCCGGCCTTCTCCATAATCTCATCCTCGCCTGCGACCTTCCTGCCTTCCATAATGATCCGTCCGTCGCAGATAACAGTGTCCACGCAGGAACTGTTGGCCGCGAACACGAAGTTGCTGAGGAAATCTATGTCAGGAACGAGTTCCGGAGTGCGCATATTGATCAGTGAAATGTCAGCCAGAGCCCCCTCCTCTATCCTGCCGGCATTGATGCCGAGGGCGCGCGCGCCATTGACCGTAGCTACGTCCAGCAACTCGTTGAGCGGCATTGCCTGAGGGTCGTTACGCCACGCGTGCTGCAGCAGCGCCATAGTCTTCATACTCTCGCGCACGTCCTGGTTGTCGGAGGATGCGCAGCCGTCGGTGCCGATGCAGACATTCACGCTTGCGTCGCGCAACTCGTTGTATTTGAAACGGTAACCGGAGCTGAGCATGAGGTTGGAGTTGATATTGTGGACTATGCTGGCGCCGCGGGAACCGAGTATCTCTATGTCCTCATCGGTCAGCCAGAGACCGTGCGCGCCAATGAAGTCGCTGTCAATGAGGCCCAGGTCGTCGAAATGGCGTACAGGAGTCTTGCCGTACTTTGCGATATCGTCGTTCACTTCATTTTCCGTCTCGGAAATGTGGACGTGCAACTTGGCACCCAGTTCCTTTGCTGTCCTGCCGGCCCACAGCATATTGTCCTCATTGACGGTATAATCAGCGTGAATGGCAATACCAAGGGTAATGCGATCGGACCATTCCTCCGACTGCTTGACTATCTGCATACATTCCTTGCGCTGGGCAAGGCCCCTTTCGACATCGCCGCCGTCGAGCACCACGTAATTGAGCAGAGCCCTGGTGCCCATATCCTCCACGGCCTCGCGGACCTGGGGCACGTGCCAGTACATATCGTTGAAACAGGTTGTGCCGCACTTGATCATCTCAAGTATTGCAAGTTTGCTGCCCCAGTAAATGGCTTCAGGATCGAGATGGTCCTCTATGCCCCATATCATATTGAGCCAGGACTGAAGGGACAGCCCCTTGCCCACGCCGCGCATAAGAGTCATCGCTGCGTGTGTATGCGCATTTATCAGACCCGGGACAGCGCAGAAACCGCTGCAGTCAATCACCCTGTCTGCCGGACCCGCAGGCTCGGATACCGAAGTGACCGCCGCAATATGCTTGTCCCTGATCGAAATATTGACACGCCTGCCATCAATCAGCCTGGCATTATTCAACAAGATGGTGCTCATAACTCTGCCCAATTAAAATTGGACAAAGTTACATAATATCCCGTGAATTATCAACAAGCCGCTTCAACAGCCCCTGCCATACATCCGCCATACACCTGCCCGCCTATGTCTCACCGATACCGAGGCAACGTGATTGCCGCCAGAGCGGCGGCTCCTGATATCACGACGGATTGACGTTGGGAATGTCATAACTGATAATAACATGGCAAAAGTTGCGAGTCGTGACATCAAATTGGTAAATATGAGTGGTTTCCCTGTCACGAGCAGCAAATATCAACTAAAACTGTCGATTCGTGACAAAAGCCATCCCGCGGAGTTTGCGAGATGGCTTTGCGAAAATTATTATCGATTGGCTCCGCCGATGGCTGACGCACAGATTGCAACTGGCCCACTTGACGGACAGGCCGAGATCCACCGATGTGATATCCTTTGTCTTGAAAGACTTGACATTCCCATATTGGTACAAGCACGATGCATACCTTATGTATGCTTTATAGCAATATTCGGTATCCGAAGAGAGGGCTTTGAGGACAACCTCAAATTTTATTTGAATCCAGTTCAATACTCGCCTCTAAAATTCCGTTTTCGTTTGAGGGGTCAGGCTCGTGGAAAACAGAATGCCGAATCGGCATGCAGAACGAATGGATTCGCCCACGTTCAGATAACCATAGAGTATTACATAGTTTTCAGAAACCTAGGCAGAACCAGCTGTAACAACCTCGCCGGAAGATGCCGGCCAGTCAATCTGACAAGAAGGGAAAATTGCAGCCACTAATATAGAACGATAACTAGCGACCTTTTCATCTTTTTATCCAGTTACTCAAGCAAATGTACGAATTATCCAATAATCATTACGTAAGCGAAAATATTATTCAGGAATAAACGTATCATAAGAAGTCCGGCAGGCGACGATGCCGAGCTTATTTCAGCGGCTTGCCGGCCTTGACCATTGCGAACGGCTGCTCGTTCCCGAGGAAGATCTGTTGGATGGCATCGGTGATGTTGTATGGATTGATACCGTTGATGAAGTACACCAGCGAGGTTTGAGTCTTCGGTATGAACATCGCCAGGCCCTTGAAGTTGCCGTTGTTGCCGAAATGGTAATACATCGTGCCGAACTGTTCACTGTCCTCGCGGCAGAGGCCGAGGGCCCTGTAGAACGATCCGCGTTCCGGAAAATCGGACGGCACAGGGTCGGCGTATGCGGCGAACATCATTTCGTAGGACTCCTCGCTCATACCCCAATGGCGCATCATCGCGCGGAAGAAAGCGGTGCATTCCGCAGCGTTCGTGGTCATCGAGAATGCAGCGTTCGGATGATTGGTCTTCCATTTGTTCTTGGTAATCGTATCCTTTTTGTATCCGTTCACGTGAATATCCTCATATCCGCTCATCCACTGATAGTTGGTATTCTTCATACCGAGCGGGTCAAAGATATATTTTCTGGCAATCGGAGTCAGTGTCTCACCCTTGAGATATTCAATCGTGCGCTGGAGACAGTAGATACCGGGACCGGAATAGCCGTACTTAGTATCAGGAGCGCAGAGGAATTTCATATCCTTGTAGCCCTTGTTCGGCAGGCCAGTGCGGTGTATCATGCATAGACGCGGGGTAAGCACTTTCGCCATCTCCTTATCCGCATCAGTGGCAAAGAAATCCAGCAGCCCCGGATAATACTCGACGAGCGGACGGTCCAGTTCGAGGGTCCCCTCCTCTATCATCTTTACGGCAATCCACGAAAGCGGGATCTTGCTTATCGAGCAGGCCTCGTAGACTGACTTGTCAGTGATTGGCTTATCCTCCTGCGGGAGAGTTGTCGCAGCGTAGAAACCCTTGTTGACCACGGTGAAACTCAAGCTGTCGTCAGGTGTCACATAGACCAGCTGAATCGAAGGGACATTCGCCCTTTTGATGATATCCAGCAGAGCGGACTCGTATGCCTTGTATTGTTTCTTCGATACTTTCGCCTCTGCAGGCCGGGCGGCACAGAGGACAAGCAGCGCGACGGCTGCAACGATTAAGAAAGGTTTCTTCATTATTTAACTACATTTATATTCCTGGTATCAGTCCGCAAGTCTCGCTACGCGGATGCCGTTGATGGTTTTGTGGGAGACGACATAGTCGGCAAGAGGCTTGCTGTTGACGATGACCTTACCGGCGCCGGACGAGGCATGGATGAAGGTCAGGACACCATTTTCGCGCAGGGCGAAGCCGACGTGGGCGATGTCAAGACCACCCACGATGGAATTGAAGCAGACGATGTCTCCACTCTTGATCTTTGATGCGCAGGATGCGATATCCTCCATGCCGATCAGGTAATACTCCCTCGCGTTGAGACGCTGCTCGGCCGCCTTGATACCGTCCATCTGGCGCCGGGCCTCATCATCTCCGGACAGGACACCGGCGAGCTGCATATACGATTGCGGATGCCTGGACATAAAGGAGAATCTCTGCGGATGCGGCTTGCCGCCGATGATGCCGGTAATCTCCTCGAGCCGGCCCATATTCTCCGCCTGGAGGAGCCATTCGGAAGTGTAATGCAGACGTGACGAATATCCGTCCACTATGCCGTCGCGATAGCGGAGCGACTGCAGGAATCCGCAGTAAGTCTCGAAGTCCGGCGTGGCGCTGCGGGCGGTGAGGGTCATTGCGACACACATCTCGACGAATAATATGCAGTCGGTCTCACGTGTGCTGACCCGCAGCATTTCGGGTTCTTTCTCCAGACTTCCGGCAACATAAGGAGTCCCGGCAAAATGCTTCGCGCACGCTATCACAATTTCAGCGGCAGGTTTGTCCTTCATCGGCACGAGAACCTTCATCGCCGCCTCGAAATCATCGGCTGTCTGCTGTGAATAATCCACGTCGGACAGACGGACCTGAACGCCCTGCGCACACCCACCCGCGCACATCATAAGGCAGATGGTAAATGAAATCAATCGTCGCAGCATATCAATACTTTTCTGAAGCATCGGTCACTTTCCAGCGGAGGCGCCATACGCCGTCATTGAAATCGTGGCTTATGATGCTGAAATGCCCTATCTCGGAAGTATTCGCGACGTGCGCGCCTATGCAGGCGCAGGCATCATAACCGCCTATGCGCACTATGCGGAGAGTGTCGGAAGCATCCGCAGGAAGTTTGCTAAGGTCCACGATGGCCGCAGCCTCGGACTTCGGCATAAAGTCTATGCTGATATCCAACCCGGCTGCTATCACTTCGTTGACCCTGGCCTCGATCTCAGCGACTTGCGCGTCGGACGGGCATTCTGAAAGGGAATAGTCGCATTTGGACTTCTTGCGTTCCACGTGCGCGTTGCGGCTGCGCGGGCAGCCGAACATCTTCACCATTGTGGCGTTGAGTATGTGCTCCGCGCTGTGCGCAGGCTCATATTCGGACTTATTGTGTACGTTGAGTACCGGTTCTTCCATAATATTAGAATCTGCTGAAAATATTGACGATATATGTACCTGAAGTCAGCTGTTCCCTGCTGCTGATGGTGTTCTGGTCGATAACCTTGAAATAATAGGTCCTGCCGCGCTCATACTCGGGATCCTCGTCGGACAGGTACTGATTTTTCCTGTATTCCTCTTCGGTATAGATGGTGATTCCGGCGGGGTATTTCTCATAACGGAACGTATCGATCTCTTTCTTCGTCCCGTCCGGCGCAAGGATGAGAGTGCGGCCGAAGCCCTTATCCATGAATTCCATAAGGGTTTCAGGCTCCACCGCTTTGCTCTCGGTGACACCCGCGGTGAAATACTGCACCTCCGTCAGCCCCCATGCGCCGATGATATCGATTGTATTGCCCTGCGAATCGCGGTACAACTTCATCTTCTCCTTGTCGCAGGTCGATGCAGTCAGCATCACGACGGCGAGCACCGGTATAAGTCTCAGGAAACCCCTCATAGAATCGTTATATCACCTCGACCGTCTCTTCGATCGGACGGTATTCACTGTGCTTCGGTGACGGAGCGGCATCCTCGGCGGCATAGCCGAAAGGCATCAGGAGCACAGGATGAATCGTTTCAGGAAGATTGAGCTCCCTGCAGAGTTCAACAGGATCGAAGCGACCGACCATACAGGTGCCTATTCCTATTTCTGCAGCCTGAAGCATCATATGGGTCAGGACTATGGTAGCATCTATGTCACCGTAATTGCCGTTCTCGCCGCGCTTGCAAACGGTATCGTCATTATAGCACATTATGAAGCACTGTGGCGCGCCGTACATACAAGGCGACACCTTGTTGAGCTTGGCCATCACCTCAGGGCTCTTTGCGACATAAATCTTCTGCGGCTGCGAATTGACCGCCGTAGGAGCCACCCTGCCGGCTTCGATGATGAGATCTATCTTCTCCTGCTCCACAGGAGTATCAGAAAAATGGCGCACCGAATAGCGCTCGGTGGCGAGTGTGAGAAAATCTTTGTTCATAGGCTCTTCTGTCTGCTGGGTTTTGGAGCCGCACGCCGCAAGAGAAAGGAGCGTTGCGACAAGAATCAATGCTTTTTTCATATTCGTATACTTAATGTTCCTACAAAGTTATACCTTTGCGCCGCAAATCCAAAGCAATGGAAAAGAAACTAAGCCATAGTCTTGCGTGGGCCGCGGCGATATGCACCGTAGCCATCTGGAGCGAGACCTTCATCTCCAGCAAAATCCTTCTGGCCAACGGGATGACGCCGGCTGAGATATTTATGTGCAGATTCCTGCTGGCATACTTGCTGATATGGTTCATAGCCCCGAAGCGGCTCTTCTCCGGCTCGATAAAGGACGAACTGAACTTCGCACTGCTGGGATTTGCGGGCGGTTCACTGTATTTCTTCTGTGAAAACACGGCACTGACATACTCCACCGCCGCGAATGTCGCCATCCTGGTCTGCTGTTCGCCTCTGCTGACCGCCCTGCTGATGGCAATATTCTACAAAGAGGAACGGATGAATCTCAGACAGGTGGCGGGCTCCGTCATCGCATTCGTCGGAATGGCGCTCGTGGTCCTAAACGGCGAATTCATACTGCACCTCAACCCGCTCGGCGACCTGCTGGCATTCTGCGCCGCAATCTCCTGGGCGTCATACAGCCTGCTGCTCAAACGCGTATCCGGCAGCTACAGCCCGCTTTTCGTCACTAGGAAGGTATTCGCATACGGACTGCTCACCATCCTGCCGTACTTCATCTTCGTGGAACCGTTCAACTTCGATACGACGGTCCTCTTCCGGCCTGCGGTATGGGGCAATCTTCTCTATCTGGGATCGGTGGCATCAATGATCTGCTACATCATCTGGAACTGGGCGACAACCGTCATTGGTACAGTCAGGACAACGAACCTGCTCTATTTCTCGCCGTTCTGCACAATGATCTTCGCCTATCTGATACTTGACGACAGGATCACCTGGATGGCCGTGGCCGGCGCTGCAATCCTCACCGTCGGTATGACCCTGGCGGTCAGAAAGAAATAAAAAGTCCAAGAGTCCCTCGCCCGCAGTTAGGGCGCTGGAACACAAACAGCTATCACTCAGAGCTTTAACGATTTAGCCTTGCGCAAATTTGCGCAAGGCTAAATGACTATCTGACTATAAATCAGCTGATTACATTCCAGACCAACAGCTATCCTGACCGGATCAGTCCGCAGCCCAGACAGGGGTATATGGATTGCCGTCCAGGTCGATGAACTTCACATCGATCGGAGCGAAACCGCTATAGCCGCTCTTTATCCAGCGCAGCGAAGTCTTTGCCAGCCAGTCGGCGGTCTGCTTCGTGCAATGGATGGTCAGTTCCTTGCTGTATGATGCCGTACGGACGCCCACCTTGTCTGTGGACGTGGCAAAGAATGAGGTCGGATTAATGCCCGCCGTACAGCAGCCCTTCTCACCCAGATAAATCTCCTTGAGGCAAGGCAAATATCTGAACATCTGTTCGAGACTTGCCGCATCGCTCCACCTAGCAAAGTCCAGGGACTCGATGTGAAGGGTCTCAAGATTCTCCATCTGGTAGAACATATAGGTCATACGCGTTGTGGCAGGGAAACTCATGTGTCTGATATCAAGCGTCCTGATTGCCTTGCAGCGGTTGAACATACTGCGGGTGTCAGTTACCTTGTCAGTATTGAAGCCGGAAAGGTCAAGATTCGGGATCAACCAGCAATCCGAGAACATATTGTCCATCGTGGTCGCGTTGGCCGTGTTGAACTTGCTGACGTCAAGCTCCCGGAGAGCGTTGCACTTGGCGAACATATAACCAAACTTTATGCCCTTGGATGTATCGAAGTTGCTGACATCAAGATGCTCAACGGCCTTGCACATACAGAACATACTTGAGAAGCTCTCCACATTCGGTGTACGGAAGCTGCTGACATCTATAACCTTGGCCAGCTGGCAGCTGTCAAACATAGCCTGCATCGAAATGGCTTTCTCGGTATTGAAGCTTGAGCAGTCGATCTCCTCGATCTGAGGATTCTCGGAGCCATTCATATAGAACATCCTGTCGAAGAACTTTGTCCCGGATGTATTGAAACAGGTGAGTCCTTCGATGCGCTTGAGTCCGTGCATAAACGCGAATGTGTACGAAAGCGACTCGTTGGCCGTAATCTCGGAAGCCTCCGTAGTAACGGTCACCGTACCTGTCTTGGCGTCCCAGGAAGCATAGATAGGAATCTCCGAGTCGAATGCACTCACCTTGTCGGTGCCTACGGTCGGATCATTGGTCTTGAATATGATCTTCTTTATTGACTTGTCTTTGTCGATACCCTTTGCTGAAGGGTTCTTGAAACGCTTGAGCACTTCGTTGAAATCACTGCCCATCATCAGCAGGGCCTTGCCTTCCTTGTGGTACGGCTCGAGGGCGGTGACATTGATGTCGAGGGTACGCATTTCACCGCGGTTGACGCTATACGAGGAATTGGCGGCAAGTTTTGCCACCGACTGCTTTCCGTCCGAGGTCAGAATACTGACGGTCAGTCCTGTATATTTGGCCACAGGCACTGAAATCACGAACGGAGTGGCGGTGGTGCCGATCTCCACCCCGTCTCCGTAGTCAAGAGTCACGTTCGAGCCCTGACCTGCATTGACGGCTACCAGACCACCTTCCACAGTGCAAGGGCCGCTGAAGCCCTGATCTGACGAGAGCACGATGGATGAGACTTTCACTCCGCTGAGGGCGGTGGAGACATTGAGTTTCATCATTCCGCCGAGAAGTCGGAATTCAAGGGTATTGACATCCGATGAAGTCCTGGCCATCATCGGTGCCTCGACAATGTCAGCTCCGGCATATTTCTGCACTGCAGGCAGGATGCCTTCAGCAAGCGATGCAGGATAATATGCAGTGAACGCGCTGCCGGAAAATGTGCCGGGAGAGACGATTGTAAAATCAGTTTCAGTACTGCCGCCCTGGGCGGCTCGATATGTTGCCGTTTCGGAGCCGTTTGATACTGCGATGACGTCACCTTCGCTCCAGACGAGACTGTAGCCATCTCCGGATGGCGACAATGCAGTCCTGGTGGAAACGTTCTCAGTCACACCCTTGAATACCGGGGTGCCTGAATTGATCTCTTCCTTTGTACAGGAGGCAAATATTGCGGCTGCGGCCGCTATGAGCATTAATATCTTTTTCATTGCGAAACCTCCTTATTATTATTCCCAGGATACTGTGATAGAATATGGAACGCCGTTGAGTACGGCAGTCTTGCCGCTGTAGGCGATACCGTATTTTCCAAAAGTCTGATTGACGGTATCTTCGCACTGAACCCCGACATACCAGGTTCCCTTGTCGAGTGAATCGAATTGCAATTCCTTGACAAGGTCCGTGCTTTCGACAGCATACTGCGCATCTTCCTTGAATGCGAAAGTACCCTTAGCCAGACGGAGGCTGAGGTTGAAGTCAGCCTTGGCTTCGAGACGCACCTTGATATTGCGCGCGTCATCAGGCAGTGCGAACGCGAAATGATGACACTGCTTGTCGCCGACCTTGGTAAATGCCGGATCATTGTCCGATGTGCCCTTGGTCATATTGCGCGTCTGTCCGTTGCGGAGAATGCCCTTGACCTTTGCAATGCCGCCGCCTTCCATGGCATAGCGGCAGAGAGCTGCGAAGAAGTCGAGCTGCTCCCCGCTTTCCGCCAGCTCAGGATGGCCTCCGAGCAGGATCACCCGTCCTGAATAGATCGATGGATTGTATGCGATGCAGGAAGGGAACGTATGGAACTTGTATGCAGGGTAATCGTTGTAAGCGAGCACCTCTGTGCCGGGAACCATATCCCAATGCTCGAAAAACGGACCGTTGTGGTGCCTAACCTCTTTTATGCGGTGGTCACCGCCGAAGTCATAATATTTGAGCAGAGGACAGTCATCGGGAAGAGTATAGTCCGGATAGATATGCGGCGTGCTGGTGTCGCTTGCATAACCTGGCCATATTCCCATATATCCGTTGTGCGCAATATAAGAATCGATGATGCCGTATGTGGCGATGAAAGACCCGGCACAGGTGCCGAGGTAGCTGCCTCCATTGAAGAAGTACTGTCGGAAATGTTCGCGTCCGGCCTCCATAAGGCTGCGGCCGTGCCTTGTGGCGATACCGCCGTTGACATATATCATCCTGTAGCGCGGCTCGCCGTCGGGATAGAGCAGAATGCCGTTCTCGTCATTGGTAGTACCGCAGAGGAGACGGTTCTGGGCATTCTGGCCTTCCTCCGTAAAGACATAATCATCTTCGTCTTCGGTGTAGATGGTCTCGGTGCTGAGATTCAGATAAGTGGTGACAGGTATAGTCTTGTTGTTCGTCAGGCCGCATCCGCTGTCCATCACGAGGTCTTTGTAGAAAGCCTTGTTGATGACGTCGGTACGTATCTCCATTTCGGACTCGTCCTGATATTCGAAGTCCGGCATCTCAACACAAGTGGAACGTTCGATAACAGCATTGGAAGATGTGGCATACTTCTGCATATATGTACCGTCTGCGCATTTGACCATAACCTCAAAGCCCTGTCCAAGGCTGCCGGCCGGAACAACGAAATAATATGTAGTGGCAGCGCCGGCATTATCGCCCGCAATAGTGCCGTCAGCAACTGTCGCCGTAGCACCGTTTGAGACAAACCGACCGTCATCCTGCAGGGCAGGATTGTCAATCTTCAGGGTCAATGTCTTCTGTTCCGGACTGACGGTCCCTGACATTTTCAGAACAGGAACGTCCGTATAACTCATATCCACGCTGCCCTCACCCCAGAGAGCTTCCTCTGCAAGAGTCGTCAGATGTATCTCGGTGATTGCCGGAGCTCCGCCGAAGGAAATGACGAGCAGCCCGCATAGATTCTTGAAATTAAGTTCCCTACCCGATGTGACTGCCACCGACGGGTTGGCTCCGGAATCGAAGGAATTGTCGCGCCAGTACTGAACATCCGGAAGATTGAATTTCAGATTTGTCCCCTCGGCACCAGTACACATCGATGCAGGATATGCAGCATAGCACAGAGTGCCGTAGTAATCCTCGCACTCGGGATTGTAGAAACGGCCATAAGGCTTGCCGCCATCGGAAGGATCTATACCGACTTTGCAGCCGGCATAGCCTTCAGCGATAAGGGAAGCCTTGAACACGCTGATAGTATCATCCGCGGACCATAACACGGAATAGGAGTCGAGAACAGTCCTGGTGTCGGTCACACTCTGCTCCTGAGATGCAACAAAGCCTTTAGCGTCAAGGTCAGGAAGGTCTGTTCCAACCTGATTGCATGCTCCGAAAGCGATTGACGATGCAAGAAGCGCGATATGTAAATAACCCCTTCTTTTCATACAGAAAATTATAATGCGGGAACTACCTGATAAGTGTACTTATTACCGGCGGTATCCTTGATATCAGTGCAAGGGGACACATCGCCGTTGACTGTTATCTTGCCGTAATATGCGGCAGTTTCGTCAAGGAGGTTTTCAGTGAAATAGCCGCCGGAGACTTCTATTGACATATTGGTAAGAGTGCCACCGAAGGAATAGAAACCTGAATATGATGCACTGTGAGGGGTGAAGAAATATCCACCCTCGATCCTGATGTCGTTCTTCGCATCGCTGCCTCCATAGAAAATCTTCCAACCCGCGTTGACTTCGACCACGTTACCGCCGCAGAAGGTAGCAGTACCGGTTCCGGCACAATATACAGGGTATCTCAATGCCGAAATGGTACCACCGTTCATCTCGAAGCTGCCGTTGCACACTTTGATACCCCAACGGTCACTCTTGGATCCGATTTTACCTGAGTTGAGAACCAAATTGCCGGAATAGACATTCAGAGCAGGATTGTCAGTACCGTAAGGAGCACTGATTTCGGCACCGTTGATTTCGACCTCAGCATCTTTATTGCCGATATATACCGCTCCGTGCTTCGAACTGCCACCGATTACCTGACCGCCATTGAGTGTCATCTTGCCGGGGGCCTCAAAGTCCAGTGCAAGGCTCTTTTTGCCGTTGTCGGTGACCGTTCCGCCATTCATTATGAAGTCACCCTTCGTGGAATAAACGACTGCATAACTTCCCCCATTGGTAATAGTGCCGCTATTGAGGATCAGAGTTGAGTTCTCATTTGAGAGAGCAAAAGTATTTGTAGCAGTTGCTACGGCGTATGTACCTTCGCCATCAATGGTCAAAGTACTTCCGGATGCAATAGATATCCTGGTTGACTTGCCGGAAATGGTGAGCGTGTATCCGTTGAGATCAAGTGTGACACCGTCAGGATTGCTGATGGTCTGTGCTTCAGTATTGGTGAAATCCTTGAGCACAGTGATTGTACAAGGGCCGGAATACTCATTGGCGGCGTCGACGGCAGCGGTGAAGCTGGTGAAGCTTTCGCCAGTCTCAGCAAGTTCCACGATGCCGACTACCGGGATTTCCGCAGTGAATTCCTTTTCGGAAATATTTATGATTTTGTTGGCAGGCACTGTCTTTTTGCCGACATTATAGTAATATAAGAAGCCTTCGGCCGATTCAGCGGAGAAAATGACACTTGCCATAGCGGCATCTTCCGGTGAAGGGAAAGTAGCCATACAGCCAGAAATATTGCCGTCCTGGTCGGATACGATTTCAGCAGAGTTCGTAATAGTGCCGGCAGTACCGATTGTCTTGACGAAGTTGCCGTCATTATCGATGGATATGGTCATCTGCGGGTAGAGGTTAGTGGCCTCCAGTGAATAGAAACTCATACCACCGTCAGCGGGGGTCGAGCAGTCCTTGATGCGTATGTATGAGGTCTCGTTGTTGAACGTCACCTCGCATCCGCCGTCCTCAGCGACGATACCCTGAGCTGTCATCACAATTGGGAGCTGGCTGAATCCTGTTGCGCTCTGGCTCTTGATATCGAGGGAGAGTTCGCCGCCATCAACATCATCGGCATCATAGCCATTCGCATAAACCAGATTGACCTTGGTGCCGGCCTCGGAAGATGGCGCATATTCGCTGATCAATTCGAATTCGGCCTTGTCAGCATTGACCGATGTGCAGTAATAGGCATAGCTGCCGTCCGCATCCCATCCGAAGACCTCGTCACCTTCTTCAAATATGGTATAGTGAGTAGCTTCGTCAAGGGCAAGTCTGGTATCGCTGCCAGGCATTCTGACTGTTATTGATGTAAGAGCCTTTTCCGCTGCGGCAGGTGTATCAGTGAAATTTGCCTTCTGGCAGGAAGCAGCGCCAAAAACGACGGCTGCAGAGCAAATAATTGACAAATGCTTTTTCATAATCGCGTCCTCCTTACCAATTAATTACATCATCATCAAAGTGCGACGGATTGAAAGTCGAGTTTCCGGAAGCCGCACATATTCCGGTAGAATCCAGCTCCTGGACTGTCACCTGGGGCTGCTGGTAATCCTGAAAGCAGGTAAGTTTCTTTTTCATAATGGAATTATTGTGTAATAGAATTCATTTGGCAGCAAAATCGCTGAAATTGCAAAAATACTAATATCCACTTGAATAATCAACAGAGAAAACCACGAAAACCTTAGGAAATATGTCTTCCTGAAAATCACCTGGCGACGGCATCGCGGCCCGATGCTACTCCATGCCACATCCTGCCGCCAGGCGGGCCGATTTTGCCTCACCTGGCGCCAGCACCCCTCTCCTACGTAAGCATCCGAAGAAGTACATATATTGACAAAGTGAGATGCAACTGGCATAACTGAGATGCCGGTTGCATTCGCTTTGTACGGGTGTGATGTCAGTTTGATTTACTTCGTGCCAGAGGCAGTCCAGTTGCCGGGAAGAAGATCGGAGAAGTCCTTCCTGCCCAGTTCGTATTCGGGTATTCTGCGCAGCACGTCCTCAAGCCATGCCCTTTCATCAACCCCGTGAGCCTTGCAGGTGGCAAGGAGGGAGTAGACCACGGCCACCCTCCTTCTGGCGAAGCATCTTCATCATGTTGCGGTTCGCGTTCATGAAGATGTACACGTCGCCGCTCCTAAGACTGGCGCACATCCCGTTGGTCACGATGCCGCTCAGACCGTTGAAGCTTTTGCGCATATCCACCGGCTTGTTGTACAGCCAGTACTTGACGCCGCCGTCCAGACTAAACATTGCTCGCAGATATTATCTCCCGCAGGTGCGCCGCGGTCATGTTTCCCTGGATGCGCATCACCGAACCGCACGACGTGCGGATCTCCACCGTAAGGAAGCTTTCCGGGTCCTGCGACTTTTGCTGCTTGCCCTTGGACCTCTGCGCGTGATTATCCCGTGGCTCTCCAGATAGTCCTGCTGGCTGATGTGCTGCTCCTCGCAGTCCCTGTCGATCGCAGCGATTTCCTCTCGTGTCATCATAAGATCTCGGTTGTTTGCAAAAGTAGCGAGGATTTCTCCCCGCTACAATATGCATTTCGTCGGATGCTTATACAACCAAAAAGCCGTGGCAGTTCGTGACCGCCACGGCTTTCAGCATATAATTGAAGATTATCAATTACTTCACTTCATGGGTATAAGTCCTGGAATTGTACGTAACAGTAGGGTCCAGAGCCACACAGCTCTTGCCGTTGAAGTTCACACCGGCGTATGAATTGATGTCCTTATTGTAATAACCGCCAGAAACATTACATGAAGCAGCCGCAGGTATATCACTGAAAGTAACGCTAGTGCCATAAGCATAGATATATCCGCCCTCGATATTCAAGGTATTCTTACTTGTTGATTCAAAACGTAAAAGTTTAAAATTGTCAAGAGTGTTCCTCACTTCTCCTCCCTTGATAGTTGCAGTACCGCTTCCTTCTGCATTATAAGCGAAGATTATCGCATGACGCTTTCCGTAAAGGTCTCCGCCTTCCATAATAAAGCTGCCGTCGAACATCCTGAGTCCGGTATATCCTGCCCCTATTGAACCATTTTTCAAGATGAGGCTGCCAGATTTCAAGCAAGCTGCAGGGCAAGAGGCGTTGCCGGATGCTGTATTAGGAGCTGTCACTTTTGCATTCTCTCCGTTGATTGTAACTGAAGCTGTCGAAGAGTTGACGAGGAGGGCGCCATTGCCAAGACCGGTTGCAGTTGTGGTGATCGTACCACCTGTAATCGTAGTCTGAGAAGAACCGGCGACACTTAATGCTACTGACGAACTACTGATTGTACCGTCTGAAATTGTGATCTTAGAATCGCCTTGGCCAATTAGTGCTGATGCACCCGAGGAAACGTTTATTTTGCCACCCTGCATTTCAAACTTGGCAGTGCCCTGAACATAGACGCCAGCGGTAGGATTAGTTGCTGTTGTAGCATCGCTAGCAAAACCTATTGTAGCTTTCTTCAGAATCAAAGTTCCGCTGGAGATGTTAAAAACATTGCTTGCTTCAGTTGAATTAACTATACTACCATTGCCATCGATAATCAGTTTGCCGCTCTCGGAAGGAGTGATTCGGTTAGTACTTTTAACTGTTAACGTCTTTCCGTCGAGGTCAAGTGTTACACCGTGAGGGTTAGTGACACTTATTGGCGTTGAGTTGCTTGTCGTATGAGATAATTTGACCGTACAAGCACCGGAATAATCGTTTGCGGCAGCAAAAGCATCGGCGATCGAGCCGAATCTGTCACCTGTTTCAGCAAGCTGGGCATACTCATTAGGGAGGTTTTTCCCGCTGATCTTAATGATCGTGTTTGCCGGGATGGTCTTTTCTCCGACGGCACAGGAATACGGCCAATCGGTATCTGACATAACAGATATGTACACCTGCTTTGCACCATTGCCGGAAGGTGTCGGGAAAGTGGCAAGGCAGAATGAAAATGCCTTATTCTCATCGACAAGAGATGTCGCTTTATTGGTGATAGTGGCAGGTGTGTCATCAACAACCTTTTCGAAAGCTCCGTCCGTACCGATGGTGAGAGTCATCTTAGGATAAAGATTGTCAACCGAGGGAGTCAGCTTTCTGCCTGCGGAAGCACCTGATGTGCAGTTGTCCACCATAATGACGGAAGTCTCATTGGTAAAAGTCATAGTGCACTTGCCGGATGCATCAACTGATCCGCTGGCTGTCATAACGATAGGAAGATCCTCGAATGAGGATGCATCCTGCTTGGTGATGTCGATGGAAAGTGTGCCATCTGTGATATCGGTAGCTGAGAAACCGTTTGCGAATACAAGGTTCACCTTGGTGCCTTCATCTGCAGATGGAGCATAGGTTGAAGTCCTGGTAAATACAGCATCCGATCCGCTGACGGATGTACACTGGTAAGTGTAGTTGCCGGTGGCGTCCCAGCCGAACACCTCGTCACCTTCCTCGAAACATGGGGTCAGGCCATCGAGGCCGAGGCGGGTATTTGCGCCACCAATCTTCACTGTGATGGTGTTGAGAGGATTCTCAACGTTTGAGTTGTTGTCAACCTTGCCGAAATCTTCTTCCTGGCAGGATGCGGCACCCATAAGGAGTGCGAATGCTGAAATTGCGAATAATACTTTCTTCATAGCCTTTTCCTCCTTACCAGTTTGCTTCTTCATAATCGTTCATTGAAAAAGCCATCTCCGGAGAGGAGGCAATCACCTCGCGTGTCTGATACGAGATGACGACAGCTATCGGCTGCCTATACTTTGTGAGCTGTTTTTTTTCCATCGTTTTGAAATTGGTACTTATTTTATATAAATATATCTACATAGATTTAACCCACAAATGAAAGGAAAAAAAACGATAATTCAAAACCAAATTAAAAGATTTTCTGAAATTTCTCCATTCGGCAGAGGCAGAGGCCATGTGGTATGAATCAGATTTATTCAACCTTGAAACCGTAAGATTTTCCGCCATAGGTGTACGAACCGGATACTACAGCAAATGGCTCCGATACGGAAACGCCATTAACCTCCGGATGTTTATCGAAGAAACCTCCGGTGACAGTTACGCTTGCTGCTGCAGGAACAACTGCGCCAGTTGTTTGACCGGCAA
>JAZRZH010000053.1:0-2652 GCA_045601245.1 Bacteroidales bacterium
AGGCGCAATCACCAACTTTGCAGACAAACTCCCGTCCCCACAAAGCGAACTGGCGCAGGCCATCACTAAGGACACATACGACTTCGGCTTCATTTCATTGGAAGACGGATACAAAGAAGAGGCCCTCGAAACCGAACTTGAAAAGCAACTCACACGCTTCCTGCTCGAGCTCGGAACCGGATTCGCATACATGGGTAGGCAGAAGCAGCTTATCATCGCAGGCAAGACTCGGAAGCTTGATATGCTTTTCTTCCATATCCCGCTCAACTGCTATGTGGTTGTAGAACTCAAAGCCGTTCCGTTCCAGCCGGAGTTTGCAGGCAAGCTAAACTTCTATGTCAATGCTGTTGATGACCTCGTCAAGACCTCATCCCAAAATCCTACAATTGGTCTTCTTATATGCAGCAACAAGAACGAGACAGAAGTACAGTATGCGTTTAACGGAATAACAACCCCTATGGGTGTAGCATCCTATGACAATGTCCAGGTAAAGAAACTTCAGGAGCAGTTGCCTTCCATCGAAGAACTGAAGGCAAGAATCCGTCTGCTTGAAGACGAGCTACAGAAAAAACAATAGAAAAATCATCATAGACTCCAACTGGAGTCCAAGAACTACTCCGATAATACACCAAGCACGGCAATCACGCCCTTCTCCCCCCGTCACTGAAGTCACAACTGCTTTGTATCCCGGCCATAAATGTAATTCACAAAACCCTAGTTATCAGACAATTAGCCAAAGCGCCTTGCGTCAAATGGCGCAAGGGCTTTCGCTTAAGGGACTCATACTCAGACATGTGCAAAAAACGCACAATCCGAGGGTTCGGCCAATGCCCATCTGAAAAGATTCGCTATCTTTGCAGCATTATGTCAGACAGCAATTTTATAGACTACGTCAAGATATACTGCAAGAGCGGTAACGGCGGAAAGGGCTCGATGCACCTGCACAGGGCCAAATATGTCGCAAAGGGCGGCCCGGACGGCGGCGACGGCGGACGCGGCGGACACATCATCCTTCGCGGCAACCGCCAGATGTGGACCCTTATCCACCTGAAGTACCGCAAGCACATCAAGGCCGAGGACGGCGGCGACGGCAGCGGACAGCTCTGCAAGGGCAAGGAGGGCGAGGATATCATTCTCGAGGTGCCTCTCGGGACCGTGGCGAAGGATGCCGAAACCGGCGAAACCCTCTTCGAGATCATCAATGACGGCGAAGAGAGGATACTGGCGCGCGGCGGACGCGGTGGCCTCGGCAACGACCATTTCAAATCCGCCACCAACCAGACCCCGCGCTATGCGCAGCCCGGTGAGGAGGGCATCGAAGGATGGTTCATCCTCGAACTGAAGGTCCTCGCCGACGTGGGTCTCGTGGGATTCCCGAATGCAGGCAAGTCCACCCTGCTCTCTGTCGTATCCGCTGCTAAGCCCAAGATCGCAAATTACGCATTCACCACGCTCGAGCCGCAGCTGGGCATCGTGAACTATTACGACGACAGGTCTTTCGTAATGGCGGACATCCCGGGCATCATCGAAGGAGCGCACGAAGGCAAGGGGCTGGGGCTCAGATTCCTGCGGCATATCGAGCGCAACTCGATGCTGCTATTCATGATACCGGCAGACAGCAAGGACATCGCAGGCGAATACAAGATCCTGCTCAAGGAGCTCAAGCAATATAACCCTGAGCTGCTCGACAAGAAACGCGTGCTCGCAGTCACCAAGTCCGACATGCTCGATGACGAGCTCAAGAAGGAGATCAAGAGGCATCTGCCGCGCAAGATCCCGACACTGTTCATCTGCTCGCTCACCGGAGAAGGTATCCCTCAGTTGAAGGACATACTCTGGAATACACTCAACGAGGAGGAAGCTGAGTAATAGCGTCCGATGGACAGGCTCATCAGCATAGACCAGCATATCACCTCCATCCTCAACGGATGGAATACTGCGGCACTGGACCCTGTGATGGTATTCGTATCCAAGGTCTATGTCTGGGTACCGCTGTACCTGGCCATCATAGTGTGGTATTTCGCGAAGCAGCCGTGGCGCAGGGCGCTGCTGACAGTGGCAGTGCTGATACTGGCCTTCGCATTCACCGACAGATTCTCATATTTCCTAAAAGAAAGCATCTGCCGCCTCCGGCCGTGCGAGGATCCCGCCATGGCGGGGCTGATACGCCTCCTGGAGAAGCACGGAAGCCTTCACGGCTTCCCTTCCGGACACGCGACCAACACCTTCTGCTTCGCGCTGCTGACCTCCCTCACGGCGCGCCGCAAATGGTGGACCCCGGCCATCTTCTCCTGGGCCGCAATAGTATCATACAGCCGCATATACGTGGGCAAGCATTACTTCGGGGACGTACTCTGCGGCGCCATCCTCGGCCTGCTCTGCGGCTACATTTTCTATTTGATAATAAAAGCTATAGATAAATATGCTCTGCATAGTCGACAAGGGGACTGACCCATACTGGAATCTTGCGGCCGAGGAATGGCTGCTCTGCAAACACAGTGAACCGATATTCCGCATCTGGCGCAATGACAACGCCGTCATCGTGGGCCTCAACCAGAACGCACGTGCAGAGATAGATTCGGACTATGTCCGTGAACACAATATCGGCGTAGTGCGCCGCCTGACCGGAGGCGGAGCCGTATTCCACGACCT
>JAZRZH010000054.1:0-19055 GCA_045601245.1 Bacteroidales bacterium
ATGCTCCGGAGGGATATGGCGATTATTATGCTTGGGGGGAAATTTCGCCATACTATAGGAGCGGCGGTTCTCAGAACACCTGGGAAGATGGCAAAGCAAGTGGCTATGCCTGGGGCAGTTACAGATGGTGCAACGCATCCTCTTCAACAATGACCAAATATTGTACGGATCCTTCTTATGGAATGCAAGACGGATGTGTAACTCTGCTGCCGGAGGATGATGCAGCCCATGTGCAAATGGGGGACAAGTGGAGGATGCCGACTGGCGACGATTTTCAGGAATTGCTGGACAAATGCAATACGGAATGGACAAAGATGAACGGTGTGAACGGGATAAAGGTTACTGGTCTCAACGGCAATAGCATTTTTCTTCCTGCTTCCGGATATCGCACCGGTACAGGAACCTATCTTGCCGGACTCTACGGCTATTATTGGTCATCTTCCCTTGCTGAAAGCAAGCCTTGCAATGCTTTCACCATGTACTTCTCCCAATATATGAAATACACGAATAATAACGAGATCAACAATCGCTGCTATGGGCAGGCCATCCGTCCGGTATGTGAATAAAAAACACTAACTTAGCCGACTGATGAGTGTTCAGAGATTGTCCTTCCCCGAGATTGCCCGAATGTACCAGCAGCCGCTGTATTGGTATATCCGCAGGATTGTTCTGGTGCATGAGGATGCGGAAGATATCCTTCAGGAGACATTCATCAAAGCGTACAGGAATCTTTGGAAACTGCGCAACAATGATGCGCTGAAACCGTGGCTCTACAGAATAGCCACGAATGAGATCAACCGTTATTTCAGAAAGCGCAGGGATGTGGTCACGATGGAAAAACTACCTGATTCGGAGCTGGCAGGCACAGAGCCTGTTTCATCCGGGAGAGTGTCGGAGATCATTTCATCCGCTTTCCTGCGGATGAGTCCGCTTCAGCGGGAGGTGTTCAGCCTGAAATATTACGAGGATCTGGACTACGGGCAGATAAGCAGAATCACCGGATCGAGTACCAATACGCTTATGGTCAGTTATCACGAAGCACGAAAAAAGATAGAAAAGGAGATAGACAGATGAGTGATATCAGATTGACGACACCCGAAGGCTATTTTGAAAAGAGTCTTGCCAGGACCCTTGCCAGGGCGGCAGGAATCGGCAGACGCAGAAAGCTTGCGCTGTATTTGTGCGCCGCAGTTGTGCTGCTGCTCGGGGCTTATTGCTCAATTCATGCGATATATAATATCAGATATGAAAAAGAATATCTCGCCTTGCAGGCTGAAATGGCCCGCCTTGACATTTTTCTTGAAATTAATCAATAGCATATGAAACGTACCATCACACTTTTAATTATCACATTATTTTTGGGAATTAATGCTTCTGCTCAACCTCAGAAGCATCAGAAGATGATCCATATGGCAGCTGTACGTGTCGCCCGCCAGCTTGAAATCGGCGATTCTGAACGCGAGACATTCATTGTATTGTATCAGAACTATAAAAAGGAATGCGGCCGTATCATGAAAACCCAGCCAGCCGTCGGTAAGGATTCTGAATCAAATGCCGAATTGAAAATTCTCAGCGATTTTGATAAGAGCGAGAAGATGCTGGCCCTGAGAAAACAATATTACTACAAGTTCCGGGAGATACTTTCGCCATCCTTGATCCAGAAGATGTACGATATGGAGAAGTCTGCGGTGACGTCACGCGCAGGAAATCGGGAATGATGCTGGAGGAGCCATATGATTACCTCTTTTGAGTAGATCACCAATAATAGTGGCAGAATTCAAAACAGCTTCTCAATCGTCAAGCTCATCCCGAAGATACGAATAGACATATCTGGATGACTGGAAATATAATCCGGACTCGGGGGCGCAAAGTTTTTCGAACAGTTTGGATTGGTAAATATCATCAAAGGCCTGCTGTATGGAACAGCCGGTATCTTCCATTCTGAAGGCGATAAGATCCTTGATTATCTCCTCCTTCATATTTTGGAACTCAGCCTGCGTGACCTTCATATCTTCTTGAGTCGATCAATGGCCTTCTGCGTACAGAAAGCATACTGAAATGTTATTCCCTTGATGTACTTGATTCGTTCGAGAAATTCTGCGAATGTGATGTAGCCTTGTTTGAACCGGGTGATCTGTGCTCCTATCCTGTCATTTGCAATAGGACCATAGACCACGTCAAAATCGTGGAGCGTCTTGCCATTAGGTTCTGTACGATGTTCATAGACGAAATGTGCCCATTCCTCCGAGTAGGAATCAAAAGATTTCACCCGAAGTCCATCGAAGGAATCAATTTCGAACCCGGTGACCACTTCAATGCCACCAAGCAGTTCTGCTTTGAAAGCAGCCATCTCCTTTGCCTGCTCCAAGTCCGGGGAGAGATAGAATGCATGTCCGTAGTCCTTGTTGGGCTTTGACATGAATAAGTCAATCGCATCTATCTGAAGGTTCGATCCGTGGTACAGTTTCATAGTTTCCCTCCTTTTCTGCGGCAGTATTCAGAGAGGCTTTCAATGTTCTCCTCGACGGACAGAGTATGCATAACCCCATAGTGTTTCTCGCATAGTGAAAGAGCTCCATAGCCTCCAAGATATGCATAGGCATCCGCTTCTGAGATGTTTTTATAACTAGCGAACTCAGAAACAATGAGCACGAGATACTCAATAATATTCAAGACATTCATTGGCATACAAACGCAAATATATAAATAATTTCCGGTTACTAAACCGCAGGCAAAGCTAGAATGGCCGACAAATGCCCCGATTCGTCGATGAGTTGGCATTGGACCGACCTGAGTACATGGAGTTAAACTTACAAGAATTAATGGAATCGGTTATAGCAGGATAACGTATCAGAACCGTTAGTGTACAGTAATCAATCAGATATGTAATTATTCATTACGTCCGCACGTTTGTTAAGAAATAATTCCTATATTTATAGTTCGCACATATTATTTGCAGTCATCTGCAAATGTCTTCCAAAAATTAGGGCACGATTTAGGGCGCGAAAAAGAAAAAGTGGCTTGTAGACATCTACAAGCCACTTTTTGGCGGAGAGAGAGGGATTCGAACCCCCGAACCCTTGCAGGTCAACAGTTTTCAAGACTGCCGCTATCGACCACTCAGCCATCTCTCCATCGGGACTGCAAAGGTATGTATTTTTTTTGATTCACAAAGAAAAATATTCCAAATATGCAGCCCCATTGCTGTTCCCGCTGTTACAGATAGTCGTCGAAGTAGGCGATGACCTTGTCCATCAGGTGGATGCGGTCCTTGCCGCTGACGTTGTGCGGGTGTGTCGGGTATGGGAAGTAGTCCACCGGCACATTGTTCTTGATGCAGGCTTCGACGAAACTCAGGCTGTGCTCCCAGACGACGGTGCTGTCCATTGCGCCCTGGCAGATGAGCAGTTTGCCCTTGACGTCCTTGGCGCGCGGGATGAGGCTGGTGGAGGCGAAGCCTTCGGGATTGGTGGCTTCGGTCTCCATATAGCGTTCGCCGTACATTATCTCGTACCATTTCCAGTCTATGACAGGACCGCCTGCGACGGCTACCTTGAAGGTTTCAGGGTAGTTGACCAGCAGTGAGATGGTCATGAATCCGCCGTAGCTCCAGCCGTGTACACCTATGCGGTCGGCATCGACCCAGGAGTGCGATTTGAGCCACTTGATACCTTCCATCTGGTCAGCCATTTCGGCCTTGCCGCACTGGCGGTGGATGGCCTTCTCATATTCGGAGCCCTGATGTCCGGAGCCGCGGTTGTCCATTGAGAAGACGATGTATCCCTTGTTTGCGAGGATGAGCGCCCATTTCGCGAAGCCGGCTATGTAGTTGTCGGCCACCAGTCTGTTGTGCGGTCCTCCGTATACATAAAGGACTACCGGATATTTCTTCGACGGGTCGAAGTCTGCGGGTTTCATTATCTTGTACGGGTTGTCGAAGCGGCCGTCTGCGCTCTTGACGAACCCGGTCTCAATGACGCAGTTGGTGAGTTTCGGGTTGAGGTCGCTGCGCTCCGTGCGGAGCAGTTCCTTGACCATCTTCTTGCCGTCGATAGTGTAGATGCAGATTGTCTGCGGCACGTCAACGGACGTGCAGTAGTCCGCGAAGTATTTGCCGTCGGGGCTGATTGTGCAGGTATGGTTGCCCTTTCCCGGGGTGAGGTTCTGCATTGTGCCCTTCTTGACGTTCACGCGGCAGAATGTGCGGCCGACGACTGAGTTCTCATAGGAATAGTAATAAACGAATTTGTCATCCTGGCCCATATAATCCACGTCCGCATCAACGTTTGTGAGGCGGCTGACGGTGCCCGCGGAGACAGAGCAGAGGTAGAGGTTCCAGAATCCCGAACGGCAGTCAGTGGCGTAGATGAATTTGTCCGGGTCGGATTTTAGGAACTGGAGCGGGCGCTGCGGCTCCACGAAACGTGAGTCCTCTTCTGTAAGGAATGTGCCCTCGAATGCGCCGGTGGCCGCATTGTAGCAGTTGAGGTGCATATGCTTCTGTGCGCGGTCGAGAACCTGGATCCAGATGCGGTCGGATGCCGGACTCCAGGTGATGTTGGTCAGGTAACGCTCGTCGTCGAAATCGGTGACATCCATCCATACGGTGGTGCCGGCGGCGATGTCATATACGCCGAGACGCACTTTCTCGGAAGCCATTCCGTTCATCGGATATTTGATGTTCTCAATCTTGCCGGTCCTGGAGCGGATGTCAAAGAGCGGGAAAAACGTCACGCGGCTCTCGTCTTTCTGGTAGAATGCGATCTTGGATTCGTCGGGGGAGATGAATATGCCGTCTTTGATGCCGAATTCGTTGCGGCTTACGCTCTGTCCGCTGACGATGTTGGGATCGGACTCGGTGGTGATGGCATGCTCCACGCCTTCGAGGTCCCTGTAATAAACGTTATTGTTTTTCGGGAAGGCCTTGATCTTCGGCTCTTCCTTCGCCTTCTTCGCTGCTCCCATAGCGGCAATCTCCTTGTCGCCGGTCCAATGGTATGCCGCCGAAGGAAGCGCAACCCCCTTGCCAAGAATCGCCTCCTCCATAGTGATGACATTGTCCTGAGCCGCAGCGGTGGAGATGAATGCCGCTATGAATGCCGCACAAAGCAGAAATCTCTTCATATCTGAAAAATGCTTATTCGATCCTTGAAGCACCGTCGGAGATTACTACGTCGTAAACTTTTGGTTCGTGGCCGTACCTGGCGCTGAACTGAGCCTTGGCTGCTTCAATGAACGGCTGGTAGAGTTCATCCTTGACGAGGTTTATGGTGCATCCGCCGAAACCTCCGCCCATCACGCGGGAGCCGGTGACATCCATCTTGCGGGCGAGTTTGTTGAGGAAGTCGAGTTCATCGCAGCTCACCTCATAGAGTTTGCTCATTCCGAAGTGTGTCTGGTACATCATCTCGCCGACGGTCTCGTAGTCATCGCGCTCGAGGGCGTCGCATACGTCGAGGACGCGCTGGACTTCTCCGATGACATATTCCGCACGGAGGAAATCCTCTTCCGGAATCTCTTCCCGGACCTCATCCAGCCAGAGGCGCTTCGCGTCGCTGAGGAATTCGACCTCCGGGTGGTTCCTGCGGATGGCTGCGGCTGCATTCTCGCAGGATTCGCGTCGCTTGTTATATGCGGAAGATGCGAGTTCGTGCTTTACGCAGGTGTCGATCAAAACGAGTTTGTATCCCTTGGGATTGAACGGGAAGTACTTGTATTCCATCGTCTTGCAGTTGAGGCGGATGAGGCATCCGGCCTTTCCGAAGCAGGATGCGAACTGGTCCATTATGCCGCACTTCACACCGCAGTAGTTGTGCTCTGTGGACTGTCCGATACGGGCGAGTTCGAATTTGTCTATACCGTTGCTCCATAGTTCATTGATTGCATATGCGAAGGTGCTTTCGAGCGCAGCGGAGGAGGAGAGACCCGCTCCGAGCGGTACGTTGCCGCAGAATACCGTGTCGAATCCGCCGACCTTGCCGCCGCGTTTTGCAGTCTCGCGGCATACGCCGAAGATGTAGCGCGCCCACTGCTTGTCGGGCTTGTCCTCTTCATTGAGGCCGAATTCGCACATTTCGCCGTAGTCGATGGAATATGCACGGACCTTGTCCGTGTCGTTCGGACGGATTGCGGCCATTATCACTTTGTCGATGGCCCCCGGGAATACATAACCGCCATTATAGTCGGTGTGCTCGCCGATGAGGTTGATGCGTCCTGCTGATGCGAATATCGGGCTTTCGCCGCCGAAGAGTTCGGCGAATTTGTTCTTGATCTGTTCTTTCATATCTGGAAATTATTTTGTGCTGAATTTGTAAATGCAGGAATGTCTGTAGGTTTCGCCTGGCTTGAGGATGGTGTCCGGGAAGTTCGGATTGTTGATACCGTCCGGGTATTTCTGGGTCTCGAGGGCGAAACTGCAGTTGCGTACCATCGACTTGCCGTATTTGTCATTGACGCTGCCGTCAAAGAAATATCCGCTGTAGAACTGGAGGGCCGGCTGGTCTGTGAACACCTCGAGGACGCGGCCGGATTCGGGCTCGTATACGGTTGCGGCGAGCTCCATACCGTCACCCTTGCGGTCCAGTACGAAGTTGTGGTCATATCCGTGGCCGTATGCCATCTGGATATCGGAGTAGTCGTCGATTCGTTCTCCTATGGCGTGCGGCGTGCGGAAGTCGCGCGGTGTACCGGCGAGCGGTTCGACCTCGCCGGTAGGGATCAGTTCGCTGTCGACAGGGGTGTTGGCCGATGCGTTGATGGTCATCACGTGGTTGAGGACAGTGCCGTTGCCGCAGCCGCGGAGATTGAAGAATGAGTGGTGCGCAAGGTTGACCGGCGTATCCTTGTCAGTAGTCGCCTCGAAATCCACCTTGAATTCGTTATCCTCCGTGAGAGTGTAGGTCATACGGATTTTTTTGTTGCCAGGGAATCCGTCGAGTCCGTCCGGATGCACAACCTCGAGCGTCACTGAGTTCGCTGTGACCTCGACAATGTCCCATTTCAGCATATCGATGCCCTTGAATCCGCCGTGAAGAGTGTTTTTGCCGTCATTTGCAGAGAGCTGATAAGTCTGTCCCTCGAGGGTGAAAGATGCCTTGCCGATGCGGTTGGCGACCGGTCCGGGGCTGGAGCCGAGGAATCTTTCTCCTTTGTTGTCAATGTATTGTGCCAGAGTGTTGTAGCCGATGACCACATCGGCGTATCCGCCCTTGTTGTCAGGTGCCCATAGCGTGACAACGCGTCCGCCGAAGTCGGTCACCTGCATTGTCAGGTCTCCTCCGTGGATGGTGATGAGTGAATAGCTTTCTGTACCCTTGAGGAAATCCTCCTCCCTGATTGTGGCCAGTTCCGAGCCCGCTTCTATGACGGCGGAGTTGGCCTTGTTGAGTTGTTCCATATCCAATTTGATTACTTTTCTGTCATATGTCATAAGTCCGTTGACTTCACCCTCGACATCCGTGGTCTGGGTATAGACCGCCGCTGCACAGCCTTCTGCGGCTATCTTGAGGAGATCCTTGGTGTAGTCCACATATTGTTTTGTTACTTCATCGCTTGTCTTGTATTGGATGTATCCCCATTTCTTGTTGATATCCCAGGTGTGTCCCTTTAGAGGAAGGCCGATGCCTCCATATTCGCCGAGGACATTCACGAGAGCTGTGTCGATGATGCGCATCTTCGGCTGAGGGTAGTAATGCGAGTCGAGTATGTCACCCATCTCGCCCTTCACCCAGTTGCCGCCGGACGCTCCGTTGATCAGTCGTGAGTTGTCGAGCGATCTGGTGAAATCCACAATCTTGCCCGTGTCAAACTGTGCCCAGCCTTCGTTGAACGGTACCCATACCACTATGCACTGGAATTTGTCAAGCTGGTCTATGATCTCTTTCCACTCCTTGCGGTAGGTGGCTTTGGCCTCGTCGGAGAGCTGTGAATCCTTGCCGGAATTGTAATAGTTGCGTCCTTTGGCATCTTTCACGTTCTGACTCCAGACACCCTTGTAGCAGGAACTGATACTTGGCATATCCTGCCATACGAGCACACCGAGTTTGTCGCACCACATATACCATCTTGCCGGCTCCACCTTGATATGCTTGCGGATCATATTGAAGCCGAATTTCTTCGTAATCTCGATGTCATAGCGGAGGGCTTCGTCGCAAGGGGCGGTGTAGAGGCCGTCAGGCCACCATCCCTGGTCCAGAGGTCCGTATTGGAAGAGAATCCTGTCGTTGAGGGTCATTCTCTTGTGTCCTGCCTGATCGTATGCAATGCCGATTTTTCGCATTGCGGTGTAGCCTGTCACCTTGTCGATCTCTTTCCTGCCCTTGCTGCAGAGCGTTGCCTTGAAGTCATACAGGTCAGGAGTGTCGGGAGTCCAGAGGTGCGGATCCGCAATCTTGATTGTTATGGACTCTCCTGCTGGCGCTTCGGCTTCGGCTACTGCCTCACCATTATATGTGACGCTGAATCGCACTTTGTCACCTTCAGCGGCATTTTCGCATTGCGGAGTGAATGTGATAGTCGAAGCATCGATGTCGGATGATACCTTATAGTCTGAGATATAGCCCTTTGTGGATACCGGCTCCATCCAGACGCTCTGCCAGATGCCTGTGACTGCGGTATACCATATGCCGCTCGGCTTCTTGACCTGCTTGCCGCGTGGCTGGAGGCGGTTGTTGGTGCCGTCAAGCACTTTGACGACCATTTCCTGGCTGCCTTTCTTGAGGAATGGAGTGATGTCAAGTGTAAAGGCCGTGTATCCTCCGGTATGGACGCCGGCTTCCCGGCCGTTGACCCATACCTGCGCTTTCCAGTCGACTGCGTCGAAATGAAGCAGTATCCTGCTCTTCTTCCAGTCCTTCGGCACGGTGAATTCCGTGCGGTACCAGAGTGCATCGTCGGCAGTTACAGTGCGTCCCACGCCGGAGAGCGAGGACTCGGCTGCAAACGGCACGAGAATCCTCCCTTCTGCCTTCGGCATAGTCTCCGCATCGGACTTGGTGATGGCGTAGTCCCAAAGTCCGTTCAGGCATTTCCATTGTTCGCGGACCATCTGAGGACGCGGATATTCCTGCAAAACGGCATCTGGTTTGACCTCTTCAGCCCATCTTGTTCTGATATTGTCTCCGGCAGGAGACCAATCCTGGGCGTATGCACCGAACGGCATCAGCGCCAGAATCAAGGTAAGGATCCTTTTGTGTTTCATTTTTTGATTCGTGAATGTTTCCTACAAATATAACAAATAAACGCACATCCCGGAATGGAATGTGCGTAGTCAGGTCGTTTTCGTCCGCTACCAGGAGTAATCGGTCACGGATTTCAGACCCGTGATGCCGAAATAGGTCGAGACGACTCCCTTGAGAAACACTTTTCTGCCGAGATTGCCGGGGTTGTCCACCAGGTTGAGGGCGCTTTTGATTGCAATTCTCGAGAGTTCGACAGAGAAACATTCAGCGTAGTTCTTTTCCGAAGCGGTCGAGGCAATCGCCATATTTGACGATTTGGTGAACGGACCGCTGAAGTTGGCCAGACTCGTGCTGAGATCTCCCGCCACTATGTATCCCCAAACCCATACGGTATCCCCGGGACGCTCTCTGGCTGCGCTGACGCTTAGTGCCTTGGTTGCGGTTGATCCATCTTCTCCGGCAAATCCTTCTCCGATCGTAATAGTCTCGACGATGCTCAGGGAGGTGGTGTCAACACTGATAGTGAATCCCGACTGGGAATCCTCCCGCGATGCGTTGATGGTCAGACTGTGGATTTCGCCCGCGGCCACTGTGCGGTTGAAGAGGGCGGTCTCAATTCCTGCCGCTTTGTGCCAGAATGTAACGTTGCCCGGCTTGAAATATGCCGTCCGGGACTCTCCGTAGCCGTACTCTATGCAGCCGCCGTCCTGCCTGAGCACCAGGGATCCGGACGGATATTTGGCCTTGAAGGCCTCCGTCAGCGAGATTTTGATACCGGAGTTTATCATCTTGCAGAGGAACGCAACGTTGACATCCTCGCCATTTGATGCCACTACGATTTGGGAATCACCGTATTGCGGCGAGTTGAAGGCCGGAGCTTCATATGCGGATGATACGGCTGAGACCTCGTAGGTGCCGGCACCCACAGCCAAGTCGGCGGGGCGGTTGCCGTAGAGTCCGCACCAGACCGTGTCACCGCTGACATTTCGGACTGTGAGGATAAATGAATTGGTATCGTAAGGGGAGCCTGCACGTGTAGCCGCCGTTGTGAGCGGCTCCGCGAAACTGAATCTGATCCGGGACTCCCCTGAGGCCGGATCGGCGTCGTTGCACGATGCAAGGATGACGGAGGCCATTATTCCCGCCATCACAAATCGTTTGCTCATAATACCTCCTTTTTTTGAATTGTTTGACGCGGCAAAGATAGCGTCTCCGCTGACGGATTGCACCGCCGTGCTGAAAACCGATGTGAAATGATTGAAAGTACACATTCGCACAGCCGTTTTTAAACGTTTATATCCGTATAAAACGCTTGAATGCTATTATTTTTATACCTTTGTACCTCAAGGCGGGACGTTCCGTCGCCTCTCGCAAGAGGGGAGGAAAGTCCGGACAGCGCAGAGCACTTCCCTGTGGAAAGCACAGATGGGCGTAAGCTTATGGTCAGCGTAACAGAGAATAACCGCCCGCAAGGGTAAGGGTGAAAATGTGAGGCAAGAGCTCACGGCTGACGGTGGCGACATCGTCGGGGTACGCACCGGAAGGCCGCAAGGCCAAATATACCGGCAGATGAGGATTGCTCGTCCGATGCCGGGGGGTAGGCTGCAACAGATAAATGACGGAGGCCCGGGCGACCGGGTACGGAATTCGGCTTATAGTTCCGCCTTTTTTATTTGAAACAAATTATTTCCGAGATGAATCTCATTCAGCTTTTCAAAAACATCAAGCCGTTTGTGAAGCCCTACAAATGGCTCGTCCTGCTGACTCTGATCCTGACCCTCATCGGGTCACTTATGGCTCAGGTCAATGCAGTAGTCCTTGACAGGACAGTCGATGCGGTCAACGCCCTCGTCGTGGCAAAGAGCTTCGCCTGGAGCCAAGCCGCAAAAATCCTGACAATCATCAGTATCGTTCTCCTTGGCAAAGAGATCCTAAGCGCCGGTATCACCTTTGCGCAGAACTACTTCGGCGAGAGGATGAGGATATTCGTTTCCAAGGATATGTCCCAGGCTGTGATTGACAAGATCCTCACATTCCGCGTGGCATTCTTCTCCAGAAGCGATAATGACACCGGCAAGCTCCAGACCCGAATTGACCAGGGCGTGAGCAGCCTCTCCCGCACGGTGCAGAACTTCTTCATCGATCTGCTGCCGCTCTTCACGAGCGCTATTCTGGCACTTGTGCTGATGTTCTCCGCAAATGTGTATGTGGGCCTCACCGCACTCTTTATCGTACCTGTATATTGCTGGATAACAGTGGCCCAGGCCCGCAAACTCAAGGGCTGGCGCCGCAATATGCGCACCCTTCGCGAGGACAAGAGTCACGGCGTGATGAACATAATCGAAAGCATCAATGTCATCAAGAGTTTCAACCGTGAAGCGATAGAAAGCAAGAAGCAGTGGGACCTCCAGACGGAGTTCACCGATAACCAGATGGCCGTCCGCAAGACCAGTTTCTACTATAACGGCCTCAAGAGCTTCGTGCGGCAGATCGGTACTGTGCTGATCATCATCCTTACAGCATATCTGGTTCTCATTCAGTACCCGGGAATGACCATCGGTAAGATTATGTACCACGTGATGCTCTTTTCAAACGTCACCGCGCCTATCACCCAGCTGCAGCGCATATTCGACGATATGAACGATGCTCTCATCTATGCGGAAGGATTTTTCGATATCCTCAATTCAGACTCCGAGAAGGAGCCGAGCGGCAGCTATCGTCCCGAGAAGATCCGCGGCAACTTCGAGATATCCAATGTCGATTTCACCTATCCTAACGGCACCAAGGCTCTCTGGGATATCAATATGAATATCGAGAGCGGCAAAATCACCGCCTTTGTGGGTCTTTCCGGCGCAGGCAAGAGTACCATCGTCAATCTGCTCGACAAGTTCTATGAGCCGGATTGCGGAAGCATCAAGCTCGACGGCGTGGACCTGAAGGATTATGACACCCAGTTCCTGCGCGACAATATCGGTCTCGTGCTGCAGAAGAATCATATCTTTGACGGCAGTATCGAGGAGAATATCCGTTACGGCAAGCCTGACGCCACATTCGAGGAGGTGGTGGAGGCCGCGAAGAGCGCATATATCTATGACCAGATAATGGGTCTCCCGGAGCAGTTCCAGTCCAAGGCGCAGGCGCTCTCAGGCGGACAGCAGCAGCGCATCGCCATCGCACGCATGTTCCTCAAGAACCCGCCGATAATCTTCCTCGACGAGCCTACGGCATCACTCGACGCCATTGCCACCGAGCAGATCAAGGCCAGCATCGATGCCATCAAGAGGGACAGGACCGTCATCATCATCTCCCACAGTATTTCGCAGATCATTGACTCCGACATTATCTACGCCCTCCGCAACGGTCGCGTGGAGCAGTTCGGCAACCCGGACGAGGTATACCGCCAGGGCGGTATTTACAAGGATATCGTCGATGCTTCGGCCCGCAGCCTCAATGTGGAGAAACTCGTCCACACCCTTGATGTGGACGGCGACGGCAGGATTGGATAGTCAATCACATAAAAAAACTGTTATATGAAAGGATTAAGATTTACATTGTGCATTGCTGCGGGCCTGCTTCTCGGCTCGTTCCAGCTCATTGCGCAGGAAAACAATTCCCATCAGTTCAACACTCTCGAAAAGAACAGCGATGATGCGCTGCTATTTATGCGTATGCAGGATATCGCCTATGTCGACAAGGTTCGCATCTGTGGCCCTTCACCGGCATATCAGCCGAGGAGCGAGTGCCGGTTCAAGGACAGTCTCCGTGCAAACCAGGTCAAATTCTATTCATATATTTTCTTCCCGAAGGACCTTAAGCAGAATAAGAAATATCCGGTCGTAATCTTCTCCCACGGTGGTATACACTCTTCAGTGGGAAGCAGTTATGTGCATATCTTCCGTGAGCTCGTGGCGCAGGGCTACATTGTCGTGGCTCCGGAATACCGCGGTTCTACCGGTTATGGCAGGGGTCTGTACGAGAATATCGATTATGGCGGACTTGAGAATGAGGATGTGCTCGCGGCCCGTGACTATATGGTAGAGAGTTACAGAATCGTCGATTCCGAGCGCATCGGTCTGCTTGGCTGGAGCCACGGTGGAATGATTTCCCTGATGAATATCCTTAACTATCCGGACAAATATGCCTGCGCCTATGCCGGCGTCCCTGTCAGCGACGTGACCTATCGCCTCACTTACCAGGAGAAGGATTATCTCAAGAACTTTACCCAGAAATATCACGTGAACGCCACTCCGCAGGAGAAGCCTGAAGAATATGCGCGCCGTTCACCGGTCACCTATGCATCGAAGCTCTGCAAGCCGCTCAAGATAGTGACCTGTGCAAATGATGACGATGTCAGCTGGACGGAGGTGCAGCGTATGGCTGATGCCCTCAAGGCAAATAACAAGGAATTCGAATACGAGGTTTATCCGAAGATGGCCGGAGCGCACTCATTTGAAAGAATGGATATCGTCGAGTCAACTGATATCCGTTTCAAGACCTACCAGTTCCTCGCCCGCTATCTCAAGCCGAAGCATCCGTTCAAGAATATCGATCAGCTCCGCAAAGCCGGTTACTTTTATTACTAGCGGCTGTCGTTTCTGGAATATAATCGGCTGATTTACAGCGTATTGATATGATTACCCTTGCGCAAATTTACGCAAGGGTAATCTATTTAATGCTCTGATATATAGAGCTTTGCGTTCAAGAGGATTATCGTATATTTGATTGAATATGGAGGAATTTCCTGATTTGCAGGGAAGGGGCATCGGTTTCCCGCTTCAAAATGTCGTACAACTGCCTGATTTCTTCTTTTGGGCAAGTTTCAAAGTTGACATTTTGTTGATAGCCAAGTTTCTGAATCCTCATTCTCATCAATTCGTATTTGCCAAAGTCCTCCCAGTCTTCCTTGATGTCATATTCGCTGCCGTATGTAGCCTCGATAGCTGTCAGTGCGTTATTCATTCCGTTGAAATTGTTCTCCAGCGAACCAAAATCAATGACAAGGTATTTGAAGACAATATAGTCAATTAACTGTTGGGTTTCTTCTTTCGACAGCCCATCGAAGATATCCTCTATCACAGTGTAGTTCAGGTATTGGTTTCTGCTCCAGTTATAATCAACAAATTTTAACGCGCAGGCCAGTTTGTGTGAACATTTGCTTTTGTCCAGTTTGGTCGAGAAGGGGTGGCTGCTGTTGTGATAAGCCATCAGGTTCCACCGGTAAGACATAGCTTTTTCACATATTCTTCCAGCTACAGGGTTGTTGAAGATATATATCAGGCATGAAATGAAAAGCTTTATTACCGGTTTCGGCGCTCCCCCGAAGCGCCGCTTGAATAACTGTCCCGTGCGCTTGTGATACTGATTGTACTCCAATGCGAAAGCCGACTCCAAATTTCGGACAAATGCTGATAGTTTATCTACCTTGCTTACTTTCACAAGCGAGTGTGTATGATTGATCATAACACAGAATGCATCCGTTACAATGCCCTCGACTTTCGCGTAGACATAGTACATCGTGATATAGACAAGAATGTCCTTGAAACTGTAAAAGATGCAGAAGCCGTTAATACCCTTGCTGCAAATGTGGTATGGTGCGCCATCCACAAAACGACGAACTCTTTTCATCATATCTGTCCCCTCCGGGTCGTTTGGTGTTGTGTGACAAAAATAATGAATTATATCGAAATAGGAATGCTGATTTTTCACCTGTCTTTTTTGGAAACTATATACCAGTTGGCCCGAAAAGCGGAGACAGGATATGCGTTGTCCGAAACCATAGCCGCCCTCGGCATGCCAGAGGGAGGGGCCCGCAGGATACGAGTTATCGCGTAGCGATGACGAAGCAGACTGAGGGAGGGGAGAGCGAGGTCGCGAGGTCGTTAAGGGGTTTACAGCAGACATTGTATGTCTGCGTCCCTGAGCAGCACACCGGCCATGGTATGTATGCGTCCCCGAGCAGCAGGGCTTTAGTCCGCCGGCCGAAGCGAAGTTTCGGCATTGCATTCCTGCGCAGCCAGGGCCAACTGGTATATATTCCCCCTTTTTTTATTCCTCTGGAATGTAACTGATTGGGTTATAGTGTATTAATGTATATGCCCTTGTGTGATTTTGCGCAAGGGTAATATACTTAATCTATTGATTGATAGTTCATTGCATTTCAGCGGCGGGCATAGGGCGCGGTCAGAATGGAGTTACAAGCGATAGTTCACAAAAAGGAGGCCGACTAAAAAGGATTTATTCCTTTCTGAGAATCGCGTATTTGATGATTGCCCTCAACCGCCCGGGTAAATATAAAGGGGTTGGCCATTACTATTTGGCCAACCCTCTTCCTGTGAGCCACTCACGAGGCTCGAACTCGCGACCTGCGCATTACGAATGCGCTGCTCTACCAACTGAGCTAAAGTGGCTGATAAGTGCGGCAAAGATAGTAAGAGTTGATATAATATGAAAATTGTAACGCTTTTTTTTGAACATATCTCCATTTGGGATGTCTAATTAAGCAAAAGAAACATTTTCAATCACAATATTTCAATGAAACGCACAATTTTTACACTCTCCGCAGCGCTCTTCATCATAGCAGCGCAGCAGACATCATTTGCGCAGGACATCAACGGCACGGCTACAGAGCCGGAAACCCAACAACCGCAATTTAATCGCAATGGCGGTCGCGGCCGTCAGCAGATGGATCCGGAAGTGCTCGCTAAACGCACAGTGGACCGTCTCAACAAGGTAGTCGGCCTTACCGACAAGCAATATAAGAAACTCTATAAATTCCATCTCGGCCTCATCGAAGAACAGATGGAGGAAAATTCTTTCGGAGGCGGCTACGGAATGGGCGGTTATGGCGGTTATGGCGGATATGGCCGTGGTGGCCAGCGCCCTGACGGATGGCAGCGCCCGGATGGCGGCCAGCGTCCTGATGGAGCACCGGATGCACGCCCGCAGCGTCCTCAGCGTCCGGACGGCGCACCGTCAGCCCGCCAGGACAGCACCCGTCGCCAGAGACCTCAGATGACTGAAGAGCAGCGAGCTGAATGGCAGGCACGCAGGCAGGCTATGATGGAGGAACGAAAGGCTATCGAAGAGGAGCGTAAGGCCGCAGAGGCCGAACGTCAGGCTCTAATTGAAAAGAAATACAAGAAGGTTCTCACTCCGGCCCAGCTAGAGGCTTTGGAGAAATTCAAGGCTGATGAGGCGGCCCGCAGGGAAGCGGCACGTGAGAAATTCGAGAGTCAGCGCCGCAACGGTCGCGGTCACGGAAATGGACACGGACCACGGAATCACCAGCCGCAGCCGGTGAAGGATTCCGCACAGACAGTCACGACTCCGATAGAGTAGCGTCCGATAATAATTGAGCCGCGGCAGAAGGGATTAGTAGATGCCCTTTTGCCGCGGCTCTGTATTATCCGGAATATCTAGAACTTGAAGATGTCGGAGCCGAAGTCTTCGAAGCTGCCGATACCGCTGGCGGCGATGACAGTTTCTGTCGAGATCTTCACAACGAGCACTTCAGGAGATAAATAATTGTTTTTCACGTTGTTTTCCTCCATCCGTTAGAAGTTAGAGATGTCTATTGATTTGACACCGTCAAGTGTCTTGAGTTTGACGTTGTTGATCGAATATCCGGTCACTGTCAATGAGTAGGATCCGGATGTCTTGTAGATGTATTGCTTCCATTTATCGTTCTCCAGAGTCTCGGAGAAGTCGCCGGACCAGAATATCTTCGCATCAGAGTATCCGCTGCTGGAAATGACAGGAGAGTATATATACATATTGTCCTCGAAGGTATCGAACCTGATGATCATTGTCTGTTTGTCACCTACGGTCGCTGTCTTCTGGCATCTCAGCTCGAAGCCGCAGCAGAGTCCGTTCGTGGATGTGGTGTCCAATCCGAACATGGATGATGAGAATTTCCAGACATTTCCCTTGGCAGCGGTACTGGTGTTTATGTCATACCAATAGTAGCCTATGGATCCGCTGTTGTTGAGCGCGCCGGAGCCGGATTTGCGGTTGCCGCCGGCAGGGAACCATATTTCATTGCCGTTGACGGTGGCGGAACATCCCTTGTTAGTGGCGTCCCATTTGCCCTTCAGGCCGTCGAGCGCATTTGCAAACGGTACGTGGTATCCCGGAGGACAAGGGTCATACACTGTCTTGGCGCTGGCGGACCACAGAGTTGCATCGGAAGATATGAGCCAGTCCTTGCTGTCCTTGTATATGAATTGATAAGGCTGGGAGATGGAGTATTCTATCGTACCGTTGTCATCAGTACGTGCAATAGCGGTCAGGGCATAGATACCCTTTGTGGCCATCAGGGTGTTGGCAGTGAGTGATGCGGCACCCGTGAAAGGATCCTTTCTGCCCCACTGGTAAATGTAGCCGTTGGAACTTGCCTTACCCTTTGTTGCGGTCAGGGCACCGAGGTTGCGGTCCATCAGTATGGCTCCGCTGGTCTTGCCTGTGCCGTCGTCAAGTGAAATGTCATTGATGCCGTCTTTGAGCACCCAGAGATGCCAGCTCCAGGCGATCTCGTCATTCTTGTCATAGAGGGCGACGAGGGCGTTGCCGTCCTTTGCATTTTCCGGGACGCGGAAATAAACGTAGCCCTCGCTGTATGCCACTTCGGATATGATGGTCATCGTATTAGGAACACTTGTCGTGTTGAGTGATTCCCAGATGATTTCCGCATAGGTGATGTCGGATACTGTTTCGATGGAATTGCCCTTTACCGCCTTGAACTTGTACACGCCAGGGCCAGGAACGATATAGCAGTTTGCCGTTTCGGTCTCACCCAGGTCGGTTGCGGTGCCGTAATAGGTGATCTTGTCATCGATATTGCCCATATCGTAGATCATATTCCTTTCGAAGGAGTTGGATGTCGAGGTTGCGATGCTTCCCAGCTTGCCGTCAATTGTGACGAAGACAAACTTTGAGTTCTTGGCCATTGAGCCCGGCATAACGGCGATATACTTGTCGGAAGTGCCGCTCATTGTCAGGCGTACCGTGCGCTCTGTCACCATCTTCTTATCCCTTTCACCGGTGGCGGGATCTATACTGAATGTACCGCTGAAGACGGTGTTGATGTTACGTATCTGGACATCCTTGATATCCTCCTTATGGTGGCTGAACTTGAGGATGGCTGTGGAGTTCTTGAAAACAAGATCTCTCTGGCCCGGCAGTTTCTGACCTACGGCTATGTGGGCTGATGCGAACGAGCCGTCCTGGACGGTAGGTACTTCTATTACTACGCCGTTCTTGTAGATATCGTTGTTGTCATTTGCCGGATAAGTGGCATAGATGGTCGAATCCTGGCTCAGGCCTGTGACAATGATGTCAGCCGTGGTGCTGCCGTTGTAGGCGGCCGGTATTGTGACGACGGTGGATTTGTTGCCGTCGCTGAGCCATACTTTGTCATTTGTACTCCATACGACCTTCTCTCCGGAAATGTCCGTCTTAGTATCGTCTCCCGAGCAGGAAATGGTCAGTGTCCAGCTGCCGTTCGCTCCCGGAAGCGGACCTTCGGCGAAATGCTGGCAGGAGGTCATCGAAAATGCGGCGAGAAGTGCAGTAGTTATAATAATATTCTTTTTCATAGTATTCTGCAATTATAGTATTATCTCCATGTCAAGAGTCTGTGTGCCGCTGGTGGAAACAAGCCTGTACTTGCCGGAAAGCAGCTTGTTCCTTGTGAAAGTGATCTTCCCGCGGGTCATCTTGGCACCTGATTCCGCCTTTACGGATTCGTTGTTGGAGTTGTAGATGTCCCAGGTGGATGCAGTAGGTGCGAATGTCTGTATGGTCACGACATCCGTATTCTTGTCGTATTCGAAGGTGGAGAATTCCTCGATATGGCACGGCAGCCTGCCGACCATCTTG
>JAZRZH010000055.1:0-7507 GCA_045601245.1 Bacteroidales bacterium
AAGTAGACATCGGTGATGTTTTTCTAACTTTTCCCCGGACAAAAGTAGACACGTTTCGTAGAGGGCTACTTATCTTCTTCATTCTCAAGCTTTTTGCCTCCGCTCTCGTTGGTAGCTGCTATTGATTTTCTTCGAGCTGCCTCAGCAGGAATTTTTCCAGTGTGCTTTCGTCCGGCAGCTGGAGCTGATATGTTGAGACGAAGAGCTTGTTGTCCATTCCGGCTTTGGCGTATTCGACCATTTTCTTGCCCTTCTTGGTGCAGAGAAGAAGCCCCACAGGAGGATTGTCGCCGGGCTGCATTTCGTTCTCTTTCCAGTAGGAGACGTAGGAGTTGAGCTGTCCGAAGTTCTCGTGCGAGAAGGGTTCGTTCTTGAGCTCGACAATCAGGGAGAAGTGGCCGATTCTATTGTAGAAAACCAGGTCGGGATAGTAGTAGTCATCGTCTATGATGATTCTCTGCTGACGGGATTCGAAGCACATTCCCTTGCCGAATTCGAGAAGGAACTCCTGCAGGTGTTTGATTAGCGCGTCTTCAAGATCTGATTCTGTCACAACATCCTGCGGCATCAGGCCAAGAAATTCGAATGTGTAGGGCTCTCTGATTTGCAGTTGTGCGGAGTCGCTTCCGTTCTTATACGGGGACAGGCATTTCTCCGGATCCTTACTCAGTCCGACGCGGATGTGCAGGTTGGTTCCTATCTGACGGCGCAGCTCTCTGACTGACCAGGTGCAGCGCATACATTCCTGCTCGTAGAAGTAACGGACCAGCGGGTCATCGATCCATTCTATTTCGCAAATGTGAGAGAAGGACAGGTTCCCGATAACATCCTCAGGGATCGATATGAATTGGTGCACCACTGATGCACTTTTTTCAACCGCTTGAATTTCTGTAATTTGCAATTCGTCCGACACTGTCGGATGAATTTGTCTGTTGATAGAAGCCTTGAGCTGCAATAACCGTGATAGTTGCGGATAAATGCGGTAAAATCTACGCGAGTTTCTGAATAGCGTTTCCGTGATTCCTTTTTTATTCACGGCATCTTCCAGCCTCTTCAGCAGCTTGTCGCCATACTGCGCCCGCTCTTTTCCTTTCTGCTCGAATTCCACGATGTAGTAGCCAATCAGCCAGTTTCTCATTGTGAGCATACGGTTGATTGCTTTCAGTGCGGAAGCTTGTGATGCTTCGCTGGTCACTCTGACGGCTTTGACAAGCTCGTCAAATGTGATTTCCTTCTTCTCATTCCAGTTCTTCTTCCGGACTCAATTTGCTTGTTTTGTATTCCATAGGGTTGATTTCCATTGATGTGTATGTTTCTTTGTGGATTCTATTTTGAAGTGCTACGCTCTCCTGAATAGAATCCACAGCATATAAATCATAGAATTGGATATCGCCTAATCCATCACAGTCCTTCCGCGACGAGCGGCAGGATGTCCAGGTCGGCCGGGAGCCAGCGGACCGAGCCGAGTTCACCGGCTGAAAGCCAGCGGGCGGCCTCGTGCTCCAGAAGATGCAGGGACTCGGGCAGCGCCTCGCACCAGAAGCAATGCATAGTGAGATGGAAGGACGGATAATCCCACTCCACTGTACGGATGGGATCGCCGACGGTGATACAGGCATCCAGTTCCTCGCGAATCTCGCGGACCAGAGCCTCCTGAGGGCTCTCCCCCGCCTCCATCTTGCCGCCCGGGAACTCCCACCAGTCCTTGAACTCGCCGTATCCACGCTGCGTCGCGAAAACACGGCCTTCATTTCTGATGACAGCCGCAACTACCTCAATACGCTTCATTACCTGATCTCGCTTCCCGTGGCAATGTCAAAGAGGCGGACATCGACCGGGGCGCACTTCTCAGTGCCTGCAGCAAGACTCTTCAGCGGTGACTCGAGAAGCCACTGAGCATCTTTGGCGACGCACTTGACATCAAGCGCCTTTGACTTCGACGCCGTGCCGTTGGATGCGTTGTCATCCTTGGAGATAAACAGCACGGAGATAGCCTCGCGGGCATTCTCTCCGAGGTCGCAGATATTGATCTCCCTGAGCGACGGCATTCCGCGGAACATACGGGTCATATTGACGGTCCTGCCAAGATCGAAATTGGAGATATCCACCTTCGTCATTGATGCGCAGCCGTTGAACATAGCCTGCATCGCCTTAACTTCGGAAGTATTGAAATTGCTGAGATCAACGTTACCGAGGGATGCACAGCCGGCGAAAAGGCTGATGAGCGAATTGACGCCGTCTGTCCTGACGGCTTCAAGATTCTCAATTTCCTTCAGGGCCGTGAAACCGTTGAAGAGATAGCTTGATATCCTGCCGAGATTGACATTGGCGGCCGGTGTGCTGATAGTGGCTACGCCGTCCTTGACTGTCAGCCATACTGGCTCTTCAGAGACATTGCGGTCATCAATGCGGACACCGTCGACGGCTGTGACGCCTGTCCTGAAGGCAATCTTTGTGATCGTGCTGTCGTTTTCTGTGACAAGCCTGCGCGGATTCGCCATCTGCTTGATGCGCTCGTTGATATCCTGACCGCGGGTGAGGACCGCCCTGCCGGTGGCCGCTTCATCCCATTTGACTGACACCGTGTAAGGTGCGCCGTTGAGGATTGCGGTATTGTTGTAAATGAAATGCGTCTCTGTCTGCGTGGCGTGAACCGTCTCCTCGCACTGCACACCGACATACCAGGTGCCCGCCGGGAGTTCGTCGAACTTGAGTTCCTTAACCTTTTCCCTGCCCTCTGCGGCATACTGGGCGTCCTCCTTGAATGCGAAGGTGCCGTTGGCCAGGCGGAGGCTCAGTTCATAGCCTTCGAGCGACTCGACGCGGACCACGACGTTGCGGGCCTTCTTCGGCAATGCGAAGGCGAAGTGGTGGCACTGCCTGTCGCCGATTTTCGTGAATGCAGGGTCATCATCTTCGGTGGACTTCGTCATCCTGCGGAGTTCGCCGTTGGAAAGGATGCCCTTCACCTTGGCGCAGCCCTGACCGTCGAGAGCGTATCTGACGTACGCGGTCATAAGGTCGAATCTTTCACCTTCGGTGATCTTCTCTGGATGTCCGCCGATAGGGATCACGCGGCCCGAATAGCAGTCGGCCTTATAAGCAATCGCCGATGGCTTGTGATGGAACTTATATGCCGGATAATCGTTGATCGTAAGGACTTCCGTGCCCGGGACTGAGGCGAAATCGGCGAAATAAGGGCCATTGTGGTGCCTTACCGAATCAATGTAGAAATCGCCGCCGAAATCATAATATTTGAGGATCGGAGAGTCGTGCGGGATGATATATCCCACAGCCCATACCGGAGTCTCCGCAAGGGAGCAATTGCCCGGCCATACACCGATATAGCCGTTGTGAAAATTCCTCTCGGTACCACAGCTCGCCATATATGCACCGGCGCAGTTGCCGACGAAGCATCCGCCGTTCGCCACAAATGTCCTGACAGCTTCGCGACCGGAATATTCCATTTTTGCGCCCGCTGAATTCGCGCCGCCGCCATTGACGTAAAGCATTCTGAAGCGCGGCTCGCCATCCGGATAGAGAAGCACGCCGTTGGCGTCATCCTTGCCGCCACCGAAGATGCTCACCTCGAGATTGCGGTTTTCCATAGTGCTCTTGGTCAGCATAAGATACTCCCTGTCGAGGTTCAGACGGCTGAGGAAAGGGAGATCGGCATATTCATCGAGATGCAGCGCGCCATCCATGAACACATCCTTGTAGAATGCCTTGTTCGGCACGTCAGTGCGGACAGAAACATACTGCGCAGCATCCTGCTGCGGTGCAGGTTGTGACTTCGATGCTTCGGGAGCGGCCTTTGGAGAGCAGGCTGCCGTGGATATGAATGCCATCAGCGCGATGGCGGAAATTGATTTTTTCATATTTATTTGCTTAATGATTCAGAATTGACCGGGAAAGTGAAATAAGTGTCAGGATATGGTTCGTCCTTGAGGGTGAAATGCCACCATTCGCACTCGTACGGCTTGAATCCGTGAGAGAGCATTGCCTCGCGGAGGATCTGACGGTGGCGGTACTGTTCCTCATCAATCGGCCGGCAAGAACCGGCCGGCTGGCCAGGAAGCAGGTCCGGATAGGATGCGGTGCCGAACCAGTCGAAGGTGCAGCCCATATCGACTTCCTTCTCGGTGGCCATATCAAAGAGCGTCAGGTCCACCGTGGAGCCGCGGGTATGGCCGGATCTTGTGGCGATGAAGCCCTGCGGGATGAGGACAGACTTCTCAAGCTCAGGATAAAAGTACTCCCGCATACGCACGTCCGTGGTATCAGCGGCCCATTGCATGAAATAGTCCACCGCACACTGCGGCCTGTATGCGTCGAATATCTTGATGCGGTAGCCCGCCCGCTTGAGATCATCGCTGACGGCCTTGAGCGAATCCGCAGCCTCCTTTGTCAGGAAAGCCAGAGGCTCTTCGTAGCCCGGAATGCGGTCGCCGATGAAATTATAAGTGCTGAAATACCGGATCTCGAGGATTGCATCCGGCACGACGTCAGTGATGGAGACAAATCCGGATGCGTCCGCTTCGGGAGCTGGTGTTTCGGGACACCTCTGCTGATTCCTGCCGTTGCAGGATGCGAGCAGAACGGCGGTCAGCGCGATAATGAGCAGTCTTTTCATATTATCATTTCTTTGCATTTTCCTCTTTGGCCGCCTTGGCTTCAACTATGAGCCATTCAAAGATTCCCAGGAATGCCGGCAACTGCATAGTTCCGTAGAGATGCTCCGGATGGAACTGGACGCCCATTATCCTTTTGCCTTCTATGGCCTCTACCACGCCGTCGTCAGCCGTGGCTGTGACTTTCAGTGTCGGGCCGATCTTGTATGTGCAGTAATCGTGGCTGGTATTGACCTTGATCCTGTCGACATTGCCGAGATATTTGTAGAGATTCGAACGCTTCTCGACCGTGACCCAGTGAGCCTCAGTATAGAGACCTACATTCTCGCTGCCGTTCTTGACACGGTGTGCGACCTGCGAATCGGGATACTTGTCTGAGACCTTGAGGATATTGCCGCCAAGGCACTTGTTGATGCGTTGGTGACCGTAGCATATGCCGAGCACCGGCTTGCCCTCGGCAACAGCGGTCTTGATGAGGAAATCATCGCTTGAAGCGCGGCCGTCCGCCACGTCGCCGGTATATTCGCCGGGAGCGACGAGCGCATCTACCTGATAGATATAGTCATCGGCTATCGCCTGGCTTTCTACATAATGAGGGAACCAGACAATCTTCTTCGCGCCGGCGTCATAAAGGCATTTCTCAAATGCCGCCTTGCCCTTAGTGGAATAGTTGCAGTGACAGATTCCGACGGTTATATCCAGATTGACGGGAGGCGCCGCTGGGAGTTCCGGTTCATCTTTGGAGTTATCATCAGGGACAATCGGTGTGTCCTCGGGATCAAGAGTCTGGCAGGCTGCAAACGTAAGCAGGCATGCGAACAATGCAAGGAATATCTTTTTCATAATCCACAAAATTAAGAAATATTATATTTGCATCAAATACGGAAAAGATGGAAAAAAAGGTCAATGCCGCACTGCGGCAATACATCGAGGATGAAATAATCCCGCGCTACCGTCACTTTGACAAGGGACACGGAGAGGACCACGTCAGGACCGTCATCGCACAGGCGCTGGAACTGTCGCGCCACTATGACGTGGACGTTGATATGATCTACGCCGCAGCGGCATACCACGACACCGGCATCTGCGAAGGCCGCGAACTGCATCACCTGGCTTCCGGCCGCATCATACGCGAAGACGCGCAGCTGCTCCGCTGGTTCAATCCGGAGCAGATTGAGGGCATAGCGCAGACTGCGGAAGACCACCGCGCATCGGGCAAGGGCGAACCGCGCAGCATCTACGGCCGCATCATAGCGGAAGCCGACCGCGACATTGTACCGATGAAAATCATACGCCGCACCATACAGTTCGGCCTCGACCACTGCCCCGAACTTGACCGCGAAGGCCACTGGCAGCGCACATTGGAGCACCTTCATGAGAAATACGCCGAAGGCGGCTACCTCAAGCTCTGGATACCCGAATCCCCCAACAGGGCACGACTCGAGCAGCTGCGCGGCATCATCCGTGACACAGAGCAGCTCCGGACACTGTTTGACAGTATTTTCGACGAAGAGCGCAGCCGCTAGCCGCGCATCACGATGGCATTGATGTTCCGGCCGCAGGCGGAGCCGTCACGGCGGGCGGACCAGAGGCGGGTGTCATCATAGGTGCAGATATCAGAGGCCTGGATATTCGCGGCCGGGACGCCGGCCTGCAGCAATATCCAACGGTTGGCCTCTATAAGGTCAATATGCCAGCCGCCGCGCAGGGTACCTTCCACCCTCTCTCCTTCCCAACGGGCGATATTCTCAACGGGGAAGCCGGCTTCGCGGAAACGCTCCACCACTTCCTCCCCTACCTGGAAATTATGCTTCTGTATGCCCGGGCCTATGACTGCCAGCAGCTCTGAGGCGCTGCTGCCGAAGCGGTGGGTCATCTCGTCTATGGTCTTGAGGCTGATCTGCAGCACTGTGCCTTTCCAGCCGGAATGTATGGCGGCTATGGCCTCGTGTACGGGGTCGTAGAGCAGCACGGGTATGCAGTCAGCGGTGCGCACGCCTATGGCGCAATCCTTAAGGTCGGTGACGAAAGCATCGTAGCCTTCCAGGTCCTCGCGCGTCAGGTCGCGCCTGTCAACGTATGCGATACGGTCCTGATGCACCTGATGGCCGCAGATGACAGGGTAAGGCAGCGGCAGATCCCTCACGGAAGTAAAGGCTTGAACACAGTCGGATATATTGTAATTAAGATGTTCCATTCTGTCTGCGAAAATTGATCTTCATAATGCCAATGGCCACGACAGTCAACAATTCCGAGGCCGGGACGGCGAGCCAGAGGCCCGGCACGCCGAAGAGTGCGGGCAGCAGCAGGAAGAAGAGTACAGGGAATACCATTCCGCGGAGCACCGTCAGCACCGTGGCCTTGACGGCCTTCTCGGTGCTCTGATAGAAGCCTATCACAATCTGGCACACTGCCATGAACACAAAACCAAGGGTATAAAGCGGGAAACCGGCAGTGCAGATGTCATACGGCCTGGTGCCCGGATACAGGAAAATAGAGACCAAAGGCCTTATGCCCAGAGAGAATCCGAGAGTGATGAGGGCGCCCACGCCGATACCTAGCAGCAGGCTGATACGCAGGGTCCTGCGCACGCGGGCGTCATTGCCGGCGCCGTAGTTGAAGCTGATGATGGGCTGCCCCGACTGCGCGATGGCGGCGTTTATCATAAAGATCACGGGGATGAGGTAGCAGGCCACGCTGAACGATGCCACGCCGTCCTCGCCAAGCAGCTTCATGAACATATAATTGCCCGCCAGGGTCAGCACCGACATGGCGAATTCCCCGAGAAAGCCCGAGAAGCCGAGCTTGGCCATATAGCCTATATTGCGCAGGGTAAGCACGAGGCTGGTCGCGCTGCGCTTGAGCCTGTAGAAGGA
>JAZRZH010000056.1:0-22771 GCA_045601245.1 Bacteroidales bacterium
TCAGAAATATAGAGAAGGCGGTTAGAGCGGTGAGGATCCACCTCTTCCCATTCCGAACAGAGAAGTTAAGCTCACCCGCGCCGATGGTACTGCTACACCAAGTGGGAGAGTAGGTTGCCGCCACCTTTGAGGCCTCTGCAGAATACTGCAGGGGCCTTTTTTATTACTATTCTTGCTTCGTTGTGAGTGTGATGAGTCTAAGGGGTGTTTGCGCTGAGGGGCTGCCGCCCGTGGCGAAACGGGAGGTCGCGAGGGTGTTTACAGCAGGCATTTTGATGCCTGCGGCCCGAGCAGCAGGTGTTCAGCCCGCTGGTGAGGGCCAGCGATGCCCCTTAAGCGTAAACATCCCTTAGATAACCCCGAGCATTATTATTTGTAATATGTCGTTAAAAGTTCTCATAGGCCCAAATGGCAGCGGCAAAAGCCGCTACGTATCCGGATTGCACGGCAATCTGAGATAGCAGAGAGTATCCGACGTTAGGTAGTTGAATATACAGAAATACGATGACCTTGAGTCCGAGTGGACATGTTAGACTCCTTTGTTTAAACTGTTTAATTCAAAGTTATTTGAATAGTTTCAGTGTCTTTGCAAGTTGATCCGGACAACTGGTGCCTTTACCTCCGCAGTTGATGCCTTCGAGACGTGCAATAGCTTCATCAATGGTCATCCCTGTTATTAGCTTGCTGACACCCTGAGTATTGCCCGAGCACCCTCCTGCGAATGCGGCTTCCAAAATGATATTGTCCTTGACAGCTACAGCGATTTGCTTTGAGCATACTTCTTTGCAGGTATTTGCGTATATGACGCGGATACCTTCCGGGGATGTCTCGTCCTTGACTATGGTTACGTCGTACATAGTATAATATATTAGTTGTCCCAGTAGCTTGATGCCTTCTTGAACTGCAGGAGGTCGGCGAGCGCAGAGGCCTTGGCAGCTATGCGGAAGCTCCAACTCTCCCATTGTCCGTTAGGCACCCAGGAGACGGAGATCGCGAAGCAGTGCAGGTCATAGTTGGCGCTCAGCTGGGTGGTGGTCATCTTCAGCTTGGTAAGGTCCACGCCGGAGTTGAGAGTGAAGTCCATAGCTTTCGTGAGCTTGAGATTGCCGGATATTGAGAGCGTCTGGGTGTGCTGGTTCTTGACCTGAAGTTTTTCGTTTGAATATTGGTAACTTCTAGTGAATGCGTAGTTGTATCCGAAACGCAACGACCACGGGACATTGGGGTTCATATAGTATACCCATCCGCCAGGGATATACTCTCCAGTGACAGGATGGTAATATATGTATGCGTAGTCCGCGCTTGCATTCTGGCCGTGGCCGTCATTGCCCTTGTATTTGCCGCCACCGTTGATGGAGTAGGAGAGGGATGCACCGGCGTTTGTAAGTCGGGCGAGCTTGCCTGTCTGCAGGACGTTGAACTTGTTGATTCGCATTCCGCGCTCGTTGACGGCGTATGGGTCGAGGGTCAGGTTGCCGTTAAGGCCGAGCTTGCCGAAGATAGTTGTGCTTCCGGAAACGGCGATATTGGAGAGTTTCATCGAGTCCGCGAGAAAGTTGTATGAACCGCCTAGGTTCAGCTGGTCGATCAACTTGATTTTCTGCATTCCACCCTTGGCTGTCGTGTCCTTCGGATTGAGAATCTTGGCTTCGAGGTTGTTGCCGAATGAGAATGACACAGCTGCGGTCTTGCCCTTGCCCGGAGGTGAATTGAGCATTCCACTGTAGCGGTTGTACTCTTCGGTATGGGATATGCCCTTCGCGTCAGTGTATGTCAGCGATGTGTATCCGTTGGCTGGAACTCCCATCTCAGGTTTGAATGTAAAGCTGAATGAAGGCGTGATCATATGTCTGATGGCCTGCACCTTGCTCTTCTTGCCGAAATTGAACATACCGTAGAGTCGGGTGCTCATTGACATCGCTGCGGAGAAGTCCTGGGTGATACCGAAGTGGCTGAACAGGTCGGTGTAGTAACTCTCTACGCGCTGTGTCTCTTCGTTGTACTGCTTCAGCTGCTCACGGAAGAACCAGTTCATGCCATAATTGACGGAAGGCGCGAACTGAAAATATTTGAGTAAAGAGAAGGATGGCAGACCTATCTGGAATGAATGGGACATGCCATTCTGCATCTTGTTGAGAAATCCGTCCTGCCCGAACTCGCTTGCCTTGAAATTTATGCGGTTCTGGAGGGATGTATTGTAACTGAATGATATCTGCTCATATATCCTTTCCTTTCCGACACGCACCTTGCGCTTGAATGGGTAGAAGCGGTTGACGTTCAACGTGATATTAGGGAATGTAATGGAGTATGAACTGTCCCTGGAGTTCTGGTTGTGCAGGGCGTTGACCGAAATGGATAGCCTGCTCCAGGTCTTCGAGTATGAGATGGACGATGAGGTCTGGTTCTGGAGACTCTCGGTGATACCGCTTGAGTTGAATCTGTTGTTGGACGGGCTGGAGAAATTGACCGATGCTCTAAATGATGTTCCCGGCCTTGCTTTAGGGTCCTGCGAGTGTGTCCACTGTACTCCGAAGTTCTTGGATTCGTTGAAGCTGGGGGTGTTGCGTTCGCCAGTGATATCGTCCGAATAGTTAATGCTTATCGATCCGTCGAATGCGTATCTCTTCTTGTAGCGGGACGTGACTCTCGCCGCCCAGGATCCATAAGTATAATAATCGCCGGTGACCGCGAGGTCCATAAAGTCGCCAATGACAAATGAATAGCCGAAATCGCGCAGGTAAAGTCCTCGGGCGGTTTCGTCGCCGTAAGTAGGGATCAGCAGACCGCTGGCCCTGTCCGGCATCTCCGGTACGAATCCGAACGGCAGCGCGATCGGGAGGGGCACGTCACCGAGCACTACATATGCCGGTCCGAACATTGTCTTCTGCTTCGGCTCGGTCATAACCTTGGCGGCGGTCATCCTCAGGTAGTAGTGCGGATGCTCCGCATCGCAGACTGTGTATTTGCCCCCGGATATATTGAATGACTGGTCCGGCATCAGTTTCAGTTTATCGCCCACGAGCCTGCCGTCATCCTGCTGGGTGACCATGTTCTTGATCTTCGCCTTCTGTGTGGTAAAGTTGTAGAACACCTCGTCCATCGTATAGGTCTTGCCCCTGTCGGTCATTTCAGGACGGCCGATGAGGGAGTCGGTGACAGGATCCTTCGTGCCTCTGGCGAATACGATGTTCTTGTCCATATCGTATGCCATATAGTCGGACTTCAGTTGAAGGTCTCCGTAGGTTGCGGTGACGTCACCGAAATAGTATATGATGTTTTTCTGAAGATCCTCTATCACGGAGTCGCGGGCGGTGGAGAATGCCGGACGCTCGAGGGCGCCTTTGGCAATGTCGTTCATCGTGGAATCCGCGTAGCGCGGACCGTCCGTCGTGTCCGCCGGTGCGGCGAGCGAATCCACCGGCATCGCAGTGCTGTCGACGGCGGGACTTGCGGCGAGCGAATCCCTGAGACGGACGGTGCTGTCCTGCGCAGCCCTGTGGCCAGTATTCTGTGCAGATGCGCCGGCGGTTCCGGCCAGAATGGTGGCAACGGCCGCGATCGTCATGAATATTTGTTTTCTCAAGCGCATCTTACTATATTTGCAAAGTGACAAAGATAAGAAAAATCCGCAATTTATATGCCACATATGTACAACAGGCTGATAAAGGTTTTGCTTCTCGCTACCGCTATGGTGTCGTTTACAGCAGGATATGCTCAGGACCAGACGGCTATCGCCGTCAAAACGGTCGTGATTGATGCCGGACACGGCGGTCACGATCCTGGAACAATCTATGGTTCTGTAAAAGAGAAAGATATCAATCTCGCTGTGGCTCTCGAACTTGGCCGACGCATCAAGGACGGGTTCCCTAACGTCAATGTGATATACACCAGGAAGACTGATGTATTCGTGCCTTTGGTAGGCAGAAGTTCTATTGCGAACAACGCTAAGGCTGATCTCTTTATTTCCGTTCATGTGAATTCTGCTGGGAAATCCACTTCTGCTTATGGTACGGAGACTTTCATTATGGGTACAGACAAAAGTAATTCCAATATGGAACTCTGCAAGCGTGAGAATTCTGTAATTACCCTCGAATCTGACTATACCACCACTTATGCCGGATATAATCCGGATGATGTAGACTCATATATTTTTTTCAACTTGATGCAGAGCGCTCAGTTTGAGCAAAGTATATATATGGCCTCTCTGGTGGAGGAAAAGTTCTCCGGGACAGGACCAATCCGTCACACCCGCGGAATAAAGCAGGCTCCGTTGCTTGTCCTTTGGCAGACTACTATGCCTTCTGTACTTGTTGAAGTTGGTTTCCTTTCAAACCCGTCCGACAGGCAGGTCCTTACGAGCGAGGCGTCGCGCAATAAAATCGCAGGATGCATCTATTCCGCCTTCGCTGATTATAAGAAGCATTATGATCCTGATGATTCCGAGGTCATTTCTGTCGCAGATTCACCAACCACCGATGTCGCGCCTGTTGAAAAGAAGTCAGCACCAGCGAAGGTTGATCCGAAAGATATTGTCTTCCGTATACAGATACTGGCAAGCAAAACGAAGATTCCGACCGGGGCTCCGGAGCTCCACGGTGAGACGGAATTTGACTGTGTCGAGTACAACGGATATTACAAATATGTGGTCGGATCGTACAAGTCCCGCCAGGATGCTTCCGCGGCGCTGACAGAGTGCAGGAAGTCCTTCCCGGATGCCTTCATTGTCCGTATGAGCAGAGATGGAAAATTCGTAAAATGAGCGAGTGCGCAACTCTGTGAAATTCAGTTTAATAGAAATCGATGCGCTGATGTAATATATTGATAATCAGCGATATATGGTGGTGATGTTTTTGTGTCGCGGCGCTTTCGCCCCTTGTAAAAAAAACTAAAAATGCAATAGAAAATATTTTTTTTTATCACGTTTTTTTCATCCAAATTTGCATTCGACAAAAACGGAAAACCTAAACTTTCTTCCAATATTTACAGATAAACTATGAACGGAACAAGCTGCCAGGAAGTCTGGAACAGATGCCTTGATATTGTCCGGGACAATATTCCGGATGAATCATTCAAGACATGGTTCCGACCTATCATACCGGTATCGCTTGAAAATTCCGTTCTGACCATAGAGGTTCCGTCCGATTTCGTCAGGGATCAGATAGAGTCCAACTATCTCTCGCTCCTTAGCAAGGCTATGCGCAGGGAGATTGGTCCGGATGCCCGTCTTATTTATAAGATACGTATTGCAGATGGCGGCTTCATAAGCGAGCGTCAGAAATCCACCAGGCCTTACACTAACCGCGAGGTGGCGGCTCCTGACGTGGCTCAGTCATACAACGGCAATCCTTATCTTATCCCGGGGCTCAAGAAGCTGAATATCGACCCGCAGTTGAACCCTGTTTATACTATGGACAGCTTCGTTGAGGGTGACTGTAACCGTCTGGCCCGCGCGGCAGGCTTGAGCATAGCCGCAAATCCTGGACGTAACTCATTCAATCCTCTTTTCATATACGGTGGACCGGGTCTCGGCAAGACTCATCTTGCACAGGCCATAGGCATCTCCATCAAGGAGAGATTTCCGGATAAGGTAGTCCTTTACGTTAGTTCCAACACATTCCTCAATCAGTTTATGAATGCAGCCTGTCAGGCGCGTCAGGGTAACAACAATAGCGTGGTTTCGGAATTCCTCCGTTTCTACCAGTTGGTTGATGTCCTTATTCTGGATGACGTTCAGGAGTTTGCTGACAAAAAAGGTACCCAACAGGCTTTTTTCCATATCTTCAATTATCTGCACCAGTGCGGCAAGCAGTTGATCCTGACTTCCGACCGACCACCGGTCGATCTTCAGGGGCTTGAGCAACGCCTGCTCTCCCGCTTCAAGTGGGGACTTTCAGCCGAGCTTCTCCCGCCTTCATACGAGACCCGCCTTGCTATCCTCAAAGCGAAGAGTATGAGCGAAGGTGTTGATATTCCGGAAGAAGTGCTTGAGTTTGTCGCAAGGAAGGTGAAGTCGAATATCAGAGAACTTGAAGGGATACTCTTCTCTCTCATTGCTAATGCTACCTTTAACCGTAAGGATGTCAATCTGAGACTTGCTGAAGAACTTGTTGATAAGATTGTCAGCGAACACAAGGTGGAGATATCTGTTCCGAAGATTCAGGCTGCCGTCTGCAACTATTTCAACATCACGTCCGACCAGTTCATGTCCAAGACGCGCAAGCGTGAGATTGTCCAGGCGCGTCAGATTGCGATGTATCTCAGCCGCAACCTTACCAAGACTTCGCTGGCCTCCATCGGATCTCAGTTGGGCGGTAAGGATCATGCCACCGTGCTCCACGCTTGCAATACGGTCTGCGACCTTATGGATACCGACCGCGGGTTCAGGGGATTTGTGAACGACATAGAAAAACAGTTGACATCCGCCGAGTAATATCGGCGTTTTTCATTTTTATACATACCGCTATGAACACAGACAGAGTTTTGTCCATCTTTTCGGATATCACACGTGTCCCGCGCGAGTCGGGTCACGAGGAGAAAATCATCGCATTCCTTCAGAAATTCGCAGCTGACCGCGGTCTCGAATGCAAGACAGACAAGGTCGGCAATGTCCTTATTGTAAAGGAAGCATCCAAGGGATATGAAAACCGCCCGACCGTAGTGCTCCAGAGCCATTCGGATATGGTCTGCGAGAAACTCCCGGGTGTTGATTTTGATTTCTCGAAGGATCCTATCAAGTATGAGATTGAGGATGGATGGATGGTTGCCAAAGAGACTACACTTGGCGCTGACTGCGGTATTGGAATGGCTGCATCACTGGCTGTTATCGACGACCCGGCCATCGAACATCCGCGTATTGAGTGCCTCTTCACCATAAGCGAGGAGACCGGACTTGACGGCGCACGTGCTCTCAAGCCGGGATTTTTCTCTGCAAAGACTCTCCTTAATCTGGATGATGAGGATGAAGGATACTTTTGTGTAGGATGCGCCGGCGGTATGGATACCGTAGGAACTTTCAAGTATACGTCAAAGAAGCCTGCTGCCGGTGCAGTTTTTACCAAGTTCACAATCGGCGGCGGGGAAGGCGGACATAGCGGAGATTGCATTGACAAGGGCGTCATGAACGCAGTCCAACAGCTGGGCCGTTTTGTCAACAGGGCTTTTGAATACAACGTGGACCTTTGCAGCATCGATGGCGGCAACAAGCGCAATGCCATTCCGCGTGACGGATATGCCGTCCTTGCGATCCCGGCGCGCAGCGAGGATGCGGTTGTGGCTCTCTTCAATGCATTTGCGGAGGAGGTCAAGGCTGAATATGCCACCACCGAGCCTAATATTTTCTTTACCGCAGAGCCGGTGGAGTGGAAGGGATCCGCAATCGACCGTCGGACTGCACACAGCCTTGCCCGCACGCTTGTCGGACTTCCGCACGGCGTCATTGCGATGAGTATGGATATTCCGGGTCTCGTGGAGACATCCACTAATCTCGCATCGGTCAAGATGGAGAAGGGCTGTACTATCCGTGTCGCCACTATGCAGCGCAGTTCCGTCAATTCGGCCCGCCTGTTCCTCGCAGAACGCGTAGCGGCTATTTTCAGGCAGGCAGGTGCGAAGGTGAAGAATTCCGACGGATATCCTGGGTGGAAGCCTAATATGGATTCGAAGATCAAGGATGTCTGTGTCGCTTCATATAAGAAGATTTTTGGACGCGAGCCGATTGTCCGCGCAATACACGCCGGACTTGAGTGCGGTCTCTTTACGGACAAATTCCCTGATGTGGATATGATTGCCTTCGGGCCGACTCTCCGCGGCGTACACGCTCCGGGTGAGAAACTTGACCTTGCCTCTCTCGAAAGATTCTTCTCGGTCCTTTGTGAAGTACTTAAGAATATCAAATAATGAGTTACAATATTGCCCCTTCAATGCTTTCTGCCGATTTCGGCAATCTTGACCGCGACGTCGAGATGGTCAATGCCAGTGCTGCTGGATGGTTTCATCTCGATGTGATGGATGGCGTTTTTGTGCCGAATATTTCGTACGGAATACCTGTCGTCAAGGCTATTGCCCGACTGGCGTGCAAGCCGATGGACGCTCATCTGATGATCGTCGAGCCGCACAAATATGTGAAGAAATTCGCCGACCTCGGGGTGGAATATCTATCTGTGCATTATGAGGCCTGCAAGTCCTATCTCCACGAAACTCTGAAACTGATCCGTGACTGTGGTATGAAGGCCGGACTGGCGATAAATCCCGAGACTTCGGAGCAGTTCATAGCTCCGTATCTCGGCGAGATTGACTATGTGCTCGTTATGTCGGTCCATCCGGGATTCAGCGGCCAGAAATTCATTGAAGGCTCTATTGAAAAAGTGGCAAGAGTAAAAGCGATGATCGATGCGGCAGGAGCAAAGTGCTTCATCGAAGTGGACGGTGGCGTGGGAGTTGGCAATATCGACGCCATTGCCGCTGCCGGTGCGGAGGTGTTCGTCGCAGGAAGCTCCGCTTTCGCGTCTGACGACCCGCTCAAGGCCATAGCCGCGCTCGCAAAGTAAGAATCTATTTCAAAACAGATTCTAAATCCTTTTACAGATATCTCAACTCCTTGAAAGCGAACGTTTCAATGTTCCCTTCAGGGAGTTCTGCTTTGAGAAGCCCTTCAGGAGTGACGTCAATGATGCGGCCGCGAAAGCGTTTGCCATCGGCGGTCTGTGTGGTCGGGATGAGATTCGCCGCATCGTTTCCCCGGCAGTCGATGAATCTGTGCCATTCCCCGCGCAAATAGAGCCTGTCGAGGTATTCTGAATGAATTACATCAGGTGACTTCAGAACCATCCCGTATTCTTTCCTGATATGCTCCAGCAGTATTGGGAGTTCATCTGCCGGTTCAAATCTTTGCATACCTTCTCCGCCGTCCGGATATTTCAGCAGTGAGATGGATGTGGGGTTCGGGATAGATGGGTCGAATTCTCGCTGGTTGAGGTTGAGCCCGATTCCCACTATGCTCTCTGACAATATGGCAGCGGAAAGGAAGTTCTCGACTAGCACGCCACAGATTTTGAGTTTGCCGCAGTATATGTCATTAGGCCACTTGATCCGGGCTGTGATGCCACGGCCTTCCAGGTAGCGGACGATGGCCAGCGCTACGGCTTCGGATATGGTGAACTGCCGGGCCGGGTGTATTGCGGTTGGCTTTAAAAGTATTGAGAACGTGAGATTTGCATCTTTTTCACAGAGCCATTTATTGCCCCGCTGCCCGCGTCCGGCGGTCTGCATCCTGGCGGCGAATACGCTCCATTCGGGCAGGCGGGAACGCTCTTCCGCCAAACTTGAATTTGTGGAGCCGATGACGTCGAACCAGGTTATGCCGAATAATTCATTTGATGCCATAGCAGGTTATTTGATTGGCTGGAAATTTGCAGTATCTTTGTCCGCTAAATTAGGTATTTTACACTTGAATGAGAAAAAAAGTTACAGAAACAGAGAATAAGGCGGTCCTCACCGACAAGGATGAAATCGCCGTCATCGCACAGGCGATGCTCGACAAGAAGGCCAAGGATGTGGTCGCTCTCGACCTGCGTAAGATAGGAACATCGATTTCGGATTATTTCGTGATCTGCAATGCCGATTCCACGACTCAGGTCGTGGCGATATGTGATAGCGTGGAGGAGATGATGGAGTCGAAGTGCGGCCGTCCCGCAGTCCGCAAACAGGGCAGAGAGAATGCATTCTGGGTAATCCTCGATTACTCCAATATCGTGGTCCACATATTCAAGACGGACCAGAGGTTGTTCTACAGGCTCGAAGATCTCTGGGCCGATGCTGTCAAAACAACATTTGAAGACGAATCAGACAAATAATGGCAGATAAGAATCAAAAGAAAAAACCGGATCTTTTCGGCAATAACAAGGGCAGGAAGGGCGCTCCGAAACATACTACCCCTTCCTGGCTCACGATATTTTATGCGCTTCTGCTCGGCGGACTCGTGTATATGATGTTCACCAGCGGCAGTGCAAGCCCTATCAAGAAGGAGTGGACCGAAGTGCGCGAGCAGATCATACCTGAAGGGTATGTTGACAAGATAGTCTATGTCCGCAATGAGCGCAAGGGCGAAGTACATCTTACCAGGCAGGGCGTGGAGCACTATTCAGAGCAGTTTAATGGGAAGGCTCCGAAGGCCGGTCCGCATTTCTTCTTCCTCGTAAGCGAGAATTTTGATGCGGAGCAGGAACTCGAGCAGATGCGCTCATCGCTTCCTGATGCCAGGCGCTTCAAGATCGTGGTGGAGCAGAAGGAAAACTACTGGGCTCACATCATCGACTGGCTCCTGTTCCCGATAATGCTGATAGTGATGTGGCTGATAATGTTCCGCCCGATGCGCGGGATGAACGGCAACGGCGGTGGCCCTGGCGGCGTATTCAGCGTCGGCAAGAGCCAGGCCAAGGTCTTTGACAAGACCGGTGCACAGAAGGTCACATTCAAGGACGTGGCAGGCCTGGAAGAGGCCAAGGTAGAGGTGATGGAGATTGTGGATTTCCTCAAGAATCCTAAGAAATACACCGCTCTTGGCGGCAAGATTCCCAAGGGCGCACTTCTCGTAGGCCCTCCGGGTACTGGAAAGACCCTCCTCGCGAAGGCTGTGGCAGGCGAAGCTGACGTGCCTTTCTTCTCTATGTCCGGATCCGATTTTGTGGAGATGTTCGTCGGCGTGGGTGCATCCCGCGTACGCGACCTCTTCCGCCAGGCGAAGGAGAAGGCGCCGTGCATTGTGTTCATCGATGAGATCGACGCAGTGGGCCGCGCCCGCAGCAAGAATGCCGGTTTTACCTCCAATGACGAACGTGAAAACACATTGAACCAGTTGCTCACCGAGATGGACGGCTTCGGCTCCAACTCGGGAGTCATCATACTGGCTGCCACAAACCGCGCCGATATCCTGGACAAGGCATTGCTCCGTGCAGGCCGTTTCGACCGCCAGATCCACGTGGAGCTTCCTGAACTCAACGAGCGCCTTGACATATTCAAGGTGCATCTCCGCGGCCTCAAGCTGGTCGACGGGTTCCAGATCGATTTCCTTGCAAAGCAGACTCCGGGCTTTTCAGGCGCTGACATAGCGAATGTCTGCAACGAGGCGGCTCTCATCGCTGCGCGTCACGGCAAGGAAGCTATCGAAAAGCAGGATTTCCTTGATGCCATCGACCGTATAGTCGGCGGCCTTGAGCGCAAGAGCAAGATCATCACTCCGGAGGAGAAGAATACCATCGCGCATCACGAAGCGGGCCACGCTACTGTCAGCTGGCTGCTTCCGAATGCTAATCCTCTGCTCAAGGTTACCATCATCCCTCGTGGCCAGAGCCTCGGCGCAGCCTGGTATCTCCCGGAAGAGCGTCAGCTGACCACAACAGAGCAGATGATGGATGAGATGGCAGCTACAATCGGCGGCCGCGTCGCGGAGGAAATTGTCAACGGGCGCATTTCAACAGGCGCGTTGAGTGACCTCGAAAAGTTGACAAAGCAGGCGTATGCAATGGTCAAGTACTTCGGAATGAGCGACAAGATTGGAAACGTATCCTACTATGATTCGACTGGCCAGGCTGAGATGAGCCTGACCAATCCATACAGCGAGAAAACGGCGGAGGTCATTGACGCCGAGGTCCGCAAACTTATCGACCAGGCACACGAGACCGCGACACGTGTTCTGAATGAGAATCGCGAAGGCTTTGAGAAGCTCGCTGCGCTCCTTCTCGAGCGTGAGGTGATTTTCTCCGAGGACCTTGAGGCTATTTTCGGGCCGCGTAAGGGAGGGAAGGATCCTAACAGAATGTTGAAGGATGAAGAACCAGCTGCTTAAGAGAACCGTCAGCGGAGCGCTGTTTCTCCTTATTATGGTGGGGGGACTGCTGCTTTCCGCTTACAGCTATCTTGCAGTGATGGCGGTTGTCCTTGTTGGAACGACGGCCGAGTTCTACCGTATGATGGTTCCCGGCCGGTTCCTTGCCGAGAAGGTCTGCGTATTTTGCGCGTCTCTGATACTGTTAGTCCTTGCATTTCTTTGTCGCGGATACGGTTTGGCTCCGGGATGGATTGCGGTATCATTCATTCCGGTTGCAATCTCCTTCATACTGATGATTTATGACTGCAGGAACGACTACGATGTCAATGCCGCCGTTTATATGCCTCTGACATATATTGCGATTCCGGCAGCATCCACGCTATTCCTGGTCTTTCCGGCAGGGGGTGGATATACGCCCTGGATCATCCTTCCGGTTTTCCTTATGATATGGATGAGTGATGTGGGTGCATACTGTCTTGGGATGGCCTTGGGCCAGCGTCCCGGCAGCCGCAAGCTCTTCCCGGAGATTTCTCCTAAGAAATCCTGGATAGGGGCGGCGGGAGGTGTGCTCTTTGCGTTCGCCACGGCAGTGGCGGTGTATTTCATCTTCGGCCGTGAATATCTTCCGCTGCCGGTATGGCTGCTGATAGCGGCAGTCGTCGCAGTGGTCGGAATATATGGAGACCTCTTCGAATCCCTCATCAAACGCCACGCTGGGGTGAAGGATTCCGGTAATACGATTCCGGGCCACGGCGGCCTGCTGGACCGTTTTGATGACGTGCTCTTCGTGATGCCTGTCATCGCGGTGATATTGATAATCAATTCTATGATATAATATGAAAATCGACAGGAATTCACGTGGGACAGTCGCGCTGGTATATCTTATCAGTGCAGTGGTTGTGGCTTGCGTATTCCTCCTTGCCGACAGCTGGTGGGTGCGTATCCCGGTCTTTTTGCTCTTTGTATGGTTCTGCCGTTGGCAGACTTTGTTCCATATGGTCCCTAAGCGCAATCCGGTCGGTTCATCCAATGACGTCGTCGCCGTGGCCGACGGACGTATCGTTAATATCTGTAACAAAGTAGAGGACGAGTGGCTCAAGCGTGAATGCAGGATGATATCAATCTATATGGATTTCTGGGATTATCACGTCAATTACTGGCCTGTCGATGGAAGTGTGGTATATACCAAGTATCATCCAGGCAAGCATTTCCTGGCATTCAAGCCGAAGGCATCGGAAGACAATGAACATACATGTACTTCAATCCGCAATGAGGCTGGCAGGGAGGTTTTTTTCAAGCAGCTTGCCGGAGGCTTCGCCCGCAGGATCGTCTGCTACGCGGAGCCGGATATGCAGGTGAAAGCAGGACAGCAGTGCGGCATTATCAAATTCGGTTCCCGCATCGATATGTATCTGCCTATTGATGCAGATATCCGGGTCTCGGTCGGAGATGTGGTCCGCGGCTCCGAGACGATAGTCGCTGTGATATAGAAAAGTCCGGCATTTCTGCCGGACTTTTTTCGTATATGGTATGCAGGTTTCTTTTAGAAGAGCAGTGCGAATGTCAGCGCTGCGAAGAGACCTCCGGCAATCGGGCCGAATACCGGAATCCAGCTGTAGCCCCAGTCGCTGTCACGCTTGTCCTTGATAGGAAGAATTGCGTGAGCGATGCGCGGTGCGAGGTCACGGGCCGGGTTGATTGCATAACCGGTGGTGCTGCCGAGAGACATACCGATAGCCATGATAAGGCAGGTGACAGGGAATGCTCCGAGGCTGCCCATACCGACTGCTGCAGTATTTCCTTCCGTTGCGAAAGCGAGGATGCAGAAGACGAGAAGCCAGGTGCCCACGAATTCGCAGAAGAAATTGCGCCACTTGTTGCGGATGGCAGGAGCGGTGCAGAACGTGCCGAGCTTGGTGTCGGCATCTTCCGTTGCATCATAGTGGTCCTTGTAGAAAATGTACACGATGACAGCTCCGAGGAATCCGCCGAGCAGCTGGGCGATGATATAGCCCGGAACGGCGCTCCATTCGAATGAACCGAATGCTGCGAGACCGATAGTGACTGCAGGGTTGAGATGCGCGCCGGAAATCGGGCCTGCGATGAATACACCGCACATTACAGCGAAACCCCAGGCCATTGTGATTACCGGCCAGCCGGCTCCGAAGCCCTTGGTCTTGTTGAGGGTGACTCCGGCAACCACGCCGTCGCCGAGGAGTATGAGGACTAATGTGCCCACAAACTCGAACATGCATTTTGTAAAAAGAGTTGGTTCCATAATAATAAGATAATGTGAATCAATTGATGTTTCTTGTGGCAATGATGTCAACGCCGAGCCCCAGGACGTTGCTGATGACAACATCGTGTATCTTTACCGGAGCCTTGGCCCTGACTTTGTTGATCTCCTCCATCACTTCAAATATCCTGTCCTTCGGGATAGGGGAGGAGGTCATTACCGGCAGACGCCTGAGTTCAGGACTCTCGATGGCGACGGTCGAGGTGATCATCCTGGTCGGATGGGTCATCTCATTTATGGCGTACTCCTTGCCGCGCGGGCAGGTATTGCCGGTGACGTTCATATTCTCATCCACGCTGATGTGGCATCCGCGCGGGCATACTATGCAGATAAGTTCTTTCATATTTCCTCCACTTCTACAGTCATGTCCATTTTGTTGCCGGCGAAACCGGAAAGGTCAAGTCCCTTGAGAGGGATGTTCTCCATCTCCGCAGGGAGCAGGTATGGCTTTTTTATCTTCTTGACGCTCTGTCCGTTGACCTTGATGTTCACATATACATTGTTGAAAGGCTGCTTGACCCTGAATTTCAATACGGTGTCATCAAGCGAATCAAGGTGGGTGAGGGAAGGCAGCACGTATCCTATGCCGTTGAGCGGCGCGATGTCGATGACGGAAGTGTCATCTCCGAGTCCTCCGTTGAGGAATCTCGCTGCGTTCTTGCCTGCGAGACGGCCCTCCGCGGACACATAGTCCACGAGGTCGTGTACGTGAAGGCTGTTGCCGCAGGCGAATATGCCAGGGATGGATGTCTCGAGGTCCTCGTTGACAACCGGGCCCTTGGTCTTAGGATGTATCGCAACGCCGATCTTCTCGAGAAGCGGGTTGTTCGGAATCAGTCCGACGGAGAGGAGGAGGGTGTCCACGTCGAATACCATATCCTGCCCTTCGATGAATTTCAAATTATCATCCACAGGGCAGATGACGACCTTCTCGACGTGGTCCTTGCCGATGATTTCCTTCACGGTATGGTGGAGGTACAGAGGTATGTTGTAATCGTTGAGACACTGGACGATATTTCGGTTGAGGCCGTTCGAATACGGCATCAGTTCGGCGACTCCGAGCACTTTGGCGCCTTCAAGTGTCATTCTGCGCGCCATGATCAGACCAATGTCTCCACTTCCTAGGATGAAAACCCTCTTGCCGACCATATAGCCTTCGATGTTGAGGTATCTTTGCGCAAGGCCGGCGGTAAGGATACCGCTTGGGCGCGTGCCCGGGATGTTTATGGCGCCGCGTGTCCTTTCGCTGCAGCCGGTGGAGCAGATGATTGCTCCCGCCTCGACGACAACATAGCCGTCTTCCTGGGATGAATAATGCACTTTGCGGTCCGGGGTGATGTCAAGCACCATCGAGTTGACCTTGCATTCGATACCGCGTTCCTTTACCTGGTCGATGAACCGCTGGGCATACTCGGGGCCGGCCATCTCTTCCTTGAATTCGTGGAGGCCGAAGCCGTTGTGTATGCACTGAAGCAGGATGCCACCGAGGTATTTGTCCTTTTCGAGGACGAGAATGCTCCTGACGCCGCTGTCGTATGCTGCGACTGCAGCGGCAAGGCCGGCGGAACCTCCGCCGACTATGACGAGATCATATCTAACTGTTCCGTTCATCTATTTCTCCCCCTTTGTTTTCTCCTTGAGGATGTATGATCCTCTGTTGGAATAATTGATATCTACCGGCTCCTTGCCGAGTTCGTCGCAAAGGATTTTCATTATCAGAGGCTCGCAGAAGCCGCCCTGGCACTTTCCGAACCCTGGACGGACCCTCTTTTTGACACCCTTGATGGAGCGTGCTCCGCAGTTGCGGCGGATGCAGTCTATGACCTCACCCTTGGTGACCTGCTCGCAGCGGCATACCATCTGGCCGAAATCCGGATTCCTGGCAATGAGGGCCTGACGCTCTTCTACCAGGAGCGTGTTCACGCGGTAGAGCGGGCGTCTGCGTGGATTCCAGTCCTTCTTCTCCCGGAGTTCGATGACATCCCTGACCATTCCAACGGCCTTTTCGCCGATGGCCGGGCTGGAGGCAAGTCCGGGGGACTGGATGCCGAGCATATTTATGAAGCCCGGGACAGGGGTGTTGATCACGAAATCGCCGCTGTCGTGGTATGCGCGAAGGCCGCTGAATTCGCGGATTACATACTGCATCGGAATCTCATCGACAAGTCTGTATGCTTCTTTTACAACATTATTAAGTGTCTCACCGTCGGTTCCCTTGTCATCTTCGGATTCCACGAATTCGCTGGACGGACCGATCAGATAGTTGCCATGAGTCGTCGGTGATATGAGGACCCCCTTGCCCTTCGATGACGGGACGCTGAAAAGAGTGTGGGTCACGTATGGTGCAGGGAAGTGGTCGAGCACATAGTACTCGCCCTTCCTTGGCCTGATGACCTCTTTCTTTTCGTTGATATAGTTGTTGATGATCCCGCTGTTGACACCTGCGCAGTTGACCACCACGCAGGCCTCGTACGAGCCCTTGTCTGTCTCGACTTTGAATATGTCGCCAGATTTGCAGATGCCTGTCACTTTCTCTTCAAGGTGGAGTTCCACGCCGTTGTCCATAGCATTCTCCATCAGGGCGACAACAAGCTCAAAAGGATTGACGATGCTTGCGGTAGGGGCCCAGATGGCGCGTGTTGCCTTCTTCGTGACGAATGGTTCCATCTCGCGGAGCTTCTCCGCAGAGATGATTTCAATAGGAGCGCCGTTCTTCATGCCGTCGGCGTAAAGTTTGTCGAGCATCTCCTCCTCTTCCTGATTCGTGGCGACCGTTAGTGAGCCTATATTCTTGAGTTCGACGTCGAGTTCCTCGCACTCCTTGGCGAACATCTTGTTGCCGGCTACGTTGAGTTCGGCCTTCAGAGTGCCCGGGTGCGGGTCGTAGCCCGAATGGACAATCGCGCTGTTGGCGCAGGATGTCTCATCTCCGACGTCACTGTTCTTTTCGAGGACCAGGACTTTGGCGTCATACCGCGCGAGGTCCCTCGCAATGGTAGAGCCGATCACTCCGGCTCCTACAATGATTATGTCGTACATTTATTTGAATACTCTGGTTGCTTCGACGGCCTTCTTCCAGCCCTTGTAGAGGGCGTTGCGCTTCTCGTCATCAATAGCGGCGCTGAAGGTCCTGTCGATTGTATGGTTGTTGACGATGTCATCTTTGCTGTCCCATACGCCTGTTGCGAGGCCAGCAAGGTATGCAGCGCCGAGAGCGGTGTTCTCCAGGCATACAGGGCGGATCACGTCAACATCGAGGATATCAGCCTGGAACTGCATCATATAGTTGTTGGCGCTTGCACCGCCGTCGACTGCGAGGCTGCCGATCTTTATTCCGGATTCCTCCTTCATAACTTCCATCACGTCCTTGGACTGGTAAGCGATGGATTCGAGTGTGGCGGTGATGAAATTCTCCCTTGAGGTGGCCCTTGTGAGGCCGAAGACTGCACCGCGTGCGTCATTGTCCCAGTACGGCGTGCCGAGGCCCACGAATGCTGGAACGACATATACTCCGTCCGATGTGGTGGTGAATTTTTCGCATTCGCAGGATTTTTCGAAGAAACGGAGTCCGTCGCGGAGCCACTGTACTGCGGAACCGCCAATGAAAACTGAGCCTTCAAGGGCATATTCGGTCTCACCGCCAACCTTCCACGCAACCGTGGTGAGCAGGCCGTTCTTTGAGAACACCGGCTTGTCCTTGGTATTCATAAGCATAAAGCATCCGGTGCCGTATGTATTCTTGACACTGCCCATTTCGAAGCAGCACTGTCCGAAGAGGGATGCCTGCTGGTCGCCGATCATTGATGCGATAGGAACATCCGCAGCAGGGTCGATGCTCTTGAGTACGGTTGCTGTGCCGTAGATTTCGCTGTTGCTTACGACCTTCGGGAGGATGCACTCAGGGATGCCGTAGAGTCCGAGGAGCTCCTTGTCCCATTCCATCGTGCTGATGTTGAACATCATTGTGCGGGAAGCGTTGGTCACGTCAGTAATGTGGATCTTGCCTTCGGTAAGTTTGTATACGAGGAATGAGTCAATGGTTCCGAAGCAGAGTTCGCCCTTTTCTGCCCTTTCTTTTACGTCCGGTACGTTGTCCATGATCCAGCGGATTTTGCTTGCACTGAAATACGGATTGATGATGAGGCCCGTCTTTTCGTGAATCTTCCCTTCTATTCCCTTGGCAATCCACTCTTCGCAAACCGGCTGTGACTGGCGGCTCTGCCAGCAGAGCGCGTTGTATACCGGCTTTCCGGTCTTGCGGTCCCAGAGGACTGTGGTTTCACGCTGGTTGGTAATACCGATGGCTGCGATGTCCTGGAGTTTAAGCCCGCTCTTGTCGAGGGCGCCCTTTACTACTTCGCATACGGTGTCCCAGATTTCCTCTGCATTGTGCTCGACCCATCCGCTCTTCGGGCAGATCTGGGTGAATTCTTTCTGTGCGATGCAGACGATTTCAGAAGACTTGTTGAAAATGATGGCTCTGGAACTCGTGGTTCCCTGGTCGATTGCCAAAACGTACTGTTTCATATGATGTGCTGTTGTGAATATGCAGTATAAATGATACTTGATACAAATATAATCATAATTATCCTATATCGGAATATGCCGGTAATTATGTTTAATTATATTCGTTATGGTACGTCTGCAATAGTAAGGCGCCATCAGGCGCCCGCCGTATCGCGAGTGGGTTCACAGCGAGCATTTTGATGCTCGCGGCCCGAGCAGCAGGGCTTTAGCCCGCCGTATCGGGTCCCGAAGGGACAGGAAGCACGGGAGTCAGCCGGGGTTAGGGGGCAGCGGCCCCGTAGAAAAAGAAAGGAGGCTGACAATTTGTCAGCCTCCTGAGCCTATAGTGGCATCAATTGCGATTATGCCTGCTCGATAGCGCCCATAGGGCATACACCTGCGCAAGTGCCGCAATCAGCACAAAGGTCAGGGTTGATTGAATAGATGTCACCTGCAGAGATTGCTCCTACAGGGCATTCGTTGATGCAAGTACCGCAAGCTGCGCAATTTTCAGTGATTTTGTAAGCCATAATTATTTAAGATTTGGTGTTTGATATATATCATTTGCAAATATAATACCTTTTTTGGTATTAGTAGCCAAAAATCTCCTCCGTCGTCACGCGCTTGATGGTGCCGAATTTCTCAAGAGCCTTGATGTCGATGTCGCTTTCACGGCCGAGAATGCAGATGGTGTAATTGCGTCCCTTGATGTTCTTCTGCTGGAAATCAACGACATCCTTGAGAGTGAACTTCTGCGCTCCCTCGAAGATGTTCCTGTTGATGTCGTAGTCGAGGCCGAGCCTCTGGGCATTGAGGTAAGCGTCGAGAACTGATGATTTGACCGTGCGGGCGGTGCGGAGGTTCGCAATCAGGCTCTCCTTGGCGATGTCGAACGCCTTGTCGGATTCCGGCATATTGTTGATGATATCATCGAATGCAGACAGTGCGTCGATGACCTTGTCATTCTGGGTCTGGATGAAGTCGCGGAAAATTGTGGTGTATTTGAGGTCGCCCGGAGTCGAATAGTATGCGGACGCGCTGTATGCGAGACCGCGGGCCTCGCGGAGCTCCTGGAATACGATTCCATTCATTCCGCTGCCGAAATAGCTGTTGTACATCCTTGCGGCAGGCTCGATTTCAGGGTCGAATGCCTCGCCGTTGCTGGAGAGGGAGTAAATGATGGACTGGTTGGCATCATATGGTGCGATGAGGATGGTGTTACCCTCCGTGAGTTTATATCTGAACTGCTTGTCATTAGTGACAGGAGTCAGGGTTTCAGGACATTTGTGTGCCGCATTGATGGCTGTTACGGCATCGTCCGCACTCTTCGGGCCATAATAAAGGACTTTGTGCTCGCTGCTGAAGATGTTGTGGACGCGGTCAAGCAGTTCCTGGTCGGTAAGCGCGAGGAGATCCGCCTGCGAAAGGATATTCGTGGCCGGGTTTTCCGGGCCGTAGAGACCGTAGTTCATGAGACGGCTGGCATTTGTGCGCTGGTCGTGCTTTGCATTCTCGCGCTCCTGGACGGTGTTGGCCTTGAGCATCATAAGTGCGTCAGGGTTGGCCTGGGAGTCGGTGACGATCTCCTCCATAATGGTCATGGCCTCATCCATATTCTCGGCAAGACCGTTGAGTGTGACGTAAGTGCGGTCACCGGTGCAGGAAACCGAGCATTCGCAGGCAAGGTTGTAGAATTTCTTCCTGACCTGTTCCGGAGTCATTGAACTTGTTCCCAGGTAGTTCACATAGTCGCACATATACGGGAGGATTCTGTCCGAATCGGATCCGGTCTCGAATACATATTCGAGGCTGAATGTGCCGTTGGTGACATTCTGCTTGTAAAGTACCGGTATGTTGCTCTTGGCCTGGAGGATTGACATATCCTTCTTGAAATCCACGAATGACGGCTCGATAGGCTTGACTGCCGCAGCGGCATTCTGGATGTCGGTGAGGAATGCGCTGGCTGTGTCTCGGTTTGTGAAGATAGGGGTGATCTGCGGCTTCGCGATCTTTACGTCAAGCGGATCCTTCTCCTGAAGTTTGTTGACCAGTACGTAATTGTTGCCGAAGTTTTCGTTTGCGAACTTCACGATGTCCTCCTTTGTGATGGCGGCAATGCGGTCGATCTCGCTGACAACATCGCTCCAAGGGATGTCATCGATGAAGCTGTTGACAGCAACCCTTGCCATTGCACCGGTGGACTCCATCTGCTTCATGCGCTGCAGCTTGAGGTTGTTGATGGTGGCGGTGAGGAGTTCCTCGTCAAAGTCGCCGGCCTTGACTTTTTCGATTTCGGCAAGGGCGATGTCACGCACCTCCTCGAGGGTCTGTCCGGCCTTCGGTTCGCCCATTATCAGGAATGCGCTGTAGTCTGCGAGGTCTTCGACTCCGGAGTACATTCCGAGGGTCTTCTGCTGCTGGTTGACGTCGAGGTCAATGAGGCCTGCGACACCGTTGCAGAGGACATTTGAGAAGGCCTGGAGAAGCGGCATGTTTTCATCATTGGCACCAGGAAATCTCCACCCGAGGGCCACCATCGGTGATTCGAGGCCGCGGACTGTCTTGACAACCGGTTCTGTGATGGGTTCTTCCGGCTTGAATTCCATCTTCTTGAGGTTCTCATTCGGCTTCATGTTGCCGAAATACTTGTCAATGATCTTGATAGCCTTCTTTGGGTTGAAGTCACCGACCATCACCACTGCCATGTTATTTGGTACATACCATTCGTCGTGGTAGTTCTTCACATTGGTGATGGAAGGGTTTTTGAGGTGTGACGGGAGGCCGATGACGTCAGTGTTGTACGGGTGGTTCGGGAAAAGTCCCTCGAAGAGAGCGTTGAGCCATTTGGTCTGATCCTGCGATGCATACATATTGTATTCCTCATAGATAGTCTCGAGTTCGGTGTGGAAGCCGCGGAGGACACAGTTCTCGAAGCGGTCTGCCTGGATTTTTGCCCAAAGGTCAATCTGGTTTGAAGGGATGTTCTCTGTGTAGCAGGTTACGTCATAGCTCGTGTAAGCGTTGGTGCCCTTAGCGCCGATGGAAGCCATAAGCTTGTCATATTCGTTAGGGATGGCAATCTTGGATGCTTCGTAAGAAATGGAGTCAATCTGATGGTATATGGCGGCGCGTTCAGTCTCATCGGTTGTCTGGCGGTAAACCTCGAAGAGCGCTTCGATTTCGTCGAGCAAAGGCTTCTCGGCGGAGTAGTCCTGTGTTCCGAACTGTTCTGTGCCCTTGAACATCAGGTGCTCGAAATAGTGAGCGAGGCCGGTGGTCTCGCGTGGGTCGTTCTTGCTGCCTACCTTGACGGCAATCTGCGCGTCAATGCGCGGCTTGTCCTTGTTGACGATCATATACACCTTCAGACCGTTGTCCAGCGTGTAGATGCGTGCTCCGGTCGGGTCATACTTGACCGACTCATATTTGCAGCAGTTGCAGGATATGGCACTGCAGAGAACCGCCGCAATCAGGAGTGAATTCAGTAAGTGTTTCATTCTATTGGTATTAATGTTTTTGTGATTTGCGTATATATCTCACAAAAGTAGCAAATATATTATAACAGTGTGTTTGGAACGCGGATTTGTCAATTACAAAAAATGTTAAAAAAACTTTATTTTTCTTTGCATAACAAAAATTAATGTCTACATTTGCAGTCCCAAAACGGAAGCATCCTTAGCTCAGCTGGTAGAGCACCTGACTCTTAATCAGGGTGTCCAGGGTTCGAGTCCCTGAGGATGCACAAAAATAAAGGAGTTGCTGTGCAACTCCTTTATTTTTGTGCATGCGCATCCTGCTTAATCGGGGCTCCGCCCCGAACCCCACGGCAAAGCCGGAATGCAAAGCAACTCCTTTTTTTCATATTATTCCGCAATTAGAGTACTATTTCCATGTCAAGAGTCTGTGTGCCGCTGGTGGAAACGAGCCTGTACTTGCCAGGGAGCAACTTGTTCCTAGTGAATGTGATCTTGCCACGGCTCATCTTCGCACCTGATTCCGCCTTGACGGATTCGTTGTTGGAGTTGTAGATGTCCCAGGTGGATGCAGTAGGTGCGAATGTCTGTATGGTCACGACATCCGTATTCTTGTCGTATTCGAAGGTGGAGAATTCCTCGATATGGCACGGCAGCCTGCCGACCATCTTG
>JAZRZH010000057.1:0-17061 GCA_045601245.1 Bacteroidales bacterium
GTGCGGTGTGCGAGATGCCTGGTGAGAGGGGAGATGCCGAACAGCGGCGAATAGGTCCTGACCTTGACGGTCCTGCCGTCCGGACAGAATTCCAGGATGCGCAGCCAGCCGTCGCCGCCGTTGCCTTCCCAGCCTCCGCCGAGGGTCTGCACGTTGAACATCATCTGATGCACGTCGCGTCCGGCCGCGTTCTTGTCGCAGCGGTAAGCCGTGCTCTGGATGTAGTCGTCCTCCACATTGCCGGTGCCGCCCGGCACGCCGGTGTGGCCGCAGATGGCCAGCACGATGTTGGATGCGGGCTTTAGCAGCTTGTCCCAGACGCCCTGACCCCAGTTGCGTGGGGAGATGGCGTATTTCTCGTTGTCGGTATATGCCGCCGTCTTCTGGCGCAGCAGGGAATGAGTGAGGAAGATTACCTTGTAGTCCTTGTATTTCCTGTCATTGCAGAGATTCAGCGCCCATTCGAGGACTTCGTCGCGAGGCGCGAATTCGGAGCAGATGACCAGCATCCCGCCCCAATGTCCGTCATTGAATTCGAATGCCGCGTTTTCCATGGTCATTGCGCCATCCCTGCCGGGGAATGAACTGACGAGGATGTCCCTCCAGCAGCTGTTGCGCTCGAACGGGAAATACTCCGGGTAGTGGGTGTGCCCGTTCTCGGAGTGCTTGTAGCCGTACTCGTGGTTGCCGGGGCAGATGATGTAAGGCACCTTGTTGTCCAGCCTCTCGAAGCAGTGGGAAGCCCAGCCGTACATCTCGCGGCTGGTCTGGTTGAGCATCCTGCGGTTGAGGGCGAGGTTCTCGTTCTGCTCTACGAGGTCGCCTGTGCAGAGCACGGCCTTGATCTTCAGCTGCTCCAGGTTGTCCGCTATCCAGGCGGTGCAGAGTTCGAAGATCGGCTGGTTGATGTCGTATTTGGTGTATGCCTGAGGGTCTCCGAGGAGTATCATCGAGAAGGATTCGGGATTTTCCAGTTGCTGCCTGTCGGCGCGGTTCTGTGCGCCGGCCGCCGCGGATACCACCATGGCGGCCAGTAGGATGAGTGCCAGTTTTTTCATATCGATGACAAATTTAGATAATTTTTTTGTGGATAATATCATCGGTATCCTGCTCTCGCAAATCGTCTTCGCCTCCAACCGCTCCCGTCTGCTATGCCCGCTTTTGGATGTGGCCGCACATGCACGGACTGCAGTCTTTCAAAAATAACACGCCGATGGAGCGGAGTCATCTGCAGTATTGTCGAGGATATGACTTCTGAGGCCCTGGCGGGCGTGACGGAGTTCTGCTCCGCGGCTGCGGATACTTCCGCACGATTTCGGGGAAAGACATTCCTGAAAGGCTCATTATCAGCGTAGATAATATTTTTTCAGGGGATTGTAGCCGAGAGCCTGCATCAAACTGTCCCAATCCGACGGCAATTCTATCTTTATCGATGCGTATCCTCCGCCGGGCATTGTCTGAACCTTGTTGCGGGCGTTGTCTCCCGTGATGATGAAGGCCGTCATCCCGCGCCTCATTGTGGGTACGGTCTTCATCTCGGCGGCTTCCGAATCATACCAGGCGGGAACCTTGGTGATGGCAGCTTCCTCCACCTTTGCGATATGGGCGGAGTACTGCATAAGGTTGTGATCCCCGCCGTCCTTGCGGCTTCCGGGGTTGGCATAGTAGTTGGCGAAGGCCCTCTCCTTGAGGGGGCGGCGGGATGCGGAGATGAGGATGTGTTCGAGCGCCTCGGGAGATTTGAACTTCTGCGCAAGTATGGCTGCTACCGGCTCGGTCATAAGTATGGTCCTGAATGTATATTGCTTTCCGCTTCCGAGGGCGAACTGGCAGCGCTCTGAGATGTCCCAAGCCAGGAGCTGCATCACCTTCACGGGGTCGGTGGAGGATGGGACCATATTGTTGCCCCAGAGCAGGGTGGAGCCGAGGGTCACCACGCTCTCGTTTCCCCCGAATCCCTTGCGCACGTGGTAGGGTTTCCATCCCACACGCAGGCAGGCCTCCTCATCTTCCACGAGGCACCAGGGCATAGGGTAGCCGAAAGTGCCCATCCTGTCCTGCTTCACATAATAGCCGCAGAGGTTCATAAGGGCCAGATTGAGGAAACGGCCGATTGCCACGTTCGCATCTTCGTTTATCTGCCCCTGTCCGCAGTCTATGCCCAGCTGGCGGGCGACGGGGCCGTTGAGCCAGCAGTAGGGGGCCCAGGCGTGCGTGCTGGCGAGGGTGCGGCGGAAGTTGCCGTCTCCCATTCCCCTGGTCATAGCAATAAGGATAGGCATATATTCGGGTTTGCATCCCGCCATTACGGCGTTCACAGCCACGTGCCACGCGGTGGTGTTGCGGTGGGCGATGGGAAGCACCGCCACAGTTTCGTCATATTTGTAAGGGGTGTATTTCAGATATTCGCTTACCTTCTCGAAGGTCGGGGGCACTATGGGGAGACCGTCGGTCCAGTTCTGCTTCTTGAAATATTCGTTGATTTCGTCAAGCGTGCCGTAGAATACATCGTCGCGGATGTCGCCCGTGAGTTTGAAGGCCGTCGCCTCTTCTTCCGGTGTGATGGGGCTGGTGAGGGCCTTGACTATCTGCGGCCAGAGGATTTCTCTTGTATTCTTGATCAAGGTCTCCTCGGAGTCGGCTGCGAAGGCTCCCGGATATTCTGCCACACGCATCACTGGTACGCCGTTGTTGCGGGCCGTGTAGCGGGCCTGGTCACTGAAACCGGGACCGGCAATCATTACGGAGGGTATGCCGAGATATTCGGCGGTGATGCAGGAGCCGGTTTCCTTGGGGGTGCAGAGTCCACATCCTCCGTTGCCAGATATCACTGCATCAACTCCCATATCCTGGAGTTTTTTCTTGAACTCCTCGTTCTGCCGGCGGGTTACGCCTGGTGCGGGATAAGGTCCGGAGATGCCGATTTCGTCCAGAAGTATGACTCTCGCCTTGGGATAATTCTCCTTGATGAGACGCTTGATTTCGGGGTGCGAGATATGGGCCATAAAGCTGACACCCACCACTGCTATAGTCTTGCCTTCCAGAGTGTTGAGACGCGGGACCTGCTTTATCATAGCCACATCGGAGCGGCCCACGGGGGATACCACAGCATAGCCCGGAGCAGATGCTGCAGCGGTTTTTACGGTTTCGGTCTTCTTGTATTCTTCGCAGCAGGTTTCATCGCACACAATGCGTTTCTCCTCCGTATTGTTCTGCGCCTCCGCCTGAATGCAGACGGCGAGTGTAAGCAGTAAAGCAAGCGTTCTTTTCATTTTGGATGTGTCTTATGATATTAAGACAGTGAAAGGCGGGGAATCTTAACGTAAGCAACCGAATGGTTTTTGTCCGCAAACCCATTGTCAGAGAGTGTTCGCGAGTCACTCGCGTCCGCGCAACTTTTGAAGCTGCATCGGGGAATTTATGGCTCAAACTCCCCCGAAATGACAATCTTGATAACGGGGTGAACAATCCAGAAAATTCCCCCGCCAAACAAAGTCAACGGCTTCGAAAGAACTTAATCAGGTATGGAATGACAAAGCTTACGCTTAACACAAAAATCGGCAATCAGATACAGAATCTATGTTGCCGAAGGTAAACGAGTCTTGTTATCATTCCAAGTTATTCAGCATTTTTTGAGTTTCTTTGACACGATATGATTGTCCGGTCATATTAAGTAGCCTGGCCTTATGACTAGACGGTCAACGAGAGCCGAACACAAGACTTTATTCTTGATAACCTCCTCCCATCTTGTGAACGGGAGGGTTGTCGTTACTATTTACAACTGTCGTATCTTCTGCCCCGCCAGATGCTTTCGCGCGGCTTCATACAGATCTGCGGCGAGAAGATCCGAGCGAGTGATTCCCGGAGTGGTGTATGCGCTCCAGCCTGATGCTGTGTGCCACTTGCCATCGGAGCCAGATGCATCGACGTGAATCGAGACAAGAATGACGTTTGCCGTGCCGGCTTCATCACAGATGGCGTTCACCCTTCGACAGCGTTCCTGCAATGGGATATCCTCTATTTCAGGAACAAGGAGCCGGGCATCGTAGCCGCAATCGGAAAGTAATTTAGAGATGGTTCCGGTCATGGAATCATTATATAGATTTCAACAGAATAATATAATATCAAAGGAAGAGTTTTCTATAGCGAAGGAATTTCTGATGATAAAATATGACACAAATAAGCCTATTTCTTTATATGTAGATAAGTATGTAAACGCTATTCCTATTCTTCGTGAGGGTTAAAAAAACATATAATCAATGATTGTTTCTATCATTATGCTGTGGAGCAAACTGTTCAGATGAAAAGGGATATATTTCTATCTAAATTACTTCTTGCAAGAATTATATCCCCTGATGATTATAAAAAAGGCAATAGATCAAGACGCATTAGTCTTATATTGCAAAATAGACAATTTCTCATTAGTAGTTCCCCATCTGTTATTGCCATAGAACTGGCACTTAATTATGGATATACAACAGTTGAATCTATTATTTCCACGTTTAGAGAAACCATTACTATGGAAAAGGAACAACGGCATATAATAATCCATAAAGGTTTTGATTTTTTAGGAGTGGTAATGCCAAGGGTAACAATTAGAGATGAAAACAATAAGAAGTATTGTTATAAAGATTTTCTACATAAGTTAAAAACTGAGAAATGAATAGCATCATTTTATGGGACATTCAGAACCCGAAACTCAACTGCACCCCTGCCTGCTGAGTCCTGCCGTTCTTCTTTCTCGGCTGCCTGACGATGTCTTTCATCACAGCATTGATGCCATCCACATCAGACTGCCTGTATGCATCAAGCATTCTGGAGGACAGTTCTTCACCGATGCTCTTGACATCCGGCATCACGAGCTTGCGCAGATACTGGCTCTGCCATCTCGGGTAGCCGCCGTTCATACAGTTGGTGATGCTGAGTAGCTGGTTCCTCACGAAGTCGGACATTAGCATTGCGCTGAGAAGTTGTAACTGCTCCAACGAGCCTCCAGCGATATAATAGATGTTGTGCTGCGGGTAGAACTTGCCGGGATCGACAAAAATCATAGTGTTCCCTGAAATATCAGGGAGCAGAATCTTCGGGACGTCCTTAATTCCCGGAACAATCCTGTCTATGGTCTTGTACCAACGGGTGGGATGTTTCTTTGCTACGTGCCTGTTCTGAAGCTGTTCACGGTTTTCCACCAGATATGCGGCGGCCTTAGGGTATTGCGACAGGTCGATAAGGTCTCCGTTGGGTTTGTAGGGATTGAGAAGGTATTTTCCGGACCAGTGAATGCTGTTGCCGGAAATGTCCCTGGCATTGAGCGCAGGAAGCAGCAGTTCGTTCTCTACTAACGTAGGGAGTTCCTTGGAGATGAAGACTGCGTCGGCTCCTGTGGCCACACCGATACCGACAATGAAGCCCATATCCTCGATGGTGAGCAGGGTGTCGTCATCAATGCGGTTGAAGATGCCGCTCCAGTCAGATGATGTCGGCGCCGGCAATGATGCGTAAGACAAATTGTCGAGACTCCGGACAGTATCAATTTCAGCATACCTGAAAGTCTGCCCTGGAGCATTCCGAGATATGAGAGTTATCGCAGGGTAAGCCAAAACATCATCCTGAAAGGCATCCTTTGCCTTTTCGAGTGAAATGATGCTCTCAAGATTGAATGATGATGCGACAAGTCTGCGAAGTTTCTTGCCGTATTCATTTTTAAGCCAACGATTGGCGCAGATGAAGCAATGTCTGCCGCCTTCGTTCAGATGCATCAGGGTCTTCTCAAAAAAAAGGACATAGAGGTCTGCCCTGTAATGAAAAGTCTTGAACAGGGACTTGTAGGTCTGCAATTTACTTTCGGGAATCTGCTCGTAACGAATGTACGGAGGGTTGCCGACTATGCAGTCAAAGAGCGGCAAATCAGCCCTCAGAAAGTCTGCGCAGATGATATGGGCGTCATCTGATATTGAGAACCCTTCGGCATATAAGCGTGACCGGCATTTGTCGAGTTTATCGGAGTCTATGTCATATGCATGGACATTGCGCTCAAAGGCAGCGCGGAAGTCAAAACCGAATGCTGCTGCCGACTGCGACAGGCGGCGGGCTATCTCGATGAGAAATTCCCCTTCTCCGCAGGATGGCTCAAGAATGCTTGTGAGGGACAAATCCTTGTCGGCGGTATATCCGATTGAGTCAAGCATATACGACACGACAAGCGGCGATGTAAAGACATCACCGTGACGCTGTCCGCAGCTTCTCAATCCGTATATGCCCGCATCAGAACTCATCTGCAATGCCGGTAAGATAACCCCTGAGGGAGTTGATGAATACTTCTATGGATGTGTCATCGGACATCTTTGCATAATGCCCGGGGCCTTTCGTGCAGACAAGGGCTGCTGCGGAGTAATGTCTTTCGAGGACAAGTTTCTGGCACAGGTTCCTGTATCTGTCGAGGTATGAGGCGGAATTGAATTCCGGTCGAACAGGGAAGAAAGGTTCATAATTCTTTACGGGTGAGGTTGAGACATCATCCTGTCCCACTACGGTAAGATACCCGATCCACGGGGCCTGCTGGTCAGGGAACTGTTTTTCGCGGAATGCAGTCCAAAGGTCAACGGCGGAGCCGACGGCTTCTTCCGTGCGGTTGTTGAAATTGTTGCCGTATGAGCCAGCCTGTGACTTGAGTTCTATGGCAACGGCAAGTTTATTCTTAGGCGTGACAATGAGAAAATCCCAGTCTTTGGATGAACGGAAATACCCCGGAAGATAGGCCTGACTTACATAGATGCATTCTTCAGGAACTCCTTGCTGGATTGCGATGTCTTTCAACAGGGAGATGAATCCGTCAAGCTGCTTACCAGCGGTTACTGCGCCACGGTTGGAACTGTCTCCGCTGGAGGAAAGCTGCTTTTGCTTCGTTTCCCAGAATGCGGAAACGGCTTCATTTATACGGTTATGCTGTTCAGCCTTGTTCATTTCAAAACGTGTCTTTTGCAAATTTAGATAAAATATGACAAATTATAAACAATTACAAATATCTTGTGTCGCGTCACCTCATCATCGCGCTCCGGTCCTGCGGGAGGTCTTCCCCTGCCTGCTTCCAGAATGTCAGCAGCCGCAGCGGTACCGCGTAGTGCTGAAGATCCAGCTTACAGAGCCCGGAAGAGGTCGGTTGGCCCGTTCCCGGCCCTTCATACCAAGTGCATTGCCGATATCTGCTCATCGATACTCTGACCGGGTACCGGAATATCTACAAGATGACATCGTTTCTGATGGAGGTGGAGTGAAGTTCATCCGTTTGGACGGATGATTTTTTCGTACAGACGCAAAAGAGGCTGTATAAACGGAGCTTTTTCAACCGGGCGTCAGCAATATCGGTTACTGTTTATGTCTTTGTGAATACAACGGTTTCATTTCCATCCGTGAGAGACATCTTGTTTCCATCGATTGTCCCGGAAAGATTTGTTGCCGCTGTTGGGAATCATAACCTTCCGGGGTATTAGCCTCGGCTGCAAAATCTTAACGGGATTAAGAATTTGATGTGAAAGCTGTCTTAATATCAGGAAAATTTAATGGATATGAGAAGATTTCTGTTTTCAATCGTTGTTGCGGCTGTTCTTTTTATGCCACAGCTGTCCTATGCGGGCACGACTGGTTCCGCCTGCCGTCAGATGTATTGTGAAGTGGCCGTCATAGGCGGCGGTGCAGGAGGGGTGGGGGCTGCAATCCAGGCCGCCCGTCGGGGGAAACACGTGATATTGTTCGAGAAAGGTGTGTCGCTGGGCGGCCTGGCCACCAACGGATATGTCAATGTAGTTGCCGGCAACGTGGAGGGAATCTGCCTTGATTTCGCAAAGCGGATGGATGAACTGGGCTATATCAAGCATCTGGAAAAGGAGGACGGAGAATATCATTCCCCCGTGTTCGATCCCGAGATGGGTAAGGTTGTCCTTGAGGAGATGGTGCAGAGGGCCGGTGCGCGCATAATGTACGATTGCACCTGCTTCGATGCAGTTATGAGTGAAGACGGTACGCGTATAGAGCGGGTGCTTTTCCAGACCAAGGGAGGCTATCTCAGCGTGCGGGCGGATATGTTCATTGATGCCACCGGAGATGCGATTCTGGCAGATATGGCAGGCGTTCCGAGCGAGACGGGCGGGCAGGATTTTGCAGGACTGAATATGTCAACCACTCTCGGCTCGCGCTGGTCCGGTGCAAATCTGGTGGCGTATCAGGAGGCCGAGAATATATATAAGCGCCAGCAGAGGGCCAACGGGCGCAAGACAGTGAGCCTGATATATGATCTCGAAAGCAAGGCCATTGCGGAAGGCCGTCTGGTGCGCCACGTATGCAGTCCCTTCTCCGGTCTGTCCAGGGTTCCTCTGCCGGGATATAAGAAAACCGATGCCGATTTCGTGACATACTCGTTTCACAGCTATTACTGTCACAACACAGACCCGGAGGATATCTCGCGCCAGATTATCGAACAGCACCGGCTGATGCGCGACTTTCAGGCCTTCCTGCGCTCCGATGTGCCCGGCTTCGAGCGTGTCAGGCTGGTGGGCACCGGTTCCCAGCCGGGCGTAAGGGACAGCCGCCGCATCTTCGGTGAATATATGCTCACCTCTGAAGATGTCGCCAAGGGCCGCAAGTTCGAGGACGGCATCGCCCGCTTCCCCAACATGTTCGACACACATCATCCCACAAGCGACGAAATGGTGTTCGTCCGTCATATACATATGGACCCTTCGGCAGATGCCGGAAGCGGAGTGACGCTGCAGCGCGACGAGCCGGCGCAGATGCATCCCTTCTTCGAGCCGGACGGTGTGCAGGTCCGGGTGAATCCGAGGGACTGGTGCGATATACCGTACCGCTGCCTCGTGCCGAAGAAAGTGGACAATCTTCTTGCGGTGGGCCGCTGCTGCTCCACTGAATTCCACGCCAACGGGGCAATACGCACCATAGGGCCGGCGATGAGTACCGGGCAGGCGGCGGGTCTTGCCGCTGCGATGGCTCTCGACTCCGGGATGCGCCCGCGCGATATCGACGGAAAACTCGTGCGCAAGGCTTTGATTGACGCAGGGGTGGCCCTTGACAAGGCTCCGGGCGGGTACTGGAAGGAAATCAGGGAACAGGAGGATACCATCGTCGTCACCCCGTCCGATGCCGCCAGGATAATGGGGCAGAAGAAAAGGTGAAAGCAAAGGTTCTAATAGAGGAACCCGAAAAGCCAAAGCGGAATTCAAAAATAACTTTTGAAGAAGTGAATCTAACGATGGACTAGTCTTTCTCAAGAGAGTCGAATGACAGCTTTATCGGTTTGAGCGGGTGTTTTGGGTTCCACGGACCAGCGTCAGACGGCCCTCTGGACAGTATGGTTGGCACCCAGGCCTCGATTTCGGCCCCTCGGTTCCCGGCACCCCCTTTAGAGGGCCCTCCGGGGCATATCGCTGACACCCGGATTTGCGGCTGGAGTGCGACAGACAAGGCGGCAGTAACGTACTCTGCTCTGCATATCGTTCTTGTGTAATTGCAGTTGATTTTTAAGGCTTTCTTGAGAATTATTGCTATTTTTGCGGTTTGTTATTGAACGAAATATATGCAGGATATCAGAAATGTGGCGATTATCGCCCACGTCGACCACGGTAAAACCACTCTCGTGGACCGTATGATCTATCAGGCCCAGCTCACCCGCCGCGCCGAGAATCTCAATGAACTCATTCTTGACAACAACGATCTCGAAAGGGAGCGTGGTATCACCATTCTTGCGAAGAATGTGTCGGTGCCTTACAAGGGTGTCAAGATCAATATCATAGATACCCCGGGCCACGCCGATTTCGGCGGAGAGGTGGAGCGTGTGCTCAATATGGCGGACGGTGTGCTTCTGATAGTGGATGCATTCGAAGGTACTATGCCTCAGACCAGATTCGTGCTTCAGAAGGCCATTGAGATGGGCAAGAAGCCTATCGTTGTCATCAACAAGGTTGACAAGCAGAACTGCCGTCCGGACGAGGTCAATGAAGAGGTATTCGACCTGATGTTCTCCCTCAATGCAACAGAGGACCAGTTGGATTTCAAGACTGTTTACGGCAGTGCAAAGCAGGGCTGGATGTCGCTTGATTGGAAAAAGCCGACCAATGACATCACCGCTCTCCTCGATACCATCATCGAAGAGATTCCGGCTCCCGAATACAAGGAGGGCACCCCGCAGATGCTTATTTCCTCACTCGAATATTCTCCATACGTCGGCCGTATAGCAGTGGGTCGCGTCACCCGTGGCGAACTGAAGGCTGGAATGCCAGTATCGCTCTGCAAGAGGTACGATATCGTCGAGAAGCAGAAGATAAAGGAACTTATGGTGTTCGAGGGTTTGGGCAAGGCCAAGGTCGAATCCGTAGGTTGCGGTGATATCTGCGCAGTAGTCGGCATTGACGGATTTGAGATCGGTGACACCATCGCGGATCTGGAGAATCCGGAGGCTCTTCCTCCTATCGCAGTGGACGAGCCAACGATGAGTATGACATTTACGATCAACGACTCGCCTTTCTTCGGACAGGACGGCAAGTTCGTGACCTCAAGACATATCAAGGAACGCCTCGACCGTGAGCTCGAGAAGAACCTCGCACTCCGCATCAAGCCGGGTGTGAATGCCGATTCGTTCGTGGTATACGGCCGCGGTGTGCTTCATCTCTCGATCCTCATCGAGACGATGCGCCGTGAAGGATTCGAACTCCAGGTGGGCCAGCCGCGCGTTCTCGACAAGACCATCAACGGTCAGCGCTGCGAGCCTATCGAATATATGACCATCGACGTCCCTGAGGAGTTCGTCGGCCGCGCCATCGAGATGTCCACACGCCGCAAGGCTGCGCTCATCCATATGGAGACCCGCGGTGACCGCACTCATCTCGAATTCGAGATCCCGGCACGCGGCCTTATGGGACTCCGCAGCAACCTCCTCACCGCCACCCAGGGCGAATCCGTCGTCGCACACCGCTTCAAGGGTTATGAGCCGTACAAGGGCGATATCGAGAACCGCACCAACGGATCGCTCGTCGCCAATGAGACAGGCCTTGCGGTGGGTTATGCTATGGATAAACTCCAGGACCGCGGACGTTTCTTCATCGAGCCGGGTGAGAACGTGTATGCGGGACAGGTGGTCGGAGAGCATATCCGTGACTTCGACCTCAATATCAATGTCACCAAGACCAAGAAACTGACCAATGTCCGCGCCGCCGGCACAGATGAGAAGGTCGTCCTTCCTCCGGCAGTCAAATTCAGCCTTGAAGAGGCTCTGGAGTACATTCAGGAGGATGAACTCGTTGAGATTACACCTAAGGCTATGCGCATGCGCAAGATTATTCTTGACGAAAACTTAAGAAAAAAGGCTCAGCGTTAGGCATTTGAAAATTATTTAGTATATTTGCAGCCCAATTTTGCAAGATGGACGAGTTGGCACAGAATATCATTATCCCGATCAAGGGTATGACGAAGGGTAGTCATTCGTTCAACTATGTGATTGACGGCAAGTTCTTTCAAATATTCGGGAATACGCAGATCAAGGACGCGGATTGCAGCGTCAAGGCGGATGTGGTCCGTCACAGTACTCTGATGAGTGTTGTCTGCCATATCGGCGGTTTTGTTGTAGTGGAATGTGACCGCTGTCTGGATGATCTGGTGCTGAAGGTTGATGTGGACAGGGAGCTGACAGTCGGATTCGGAAGCGTCGACCTCGACGATTCGATCGATGAAGACGATGTTCTTGTGATAGGCGAAACTGACGGTGAAGCTGATATCAGCCAGTTCGTCTATGACTATATCTGCCTCAGCCTCCCGATAATGAAAGTTCATCCCGATGGTAAGTGCAACCCCGAGATGATGAAGAGACTCGAGACTCAGTCGGATGATTCCTCCGAGGCTGCCGATTCTCCTTTCAGTGCTTTGAAAGATATGTTGAATGAATAATTATAAAATTAAAAATTTTTAGATATGGCACATCCGAAACACAAAATCTCCAAGCAGCGCAGAGATAAGAGAAGAACTCACGACAAGGCAATCGTTCCTCAGATGGCGGTTTGCTCCAATTGCGGTGCAACAGTAATGTATCACCACGTATGCCCTGAGTGCGGTTACTATCGCGGCCGTCAGGTTATCGCAAAGGCTGAATAGGCGTTGCTGGACTGAAAACATATTACCGGGACAACCGCCCGGTAATTTTTTTGAGTTGGCCCCGTAGTTCAACGGATAGAATGGAGGTTTCCTAAACCTTAGATAGCAGTTCGATTCTGCTCGGGGCTACAAGAAAGCCAGGCTGAATTAATTCAGCCTGGCTTTCTTGTTTCTTGCAATCGGGCGCGGGGCAAGTAGCCACACGCCCGATAGTGCGTGGCAATTATTGTCCTACGCGTAGGTTGTGGTCAACGAGGGTGATGGCATCGACGAGGGCTTCGTCATCCTTGCCGATGCAGGTGATGACAGCGAGGAGCTTCTGCTTGATCTCCACGCACATTACGCGCATCGGTGACTCATCGTCGCAGAATGCCTCGAATCCATAGGCCTTCTTCTTCTGGAACGGCCATTCGATCAGAGGGTCGAAGTCCGGACCGTCCTCTTCTGCGTCGAAGCCGACCATATCCACATAATTGGCGTATGCTTCATCTGCGGCCGTGGTATCCTCCGGCATTCTGCCGAGGCAGATGTCTATGATAGCGTTGTCTTTCTGATTCCTGTCATCCGGCAGATGGGCTTCGAGGTGGGTTACTTCCTCGCCGCCCTCTTCCTTTGATACTGTGGTTTCCTGCTGCCAGCCTGCCGGCAGTTTGATAGTGAGTTTGTATGCCATAGTTATTGTTTCTTATAGATTTTGCTGACTCCTGTTTCGATTGCAGCGCGCTTCACCGCTTCCGCGACCGCCTTGTGCGCCTTTTTATCCCAGGCATAAGGCAGGATGTATTCGCGGCTGAGTTCGGCTTCGCTGACGCAGCCCTGGAGACCCTTCGCCGCTGCAATGAGCATCTCCTTGTTGACGGTCTTCGCACGCGCGTCCAATGCGCCGCGGAAGAGTCCCGGGAACACCAGCACGTTGTTGATCTGGTTCGGGTTTGCGCTGCTTCCGGTGCCGACGATGAATGCCCCGGCCTCGATGGCATCCTGATAACTTATTTCGCTGACCGGATTGGCCATCGGGAAGATAATCGGTTTCTCCGCCATAGTGCGGACCATCTCCTTCGATACGATGTTGCCCACCGATACTCCGATAAACACATCCGCACCTTGCAGAGCATCCGCAAGAGTGCCGCGGATATGGGTAGGGTTGATGACCGCTGCAAGTTCGCGCTGCGGGGTGTTGAATTCATCGCAGTCATCAATTATGCCTGCCTTGTCGCACACGGTCAGATGCTTTACTCCGAGGTCGAGCAGGAACTTGGAAATAGCGATTCCGGCCGCTCCTGCACCGTTCAGCACAACTTTAATCTCATCGATTCTCTTGCCTGCGAGCTTCAGCGCGTTGAGAAGGGCTGCGGATACCACTATTGCGGTTCCGTGCTGGTCATCGTGGAATACAGGGATGTCGAGTTCGTCCAGAAGCCTGCGCTCTATCTCAAAGCAGCGTGGCGCCGATATGTCCTCGAGGTTGATGCCTCCGAAAGATCCTGAAATCAATTTGATGGTGCGTAGGATCTCCTCCGTGTCCTTGCTCCTGATACAGATAGGGAACGCGTCGACGTCTCCGTATGCCTTGAAAAGGGCGCATTTGCCCTCCATTACTGGCATTCCGGCCTCCGGGCCGATATCGCCCAGACCGAGAATCGCTGTGCCGTCGGTGATGACAGGCACGGTGTTCCATCGGCGTGTAAGCTCGAAGGATTTTTCGATATCGTCGTGAATTGCGAGGCACGGCTCGGCTACTCCGGGCGTATATGCCACGCCGAGTTCATCCTTGTCCGATACGGGCACGCGGCAGGACACTTCGATCTTCCCGCGCCATTCGCCGTGCTTCCTGAGGGATTCTTCGCGGTAGTTCATTACAGTTTGCGCGGAATAAGATTGATGTCATGCGGTTCCCTGTCAGGATCGTTGATGATCCTTGCGGTACCGGTGGTCTTCGCACGGCATTCCTGGTCTCCGACATAGTGGAGTTCGGAGTCATCTTCGACCGTACCCTTGGTCGAACCTGCCTCGACATATGCGGTGCAGGTGCCTGTAAGGTGGCATTCAACCTCGGTGCCGGTCAGCGGGATCATAAGGTTGCCTGCGGTGCAGGTGCCTGATAGGTCCAGATTGATCTTGTCGCAGTTCAAGTCTATGAGAATCCGGTCCGAACCTGAGGATTTGATCTTGATTGTCTCGCAGGTGACGGGGCCTGTGATGATGTTGCTGCCGCTTGTAGTGATCTTGATGAAAGGGGAGAGCATCATCTCGAAATCGAATGTCGACGAGCCTTCCATCCTGAGGTCGTCAAATGCCGTGCTGTAAGGTATTTCAATGCATACCTGGCGTTCACCTGTCTGGTTCATTGCATCCTTTATGCGTTCGTTGGAGGCGTCAATGACGAGTGTCTTGCCCTTCTGCTTGATCTTGACGTATTTCTGGAGGCTCTTGTCGGTTTCTGTGACAACGACCCTGCTTTCTAGGTTGATGGTGACTCTTGCGTAACCCTTGACTTTGACGATTTCGTAGTCCGGCTTGATGCCGAGTTCTTCTTTTGTAATTTCTCCGGAGAGACCGGAGTTGCATCCTGTGAGTACTGCACAGCAGAGAAGGATGATGGAGAGAAGATGTTTTTTCATAATGTATTGATGATGATTTATTAATCGTGTTGAGGGTGAAACTTCAGGATGGTCTCCTGCCATTTCCTCGTATCTATATGGGTGTATATTTCGGTGGTGAGAATGCTTTCGTGCCCCAGCATCTCCTGGACTACGCGCAGGTCCGCGCCGTTCTCTACCATATGAGTTGCGAATGAATGCCGGAAGGTGTGCGGTGAAACGGCTTTTGTGACACCTGCGGCCGCAGTCTGCTCCTTGACGATGTCGAATACCATCACGCGGCTGATTGCACTGCCGCGTCTGTTGATAAATACCAGGTCCTCAGCGCTTTTCGAGACATTCCAGGTCCGTCTGATATCCATCCAGAGCCGAACCTGCCTTATCGCCGGTGCTCCTATCGGGACGAGCCGCTGCTTGCTGCCCTTTCCTGTCACGCGGATGAATTCTTCGTCCAGGAAGAGGTCCGAGATATGCAGTCCCGTGAGTTCGCTGACGCGCAGGCCGCAGGAGTAGAGCACCTCCAGGATCGCGCGGTTGCGGTGTCCTTCCGGCTTGGAAAGGTCCACGGATTCGATGATGGCTGTCACCTCCTCCGGAGAGAGCACGGTAGGAAGATACTTTGGTAATTTCGGAGTCTCGATCTTGTCGCATGGATTGCTCTTGAGCCGGCCTTCGCTGTCCAGGAAACGGTACAGAGTCTTGACGGCGCTGGTCAGCCGGGCCTGGGATCTGGTTGAAATGCCCTGTGCGTAGGTGGATTCGATGAAAGCACAGATGTTGTCAGAGGTGGCATCCTCAGGATTTGATATTCCTTCTCTGTCAAGAAATGCGAATAGTTTCGCACAATCAGAGCAATATCCGGCAATCGTGTTGTCGGACAGCGAGCGCTCCAGTTTCATATATGACCTGAAATCAGCGAGCGTAGTGTCGAATATGTAGCCGCTCTCTACCATTCAACAACAAATGTACGAAATATGAATCTATTTTGTGTAACTTCGCATTAGCAACAAGTACTCTTCTTATGAGAAAGTTATTCATATCAATGATTCTTGCCGTCATTCCGATGCTCTCGTTGGCTCTTCCACGGGTACACGTGATAGCTACGGGCGGTACCATCGCGGGGCGGTCAAATTCGGTCGGATATACGGCTGGACAAGTTTCGATTGAAACCATTCTTGCCGCTGTGCCGTCGCTTGGCGAATATGCGGAGTTGGATTATGAGCAGTTCTGCAACATAGGTTCGCAGGATATGGATGAGACCGTATGGCTGCGTCTTTCCAAGCGTGTGAATGCCGTTCTTTCTTCCGGCCTCTATGATGCTGTAGTGATTACTCACGGGACGGATACGATGGAGGAGACTGCGTTTTTTCTGAATCTCACCGTTCACAGTCCGAAGCCTGTGGTTCTGGTCGGCTCGATGCGGCCGTCCGATGCTCCCGATGCCGATGGCCCCGCTAATCTTCTCAAGGCTGTGCAGACTGCCGCAAGTCCGGATGCGGTGGGAAAGGAGGTGATGTGCTGCATCGGAGGTAAGGTTTTCGAGGCCGGTGGCGTGTATAAAGATGATACGCACTCAATCGATGCTTTCTGCCAGAAAGAATGCGACTGGTATCTTCCTCACGGTGAAAGGACCGGCTTTTTTGTTGACAATCTTGACAAATTGCCAGATGTCGGGATAGTATATGGTTACGGGAGCAGCAGTGCCGTGCCTTTGAAAGCGTTTCTGAAGGCTGGTTATTCCGGGATTGTCCTTGCCGGTGTCGGAGATGGGAATTTCAATGCCAGGGTTCAGAAGATTGCGGCCAGGGCTGCAAAACGGCGTGTGGCGATAGTCCGCTCAACCCGTTGTCTTCACGGCGGCGTGTATACCGATGGCGGTGAGGTTCCCGATGAGGAATTGGGATTCATCGCTTCCGGCAATCTGAATCCTCAGAAAGCGCGCATTCTGCTGATGCTGGCCCTGACCGAGACGCGTGACGTCGCGCAGATACGAGAATGGTTCATTCTGGGGAAGCGCGACTGATGGGCATCTGTGCATCAACTCCTTTGAGGAGGCTCGTTCAGGCGGGCAAATAACGAAAAAGGTCTTCATTTCTGAAGACCTTTTTGTTTGGCGGTGCGGACGATACCGCCAATTATGAAAGGATAAGAATGTGTGACGAAAGGTAAATTTCGTAAAGTGTTAATAATCAACGAATGTTGAAAATTGTGTTTCGGAAGTCCTATGAGGGCTTTCGAAATTTTTAGTACCATTTTAGTACCAATTTCGGAATTTTTAGTACCTTTGTGATACGAATTTTAAACACAT
>JAZRZH010000058.1:0-25966 GCA_045601245.1 Bacteroidales bacterium
GTGGCGTATGAACCGGTATCATACGGCATATCCGCACTTCACGAGTTCTGCTATCGCAATCTGACGACGACGGTCGGCGTCGGCAGATACATCCACGACAATGACGGACTGGCTCAGAACAAGATTCTTTACCAGTTCGTAAATGTCAGGTATCATTTCCCGCAGTTGTCGGACTTCTATTGCGGCGTGCTTCTCAAGGCCCACAAATTCAAGGCTGCGGAAAGCGTTCAGATCTCCGTCGGAAAGCGTTTCTAATCATTTGAATAATTGTTATATTTGTCCTGCGGACTAACCGCAGGACTTTTTTTATGATATATTCCGAATTCAAAGACCTCAGACTCTCGAAACTTGGTTTCGGAACAATGAGGCTTCCGCTCAATGAAGACAAATCGATCGACCGCGATACCACGGCGAAGATGATTGCATACGCCCTTGAGCACGGCGTGAATTATTTCGATACGGCTTATCCATATCACGACGGTATGTCCGAAGTGGTGGTGGGGGAGTGCCTGGCCAACTATCCCCGCGGGAGTTTCTATCTCGCCGACAAATTCCCAGGCCATCAGATAGCTGACGAATACTGGCCCGCTCCGATATTCGAGGACCAGCTGCGCAAGTGCAAGGTGGACTGGTTCGACTTCTATCTGATGCATAACGTCAATGAGAATTCAATCGGCATCTACGAAGATCCGAAGTGGGGCATACTCGATTATTTCGTGGAACAGCAGAAACAGGGACGCATCCGCCATCTCGGTTTCTCGAGCCACGGTGAGCCGGAACTGCTCCGCCGCTTCCTCGACGGCCCTTATGGCAAATATATGGAGTTCTGCCAGATTCAGCTGAACTATCTTGACTGGGATCTGCAGAAAGCAAAGGAAAAGGTTGCGCTCCTTAATGAACGCGGCATACAGATATGGGTGATGGAGCCGCTTCGTGGCGGCAAACTTGCCAATCTAAAGGACGAATATGTCTCCCGCATGGCCGCAGTCCGTCCGGATGAAGGTCCTGCCGCGTGGGCTCTCCGCTGGCTTCAGTCCGTTCCGGGCGTGGCTATGATTCTCAGCGGAATGTCAGCAATGCCGCAGATGGAGGACAACATCCGTACGTTCGAAGCCGAAAAGCCGCTCTCCGATGCGGAGAATGCCCTTCTGTATGAGATAGCGGATTCGCTCCATCACGGCGTGCCTTGCACAGGATGCCGCTATTGCTGCGAAGAATGCCCTAACGGCCTAGACATCCCGATGCTGATGCAGGCCTGGAATGATTTCGAATTCGAGACATCCTTCACCCCGCTGATGAGATTGCAGTATCTTCCCGAAGAGCAGCGTCCGTCCGCCTGCGTGGGATGCGGCGCGTGTGCTGCGATGTGCCCTCAGAAGATAGATATTCCGGGCGCGATGGAGAAACTCTGCGAAAAGCTCGAATCCGCTCCGTCCTGGACTGAGATATGCGCAAAGCGCAATGCCGCGCTGGCCGAACTCCGTAATAACCACAAATAATCCATACTTTATGAAAACCATTGCTTCGATGGCATCCTGCCTCGCCGCCGGTCTGATGATCGCTTCTTCCTGCGGCAATTCCGGAAAGGTCGCGGTTTCGAATTACGAGAATGAAACCATTGCCACCATAATGTCCCGCAAGAGCGTCCGTTCATATCAGGACAAGGAAATTACCGAAGAACAGATGAACATCCTTCTCAAGGCCGCGATGGCGGCTCCGACGGGTCACAATGTGCGTCCGTGGAGTTTCGTGGTCCTGCGCGACCGCTCTCAGTTCAAGGAGATTTTTGGTACTGAGAACCACAATCACCGCATCTTCGCCAAGGCTCCGGCAATCGTGGTCATCTGCGCTGACACCACCACCGTTCAGAAAGCCCGCAAGGACCCTGACGAAGTCGCTGTCCGCAAGCCGAACGGCACCTGGCGCGACGATATGGGCGCCTGCACCGAAAATTTCCTGCTCGCCGCCGAGAGCCTCGGGCTTGGTGCGGTCTGGACAGCCTGCTACCCTTATCCTGATAGAATGGATCCGGTGCGCAAGGCTCTTGCCCTGCCGGATCATATCGTGCCTTATGCAGTCGTTCCGCTCGGCTGGCCTGACGCCAAATATGAGCCGAAAGACAAATGGGATACGTCCCGAATCCATTACGGCAAATGGTAGCCGCTTCGACCCGTTGATAAAAAAGGCTTCCGGAATGCTCCGGAAGCCTTTTTTTGATTATTGACAGAACCTGTTAGTCAGTATACTTGTAGAGGCAGATACTCTTCTGGTTTGTGTAAGAAGCTGATTTGAAGTATCTGAAGCGTAACTGGTTGCTTGCGGCGTTAAAACGCAATACGGCTCCTGCGGCACATGCAATGGTGACATCACCGTTGGACTGCACTGTTACAGTGTTTGCAAATGCAGTGGCACTGGTGGCAAGACCGTTATCATTCTTGGTCTGGCCGATATAGTTGCCACTTGTACCCTTGAATGACCCGTCAGCGCTTGAATATGTGAATTCAGCACTCTTGAGAGCTGTTGTCGCATCAATGCTGTTACCATTGATTGTCACAGCGACAGTATTGCCTATTGCATCGAATGTCGAGAGTGCGCCGTTCAATGCTACGCTTGTCGTATCGCATACTATGAGGTATTGGCCATTTGTCAGCTCTGCGCTGGAGGTCACGCGAACATACTTTCCGCCCGTGGAGACATTGGCAGTCACGGTGATGGTGTACTGAGCTGTCTTTGTCACGCCGTTCTCGGTGTATGAGACAGTCACGGTCTTGTCGCCTGCGCTTGACATATCAGGGCTTGACACTGAGGTAGGTGTCACCCCCTTGGTGGAACCGTCTTCGTAAGTAGCTGTGCATGTGCCGTCAAATGCGAATGTATCGCCAGTAAGGAAAGATGTGGTCTGGCCGTTCACTGCGATGCCTGTGAGAACCTTTGGAGTTGATGTACCTGTTTCGTAATAAATAGTGACTGCTGTGAATCCGGCTGTCTTTGATATAGCTGCGGAAACGGCTTCGCTTTCATTCTGTGGAGTTACGGTAACGGTCGTTCCGCTTACAGTCGCTGCTGCATTTGTCCAGCTGCTTGCAGCAAAATCGCTTGCATAGCTGGTTGATGTTGCTGTGAATTCAATCTTATTGATTGTGTAACCGGCAGCAGGCGTAATGGTAAGAATATTGCCATTATAGACTCTGGAGCTTGTCCTGTTGTCTTTGGTTCCTGGAATGTAATTGGTTGCCGGGTTCTTGCTTGTACCTTGCTGTGACTGCATAGTCGCATAGTCCGAAATCCAGTTTACAGCCTTTGCGGATGTGTCGGAGTATGAAGCCTTGCTGAGATCGAAAGTGTAGTGCGGCTTTTCAGGTTCAATTACGTCGAGTTCGAGGCTCTGTGTGCTTATTGTGCCTGCTGTGAATGCTACGTCCTTGGAAATTGTCTTTTCGATATTAGTCGTGCCTGCAGCGGTAGCGATTTTGAAGCTAATCTTGCTGTTTGATGCAAGTGAAGTAGGGGCGATAGGTACGTATACGTGGAATGATGCTCCGTTGGCAACGGTATTGTTGTTTGATATATTGACGGTGCAGCTGTTGTACACGTAGTTGTTTCCGGATGGCTTGAGTGTGCCGTCGAATGATGGATAGTATGTACCGCAGAATTTCTTGTCATCAGGGAATGTTACCTGGAGGCTGTTGATTGTAGTCTCGTTACCTGAATTGTTCACGATAGTGAAATCAAGAAGGGCTGCAAGGTGATGCAGGTTGATGGTGAGATTTTCAGGAGACTGGTCCTTAGCAACTCCAATCATTGGAGCGTAAGCCATGATACCGTCCATGGACTGACCTGACTGGGAGAGTGTCTTCGCGCCTACGTTTATGTATCTGCTGTAGGCGCTAGGGTTGACTATCTTGGATTCCAGGAAGAATGAGCCGCCGTCAGCAGGGAAGAATGCGTAGAAATCGTACTTCTTCTGTGCATCGAGAGTTGTGTCACCGCTGAAAGTGTTGCTGCCGATGTAGCTGAATTCCCTTGCGACTGTTGAGGTGTCGGCACTGCCGCTGAGCACAGCGCCGAAAGAGATCTTGTCACCGTCCTGCCATACTACAGAGTTATCGGAGATACCGGCGCGGGTATCAGCCGCTACCTTGAATGTGAAATTGCCTTTTGGGGCGAAGCTGATGTTCTCATCAACATTGTTACAGCTTGTGAGAGCCAGTGCTCCGAGCACCAAACTCATCAGAATAAATGATTTTTTCATCTCTTTTCTCCTTTGAGTTTAGTTTAACCAATCATCATTGCCCTTGCCCCACGGGTCAGGGTTTACATTTCCGGACGCCGCGATGAATGCCTCGCATTCCATGCCCCGGATTTCAGTCTCCGGAGCAGCGTAACGTGCTGCGGAAGACTTTGTTACGTTTGTTTTCATTATTAATTGATTTGTAGATAATTTCCACTTTACAAATATACCTATAATTAATAACAATGCAAATTCAAGGCTTATTCGTGTGTTTGTTGCGATAATGCCGGAGGCAAGCACCTGCGAAGACTTAGCAACAAAAAAGCCTCCCTGAGGAGGCTTTTTAAATGATATGTCAGTCGTGGCTTACTTCACTTCTTCGTAATCCACATCCTGGGCGGTATTGTCACCGCCATTGTTCTGAGGACCCTGCTGCGCACCGCCGTTGAAGCCTGCACCGCCATTGAAGCCGCCGTTGAAGCCTGCGCCCGGATTAGCGCCCTGTGCACCCTGAGCGGCCTTCGCCATATCTTCGCTGGCAGCGTGCCAAGCATTGTTGAGTGCATCGCTTGCGCTGTCGATCTCAGCGATATTCTGGTTTTTGTGAGCCTCCTTGAGCTTGTTCATCGCATCTTCGATGGCGCTCTTCTTGTCTGCAGGAATCTTGTCACCGTACTCTTTGAGATTCTTCTCGCTCTGGAAGATCATTGCGTCAGCGCCGTTGATCTTGTCGATGCGCTCTTTCTCCTTCTTGTCGGCCTCCTCATTGGCCTTCGCCTCGTCGCGCATACGCTTGATCTCGTCGTCGCTCAGACCTGAAGATGCCTCGATGCGGATCTTCTGCTCCTTGCCGGTAGCCTTATCCTTTGCGGAAACATTGAGGATGCCATTGGCGTCGATATCAAATGTAACTTCAATCTGCGGGATTCCGCGTGGGGCAGGGGTGATGCCGTCGAGGTGGAACTGTCCGATGGTCTTGTTGTCGCGTGCCATCGAGCGCTCGCCCTGAAGCACGTGGATGTCTACGGAAGGCTGGTTGTCAACCGCGGTGCTGAACACCTCGCTTTTGCGGGTAGGGATGGTGGTGTTGGCATCGATGAGTTTGGTCATCACGCCGCCGAGGGTCTCGATACCGAGGGAGAGAGGGGTGACATCGAGCAGGACGACATCCTTAACGTCTCCCGCGAGCACACCGCCCTGGATGGCTGCGCCGACAGCAACGACTTCATCAGGGTTGACGCCCTTGTTAGGGGCCTTGCCGAAGAACTTCTCGACAATCTGCTGAACTGCAGGGATACGGGTTGAACCGCCGACGAGGAGAACCTCGTCAATGTCGGAAGTGCTGAGGCCGGCATCGCTGAGGGCCTTGCGGCATGGATCGAGGGTGGCCTGGATGAGCCTGTCGCTCAGCTGCTCGAACTTTGCGCGGCTGAGGGTGCGTACAAGGTGCTTAGGCATACCATCGACCGGCATGATATAAGGGAGGTTGATTTCGCTTGAGGTCTGGCTTGAGAGTTCGATCTTGGCCTTCTCTGCGGCTTCCTTGAGGCGCTGGAGCGCCATAGGGTCTTTGCGGAGGTCGATGCCGTTGTTCTCATTTGCGAACTCCTCTGCGAGCCAGTCGATGATGACGTGGTCGAAATCGTCACCGCCGAGGTGTGTGTCACCGTTGGTGGACTTCACTTCGAACACACCGTCACCGAGTTCGAGGATAGAGATATCGAATGTGCCGCCGCCGAGGTCGAACACTGCGATCTTCATATCCTTGTTCATCTTGTCGAGGCCGTATGCCAAAGCGGCTGCGGTAGGCTCGTTGACGATTCTCCTGACCTTGAGGCCTGCGATCTCGCCAGCTTCTTTTGTCGCCTGGCGCTGTGAGTCGCTGAAGTATGCAGGGACAGTGGTGACAGCCTCGTCAACGGTTGTTCCGAGGTAGTCCTCAGCGGTCTTCTTCATCTTCTGGAGCACCATTGCGGAAATCTCCTGAGGAGTGTAGAGGCGGCCGTCGATGTCGACGCGCGGGGTGTTGTTGTCACCCTTGACGACCTTGTACGATACACGGCCGGATTCGGTCTGAACGCGGTCGTATGTCTCACCCATGAATCTCTTGATGGAGAAGATGGTCTTGAGAGGGTTGGTGATGGCCTGGCGCTTTGCAGGGTCACCGATCTTGCGCTCACCGTTGTCTGCAAATGCCACAACGGAAGGGGTGGTGCGCTTTCCTTCGCTGTTGATGATAACTGTCGGCTCCTTGCCTTCCATTACTGCTACACAGCTGTTGGTGGTGCCGAGGTCAATTCCGATGATTTTTCCCATTGTATTAATCTCCTATTTTATTTTTGTTTTGTTTCAATTTATTTTGGACGACAGAAGAAGTATCGAAGATTGTGCCATTGCTGACAAAGCCGCCTGATACTGACACAATGGCAGATATTATTCCGACAATATATGTGAATATTGTATAAATTTGCAGTGATAAATACTTTTTTGAATATGAAATTCTTTATTGATACCGCAAATCTCGATCAGATCCGCGAGGCCCAGTCAATGGGCATCCTCGACGGCGTTACTACAAATCCTTCACTTATGGCAAAGGAAGGCGTCAAGGGGCACGACGCCATAATGGACCATTATAGGAAAATATGCTCCATCGTTGATGGCGACGTCAGCGCCGAAGTGTTCGCCACGGATTTCGACGGGATGATCCGCGAAGGCGAGGAACTCGCCGCACTGGACAGGCAGATTGTCGTCAAACTGCCCTGCACCAAGGAAGGTATCAAGGCGGTCAAGTATTTCTCTGCCAAAGGCATCAAGACCAACTGTACGCTTGTGTTCACCGTCGGTCAGGCACTCCTGGCCGCAAAGGCCGGTGCTACTTATGTGTCTCCGTTCGTGGGACGTCTTGATGACATCTCCTCGGACGGCATTGACCTTGTCGCGCACATAGTCGAAGTGTTCGACCGCTACGGCTATCAGACCCAGGTGCTCGCGGCGTCCATCCGTCACACTCAGCACATCATCCAGTGCCTCGACGCAGGCGCAGACGTGGCAACCTGCCCGCTCAAGGCAATCGAGGGACTCCTCAATCACCCCCTCACCGACAAGGGCCTCGCCACTTTTATCGAGGATTCGAAAAAGATGATTTAATTGAAATAATCATTGACAGGGCAGACCGTCACTTTTGCACGTGTGACTTCGATTGACCTGCCGGCATTTATTCTGAATTCTTCGGTCCTTCCGTCTGTCATCTTCAGCGTAAGGATGACGCCAGTGTAATTGTTTTCCGGTACGTAGAAATAGAACGGCTTCGGCTCACTTCCGAGTTCGACGCCGTTCGTGCATTTGAGCGTTATGCTTTTCCCGCCCATCGCAACGGCCTTTACGTCATCTACGATATCGTAAAGCCCGCAGAGTTTCTGCTCCGTTTCGAGAGTAATGCTCTTCACAACGGCATTGCCCAATTTTGATGATATCATAAATTCGATGGCACCGCACATCGGGCGGAACATAAGGTATCTGGTCGGCGACTTTGCGATCATAGGAGCCTTGTCAGGGCCGTCAGGCCTGTAATGCTGTTCGTCAGGAAGTTCCCCGAAAGCAACTTCCTGAGGATAGTAGGCGACATACGGGGACGCCGGCTCATTGACGTCCATCTGGATGAGGTTGACGCACTCTCCGCCCTGTGATGCCATATATGTGCAGCAGTATTCTTCCGGATACTGGCGGGCTTCCGTACAGTTTTTCATCACAATAATGTAGTCGCCGCCTTCCCAGGCGGTCTTGAGACTGTTTTCATCGGATGTATAGGAAGTCCTTGTGTACGATTGCTCGATAAATCCTACGAAATTCTCCGGATCCGGATATTTCTCCTGACAGGAGCATATTGAAAGGAATGCGGCGAATGCCGTGGTAAGGGTCCTGATTGCCTTAAGCGTTTTCATTTCTTATTTAGTCATTAAAATCCCTCAAAGTTAATAAAAGCGATGAATTATTGCTATTTTTGCCGCGTAATAATCATTTGCAATGGAGTACAGGGACCTCTCTAAGGAAGAATTCGACGATATCGCAGGGCGCATACTCTACGAGGACAATCATATCATAATTTTCAACAAGCGGGTGGGGGAGATCATCCAGGGCGACAAGACCGGTGACGAACCCGTCAGCGAGACGCTCAAGGCTTTCGTCGCCGCGCGTGACAGCAAGCCGGGCCGCGTCTTTATGGGCGTTCCGCACAGGCTTGACCGTCCTGTCAGCGGCATCGCCGTCTTCGCCAAGACCTCCAAGGCTCTCGAGCGCCTCAACGAGGCATTCCGCACCGGCTCGGTCCACAAGACCTACTGGGCTCTCAGCGCGAACCGTCCCGATCCGGAAGTCGGCGAACTGACTCATTATCTGGTCCGTAACGAGAAGCAGAACAAATCCTATGCATACACTGACAAGGCTGCGGCAGAGAAGGTGGGCGGACGCAACGGAATCTCCGAGGGCGCAAAGGAGGCGCGCCTGCGCTACAAAGTGATAGAGGATACCGACAGATATCATCTCATCGAGGTCGAACTCCTCACGGGTCGCCACCATCAGATCCGCTGCCAGCTTTCCACCATCGGTTGCCCTATCAAAGGGGATCTCAAATACGGCGCTCCGCGCAGTAATAAAGATGGCGGCATCTGCCTTCACGCGCGTAGTATCACATTGGTGCATCCGGTCAGAAAGGAGGAGTTCACGGTAGTCGCTCCGGTGGACTGGTCGCCAATTATCTGCAAATAAATTTGGATAATTCTCCAATTATATATACTTTTGCAATCCATTCAGGAATGGCCCTATCGACTAAGGGCTTAGGTCGCGACCCTCTCAAGGTCGAAATACGAGTTCGAATCTCGTTGGGGCTACCAAAAGCGGGCTTCTGCACAGTCAGAAGCCTTTTTTCTTATATACCTGTGATATGAAAGTATTGGTTACCGGAGCCGCAGGCTTCATCGGCTCGCATCTTGTTAAATTTCTCCTCGGCAGAGGGGATTCGGTCGTAGGCGTCGACAATATCAACGATTACTACCCTCGCAAACTCAAATATGCACGTCTAGCCGGCCTCGGCATCCCGGATGCCGAATCAATGCTCTCGGAAAAGGCGGAATATCAGATACCGCAGGCTCCGTCGCGTTTCTGCTCAAAGTTCAGATTCTATCTCTGCGACATCGCTGATAGAAAAGTCCTGCCGCAGATCTTTGAGAAAGAGCGCTTCGACGCTGTGGTAAATCTCGCCGCTCAGGCAGGAGTGAGATATTCGATTGAAAATCCGTTCGCATATGTGGAAAGCAATCTCGTCGGCTTTGTAAATATCCTTGAGTGCTGCCGCCATTTTGAAGTGAAGAATCTTGTCTATGCAAGCTCCAGCAGCGTGTATGGCGGCAACGAGAAGGTTCCTTTCTCGGAGACTGACAACGTCGACAGCCCGGTGAGCCTGTATGCCGCTACAAAGAAGGCGGATGAACTGATGGCGCACTGCTACTCCAAGCTTTACGGCATCCCGGCAACGGGGCTCCGCTTCTTCACGGTGTACGGCCCTTGGGGTCGTCCGGATATGGCTCCGATGCTCTTCGCCCGCGCCATTTCCGCAGGTGAACCTATCAAGGTGTTCAATGGCGGCGATATGATCCGCGATTTTACATACGTGGATGATATCATTGAAGGCACTGTCCGTGTTCTTGACAATCCGCCGGCGGCCTGCGGAGACAAGGCTCCGCACCGCGTCTACAATATCGGCTGCTCCAATCCTGTCAGACTGACTAATTTCATCTCGGAGATGGAGTCCGCTCTCGGCCGCAGGGCACAGAAGATACTGATGCCAATGCAGCCAGGCGACGTGTATCAGACTTATGCGGACACCACATCCCTCGAGAAGGAGATGGGCTACAAGCCGCACGTCACCCTTCACGAAGGCATAGCCGCTTTCGTCGAATGGTACAAATCCGATAAGAATCCCTTGAAATAATAGCAATTCGTACCTGCGCAGTTAGGGACGTATTGCCAAGTCCTATTTCAGCCCCTGACGTATCATGGTCGAAGATATGTCGTGGATTTCGGCATCGTCGAAGATTGTGATGCCCTTGACCTTCAGCCTTGACTTCAGGTCATCCACCACGGCGTGCGCATCCGTGCCGGTGCGCGGATACACCCATATGCGGTAGTCACGGATAATCTCCGTGCCGCATTTCCAGCGCTCCAGGCTGGCGATATTGTCGCCGCCCATCACCAATATATGTTCGCAGTCCGGCTCTGTGCTGTCCAGATAATGCAGCGTGTTGATTGTATAGAGGGGCGGCTCCAGATGGTATTCCACGTCGGAAACGATGACATTCAGGCCGCTGGCCTCTATCTCCTTTCTGACATTTGCCAGACGATCCTCCGCCGTCACCATATTGCCCTCCTTGAACGGGCTTTCAGGAGACACCACTATGCGTACCTCGTCGGCTTCGCTTCGGTTGACGAGATACTCAAGAATCGCAAGGTGGCCGTAATGTATCGGGTTGAAGGACCCGAAGAACAGAGCCACCTTGCGCTTATTGTTTCTTTTTCTGAGGCACATTACCTTCCGGTGAAAGAATGCACGATATCCTCCGCTTCCGCCAAGCAGAGTTCGAGGTCGTCATTGATGAGGACGCGGTCAAATTTGGGTGCGTAGGTCATCTCCTCCGCGGCCTTCTGCACACGCTCCTCTATGGCTTCCGGTGAATCCGTATTGCGGCCTATGAGCCTGCGGCGGAGTTCGTCTACCGACGGGGCCTGGATGAAGACTGAGAGTGCCTTGTCTCCGAAATATTTCTTGAGGTTGACGCCGCCCTTTACGTCCACGTCGAAAATGATGACGTGTCCGCAGTCCCAGATACGCTGGACTTCCGACTTCAAAGTGCCGTAGAAACGGTCCTGATAGACCTCTTCGTACTCGACGAAGGCATCCGCAGCGATTCTGCTGCGGAAGTCTTCGGGAGTTATGAAATAGTATTCGACGCCGTTCTGCTCAGTGCCGCGAGGGGCGCGTGAGGTTGCCGAGATTGAAAGTTCGAAGAAATCGAAATGTTTCAGCAGATGGTTCACGACCGTGCTCTTGCCTGAGCCGGAAGGGGCCGAAAAAATGATTACCTGTTCGTTCATTTACTTAGCCTTGCCGTTGGAGCCGAGGACGTTGACAATCTTGTGGGTATAGAGTTTCGTCATCTCATCGCGTGCAGGACCGAGGTACTTGCGAGGGTCGAATTCTGCCGGCTTTTCGGCGAGGACCTTGCGGACAGCCGCCGTGAGTGCGAGGCGGGAGTCTGAGTCGATGTTGATCTTGCATACTGCGCTCTTCGCTGCCTTGCGGAGCTGCTCTTCAGGGATGCCCACGGCTTCGGTGAGTTTGCCGCCGTTGCCGTTGATCATTTCGACATATTCCTGTGGCACTGATGATGAGCCGTGGAGAACGATAGGGAAGCCCGGGAGTTTCTTCTCAATGGCCTTCAGCACGTCGAATGCGAGAGGAGGAGGGAGGAGGCGTCCGGTCTTGGGGTCGCGGGTGCACTGTTCCGGCTTGAACTTGTAAGCGCCGTGTGACGTTCCGATGGAGATTGCGAGAGAGTCGCAGCCTGTCTTGGTGACGAAGTCGATGACCTCTTCCGGTTTGGTGTAATTGGACTTTTCTGCACAGACTTCATCCTCGACACCGGCGAGGACGCCGAGCTCGGCCTCTACCGTGACATCGTAGCGGTGAGCATAGCGGACGACCTTCTTGGTTAGTGCGACGTTCTCTTCGTAAGGGAGGGCACTGCCGTCGATCATCACTGATGAAAAGCCCATCTGTATGCAGCTCTTGCAGAGTTCGTAGCTGTCACCGTGGTCGAGGTGAAGGACAATCTGAGGACGCTTCCATCCGAGTTCCTTGGCATAAGCCACAGCACCTTCAGCCATATAGCGGAGGAGGGTCTGGTTGGCATAGTTGCGCGCACCCTTCGAGATCTGAAGGATAACAGGTGACTTCGTTTCAGCTGATGCCTTGATAATGGCCTGCAGCTGTTCCATATTGTTGAAATTGAATGCCGGGATGGCGTAGCCACCCTTCACTGCCTTTGCAAACATCTCTCGGGTGTTCACCAGGCCGATTTCCTTGTAAGATACCATATCGTTTATTTTGTTGTGTGTATTCAATGTGTATTTTACAAAGGTAATCAATTTTTATTAAACTATTATCTTCTGCCCGGAGCGCGGGAGCGGCCCTTGTTGAACGTGTAGGTGAAATTCGCCATCACATAGCGGCCGAAGCGGTGATTCCAGGTATTGGTCACGTAGTTGGATGACATTGACGTCGAGAAACCGGTCGTGTTGTTGAAGATATCGTGGGCGTTGATGGAGAAGTTGTAATTGTTGCGCGGTCCCCATTTTATGCCGATATTGGCGTCGAAGATATTGTCATTGAGCTTGCCGTACTCCAGCTGTTGGGTGAACACCTTGTAGTAATTGCCGCCGAGGTATATATGCCTGAAGATATTGTTGATCTCCCATCCGAAATTGATCGGTTCGGTGAAGTATGCGTTCTTGTACCCGCTGTCGTTGACGGTGTGTATATAGCTTGCTGAAGTGTTCAGGTTGAGGCGCACGATCCTTGAGAAGTTGGACCTCAGGCCGATGCGCACTGATGGCCGCATGTTTGTGGTGTAGACCAGGTCGCTGTTGACATATGAAGGTGCATTGTCGCAGTCGAACGAGGCCGAAGCGTTGAGGATGCATTTGATGAACTTCAACTGCATTCCGAACCGCGCGTCGACCCCCGCGGACCAGCGCCTGTCGGCATTCTCATAGGTTCGCAGAGTGGACTGTGCAGGCATCGTGTATCCGTATTCCGCAAGGAACGTGTCATCCGTGAAATAGGTCTGTCTCGAGACGATAGGATTAAGTGTGGTGGAGAAATTCGCACCAAGGCTGAAAGTCGTGAACTTGTCGTCCGGTGTGCTGTTGCCGCCGCGGCCCCTGCTGCGCCTGCTCCTGCGACGGATATTGTCGAGTTCCTCCTGCGATGCGAACACCGTGCTGTAATTGAGTCTGACGCTGTGCTGGCGGCTCTGGATGATATCTGGATTACCGATTGAGACGGAATAGAGGTTGGAGTTGTTGAGTTTCGGGCGCACCTGTTCGAGTGACGGGTTGTCCGTGGAAGTGGCGTAGTGGATGCTCCAGCGGTTGATCATCGACTCCGTGCCGAGGTTGATGCTGCCTGTCAGCGAATTGAAAGGATGACTGTACGGATAGTCCGTAGGGAAGGTCTCGTGGAAGTTGAGAGTGTGCGAGCTGTAGCTTGCATTGACCCTGAGATTCGCATCAATGGCGTCAAAATGGTTCGAGAATCCTGCGGAAACCCTGTGGGTGTATCCCGAATTGGTATAATGCTGCGTATTCACGGTATCAAGGACCGGATTGTACGGGTCATCGACATTGTATGCGATTCTGTCGGTCTGGCTGTATGAATCCGAGAAACTGTAGGAAAGGTTGAGATTCGTATTGTCGCTGATTTCGTAACTGAAGCGTGGGGAGACACTGACGCTGTGGCTGCCGCCTTCACCGGTGATGTCCAGCACAGTCCTGTCGATGGTACTTGTCGTGCTGTCTACCTTTGCGGACTGCGAATCGCTGCCGGACAGACTTGCGGAGAAATCCAGACCGAAATAATATTTGTTGTTGAATCCCTTGCGGCCCGCAAGGCTCGCGGCGTAGGAATTGGAGCTTGAAGAGCTGTTGGTGACACCCGACGTTCCGGTCGGAAGCCCGCCGTTCTGCACGTTGTACGAAGTGCGGATCCGCTCATTGACGGAGTTCGAGTGCGTGTACGAAACCTCGGCATTCAGGGATCCGTCCCTGAGTGCCTTTGTGCCCGAAATGCCGGCATTGTGCGACCTCGATCCGGCATCGCTCCAGGATGTCGAATTGGTCTCGCGGCTCTCGAACTGCTGGCTCGGGAAATATATCCTCTGCGAGCGGGATTCGTTGATATTGTCGCTGTCCGAGAATGAATAATTCGCGCTCACCGAGCCGAGAACGAAGTTCCTCACCGTCGGGCTCATCTTCTTTTTCTGGATATTGGCCGATGCCTTGAAATTCCTAAGGTCAACGCTGCCGCCGCCGCTCGCGGTGCGGAACGAATTGCCGCGCCTGGTGTTGGAGTCGTTGTTGATATTGTTTGCGTTGATAGAGGCGCCGGCTGAGAGGGATTCGGAGAAGATATGAGCATTCGCTCCGGTGGTGTATCTGAACTTGTGGTAGGTGCTGTCAGTGTCGAAACCGCCACCGGCTATGACATTCATTGTACGTACCATCTTAGGTTTGCTCTTCGTCGCGACATCCAGGACGCGGCGCTTCTCCTCGGTCTTGCGTATCCTGTGGTACGGGTCCTTGTTGGCGTATTCCTGATAGGACTTGATGCTTACGACATCCTCGGCTGCGAGGTTCTCGAGCGCACGCATCGGGGCGCTGCCGAAGAGCAGGGCGCCATCGACATATACTACGCTGACATCCTCGTTCAATACCTTGACGCCCGAATCGGTAATCTCGACTCCCGGCATCTGCTCGAGGATATCGATGGCCATCTCACCCTTGAGGACCTTGACGGCCGCGGCATTGAAGATAACAGTGTCTTCATCCACTGTCACAGGACTGACCGTAGCTGTGACCGTAGCGGCATTGAGCGCCTCGATATCGGGCTTCAGGTTGGCCAGGACCTTGTTCGAACCCGGGACGACAGTCAGTGTCTGGCGTATCGTCTCGTACCCGAGCAGGGAGAATACTATGACTGCGCTGCCAGGCTCCACATTGCGTATCACGAAATATCCCTTATCGTTGGTCACGGCATATTTCTGGTCCTTCAGACTGCTGACGACCTGCACCGCAACGCCGGCTCCCGGCTCTTCTGGCTTTCCCGGCGTCTCTGGGGTAAGAACCACTGTTCCGTATACCGTGCCTTTCATCTCTTTCTGCTTCAGCGGCACGGAGGAAGGCATCCTTGTCGTGCGGTTCTGGTTGCTGCCGTGCCTTGGCTGGGCGGAGGCTGAGATGGCTGTGAATATTGTCAGGATGATGAGTGCGGCGCGTTTCATATGCGTGATAAATGTTATGCTATTGTAAGATGCCGTCTAAGGTCCAAAGTTAAATAAAAATGAGCTTCAATGCTTCGGACTGGGGATTCTAGTGCGACTGACAAATTGGCGTACCGTTTGAATTGGCAGATTATTTGCTGATACAGCGGCCGGAAGAAATATTTAGATAGTCATTATAATGGAAGAAGAAAAGGATCTTACGCAGGAGCAGGCGGCTGAAGAGACAGCCGGAATTGCGCAGAGTGTTGATACAGAGGTAAAAGAAGAAACGGCTCCGGAAGAGGGGAAAGAGTGCTCGAAGCGCCAGGACAGGAAGGCCCGCAAGCACGCGATGGTGGAGGAGAATGAAAAACTCCGCCAGCAGGTCGGCGAGACCAATGACAAATATGTCAGGCTGATGGCCGAATTCGACAACTACCGCCGCCGTACGGCGAAGGAGAGACTCGAGCTTATCGAGACGGCAAGCAAGGACGTTCTCGAAGGTTTCCTGCCTGTTATCGACGATTGCGAACGCGCCCTCGAGGTGCTCCGCAAGACTGAGGGCGCTGAGGCTGCTGTGGAAGGCACTGAACTCATCTATAACAAGCTAACTGCATACCTTAAGTCAAAGGGCCTCACCCGCATCGAATGCAAGGGCGAAGAGTTCAACACGGATTTCCACGAGGCCGTGGCTCAATTCCCGGCTCCGTCTCCCGAAATGAAGAACAAGATAATAGACGTGGTCCAGCAGGGTTATACCCTCGGCGGCAAGGTTGTCCGTTTCGCCAAGGTCGTTGTCGGCATTTAATGATATTTGTCTGTAATTATGGCAGAGAAGAGAGATTATTACGAAGTCCTCGGCGTTGAAAAGACAGCCACGGCCGAAGAGATCAAGAAGGCGTACCGCAAGAAGGCGATCCAGTATCACCCGGACAAGAACCCGGGAGACAAGGAGGCCGAAGAGAAGTTCAAGGAGGCGGCGGAGGCCTATGATGTCCTGAGCGATCCTCAGAAGAGGTCGCGCTATGACCAGTTCGGACACGCCGGAATGGGCGGTCAGGGCGGATTCAGCGGCGGCGGATTCTCGATGGACGACATTTTCTCGCAGTTCGGAGACATCTTCGGCAGCGCATTCGGAGGAGGTGGATTCGGAGGGTTCAGCGGCTTCAGCGGCTTCGGCGGTGGCGGCAGGGGGCAGGCCCGTGTTCAGCGCGGTTCTGATATCCGCATCCGTGTCAAACTGACTCTTTCCGAGATTGCGCACGGTGTGGAGAAGAAGGTCAAGATCAACAAGACCGTCGCGTGCCCGGAATGTCACGGCCGCGGAGCGGCGTCCGAAGCCGATATCAAGGTCTGCGACAACTGCCACGGCTCCGGTATGATCAGCCGCGTCACACAGACCATCCTCGGCCAGATGCAGACATCGTCTCCTTGTCCGCAGTGCAACGGCACTGGCAGGAAGATCACCAATCCGTGCCGCAGGTGCAACGGCAGCGGCCTGGTCAAGAGTTCGGAGGAGATTTCGTTCAAAATTCCGGCCGGCGTTTCTGAAGGCATGCAACTGACCGTCCAGGGCAAGGGCAATGCCGCGCCTAACGGCGGAGTCAGCGGCGATCTGCTCGTAGTGATAGAGGAGGAGCCGGACAACCGCTTCGTAAGGGAGGAGAACGATCTCATCTATTCGCTTTATATCTCCGCCCCGGACGCAATTCTCGGCTGTGAGGCCGAGATTCCTTCTGTGGATGGGAAACTCAAGATCAAGATCGATCCGGGTACCCAGCCTGGCAAGATGCTGCGCCTCCGCGGCAAGGGTATTCCGGATGTCAACGGATACGGTACCGGAGACCTGCTTGTCTTCGTACAGGTATGGATGCCGAAAAAAGTCTCTAAGGAGGAGAAGGAGCTTCTCGAGAAACTCCGCTCCAGTGAATCCTTCAAGCCTTCGCCGGATAAGGACGACAGGAGCTTTTTTGAGCGTGTAAGGAAGATGTTCGGCTAGTTTTGACCGTATATTTGTAACATAGTGGTTATAAATAGTGAAAAAAAGTCAATATTTTTTGCAGAATATAAATTTGTTTGTACTTTTGCCGTCCCAAAACAAAAGCAACCTCTAGCCCACCGGATGTTCCGACGCCCACGTTGCACAAATATTAGAAGACAATGGATTTAATGAAGATTGCACAGGACGCTTGTGCACAAGAAAAGAAAGAACTTCCTGCATTCAAGGCCGGCGATACTGTCACCGTTACCTACAAGATTAAGGAAGAGAATAAGGAGCGCCTCCAGAAATTCCGCGGCATCGTTATTCAGAAGCGTGGTGCAGGCGCAACCAAGACCTTCACCGTCCGCAAGATTTCCAACGGTATCGGAGTAGAAAGGATTTTCCCTATCACTTCACCGTTCATCGATTCAATCGAAGTCAACAAGGTTGGTAAGGTTCGTAGAGCACGCATCTTCTACCTCCGCGACCTCACTGGAAAGAAGGCACGCATCAAGGAAAAGAAATATGTAGCTGCAGCCGCACAGGACGCAGAATAGCATAGATTCCTGGCTCCCTAGCTCAACTGAATAGAGCACTTGACTACGGATCAAGAGGTTATGGGTTTGAATCCCGTGGGAGTCACCAGAGCATAACTCCGGAAAAGCCCGAAACGAAAGTTTCGGGCTTTTTTGTATGACCTTCCTCTTGCGAAAGCTCGCTTTCGGCAAGGAAGGCCATACAAAAAGCACCGTAGGAAGCAGTCGCTTCCTACGGGCTTTTCCCACCCGTTTTGCCGTGACTCCCCTACGGGAATGCGCAGCGAAGCGAGCACAATCCCGCAAAGCAGGAACAGCCGGGGATGGCACAATCCCGAAGCGAAGCGTTGGGATTTGCAGCGAAGCGAGCACAATCCCGCAATAATTGTTAAATTTACATCCGGATTAACCAAAAACATATATCAGACAATAATTGACAAACATCGACATTATGAAATACACCCTTTCTATCATTGCGGCGATCTTGCTCGCCGTACCGGCGTTTTCTCAGACAACCGCCGGCAACGAAGGTTTCCTCCCTAAAGATGAGACACCTGACGGATACTACTTCCTGGCGGCTCCTCCGCAGCCTTTCACTGCGCAGTACTACAATGACTACTATTACTACGGCTGGGGCAAGGAGCAACGGCTTGACCCCGTTCGTGCCGACCAGGCTTCAGCAGATTATTTTGTATTCACACTCATCCAGGCCGCAAATGTCTTCAAGGATATAACCGGCTTTGAAATCACAGAAACGGGCACTCCGGAGACATACAAACTCTTCAAGGGCATAGAAAGGACTGTCAAGCGCGCCGCCTCCAATGCCAAGAATGCCTATAAGCGCGTACGCCCGTATGACCAGTTCGCACAGAAGTCGCTCATTGAAGAGAGAGGGGAGGAGGATGATCTCCGCGGTACCTACAGTTATCCGTCGGGCCACACCAACCGCGACTACACCGCGGCGCTGATCCTCATTGAGATGGATCCCGCCCATGTCAACGAGATTATGCTCCGCGCACGCATTTTCGCCGAGAACCGCCTCGTCTGCGGCCACCACTACAAGAGCGACATCGACGCCGGTATGGCTCTCGCGATGTCCGTCGTCGCCACTCTGCACGGCAACGAGGCCTTCCAGCAGCAGCTTTCCCTTGCCAAGGCCGAGTTCAAGCGCCTTACTTCAGCGTCATAGTTTGTAGCGCAGGCCGAGGGTGGCACCGAAATTTGCAGGCAGGATCTCGCCACGGTCGTAATAGATGCCGTAGATGAGGCTGATGGGTGATTTGCCTGAGAGCCCGGCGATGGAGCCATTGAAGCCGGCGGAGAACTGCCTGAGGCCCGTTTCTTTGACCGTACCCCAAGCCTTGCCTTTCTGCGATTCACCCTCATACGGGGTGGAATATGTGCCGTACTGCTTGCTGATCGTCAGCATCAGCCTGTACGGGTGGCGTTTCCACAACTTGCCTCCCAATCCGATGTGGTGCGCCTTGTAGCGGTTGCTCTCGAAGCCCATGGTTATGCCGCGCTGCGCATTGCCCGGGAAGCCGGTGCCCGCTGTGATATTATCCCACCAGCTGCCGTTGCGCGTACCTGCAGGAAGGCAGAGAGGCGTGCACATTGCGCGTCCGTGGTGCGTCCATCCGGACCTGTAATATCCGTTGTTGAAATAATTGTCAAGCCCTGTCGTTGAAACTCCAGGAGGAGTAAGCGAATTGCCGTCCTCATCAAATATCTCCTCGTGTATAGGTCCTGACTGGTACATCGTATAGTGATATTCATATACCACATCGCTCACCCAACGGTCCTTGCTGTCATATCCGAAATGCAGCGTGTTCACACCGTCCGGGAAATTCTGGAATCCCATACCGGAGCCATCTGCATACGGTATATCGTGCCTGAATTCCGCCTTCCATCCGTCACCTTTCCATACGAAGGAAAACATCTCTCCGCCGCCCTGGTCGCCGATGACGTTGAACCTGTCCGAAGCATTGCCGTCAGACCCGGCCCCACGACCAGTCACGACACGCAGATAATTGCCAAGGTTGATCTTGATATCGTCTTCCTTTGGGTGATGTCCGCCCCACATAGCGTAATGATCCAGCGACAGCCCGAATGTCAGCCTCGGCGCTATGTTCCAGCTCAAACCGAGCTTTGTCCTGTGTATCAGCGCATCTTGTACATATCGCACATCGGTGGTCCAATAATCGCCCCATTCGCCCCATACGCGCAACTTGCCGTTGGTGTATGGTACGGCCACTGCATCGTGCCTGATATTGTAGCCCGGCATGGTCCGGGCATTGCCGGATTCCACTATATGTCCGCCTGTCACCGAAAGTGACCCGAGGCTTGGATCCGCACCGAAAAAGTCCAGTTCGCGGCGTTTCGAACCCACGTCCAGAGTAAGCACCTTCCACCTCAAGCTACCATATAATTCATCCACTATAATATTATGTGAATAAGGGTCCTGCATCTCGCAATTCGCTGCCAGCGATGCACCCCATCTCCATTGCAGCTGCCTTTCCTGATCAAACTGGGTGTAAGCCTGCACCAGCGCGAGACCTCCGTTGCGCTCAGGCATAGTGCCGAACTGATTTGCCGTAGCCCACCACGGTAATCTTGCATCTGATGTTCCCACGGAGCCTAAAAGTAATAATGACAATAATATATCGTTCATTATATTTTTTTATTTGCCACAAAAATAAGCAATATGTTGTACTTTTAGAATCTGTTTGTTTTGATATCGACTTTATTATCGTTCTGTAAGGTGCATTGATTGGACGCTATCTGGAGAGAATGTTTTATTCAGTCTTCTCGATGGATAAAAACTCTTTGAAGAGGTTATCTCGAACAATGAAAATACCATCGCAATCGCGCATGTTTTTTAAGGCAATAATTTCTTGAAATTGTCTTTTTTTGTGTACCTTTACCTCTAATATTTTTTGCCATTTCTTTGCGCGTTTTCGTTGCGTGCAAGGGCGAAGCCATATCCCAAAAAGAAAGTTTTATGAAAATTCTGGTTACAGGTGCGAAAGGATTTGTGGGCAGGAATCTCTGCGCACAGCTCAACAATATTCGCGGCGGCAAGGCCCGCTGGTACGGCATAGGTCCTGAAGGACAGCCGGACGCAGGCAGTGGCCTGTGCATTGATGAAATATTCGAATATGATATTGACTCCACTCTTGAGCAACTCGACGCCTGGTGCGCGGACTGCGACTTTGTATTCAACCTTGCGGGCGTCAACAGACCTCTCGACCAGAGCGAATTCATGAAAGGCAATTTTGGCTTTGCCAACACGCTGCTCGATACACTGCGCAAGCACGGCAACATCTGCCCGGTGATGATCAGCAGCAGCCAGCAGGCCAGCCTCGCTGGGCGCTTCGGCAATTCAGAGTACGGGCGCAGCAAGAGGGCGGGAGAGGAGCTGATGTTCAGTTACGGTGAAGACACAGGCGCAAGGGTGCTCGTCTACCGCTTCCCGAACCTCTTTGGCAAATGGTGCCGTCCCAACTACAACAGTGCAGTGGCCACATTCTGCAACAATATTGCTAATGACCTGCCCATCACCGTCAACGATCCGTCGGTCGAGCTGGAGCTCCTCTACATCGACGACCTCGTCGACGAGATGATCGCCGCCCTCAAAGGACGCGAACACCGCTGCGACTTCGACGGTCTTGGCGTGCTCCCTCTCAAGGACGGCAAATACTGCTACTGCTCTGTGACACACAACGTCACCCTTGGTGAAATCGTTGATTTGATATATAAATTCGCTGATCAGCCAAAGACTCTCCTTATCCCTGAGATACCTGCAGGCAGTTTCGCCAAGAAGCTCTACAGCACATACCTCAGCTATCTGCCCAAGGAGAAGGTGGCCTTTCCTCTAAAGATGAACATCGACCAGCGCGGCAGCTTCACCGAGCTCATCCACACTCTCGGCGGCGGCCAGGTCAGCATCAATATCTCCAAGCCGGGCATTACAAAGGGGCAGCACTGGCACAACACCAAATGGGAATTCTTCATCGTAGTAGCGGGTCACGGCCTTATTCAGGAGCGTCGCATCGGTGCCCCGGCAGAGGAGACTATCGAGTTCGAGGTCTCAGGTGAGCATATCCAGGCCATACACATGCTCCCCGGCTACACACACAATATCATCAACCTTTCCGACACGGAAGATCTGGTCACAGTGATGTGGTGCAACGAGACTTTCGACCCGGATCGACCTGACACTTACGGAGAAACTGTTTAGAAGAAAAATAATAGACAACAATATATGCAACTCAAGACTGATTACTCTAACGTCCATTTTCAGGATAACGGAAAACTCAAGTTGCTCATCATCGTGGGCACAAGACCGGAGATCATCCGTCTCGCGGCAGTCATCAACAAGACACGCCAGTACTTCGACGTCATACTGGCCCACACAGGCCAGAACTACGACTACAACCTCAACGGCGTATTCTTCAAGGACCTCAAGCTTGCAGATCCGGAAGTCTATATGGACGCGGTGGGGGATGACCTCGGCGCCACCTGCGGCAACATCATCAACGCCTCTTACAAGCTGATGGTAGCCACCAAGCCTGACGCTGTCCTGGTGCTGGGTGATACCAACTCCTGCCTCAGCGTCATCGGAGCCAAGCGTCTCCACATCCCTATCTTCCACATGGAAGCCGGCAACCGCTGTAAGGACGAATGCCTCCCTGAGGAGACAAACCGTCGCATCGTGGACATTATCTCCGATGTCAACATGGCCTACAGCGAGCACGCCCGCCGCTATCTCGCAGACTGCGGACTCCCTAAGGAGCGCACCTACGTCACCGGTAGCCCGATGGCGGAGGTCCTGCATCAGAACCTTGCAGAAATCGAAGCAAGCGACGTTCACGCGCGCCTCGGTCTCGAGAAAGGGAGATATATCCTCCTCAGCGCACACCGCGAGGAGAACATAGACACTGAGAAGAATTTCCTCAGCCTCTTCAATGCCATCAACCGCATGGCGGAGAAATACGACATGCCTATCCTCTACAGCTGCCATCCGCGCAGCCGCAACCGTCTCGCTGCATCCGGATTCAAACTCGATCCACGCGTCATACAGCACGAACCGCTCGGCTTTCACGACTACAACTGTCTCCAGATGAACGCATTCGCAGTCGTATCCGACAGCGGCACCCTCCCGGAGGAGAGCAGTTTCTTCACCAGCGTCGGGCATCCTTTCCCTGCAGTCTGCATACGCACATCCACAGAGAGACCTGAGGCCATAGACAAGGCAGACTTCATCATTGCCGGCATTGACGAGCGCTCACTTCTCCAGGCGGTCGATACGGCAGTTGAACTCTGCAAGGACGGTAACCACGGCATCCCTGTGCCTGACTACGTCGAGGAGAATGTCTCCACCAAGGTCGTCAAGATTATACAATCCTACGTCGGCATCGTCAACAAGATGGTTTGGCGCAAATTTTAACCCCAAGTCAAATAATAAAACAGATACAATATGTCAATCTTCAAAGACAAAGTTCTGATGATCACCGGCGGCACCGGTTCATTCGGCAATGCAGTACTCAACCGTTTCCTCCGTACAGACATAGGCGAGATCCGCATCTTCTCCCGTGACGAGAAGAAACAGGACGATATGCGCCACGAGTACCAGGCCAAGATGCCTGAAGTTGCCAATAAGATTAAGTTCTACATCGGCGACGTGCGCAACAAGAGCACACTCAAGACCGCGATGCGCGGAGTAGATTACATATTCCACGCAGCAGCGCTCAAGCAGGTGCCGAGCTGCGAATTCTTCCCTATGGAAGCTGTCAAGACCAACGTTATAGGCACGGACAACGTCCTTGACGCCGCCATTGACGAAGGCGTAAAGTGCGTTATCTGCCTCTCCACCGACAAGGCCGCTTACCCGATCAACGCTATGGGCATCAGCAAGGCGATGGAGGAGAAGATCGCAGTAGCCAAGAGCCGCAATAGCCTCAACACTAAGATTTGTTGTACACGCTACGGCAACGTGATGTGCTCCCGCGGTTCCGTTATCCCATTGTGGATTGACCAGATCCGCAGCGGCAACCCAATCACCCTCACAGAGCCTAAGATGACCCGCTTCATAATGTCCCTTGAGGAAGCGGTCGATCTCGTTCTCTTCGCATTCGAACACGGCGAGAACGGCGACATCCTTGTACAGAAGGCTCCTGCCTGCACAATACAGACACAGGCCGAAGCTGTCTGCGAGCTCTTCGGCGGCAGGAAGGAGGATATCAAGGTCATAGGCATACGCCACGGCGAGAAGATGTACGAGACCCTTCTGACCAACGAGGAATGTGCCAAGGCCGTCGATATGGGAGATTTCTACCGTGTCCCTGCCGATAACCGCACGCTCAATTACGACAAATATTTCACTGAGGGCGACCAGAAGCGTTGCGAACTCTCTGAATTCAACTCCGACAACACCCGCCGCCTCAATGTCGAGGAGACCAAAGCAAAGATTGCCAGCCTCGAATACATTCAGAACGAACTCAACGGTATAGCCAACCTGGCGAAATAATTATGAAAAGACTCAGCATCATTCTGGTTCTGCTCGCCGCCCTCGACTGGCTCCAGTGGCTGAGCTGGTGGTGGTAAACGCTTCACGAAGAACATGCCGCAGGAACCTGCTAGAGTATTTCGAATTGAAGGATGCATGATAATTTAAGAATGAACAATTTATGGGTATTACATTTGACATTGATCAGCAAAGGTTTATTTTCGACTTCGAGCATGATGAGACAAGCGATCTTGTAACCCTCACAGGTAGCGGCTATCAGGTAGAGGCGTTCGGAAAATGCTTCTACTACGGCTATGAATTCGAGCCTGAGATAGACAGTGAAACCAGAACGAAGTTTATCCAATACGTTAAATTCTCACCTGCCATCCAGAAGGATGAGAACCTGTCGCATTTCATCCAGAAAGCCATCAATGACCTTAACGCCAAAATCAACCTATACGACTACGATCTCATAATCTACCCGGAATCGTCCAGTCAGGTCAACCAGTATATGCTCCGATACATCTACCGTTTTGCCCAACCGACGCTACGGCAGATGCAACTTGTCAAAGCCCTTCCTTCCAATATTTCCTTTGATGTGGACGCCTATTCGAAACAGTATCTTGATGATATCCTCGAAAACGGACGTCCCAGATACACCCAGGCGCAGAAAGACGAAGCACTTGCCGCCATCAGCAAGATGATGGACCTTATACACAGCAAAGACTACTTCACCATAGCCAAAGATGTGAAGAAAAGTAAGTTGCGTCCATATATGCTCCAGTTCCTTCACTTTGATACAGAAGCCGACCGGGAACTCTGCGCTACAATCAAGAACCAGAACATCCTCGTCATTGACGACATCACCACCAGCGGATCCACCCTGAACGAGATTCTTAGAACTCTCCGCATACTGAATGAAGACAACTCCATCAGCATATTCAGCCTCCTCGGCCGCAAGAACCTGATGGCCGAAATAGGGTAAAATAGGACGATCATGGACTTAGTACCTATAAATACTATACATATATGACTTCCTTAGACAAAGTCCTTCATGACTGGCAGATGGCTGATATGGCATCCTTCGATGAAGAAATCCCTTCTGTAGGAATCTTCTGGTATGATGCACAGGATCACTCCTTTTTTGGAGTCCGCAAGGAGCAACTTACGCCCAAAAAGGTGGAGGCAGCTGCCGAAAATGGCCTGCCATTCATCAACTACCAACATCTGCATCGACAAGTCTGGACAAAAAGAATTCTTCCTCACCTTCGTTGAATCAATCGAAATATGAAAGACTACATACTCTACCGCAAAATGACGCGAATCATAATGCAGCTCTCTGAGGAGCTTCAGATTCCGCCCAAGCGCGCATTGTTGCTCTTCTACGGCACCACCACAGCCGCTCAGCTTCAGGACCCCAAATACGGACTCCAGCTCATGATCGACACCTACATTGTCAACGACATCAAAGCCGAACTTGCCGAGTAGCCGACACCCATCAGCAGGTGCACAGGTGGTGCGACAGCACCTGCCCTGAGCTAGTCGTAGGGTGCAGTTCGATACTGCCGCTTGCAGCAAAATAATTAACACATATAGTAGTCGAAAAACCATTACCTTTAC
>JAZRZH010000059.1:0-54426 GCA_045601245.1 Bacteroidales bacterium
GTTCTTGCCTTCTTCGGCATATCCTGAGATACCGATTACCGGCACCTTGGCAAACATAGTGGCAGCAGTGAAGACTGCTACGAGAGAAATGAGGATTCTTTTCATTTTGAATATGTTTTTAGTTGTTCTTTTTCCAATAGAGCAAAGATAAAATAAATATATGATTTTAGGAAATTACACCTAAATTTGCATTATTACGCAATTTGGAAATAATATGAAACCAACATTACTCGTTTTGGCCGCAGGAATGGGATCCAGATACGGTTCCCTCAAGCAGATGGACGGCCTCGGCCCTTGCGGCGAATCTATAATCGATTATTCAATCTATGACGCTATCCGCGCCGGCTTCGGCAAGATAGTCTTCATCATACGCCACTCCTTCGAGGAGCCTTTCAAGAAGATGTACAACGCAGAGAAGTTCGGCGGCAAGGTAGAGGTCGAATATGTCTTCCAGGAACTGGAGTATCTTCCAGAAGGCTATACCGTACCGGAAGGCCGCGAGAAACCTTGGGGTACCAACCACGCAGTGATGATGGCCAAGGATGTCATCAGGGAGCCTTTCGCCGTCATCAACGGAGACGACTTCTATGGCAAGGAGAGCTTCGAGTCCATCGCAGGATTCCTCAGCTCGGTGGAAGGACAGAAGGACAAATACTGTATGGTGGGCTACACTCTGGAGAACACACTTTCTGATTTCGGCGGCGTGTCCCGTGGAGTCTGCGCTACAGATGAGAACGGCAATCTCCAGACCATCACGGAGCGCTTCGGCATCTGCAGCAAGGGCGGACAGACCATCCACGTCGTGGATGGCCAGGAGTTCCCTCTTCCTGCCGGCTGCCCTGTGTCAATGAATTTCTGGGGCTTCACCCCTGACTACTTCGAACATTCAGAGAAGCTCTTCAAGACCTTCCTGGACGAACCTTCCACCAAGACCAATCTCAAGGCCGAATTCTTCATCCCTTACGTAGTTGACCATCTGATCAAGAGCGATCAGTCCAGTTTCAAGGTGCTCCGCTGCGATGCCAAGTGGTTCGGTGTCACTTACAAGGAGGATCGTCCTTTCGTAGTCGAGAAGATACAGAATCTCATCGACGCGGGCGTATATCCTAACAGCCTCTGGAACAAATAGCCGATGAAAGTTACTGCGAAAGGCGTTGTCAAGTATGTGCTGCTGCTGCTTCTGGCGGCGGTGCTGCTCTATTTCGCTTTCCGCAGCATCAGCTGGGACGATTTCGTCAAGGGCCTGAGAAGCTGCAACTACTGGTGGATTCTCGCCACAATGCTGGTGCAGTGGCTCATCACTTATCTGCGCGGTAACCGCTGGCGCATAATGATGCGTCCGTTGAGCCGCGACATCACCAGGCGTGAGACATACGACTCATATGCCATCTGCTACCTGGCCAACCTGGCTTTCCCGCGTTCGGGGGAGGTGGTGCGCTGCGGACTGATGGCGCAGACCCGCAAGGCCTCGTTCGAAGGGGCTTTGGGGACGGTTGTCATAGAGCGCACCTGGGACCTCATCTGCGTGGTGCTGTCATGTATCCCGCTGTTCTTCTTCGGCCGGTTCCGGGATTTCCTGGTGGAGAAGATGTTCCGTCCAGCAGCGGAGTCGATGCAGATAGGATGGTTCTGGATCATTCTGATTGCGATCGCAGTCTGCATTGCGCTCTTCCTCATAATCCGCGCCAACGGCGAAAGAATCTCAAGGACGAAGGCCGGTGCGGCATTCCTCAAATTCTTCGGCGGACTCGCCGACGGCGTGAAGGCCGGCTTCCGGATGGAGCGCAAATGGCTCTTTTTCGGATATACGCTCCTCATCTGGGTGGGCTACTGGCTCTGCAGCCTCTGGACGATGTATGCATTCCCGGCAACGGCCTCGATGGACGGGATGGATGCCCTTTTCCTGATGGTGGTCGGCTCGCTTGGCTGGATCGTACCGGTCCAGGGCGGTTTCGGGGCATATCATTTCATAGTGGCGATGACCCTCGTGCCGATATATGGCTTTGACTACAATACAGGCTTGATTTTCGCCACGATATCACACGAATCCCAAGTTGTCCAGATGCTGGTGTGCGGCCTTATGGCTCTCGTCAGCTGGGCGATTTTCAGAAAACAATACAAGAAAAATTCAGAACAGACAATATGAAATCAATCCTCGGAATCGGAAATGCACTGACCGACATACTAGCGGTCCTGCCGGATGATTCTCTGCTCAAGACATATAATCTTCCTGCGGGAAGTATGCAGCACGTCGACGCCACGACAGGCAATAAGATATGGGCTCAGCTGAAGCAGATCGGGGTGCAGTATGTCGCCGGCGGTTCGGCGGCCAATACGATCTCGGGCACATCGGTCTTCGGAATGCCTTCCGGATTCATAGGCAAGGTGGGTGATGACGAGCTCGGCTCGCTTTTCCTCTCCGACCAGAAGATAAACGGCATCAAGTCGCATCTGCTCAAGGGTACTGCAGCCTCGGGACGCGCGATGGTCTTCATCACCGCTCCAAATGCCGACCGCACCTTCGCCACTTATCTCGGTGCGGCCGCACAGCTTGAGCCCGGGGACCTTGACCCTGCGTATTTCGACGGATACGATTATCTCCATATCGAAGGCTATCTGGTACAGAACCAGCGCCTTTTCCGCAAGGCTGTGGAGATCGGAAATGCTCACGATATGACCATCTCCCTCGATATGGCTTCTTATAATGTAGTAGAGTCCAACAACGCGTTCCTGCACGATATCGTGGGCAATTATGTTGATATCGTCTTTGCCAATGAGACAGAGGCCAAGGCTTTCACCGGATATGAGGACCCTGAGAAGTCCCTGGAGGAGATTTCGAAACTCTGCAAGATTGCCGTCGTCAAGGTGGGCAAGGACGGATCAATGGTCCGCAGCGGGGATGAGTATCATTTCATCGAGCCGTGGCCGGCAGAAACAATAGACGCCACCGGCGCAGGTGACACATATGCCGCCGGATTCCTCTATGCGCACGCAAGCGGGATGCCGCTGCGCGTCTGCGGCGAGGTCGGAAGCATCATTGCGGCAAAGGTGGTCGAGGTGATCGGCACCAAGATCGACATTCCGCGCTGGCGCGCAGCCAAGACGGAGATCCGCAAACTTATGGGAATACAGGAGTAGGCCATGACATTTGAGGTAACAGCGAAAGACCCTTCGAGTTCCGCAAGATGCGGATATCTGACTACGGACCACGGCACGATAGAGACACCTATCTTTATGCCGGTCGGCACCGTCGGCAGTGTCAAGGGCGTGTACCACCGCGACCTCAGGTCCGACATCGGGGCGCAGATCATTCTCGGCAATACCTATCATCTCTATCTCAGACCGGGCCTCGACATACTGAAGAGTGCGGGAGGCCTGCACAAGTTCACGTCGTGGGACAGGCCGATCCTCACTGACAGCGGCGGGTTCCAGGTCTTCTCACTGACCCATATCCGCAAGATCACCGAGGAGGGATGTACCTTCCAGTCGCATATCGACGGATCCCGCCATACATTCACTCCTGAAAACAATGTCGATACACAGCGCATCATCGGTGCTGATATAATGATGGCCCTTGACGAGTGCTGTCCGGGTGATGCGGAAAGGCAGTATGCCGCAAAATCCTTAAAACTCACACAGCGCTGGCTGGAACGCTATGCGAAGCGCTTCCGCGAGACAGAGCCGCTCTACGGATATGACCAGACATTCTTCCCGATAATCCAGGGCTGCGTCTATCCGGACCTCCGCGTAGAAGCCTGCGAACACGCACTGCAGTTCGCCGATGCAGGTATTGCAATCGGCGGTCTGGCGGTGGGCGAGCCTACGGATACGATGTACGAGATGATCGAAACGCTCGATCCGGTTATCCCGAAGGACAAGGCAAGATATCTGATGGGGGTCGGAACCCCTTCGAACATCCTTGAGGCTATAGCCCGCGGGGTGGATATGTTCGATTGCGTGATGCCTACGCGCAACGGACGCAACGGTATGATTTTCACGATGAACGGCAAAATCAACCTCCGCAATGTCAAATGGGCGGACGATTTCTCCCCGCTCGATGGGGAGGGTACGTCATTCGTGGACCATACATACACCAAGGCATATGTCAGACATCTCTTCATCGCAGGGGAGATGCTGGCGGCCGAGATTGCGAGCGAGCACAATCTCGCATTTTATCTCAATCTGGTAAAACTGGCCCGTGAGCATATCCGGGCCGGAGACTTCCTTAGTTGGAAAAATGAAACAGTCAAGAAACTTGACAGGAGACTCTGATGAAAACGCCGCATATTAAGAAACTGGACTGGTATATTATCAGGAAGTTCATCGGAACATACCTGTTCACCCTACTTATTGTCATTCTTGTTGTCATTATCTTTGACCTCAGCGAGAAGATTGATAAGTTCACACAGAATCAGGTCCCGATCAATGAAATCATCTTCGAGTATTACGGGGGGTTCATCCCTTGGATTTTGAACAGCTTCAGTCCGCTGTTCACTTTCCTTGCGGCAATATTCTTCACCTCACAACTCGCTTCGCACAGCGAAATAGTGGCAATGCTCACCAGCGGGGTCAGTTTCCGCAGGCTTATGCTGCCGTATATGGTATCGGCGGCATTCATCTGCGTCCTGAGCCTTGTGATGGGAATGTATCTGATACCGCCCGCCAACCAGCACCGTCTGGACTTTGAGAACAAATACATCAAGACCCAGCGCGTGGCTAATGAGTCACGCAATATCCATTACCAGATAGCTCCGGGGCAGTTCGTATATGTCGAACAGTTCAGTCCGTGGGCCAATACGGCCTACAAATTCACATTGGAGACAATAGATGTGGATAATGGGGATCTGAAGTCAAAGCTCTCCGCCGAGTCGGCTGTGTGGGATTCCACGCTTTGCGGGTGGAGGCTTCACAATTATTTTGAACGCGATTTCTACGGTGAATCCGAGGTGGTCAGATCGGGCCGTTCCAAGGATACGGTCATCAGCCTTACCGTCGCCGATTTCTACAGACGCAAGAATATCGTCGAGTCCCTGCCCCAGGGTGAGCTGGACGAACTTATCCGTGTCCAGAAGATGCGCGGTGACGCAATGGTCAAATACGCCCTCATCGAGAAGAACAACCGCATCGCGATGCCGTTCTCCGCATTCATCCTCACAGTGATGGCGGTGTCGCTCTCATCCCGCAAGAAGAGGGGAGGCACCGGCATCAATATCGGAGTCGGACTGGCATTGAGCTTCTCGTACATCCTATTCCAGCGTTTCGCACAGATGTTCGTCCATACCGGCACGCTGCCACCTGTGATAGCAATGTGGCTGCCTAATTTCCTGTATGCCGGAATTGCCGCCGTATTGTACAGGATTGCACCTAAATAGCATATTTCTAAAGTTACAGATATGAACAGCAAAACAAACATCAAAATCAGGCTCATCGTGATGAACTTCCTGATCTTCGCATCGTGGGGAGCTTATCTCTGTTCTCTCGGTGTGTATCTCGGCCGTAACGGAATGGGCCCGAAAATCGGTTCTTTCTTTGCAATCCAGGGCATAGTCTCACTTTTTATGCCTACCCTTATCGGCATTGTGGCCGACCGCTGGGTTCCGGCGCAGAAGCTTCTCAGTCTCTGTCATCTCCTTTCCGGAATATTCATGACAATAGCAGGAATACAGGGCGCAAGATACGGCTCGCACATCACTTTCGGCCAGATATTCCCATATTATGCCCTTTCAGTGGCATTCTTCATGCCTACCATAGCCCTTGGCAATTCAGTTTCATATAATGCTCTCAACAAGGCCGGGATGGATACGGTGAAGGATTTCCCACCTATCAGGGTCTTCGGTACGGTGGGTTTCATCCTCTCTATGTGGATTGTCAACTTCACTGGATTCAAGGACAGCCACATGCAGTTGTTCGTATCTGCAGTGTGGAGTTTTATACTCGCCGCATATGCCCTTACGCTTCCTGACTGCCCTGTCAACAGGCGTCCGGAATCCAAATCGCTCATCGACACCCTCGGCCTACGCGCATTCTCCCTCTTCAAGGACAGCAGAATGTGTATATTCTTCATCTTCTCATTCCTCCTCGGAATGTGCCTGCAGGTGACAAATGGCTTTGCTACTCCATATCTTGACACGTTCGGTCGCAATCCTGAGTTCGCCAATGCATTCGCAGTCAAGAACAACGTGTTCCTTTCATCCATATCCCAGGTTTCCGAGACCCTCTGTATCCTCCTCATCCCGTTCTGCCTCCGCAAGTTCGGTATCAAGAAAGTGATGCTCATCTCCTTTATCGCCTGGTTCCTGCGCTTCGCCCTCCTGGGTGCCGGCAATCCGACAGGATGGGGACTCGTGCTCTTCGTTCTTTCAATGATTGTCTACGGAGTTGCATTCGACTTCTTCAATATCAGCGGTTCGCTCTTCGTCGACCAGAATACCGACGAGAAAATCCGCTCCAGTGCCCAGGGCGTCTTCATGATGATGACCAACGGTCTCGGAGCAACTCTCGGCGCATTCTGTGCAGGCGCAGTGGTCAACCATCTGACCAGAAGGCCGCAGGGCCATTTCATGCACATAATGAAGAGTGAAGGATGGGGTGACAGTGCCGCCCAGGCATTCAACAACCTGATGACAGGTTGGCAGAATGCATGGTTCATCTTCGCGGCGTTCGCACTCGTATTGGCTGTGGTATTTGCCATCGTTTTCAAATACAAGCATAATCCGGAATCCTCAAAGGCGGAATAATATGACACGCAAATCTTTCATCCTCGGCCCCGCCCTTGTACTGATGGCCGCCACTTGCCACGACGCTTCAGCCGGACGCAGGTCAAACAATCTTGAAATAAACCTCTTCGGCTCCGCTAAAGTTTCCTCGGTCATTATTTCCGATATGTCAGGTGCAGTTCCTGCAGGCACGGAGGTCACCTATAAGTTTGAATCTGAAACTCAGCTCTCGGAAACCTCTCCGCTGCATTTCACGGTCATGCTTCCAAGCGGCTTCTCCGGAAGGAGTTTCGCCGTCAAGGCATTTGACAATGAGCACAACGCTGTAGGCTTCTACACCGTGGAGAAGGCTCCGCGCGGTGCGGTCAATGTCACTCTTCCAGACAACGGAGAATATGCCGAGGTTGCCCGCAGAGGATATTACAAGGATATTTTCCAGAACGCGGGATGCTATCTGACTTCATATCTGACACTTCCTGCAGCCACTTACCTCGGCCTTGAATATGAGACTATGGGCACAAAGTACGAAAGCTGCGACAAGAGGCACGACGCCGATTCCGCTTATCAGCACAAAGTAATATGTGGCACCGAAGAGGACCTCAACGGCGTGCTGCTCTATCCTGACAATGAGCCGCGCTACCGTATGGTATACGTGAACGGAGGCCGCGCTACAAAGCACGGCAGGACCCTCACGGATGAAGGCCGCGAGAATTTCAGGACGTTCATCACCAACGGCGGCAGTTATCTCGGCAGCTGCGCCGGTGCGTATATAAGCTCCACAGGTACGACGAACGCCATCCCGAATTACCTTCAGCTGATACCGGTCCGCGTCAAGGGTACGGGCTATCTCAATGGTGAGACGGGAATGTTCATCGACCAGAACAGCCCGCTTCTGAGATACTGTGATTTCGGAAATGACAGGTATGTGGATACCGTCCATCATGAAGGCGGCTGCTATCTGCCGGACGAAAATGTCATCAAGGATATCGAGATTCTCGCAAGGTACGACAAACCGGACAAGAATCTCCACAACCATATCAGCGTATGGGCGTACAAGCCTGATGACGTCCGCGGCCGCGTCGTGGCCTGCGGCTCACATCCGGAGCAGGTCAAGGACGGCGAACGCCGTGACTTTATGGCCGCTATGATCAGTTACGCACTTGACGGCAACGGAAAAACCGATGTCAAAGGTACTTTGGAAAACGGTGAGGCAATGGTTATGGACCAGTTGTCAAGTGCCGGCAAGCCTGGGAATGCGCGCATCGGTGACAGGCAGTATCACCATTTCAAAGTTGTCATCCCGAAAGGTGCGAAGAATGTCAAATTAACCCTTACAGGTGATGGCAATCACAATCTCGAGCTCGCCTTTCGCAAGGGTGACTTCGCCTGGAGGTCCGAGGCGCAGTATTTCGTTTCCAAGGCCGGTTCGGAAAAGGAACTCGGATTCAAGAGCCTCGAGCCTGGCGTCTGGTATGTGAGCGTTTATTGCCCTGACACGGTTTTCGTGGATTACGACTATCAGAAATTCGAATACTCGGGTGACACCTCCGTTCTGAACGGAGTTCCGTACACCATAAAAGTCTCCTGGAAATGAGACGGCTGATGCTTATAGTCGCATTCCTGCTGACGTTGTCCGCATCATCCACCACAGGTGCGAAGCCGGATTTCCGCCTCGTCTATTGGAATATCCAGAACGGGATGTGGGACGGGCAGAATGACAATTATGACCGTTTTGTGGACTGGGTCCGAGCGCAGAATCCTGACGTGTGTGTCTGGTGCGAGGCGCAGAGCATCTATTATACTGACAGCGACAAGCATATGAAAGAGAGCGAGATGTATCTTATCAAGGGGTGGGAGGCACTCGCTGCCAGGTATGGTCACAGATATGTCTATATTGGCGGACATCGGGACGATTTTCCGCAGGCCATCACCTCTAAATATCCCATTGAGAACGTCGACCGCATCATCGGCAATGGCAGGGATACCGTCGTGATGCACGGTTGCGGCTGGGCCAGGATGAAGGTCAGGGGCAGGACCATAAATATCGTCAGTCTGCACCTTGCTCCGCATCAGTGGGCTCCGGGCCTTATTACGGACGCACAGAAGAAGGCCAGCGCCGGACGCCGGGAGGGTGACAAGTTCCGACGTCGTGAGATCCAATATGTCTGCGAGCATACCATCGGCAGCCGGAATGCCGCCGGTGAATATTGGATGATGATGGGCGATTTCAATTCCCGCTCCCGTGCCGACAATGCCTTCTACGGATATCCCGATGACGACACCAAACTTCTGGTTCACGACTATATCGCCACGGAGACCCCGTACAGGGATGTGATGGCCGCGAAGCATCCGGGCGAGATGCATCCCACAATGCATTACGCAGCCCGTCTGGACTATGTCTACGCCACTCCTGCGTTGCTTGACAAGGTCGTTGAGGCTCACGTAAGCCACGATTATTATACCGAGCCGGTCCGCGACCCGCAGGAACTCTCCAACTTCTGGCGTCCGTCCGACCATCGTCCGATCATCGTCGATTTCAAGCTCTGATGGACCTGCGCGGATGTCATATTGTGATGATGGGATCCTGCTTTGCCACCGAGGTGGGGGAGAGGCTCATCGCAGACGGATATGACGTGACGCTCAATCCATTCGGCGTCCAGTACAACCCCGCTTCGATATGCGCTTCCATCGAGCGCCTCGAGAGCGGGGCTCATTTTGGTCCGGATGATGTGATATGTCGTGTGGATGATGCCGCGAAGGGCATCCGCCGCTATGTGTCCTATTTTCATCACGGCTCATTCGCCCGCGAGACACCGGAATCCTTCCTTGCTGACGCAAATGAGGCTTTGGATGCCGCTGTGGCGGCATTTGCTGCGGCGGATACCGTTGTCATCACCCTTGGTACAGCCTGGGTTTTCCGCCTGGCCTCCACCGGGAAGGTGGTGTCCAACTGCCACAAGGTCCCGGCTCGTGCATTTACCCGCGAATTGATGAGCGTAGGTGAGATCACTGCGATGCTCGCAGCGGTTGTCCGCCGCCACCAGAAGAAGCACTGGATCTTCACCGTCAGCCCGATACGCCATCTGGCGGACACTCTGCACGGCAATCAGATCAGCAAGTCCACGCTGTTGCTGGCCATTGACGCTCTCCAGCAGGAATGTCCCGGTGTGGATTATTTCCCGTCATACGAGATAATGATGGACGAGCTCCGTGACTACTCCTGGTACTCCGCGTCAAATAAGACACATCCCACCGCGGAGGCCGTGGATGTAATATATCGGAGTTTTTTTGAACAATAACATCATTTTTTTGCTAACTTTGAATTGCTCCTTAACAGGGGGCTTATTTTTTATAATAATTAAATAATGTAAATTTCCGTAGGGACATGAAAAGAATATTAGTTGTAGGAGCTGGCGGACAGATTGGTACCGAACTGGTGCCTCATCTCCAGAGCATTTATGGCAAGGACAATGTGATCAGTGCTGACCTCAAAGACGAACAGGTAGAGAAGATGCGCGGATTCGGCATCGCTGAAAAACTCGACGCTACTGACGCCCAGGGCTTCGCCGAGGCTGTCAAGAAGTATAAGGTTGACGCAATCTTCAATCTCGTCGCACTTCTAAGCGCAACAGGTGAGAAGATGCCTGAGATTGCCTGGAAGATCAATATGGGTGCTCTCCTCAACTCCCTCAACATTGCAAAGGAGTTCGGCTGCTCAGTATTCACACCGAGCTCGATTGGAGCATTCGGTTCATCCACACCTCACGATATGACTCCGCAGGACACCATCATGCGCCCTAATACCATCTATGGCGTATGCAAGGTTACCGGTGAACTCCTGAGCGATTACTATTTCACCCGTTTCGGCGTCGATACCAGAAGCGTCCGCTTCCCGGGTATCATCTCCAACGGAGCGCTCCCTGGCGGCGGTACCACCGACTATGCAGTGGAGGTGTTCTATGAGATCATCAAGGAAGGTCACCACTATACCTGTGAGGTTCCTCACGACAGCTACATGGATATGATGTATATGCCGGACGCCCTCAAGGCCGTTACCGACCTGATGGAGGCCGACCCTGCAAAGCTGAAGCATCGCAACAGCTTCAACATCGCATCGATGAGCTTCACTCCGGACATCCTCTTCGAGGCTATCAGGAAGCGCATCCCTGATGCGACATTCGATTTCAACGTGGATCCTGTCAAGGCTGCCATCGCAGACAGCTGGCCAAATATGATGGACGACTCCTGCGCCCGCGAAGAGTGGGGCTGGAAACCACAGTGGGATATGGACCGAGTCATCGATGACATGCTTGCGGCCTGCCGCAAGAAAGCCGGTATGACAAAGTAAGGCCAATCATCGGATAATGAAAATCCCCGGACCGGCATCGGTGCGGGGATTTTCATTTATGCTTGAGAGTCAGTCCATCGACTGGCCGTTGGTCAGTGCCGTTATCAGCATTTCACGGTAGGTCTTTTCATTGAGTTCGGAGAAGAAGAAGTGAACGGGCTCCAGGTGGACTCCGTCGCGGACCACTTCGTAGTGCAGATGCGGTGCGAATGCACGGCCGGACATTCCGACGTGGCCGATGACCTCGCCTCGGGCTACGCGCTGTCCCTGATGTACTTTGATGTCGGCAAGGTGGGCGTATACGGTGCTGAGGCCATTCAGATGTTCAATTGTCACCCGGTTGCCGAAGCCGCGCTCCTGTTTTTCGACGGATATGACCGTTCCGGTAGCGGTGGCAATTACATCGGCGCCTTCCGGGGCCATCAGGTCTATGCCTTCGTGCATCATTATGGTCTTGAAGAACGGGCTGAATTTGCGTCCCACGGATGCGCCGGTCTGGTTTATGGAAAAATTGCGGAGCGGTATGATTGACGGGATTACGTCGGCTTGAGAACTTCCATCCAGAGCGGCGGTAATGCTTTCCAGCTGCGATGATACGCTATGTGCCTTTCCGTCCATCCGGGACGCAGTCACGTATGCGGTCCATATCAGGTCCTTCTCGCTCATCCGGTGGAGTTCTGTCAGCTCCACACCGAGTGTGTCATTCTGCTCCAATACATATTCCGGCGGCAATGAGCTGAAGATGTCGTTATAGAGAGCGGCGTCCTTTTCCTTCAGGGAGTATGTCACATCCTCGAGCAAGGCCAGGCGTTCCTCCATCCGCTTCATTTCGGAGGAGAGAACTTCATTCTCGTCCTTCAGCCTGCGCTCCTCCTTGGTGTCAAAGAAGATGATTATGATGAGATAATATGCCGTCGCTACCGCGAAACTAATGAAAATGTATTTGACGGCGATCCACAATGCCCTCCATATTGAAATGCGGTGCACATCGACCTTCAGGCTGTCCATATTGAATACGAATTTCCTGCGTGCCATTATCTTCGTCCTCCATTCTGCGGGCGGACCATCGCCCTGTATTCTTCGCCTGTCAGGTCGTCGCTCATATAGTTCCAAGGGTTGACAGGATTGCCCATATACAGCACTTCATAGTGCAGGTGAGCGCCGGTGGTCATCCCCGAGTTGCCGAGGGTGGCGATCTCATCGCCCCTGTGAATCTTTTCGCCGATAAATACGCGCATTACGCGCAGGTGAGCGTATCTGGTCTTGTATCCGAACCCGTGGTCAATCAGGATGCTGTTGCCGTAGCCGTAGAAGTTGATGTCCACGGCCTCCACCACACCGTCGCCGGTAGCGTAGACCGGCTCTCCTATCGGGCCTGAGAGGTCGATGCCGCTGTGGAGGATTTCCTGCTGCTTGATAGGATGATATCTGTAGCCGAACGGGCTGCTGACCGATATTCTGCCAGATGTCATATCGACAGGATTGAGGTTCGGAACGCTCGCAGCCATTTCTCCTGCACGCTTCGAGAGCAATGATACTTCATCTATGGAGCGGGACTGGATTACGGCCTTTTTGGATAGGATGTCAAGTTTGACGGCAGTGGAAATCATCAAATCAGAATTCGGCTGATCTTCAAGATATGAGTATCGGGCTTCAGGCTGGGGGAAGCCTGCATTGCGGGTTTCGGCCGGGATCGGATCCATCCCGAAGATCGGGCGGTATACACTGTTGTCACGCATCTGGATGTCAAGCAGTTCGCCGTTCTGGCTTGCGAGGCGCTGTTCCATCATTTCCATTTCGGAGATGAGGTTGCGGTTGGTGCGCCGGAGGATCGCAGTCTTGGGCGGGGTGAGGCCGAATACCTTGAAGAGCAGGAACGAGTAGAAAAAGAAACAGAGCAGTCCGGCTGCCAATATTGCCGCCATCTTGATGAGACGCTCTTTCAACGGGGTGCGGGCCACCTCGTAGAACAGCGTATCGGTATTGAATATATACTTCTTTTTCCCTGCCATAGCCTGCGGACAATGTGCCAGAATACTATTATTGATATAGATATCTGCCTCGCAAAAGTACTAAATCTAGATTAAGAATCTATTTCTGAAACGATTCATTTTTTCTTTTCCGCATCTTTTCCGCTGTTTCCGCCGTATTCCTCAGTCACAATAGAACCCCATTGCTCCATCGGAATCCAACGGGAAAATCGGGAAAATCTTCAGTAAAATATTATACCAATCATTTCAAAACAGATTCTAAATAACTAATTTTGTGCCCAAATTACAATTACTATACACCTTATGACTTCTAAAGAAATCAGGAAAACCTTCCTGGACTTTTTCGCTTCTAAGGGACACACCATTGTCCCGTCCGCACCGGTAGTCGTCAAGAATGACCCTACACTTATGTTCACCAATGCCGGAATGAACCAGTTCAAAGACCTGTTCCTCGGCAACAGCCCGATTGTAAACAGTCGCGTGGCGGATTCGCAGAAATGTCTCAGGGTCAGCGGAAAGCACAATGACCTGGAAGAGGTCGGACACGATACATATCACCACACACTCTTCGAAATGCTCGGCAACTGGAGTTTCGGGGATTATTTCAAGAAAGAGGCAATTTCCTGGGCCTGGGAACTTCTCACTGATGTCTACGGCCTTGACAAGAACCGCCTCTATGCCACTGTATTCGAGGGCTATGAGAAGGACAGTGTCCCTATGGACAAAGAGGCCCACGACATCTGGCTCCAGTTCGTACCGGAGGACCACATCATCCTCGGCAACAAGCACGACAACTTCTGGGAGATGGGCGAGACCGGTCCTTGCGGTCCTTGCAGCGAAATCCACATTGACCTCCGCAGTGACGAAGAGCGCGCCAGGGTATCCGGACGCGACCTTGTCAACAAGGATCACCATCTCGTTATCGAGATATGGAACCTCGTCTTCATGCAGTTCAACCGCAAGGCCAACGGCGAACTAGAGCGTCTGCCTAAGCAGCACGTCGATACCGGTATGGGCTTCGAGCGCCTCTGCATGGCTCTCCAGGGCAAGCAGAGCAACTACGACACCGACGTATTCACAAATATGATCAATGCCATCTCCGCGCTCAGCGGCAAGCCTTATGTCGCAGAGAGCCAGGAGGGCATCGCAATGCGCGTTATCGCTGACCACATCCGCGCAATCAGCTTCTCGATCGCTGACGGACAGCTTCCTTCCAACGTGAAGGCCGGTTACGTCATCCGCCGTATCCTGCGCCGTGCAGTCCGCTACGGATACACATTCCTCGGATTCGGCGAGCCGTTCCTCTGCCGCCTCGTGCCGCAGCTGGTGAGCGATATGGGAGAGGCATTCCCTGAGATCAAGGCTCAGCAGAAACTCATCGAGAATGTCATCCGCGAAGAGGAAATGGCCTTTATGCGCACCCTCGACCGCGGTATCAAGCTCCTCGATGACTGCATGGCGGAAGCCGCAGCCACAAAGGTCATCGCCGGTACGGACGCATTCAAGCTTTATGATACATATGGATTCCCTATCGACCTTACTGAACTGATTGCCACCGAGAATGGCTACAAGGTCGACATCGATGGTTTCCAGACCGAACTCGGCAAACAGAAGGAGCGCGCCCGCAACGCCACTGCCAATGAATTCGGTGACTGGACTATCTATCACGAGGGCGACAAGGTCGAATTTCTCGGCTATGATCTCACGACCGTGGAGGGCTCGATGCTCCTCAAGCAGCGCACCGTAGTCCAGAAGAACAAGACAATGCTCCAGCTCGTGTTTGACCGCACTCCGTTCTACGGAGAGATGGGCGGTGAGGTCGGAGATACCGGCTACATTGTATCCGAAGACGGCGAGAAGATCGCCATCCTCAATACCATCAAGGAGAACAATCTTACTATCCATATCGCCGAAAAGCTCCCTGAGAACTGCGAAGGCTCATTCACCCTCGTGGTCAACGGAGGCCTCAGGCAGAACATCGCCAACAACCACACCTGCACCCACCTTCTCGACCAGGCACTGCGCGAGATTCTCGGCAAGCACGTCGAGCAGAAGGGTTCATATGTCTGCGACAAGTATTTCCGCTTTGACTTCTCCCACTTCGAGAAACTCTCCGACGAGCAGATCGCTGCAGTTGAGAGCCGCGTAAACGAACTCATCAGGACCAATAATCCGCTCATCGAGAACCGCAGCGCCACAATGGACGAAGCAAAGGCAATGGGCGCCATCGCCCTCTTCGGCGAGAAATACGGCGACCGCGTGCGCGTGGTCAAGTTCGGCGACAGCATCGAGCTCTGCGGTGGTTGCCACACCTCCGCAACGGGCAATATCGGACTCTTCAAAATCACATCCGAGAGCGCCATCGCAGCCGGTATCAGACGTATCGAGGCAGTTACCGGAACGGCGGCCGAGGCTGTAGTTAGCGGTATGGGTGCCGAGATCAAGCAGGCAAGGTCATTCTTCAACAATGTCCCTGACCTGGTGGGTGCCATCCAGAAGATGATGGATGAAAACGCTGCCCTCAAGAAGCAGATGGATGAGGTCAACAAGGAGCGTACCGTCGCTCTCAGCAAGACCCTCGCTTCATCCGCGTCCGAAATGAACGGCAGGAAGGTGATCGTTGTGAAGGAAGCAGCAAATGCCGTGATGCTCCGCGATGCCGCTTCAATGCTGCAGAAGGAGGAGAAGAACCTCGTCCTTGCAGGCGCATACGAATGTGACGGCAAGCCGCAGCTCATCCTGATGTACAGTCAGGATCTCGTGGAGGCCGGCAAGGATGCTGGCAAGGACATCCGCGAAGCGGCCAAGTTCATCCAGGGCGGCGGCGGTGGACAGAAGAGCCTCGCAACTGCCGGCGGCAAGAATGTTGCAGGCCTTGCAGACGCTGAAAAGAAACTCCTTGAGATGGCCGTTCTCCAGTAATAGATGAAAAAACTAGACCGTTTCCTTATCACTTCGTTTATAGGGCCATTTGTAATGACCTTCTTCATCGTGTTGTTCGTACTCTCGATGGAGTTTCTGTGGCTATATATTGACGAACTGGTAGGAAAGGGTCTGGGTATCGGAGTCATTTTCGAGTTCATGGGCTGGGCGGCCTGCACGATGATTCCAATGGCATTGCCGCTGGCCACTATGCTTGCATCGATTATGACAATCGGCGGTATGGGCGAGAAGAACGAACTTCTCGCTATGAAGGCCGCAGGCATCCCATTAAGGCGTATACTCGTTCCTTTGATTGTTGTGTCAGTCTTTATAAGCATTGGTGCATTCTTCGCTTCCAATAACTTGATTCCGGTGGCGTACAACAAAATCTATACGCTCAGGCAGGATATTGCCAACACAAAAGAAGAGATAAAGATTCCTACACAGACATTCTATGACGGAATAGAAGGATATGCCCTGCGCGTCGAAAACCGCGACGACGAGACACAGATGATGTATAAAATCATCATCTATGACCATACCGGTCACAATGGAAATACAGGAATGACCCTTGCGGACTCCGGGAAGATGAGGGTCACACCTGACAAGCGCAATCTTGTATTCGACCTGTACGACGGCTGTTCATACCAGGAGAACAATAAGATGAACTATCGTGATACAACTCTCGAACTGAACAGAGTTGATTTCAAGGAGCAGCAACTGATAGTCAACCTTGACAACTACACGTTCTCCCGGTCAGAGGAGGACGGCTTTGGAGAAGAGGTTATGTCAAAAGGTCTCAAGGCTCTGCGTCACGATGTCGATTCTCTCAACCACAGGATTGACAGTACAATCAGTATCCAGTGCGGCAGGTTGAGGCGGTCCAATGCTTTCACCAATTTCAACCAATTGGATTCCGCCTGGGTGGCAGGCAACATGAAGGGGACACTGGACGTAGATTCCCTGCTTGCCCTCAACTCGCTCGAAGAACGGGTAAATGCGTACTCATATACGTCAGAGCGTGCACAGTTGCTCATCGATCAGGTTGAATCCTATCGTGCGGAGCAGGAGCGTTTCGGGTTCACGCTGCGCAGGTCTGATACCGAGCGTTACCGCAAATTTGCACTCAGTCTCGCATGCCTGATATTTTTCTTCATAGGAGCGCCGCTCGGTGCCATTATCCGCAAGGGCGGATTCGGCACACCTGTCATAATATCAATTTTCTTCTACCTGATATACTATATTATTGATATTACCGGCAAGAAACTCGCCAGAGAAGGATCGATGGATCCGCTACTTGGCGCTTTCATCGCCACTCTTGTGCTGCTGCCTATAGGTATATTCCTGACAAGCAAGTCCACACAGGACTCCGCTCTGTTCAATTTTGACTGGTACAAGTCATTCTTCAAGCAGGTGGGACAATTTTTTACAAAGATGTATTTCAAAATCAGAAACTGGTTCAGGAAGGACCACGGCCGCATCCGTATCGTCTATATGGGTACGCCTGATTTCGCCGTGGCTCCGCTCAAGGCCCTGCTTGATGCAGGATATGACGTTGCCGCAGTTGTCACGGTTCCGGACAAGCAGAGCGGCCGCGGAATGAAGGTTAATGAAAGTGCGGTCAAGAAATTCGCGGTTGAGCGTGGGCTCCCTGTGCTCCAGCCCGAGAAACTCAGGAACCCGGAATTCCTCGAGCAGCTGCGCTCCTTCAAGGCCAATCTTTTCGTAGTCGTGGCATTCAGGATGCTGCCTAAGGAGGTATGGTCAATGCCTTACCTCGGCACATTCAACCTTCACGCTTCTCTTCTGCCGCAGTACCGCGGTGCCGCCCCGATCAATTGGGCTATTATCAACGGCGAGCGCATCACCGGCGTGACCACCTTTATGATCGATGAGGAGATCGACACCGGCAGGATTCTCTTCCAGGAGAACTGCGCCATCGAGGAATACGACAATATGGGCACTCTCCACGATAAATTGATGAATATGGGCTCCGCCCTTGTCGTGAAGACAGTGAAAGCTATCCAGAACCGCAGGACAAAGCCGATGGTCCAGGATACCACCCACCTCAGGATGCGTCCGGCACCGAAGCTCACCAAGGAGACCGGTCACATTGACTGGACTTCTACCGCCGGAGCCATCAACAATCTCGTGCGCGGTCTCAGCCCTTATCCTTGCGCCTGGACAGAAATGTCAAACGGCGGTGAGAATATCAGCGTCAAGATATTCGAATCCTATCCTGTTCGCAATGATGATACAGTTCCGGCAGGTACCATAACATCAGACGGCAAGACCTTTATCGAGGTCAAGTGCGGCGGCGGTTCATTGCGCATCATCGACCTGCAGGTGGCCGGAAAGAAGCGTATGCTGGTCAAGGACTTCCTGCTCGGATTCAGGGAGATCGAATCGTATAAGTTTGTATAATCGCGATATGGAAAACGACGCTCAGCAGCAGGACAAATTGTTCTATTCGATATCGGAAGTGGCGGAAATGCTCGGGGAGAATGTTTCTCTCGTCCGTTTCTGGTCCGATACTTTCCCCAAGTATGTCAAGCCGAAAAGGACCCAGAACAAGAAAAACCGCATCTATGACAAGGAGGCCATCGCAAACCTCAAGCTCATACACTATCTGGTGAAGGAAAAGGGTATGACGCTCGAAGGCGCCGCCAAGCGTCTCAAGGAGAACAAGGAGGGACTTGACAACCGCTCCGAGGTCATCGACCGTCTCAAGGGTATCCGCGCCGAACTCCAGCAGATATACGATATGATGTAGCCGGCTGCCCGGCTGAACAATAAATTTGTCCGGCATTGGAAAAAAATGCATAACTTTGTCATTCATGCCGAATTGGACGATAAATAACTAAAGATATATTTTACAGCAAATTATGGCTACTACAAAAGCAAAGACTGTTGCCGCCCCTATCGACAAGGGGGAGACTTTCGTATCCCTGTCAATGGCCAAGAATCTCGGTGACACCGATTCCATCGCCATCGAGGAGAAACTTCACACTCTCTACAAGATCCAGCAGACGGATACCAGGATTGACAAAATCTACCTTCTCCGTGGTGAACTTCCTCTCGAAGTCCAGGATATCGAGGATGAAGTTGAAGGTCTCAAGACCAGAATTGCAAACGCCAGCGACGAGATAGCTGCAGCTGAGTCTGCCAATGCATCGAATCGCGCGAAGATCGCCGAGTGCGTGGAGGCTCTCGCAAAGTACAACGCACAGCGCGACAACGTGAAGAACAACCGCGAATACGACTCCATCACCAAGGAGATTGAGTTCCAGGACCTTGAGAAGCTGACCTGCGAGAAACGTATCCGTGAGGCCGATTTCCTCATCGAGGAGAAGAAAGCCCTCATCGAAGAGACAACCGCACGCCTTGTTCTCCGCGAAGAGGATCTCACCAACAAGCGCAAGGAACTTGAAACTATCGTCGAGGAGACATCCAAGGACGAAGAGGCACTCCTCAAGGAGCGCGAGGCACTTGCTGCTAAGATTGACGAGCGTATGATGATTGCTTACAACAAAGTGCGCTCCAATACCAAGAACAAGCTGGCTGTCGTTACAGTCAAGCGTGATGCTTGCGGCGGATGTTTCAACAAGATTCCGCCTCAGCGCCAGATAGACATCGCTTCAAGCAAGAAGATTATCGTCTGTGAATACTGCGGCCGCATTCTCGTGAACGCCGATTTCGAAAAGGAATCCCAGGAATAGCGTCCGATGGCAAAGCAGGAGAAGGAAAAGGGGAAGGGCCGCAAGGCTGACGTCTCCGCAATCGGGGAAGACCTCGGCGGATATAAGCCGCCACAGGCCCTGGACATTGAGGAAGCAGTGCTCGGTGCGCTGCTTCTTGAGCCTAATGTCGTGCCGGACGTGCTCGACCAGATTACTTCAGACTGCTTTTACAAAGATGCTCACAGAAGAATATTCGAGGCAGTTTCTGAACTTTCCAGAGAAAATGCTCCGATAGACATTTTCACCGTTTCCGAAAGGCTCTCCAGCCGCGGTGAACTTGAGATGGTGGGCGGAATGGCGTACTTGAGCCGTCTGAGCCTGAAGATCGGTGCTGCTGCTCACGTTGATTACCATACAAAGGTCATTCTTCAGAAATGGATTCAGAGGGAGCTCATCAAGATATCCCACGAGACTCAGAAGATGGCTTTTGATGACTCGATGCCTGTAGATGATCTCATAGATACGGCTTCCGGAAAGATCTTCGCTCTTGCGGAGAAAAATATGAAGCGTGAGACCACCCCGATACATTCCGTCATCCAACAGGCGATCACCGAAATCGAAGAGAGCCAGAATCGCGAAGGCAATGTAAGCGGTGTCCCTTCCGGCTACAGCGGACTTGACGCCGTGACATACGGATGGCAGAAATCGGACCTTATCATCATTGCGGCCCGTCCATCAGTCGGTAAGACGGCGTTCGTGCTCACTATGGCCCGCAATATGGCGGTCGACCATCACGTTCCAGTTGCCATTTTCTCACTTGAAATGAGTTCGACCCAGTTGGTCAAGCGTATCATGATTTCAGAAACCGGGCTATCGGCTGAAAAAATCCGCGGTGCCAGCAAGATGACCACTGCGGAGTGGGGACAGTTGAATAAAGGACTCGCTCAGTTGGAGAAGTGCGAACTTTGGATCGACGATACGCCGGGCCTCTCCATTTTCGAGTTCCGTTCTAAAGCCCGCAGGCTTGTGCGCAACAACAAGGTCAAACTCATAATCATAGACTATCTTCAGCTTATGACCGGTCCTCCGGAGCTGAAGGGTATGCGAGAGCAGGAGGTCTCCACCATTTCCCGTCAGCTCAAAATGATAGCGAAGGAATTGAACGTTCCTATCATAGCCCTTTCCCAGTTGAACCGTATGGTTGAGACACGTGGCGGCAACAAACGTCCGCAGTTGAGTGACCTTCGCGAATCCGGCGCTATCGAGCAGGATGCGGATATCGTAATGTTCATACACAGGCCGGAGATGATGGGTATTTCAGATGATAATTCGTATCCGGGATACACTCAGCTGATCATTGCCAAGCATCGCAACGGCGAGGTCAAGGATGTGGATATGCGGTTTATATCATCCGAAGTCAGATTCGTGGACGCCAATGATGGCACAAAATATGAAGATTCGGATGATGGCGCCCAGTACTACACTTCAAGCAGTGCTATGAACGCCGTATCAGATTTTGAAAATGAAGCACCATTCTAAATTATTTTTCCTGTTGGCCGCAGCTTTGTATATGCTCCCGGCGGCGACTTGGGCACAAGAAGTGCAGCGACCTTTCCAGGGTGGGGAGAAGGCGAGAATCATCATTCATTACAAATGGGGCACAAAGGCCGATATCGGCACAGTTGACCTCTCGCTCAACGAAAAGTGCGAATCCGGCAGAAGACCGTATTATGCTCTTCGCGCCGATATCTCCACGTATAAATTCTGGGACACATTCTTCAAGGTCCGCGACGTGTACGAATCCAAGTTCTACACCGACAACCTCACGCCTTTCTATGCATACCGCAATGTCAGCGAAGGCGATTTCTGGGCGAAGAACCAGTATTCCTGGAGCAACGGGGGAAAGACTCTTCACGCCATAGTGGACAAGAAGACCCGTCCTCACCGGGATACTACTTTCAACGAGAATATGGTGATACGCGACCTGTTCAATGTGATATTCGCCTGCCGCGGTCTGGACATCAAGCGTATGATGACAGGCAAGGTGGCGAAATACGCCGTGGCCGTGGACAAGGACCTGATAGACGTGAGACTAAAGTACGTCGGCAGGGAAACCAAGAAAATCGGCGATTTCGGTACATATAAGACCATCAAGCTTGCTGTGTCAGTCGCCGACCTTCACGATGGTGAGAACGATGAGGCATCGGGAAACCGTTTCAGCCTGGGCATCGACAAGGCCGGGACCGATGACAACGTATTCCACGGAGACGGCAAGATATTCATCTGGCTGACAGACGATGACAATTTTCTTCCGGTATTCTTCACCGCTCCTGTCGCCGTCGGCTCAATCAACGGACGTATGGAGACCTGCTCGGGTCTGAAGTATCCGCTTACGAGCAAGGTTCAGTAACTTCTAATAATTACGGTCATGGCCAAAGACAATATCCGTATCTCTCACGAAGGCGTGATTGCCGCCATTACCGAATCTTCGATCCAGGTGGAAATTCTCAGCAAGTCCGCCTGCGCCGCGTGTCACGCCAAGGGTGCCTGTCCGGCTTCGGATCAGGAAACCAGGATAATAGACGTGCCTCTGACTATTGGTGCGATGACATCACATTACCAAGTTGGGGACAGGGTGAATGTCATCTTATCACAGTCGCTTGGTACGCAGGCCGTGTTTTATGCATACGGTATTCCGCTCCTTCTGTTGCTTCTTTCGATGATAGTGGCATCTGCCTGCGCTCTCGAAGAACTTTATGTCGGCCTTTGTGGTATAGGTGTAGTAATTTTTTACTATATTGTACTCGCTTTTTTTAAGAACAGACTTTCAAGAGTATTTACGTTTTCAATAGAGAAAATCCAATGACAGCGACCATTATCTACACCGTTGTATGCCTCGTCGCTCTGGGACTTTTCTTTGCCGTAATCCTTTACCTTGTCGCACAGAAATTCAAGGTTGAGGAGGATCCGCGCATTGATACTGTGGAGTCCCTGCTGCCAGGCGCCAACTGTGGAGGTTGCGGCAATGCCGGATGCCGCGCCTTTGCTGAAAAACTTGTTAAAACCGGTGATCTGAATCAGTGCTTCTGCCCTGTGGGCGGCAATGCCACAATGGCTTCCATTGCTGCCGCACTCGGTATGGAAAGCGTCGAGAAGGCTCCGAAGGTGGCGGTGGTCCGCTGCCAGGGCAGTCCGGACAAATGCCAGAGGACAAACGTCTATGATGGATATGCCTCCTGCAAGGTGGCTGCAGCGCTCTACTCCGGAGAATCCGGATGCCGCTTCGGCTGCATCGGTCTCGGGGACTGCGTTGATGCCTGCGAGTTTCATGGGGTCAGGATCGATCCGGAAAGGCGTATCCCTACGATCGACACCTCCATCTGTCTGGGATGCGGCGGTTGTGCCGCTGCCTGTCCGCGCGGTGTGATCGAACTCCGCAACAAGGGATTCAAGGATCGCAGGGTGTATGTTTCCTGCCTCAACAAGGACAAGGGCGCCGTTACCCGCAAGGCCTGCACAGTCGGCTGTATAGGCTGCGGCAAATGTGTCAGGACCTGCCCGTTCGAGGCAATCACCCTTGAGAACAATGTGGCATACATAGATTACAATAAATGCAAGATGTGCCGCAAGTGCGTTGCCGAATGCCCGGTACACGCCATTGTGGCCGTTAATTTCCCACCGGCACCGGCTGCAGCGCCGCAGCCTGAATCCCAGGCTCAGCAACCGGCTCCAGCACAGGAGAATCCTCAAGCATAAACGCCTATGATACTGAAAACATTCAAAATGGGAGGCGTCCATCCGGATGACAGCAAGCTCGCCTCTGAAGCGGCGATAGAAGTTCTCCCACTGCCGCAGACGGCATATATTTCCATGGCACAGCATCTTGGCGCGCCTGCAACTCCGATAGTACAGAAGGGAGACAGTGTCAAGGTGGGTCAGGTCATCGCAGAGCCGTCGGGCTTCGTTTCGGCTTATATCCATTCTCCTTATTCCGGCACTGTTACGGCTGTCGAGCCGCGCGCCGATCTGGCCGGCAATATGGTGATGCACGTAGTCATTGCAGTCGAAGGTGACGAATGGATGCCGGAGATAGACCGCACTGAAGACATCAACCGCGACCTTCCCGCAGATCCCGCAACTATAGTAGACAAGATCCGCGAGGCCGGAATCGTCGGCCTCGGCGGTGCGGCATTCCCTACGCATATCAAACTCACCCCTCCGAAGGACAAAAAGGCGGAGTGCCTTATCCTCAACGGCACGGAGTGCGAGCCGTACATCACTTCCGACGACCGCATAATGCGCGAATATCCGGAACAGATATTCATCGGCGCGGCCCTCATGATGAAGGCCCTGGGCGTAAGCACAGGCTATATCGGCATCGAGGAGAACAAGAAGAAGGCAATAGAGATAATGCGCAGTTTCACGGCCAGGTATCCGCAGATCAGGGTCGTGACTCTGAAGAAGAAATATCCGCAGGGCGGTGAGAAACAGCTCATCGATGCCGTCATCGGAAAGCGCGTGCCGTCGCTCGGCCTTCCTATCGACACCGGCGCCGTTGTCCAGAATGTGGGTACTTCACTCGCCGTCTATGAGGCGGTTCAGAAAAACAAGCCGCTCATTGACAATATTGTCACCGTTACCGGAAAGTGCCTTCCTGTGCAGAAGAATCTTCGCGTCAGGGTCGGCTCCACATATTCGCAGCTTCTGGAATCCGTCGGCGGAATGCCGGAAAACGGGGCGAAGCTCATCAGCGGCGGCCCGATGATGGGCAAGGCTATCGTCAATACAGATGCTGCCACATTGAAGGCCACCTCCGCGCTCCTTGTCCTGACCGAGACTGAAACCAAGCGCAAACCGGAGTCGAACTGCATCCGCTGCGGCAAATGTGCCGAAGCCTGTCCTATGGGCCTGCAGCCGTTCCTTCTCAGCCGCCTGGCCAGGGTGGGCGGCAAGACCGACGAACTTGAGCAGGAGAAGGTATTCGACTGCATTGAGTGCGGATGCTGCCTCTACACCTGTCCTTCAAATATTCCTTTGCTTGACCTTATCCGTCCGGCAAAGGCACAGGTGACCAAGATAATGAAAAGCAGACCTAAAAAATAGAGACTGAAAAAATATGAAACAACTTATTGTCTCCCCGTCTCCGCACCTTCACGGAAAGGTTTCCACGGCCTCGCTTATGAGGGATGTCATCATAGCCCTGATTCCGGCTATGATTGTGGCAATCTGGTTCTACGGATGGCGCGCATTCATGCTCCTCGCAGTGGCAGTCATAGCCTGCAATCTAACGGAGTATCTCATTGCAAAATTCCTGATGCACCAGGAAAGGCCTCTTTCTGACCCGTCGGCGTCAGTGACAGGCGTACTCCTCGCGCTCAACCTCCCTCCGGCAGCCCCGTGGTGGATTGCAGTCGTCGGCAGCATCGTTGCCATCGCCATCGCCAAGATGACTTTCGGAGGCCTTGGCAAGAACATATTCAATCCGGCTCTCGTGGGCCGCGTATTCCTGCTCATTTCATTCCCTGTGATAATGACTGACTGGGCGTTCACCCAGACCGCGATGGACTTCACCGCATTCGGCTTCGGTCCTCAGGTCGATGCCTATTCCGGAGCCACACACCTTGCAATCGCGAAGGAGGGACTCGCCGGTGGGACGACGCTGTCGCAGATTTTCCCGCAGGGACAGTTCACCTGGGATATGGCATTCATCAGAATGGGCGGATGTATCGGTGAACTCTCCGCTGCCGCCCTGCTGCTCGGATTCATCTATCTGCTGGTCCGCAAGGTGGTCAAGGTCACTATCCCTCTTACGATAATCCTCACCGTGGCGCTGATCTCCGGCGTATTCTCCGCCGTCAATCCGGAAATGTATACCGGTCCGCTCTTCAATATCTTCACTGGCGGTCTGCTTCTTGGAGCATTCTATATGGCTACGGATTACGTGACATCCCCGATGACCACGAAGGGTCAGATCATCTTCGGTATCGGAATCGGTGTCATTGTGATGATGATAAGGTACTTCGGAGCGTATCCGGAAGGAGTGTCATTCTCCATCCTGATCATGAACTGCGTCGTGCCTCTCCTCAACAAATACTGCAAGCCCGCAAGGTTCGGGAAGGAGGTCAATAATGGCTAAACAGTCTACATTCGGCAATATGGTATTGTCGCTTTCCATCATCTGCCTCGTCTGTGCGGCAGTGCTCGGCGTGGTCTATTCGGTCACGGCAAAGCCGATCGCGGAGGCCGAACTCGCAAAGGTCAACAGCGCCATTGCGGCGGTTGTCCCCGCATTTGACAATGTTCCGTCGGATGAAGCGACGACATTCGGGGAAAGTACCGTATATACTGCAAAGAGCGGCGACAGCATCGTCGGCTATGCTATCAAGGTCAAGTCCTCCGGCTTCGGTGGTCCGCTCCAGATAATGGTAGGTTTCACTCCGGATGGCACGGTTTACAACACATCCATCGTATCCCACTCCGAGACTCCGGGCCTCGGTGCCAAGATCACGGATGATAATATCGCCCCGAGGGTGCAGGTTGTCGGCAAGAACCCGTCCGTCAACAATGTCACCGTCTCCAAGGATGGCGGCGAGATCGATGCCATCACCGCATCGACCATCACTTCGCGCGCATTCCTCAAGGGCGTGAACATGGCATACGAAGTATTCAGGCAGATGGTCCCGGATGTTGCACAGCAGCCGGAGGCAGAGTCTGCAGAACCTCAAAACACAGAGAAAAATGAGCCAGAACAGTAAATTGGGTCTTATTATAGACGGTATCGTCAAGAACAACCCGACATTCGTGCTTGTTCTCGGTATGTGCCCGACCCTGGGCACGACTACATCGGCCATCAACGGCCTTGGAATGGGCGTAGCGACAATGTGCGTGCTGATACTCTCCAATATGGCGATTTCAGCCGTTGCCGGCTTTATTCCGGACAAGGTCAGAATCCCTTGCTACATCACCATCATTGCCACATTCGTGACGGTTGTCCAGTTCCTTCTTCAGGCATATGTGCCTTCGCTCTATGCCACTCTGGGACTTTTCATCCCTCTGATTGTGGTCAACTGCATCGTCCTCGGCCGCGCGGAGGCGTTCGCCAACAAGAATTCAGTCATCGACTCGGCCTGTGACGGCCTTGGAGTAGGTCTTGGATTCACGATTGCGCTGACCCTCATCGGCCTCGTGCGCGAACTCCTCGGTTCCGGCTCCGCATTCGGATTCAAGTTCGTCCAGGGCGACGGAATGCTCGCATTCGTCCTCGCTCCGGGCGCATTCCTGGTGCTCGGATATCTTATGGTCCTCTTCCGTAAAATCACTAAAAAGGCATAGTCATGGAGTACATCATCATATTGATTTCGGCGGTTTTCGTCAATAATGTAGTGCTGGCCCAGTTCCTGGGCATCTGCCCGTTCCTTGGTGTCTCCAAGAAGGTTTCTACCGCTGTCGGAATGTCCGCTGCCGTGATGTTCGTGATGGCACTCGCCACCCTGGTGACATATCTTCTTCAGAATTATGTCCTGGTGCCGCTCGGCCTCGAGTTCATGCAGACCATAAGTTTCATCCTCGTCATTGCGGGCCTCGTCCAGATGGTCGAGATCATCCTCAAGAAGATCAGCCCGTCCCTTTATCAGGCTCTCGGTATCTTCCTGCCTCTGATCACCACCAACTGCGTCGTCCTCGGCGTAGCCATCCAGGTTGTCAGCAATGAGTTCGGATTCATCAACAACGAGGTTGTCGTGGACGGCATCGCGCAGGTGAGCCATATGATGAACCTCGGCCAGTCAATCGCCTTTGCGGTCTGCACCGCAATCGGTTACGGCGTAGCCCTTATACTTTTCTCCGGAATCCGTGAGCAGTTGGAACTCAATGGTGTGCCAAAGGCATTCGAAGGCGTTCCTGTCGCTCTCATCACTGCCGGTATAATGGCAATGGCATTTATGGGATTCTCAGGAATAGTATAGTTATGGTAAAGGCACTTTCCCTGACGGATATTGAGAAGATGCTGATGTCTTCTCCTGCCGATGAATCACTGGCGACACTTCTGGATTTTGTAAAGCGAGAGCCTCAGAACGAGCGGGGATGGTATCTTCTCGGCGGGATCTACCGCCGTCATCAGATGTGGCCCGAGGCCATCAATGCCTACGGCAAAGCCAAGATGCTATCACCGGATGGTCCCGCAGATGCTGCTATAGAGTCAATTTACAGTACTCTGCGCGCTCACCACATAGAACTATAATACAACTTATGAAGATATTCAGATTGCTCCTGACTCTGGCGGTGGCAGTTGTGCTATCATCCTGCTCCGCATTTTCCGCCATACAGGCGGAATCAGATGCCGCAGCTGCGGTTCTCTACAACGAAGTTTGTACTCTCGGCAATCTCAACATCGAGGTCACTCAGATCCAGCCCGCACGTGGCCGGCTGATCCACTCCAGTGACGGCTACACCCTCCGCATCAAGGATGGCGTGGTCAATGCCTACCTGCCGTTCTTTGGCGAAAGCTACACAGCAGTCCTGGGCTCGGATATCCAGGGCATACAATTCAAGGATTGCAAGGCTGAGGCCTTGGCAGTCAAGTCCGACACTGATAAAGGCAAATCGGTCTGGTCCTTCCGCGCACTGAGCGGAAGAGAGTATGTGGATGTGACACTTACCATCTGGAGCAACGGCTCCGCCGACATACACTGCAAGCCTTATAACCGCTCAGTAATGAACTACAGCGGCTATCTGCGACCGATGCCGGCTAAGTGAATTATATGAATAAAAAGGCCCTCACAAATCTGTGAGGGCCTTTTTGTCGGGAAGAGGTGACTCGAACACCCGACCTCTGCGTCCCGAACGCAGCGCGCTAGCCAACTGCGCCACTTCCCGATTGGACCGCAAAGATATATAAAATTTCTTTGCGGTTGTTATTTATTTGTTCTTTTTGGCCGCCTTGCGCTTGCGGCGTATATGGAATTTGGCAAATCTCTTTGCGCGGCGGATGGTCCAGCGCTCTGCAAGCTTCTCCTCAAATCCATCGTCAAGGTTAGGGAAACGCTTGCGCAGCTGCATCGCTTTCTCCTTGATGAAAGACTTGACGTGGCGCTCGCGCTTCTCTGCGTACAGTTCGTCGAAGCAGATCATAATACCGGTGTCGAATACATCTCCGAACTCCCTGTTGACGCCCGTACCGAGCATCTTCATAGTAGGGGAGATAGTGATGTATGAGTTGATCATCGGCGGTATCTGTGTGCCGAGGCTCTGAACTGCAGCCTTGAGGTTCTTGTAATCATCCTTGAGGTCATCATCCTTGAGGATGAGGCCGACAAGACGTGGGTCAGCCTGCGGCAGAACGGGGTCAAGGGCGGTGGCAAGTTTGTCCTTGTCCTCGAAATGCTTCCAGAGGTAGCTGAAGACGAGCTCCCTGGCGGTAGGGTCATACGACTGGTACATCGACATCTTGCCCATGAAGTACATTATGTCCGGATGCAGCAGGATGACCGCAGCGATGCCGTCCCAGAGGTTGTCAAGGGCGAAGAGAGCCTTCGCTCCCGCCTTGCTGCTCTGATATGCCGGCACTACGAAAGCACGGCTGAGCTCCATCACGTGGGGCAGATAGTTCTGGAGGAACTCATCGGAGAACTTGAACATATGCGTAGAGACGATGTTCGGCTGTCCGTCCTCCTTGATGGCCATATCAGGGCCGAGGATGTACCGGTATCCGCCGATAATGGCTTCGGCATCCGGGTCCCAGACGATGATCTGCTTGCACGGGACGGGCATCGTGTCGAACTCGTCCCAATCGTACGGTTCGCCGATTCCTGCTCCGGCTTCGCGGAACGTGATTTCACGCAAGCGCCCGACCTCAAGCATGAGGTTGGGCGCATTGTTGTAGTCGAATACATAAAGCTCATTGTGGCCTTTGTTGGTGTCACAGAGCTTTTTGTCCGGTGTCAGCTCGGCTTTGATAAGGTCGAGGCTGATCGGGTCGATTATGGGTTTCATTACCATCTGTTGAGAGGGAGACCGCTCATCTTCATATGAACCTGCTCGCGAACCTGATTGATGACGTTCTCGTCCTCAACATTGCTGAGCACCTTGTCGATGAGTTCGACGATCTCCGGCATCTCTTTCTCTCCGAAACCGCGGGAGGTGATGGCTGGAGTTCCGACGCGCAGACCGGAAGTCTGGAAAGCGCTGCGGCTGTCGAAAGGAACCATATTCTTGTTGACTGTGATACCGGCGCGAACGAGAGCCTTCTCTGCAACCTTACCTGTAAGGTCAGGGAATTTGGTGCGGAGGTCGATGAGCATCAGGTGGTTGTCGGTGCCGCCGGATACAATCTTGTAACCCTTGTCCATGAATGCCTGTGCCATAGCCCTTGCATTCTTCTGGACCTGTGTCTGGTATGCAATGAATTCAGGCTGGAGAGCCTCGTAGAATGCAACTGCCTTTGCGGCGATGCAGTGCTCGAGCGGACCGCCCTGGATGCCCGGGAATACGGCTGAGTTGATGAGCGCTGACATCTTCTTGATCTCGCCCTTAGGAGTAGTCTTGCCCCAAGGATTGTCGAAGTCCTTGCCGATGAGGATGATACCGCCACGCGGGCCGCGGAGGGTCTTGTGTGTTGTGGATGTGACGATGTGTGCGTACTTTACAGGGTTCTTGAGCAGACCTGCTGCGATAAGGCCAGCAGGGTGAGCCATATCTACCATGAAGATGGCACCTACCTTGTCCGCGATTGCGCGCATGCGCTCCCAGTCCCACTCGCGAGAGTAAGCGGATGCGCCGCCGATGAGGAGCTTAGGCTTGCACTCGAGAGCAATCTTCTCCATCTCATCGTAATCGATGAGACCGGTCTCTTCATTGAGGTGGTATGCGACAGCCTTGTAGTTCATACCGGACATATTGACCGGTGAACCGTGTGAAAGGTGACCGCCGTGAGCAAGGTCAAGGCCCATGAATGTGTCGCCCGGCTGCATGCAGGCCATGAAGACTGCCATATTTGCCTGAGCACCGGAGTGAGGCTGAACGTTTGCGAATTCTGCTCCGAATACCTTCTTGATACGGTCAATTGCAAGCTGCTCGATCTGGTCCACGACCTCGCAGCCGCCATAGTACCTGGCGCCCGGATAACCTTCAGCGTACTTGTTGGTGCAGACGCTGCCAAGAGCCTCAAGCACCTGTTTGCTGACGAAATTTTCGGAAGCGATGAGTTCGATGCCCTCAGTCTGGCGATCCTCTTCCTTCCTGATCAATTCAAAGATTTCGATGTCCTGTTTCATTATATGAATTTATATGTTTACTATATTTGCACTGAAATATATTTCACAAATATAGACTATTTGTTTGAAAAGAAGCATCAATGTTCAGAAAACTTTTCAACAGCGAGCTGCAAAGGCTCAATACGGAGGAATTCAAGGCTTCGGAGAAGGCTCCGGCGGTCGTTGTCCTTGACAATATCCGCTCGCAGCACAATATCGGATCGGCGTTTCGCACTTCGGACGCGTTCCGCCTCGAGAAGATATATCTGTGCGGAATCTGCGCAGTCCCGCCGACCGCCGAGATCCACAAATCCGCCCTCGGGGCCGAGTTCAGCATGGAGTGGGAGCATTACGACGACACCCTTGCTCTGGTGGAGAGACTGCGTGCGGAGGGATATGTCATTGTCAGCGTCGAGCAGGCGGAGCGCTCCACCTCGCTCCGTGATTTCCGCACCGAAGCGGGACGGAAATACGCCTTCATCTTCGGCAACGAGGTGCACGGTGTGCGACAGGACGTGGTTGACGCGAGCGACATCTGCCTCGAGATTCCGCAATACGGCACCAAGCATTCCCTCAATGTGTCGGTTTCCATCGGCATCGTCCTCTGGGGCGCACTCAATATGAATTCCATCCAGAAGTTTCCCGATTTACCGGAATAGCGATGGAAGTTTTCTCTTGTGGAATGAAACAAACAGATTTTCAGACGAATAGCCATTCAGCCTTGCGCATATTTGCGCAAGGCTTAGTATTTAAATCGCTGATTGACATATATTTGCATTCCAGAACCGGATGCCGCCAGCTGACAGCCAGCATCCAATGCCGGCCTTTTCAGCCTGTTTTTCCTCCGTTCTCTTGTGGATTGCCGTTATTTTCGATAACTTGCAGAGTTATCGTTTGAAACCAATATTCTCGACTATGAAAACAAGAATCCTGACCCTGATGCTCGTGCTGATAGCCGTATCAATCCCGGCTATGGCGCAGCAGGACAATCCTGTGGCAAACCCGAAGGCCGTGGTGACATCCGGCAATGCCAGATTCACCGTCTTGACAGACAGACTTATCCGTATGGAATGGGCCGCAGACGGCAAATGGGAGGACAATGCCTCCCTCGCAATCGTCAATCGCAATCTCCCGGTACCTGAGTTCAAGGTGACGGAGGGCGCGGGCGCCATTACCATTACCACGGACAAAGTTAAGCTGGTCTATACGGGCAATGAGGAGTTCAACGCCGACAATCTCAGCGTTTCATTCAAGCTCAATGGCAAGAATGTCACCTGGAAGCCCGGGATGGAGGCGACAGGCAATCTGAAAGGCACCGAGCGAACCCTGGACCGCTTCAGGGGCTTCAACAATCCGAAGGGTTCAAACAAAAAACTTGAGGACGGCGTGATATCGCGCGACGGCTGGGCCATTGTCGACGAGTCAGCCCGCCATCTACTTGTCAGGGATGATTCGGACTGGGGCGAATGGGTCGCAGCCCGTCCGGAGGGCGAGAGGAAGGACCTCTACATATTTGCATACGGACACGATTATATGACAGCCGTCAGTGATTATATAAAGGTTGCCGGCAAGATTCCGTTGCCTCCGAAATATGTCTTCGGTTACTGGTGGTGCCGTTATTTCGCATATACGGATGACCAGATTCTCGAAATCGCGAAGGAGATGCGCAGCCGCGATATCCCGGCCGACGTGTTCATCATCGATATGGACTGGCACTACACCTGGAAGGAATTCGGCAAGAGGGCAGGCAGCGATGAATTCGGACAGTCCCGTGGCTGGACAGGATATTCCTGGAACCACGACCTCATCGCGGATCCGGACGGCCTGCTCAACGAACTTCACGATATGAATTTCAAGACCGCCCTCAATCTCCATCCGGCATCGGGCATACGTCCGCAGGAGGACTGTTATGACAATTTCGTAAAGGATTATCTTTCCCGCACGCAGGAATATGACGGACCGAAGGATTATGTCTATGAAGCGGACAGCAGCTATACCTACGCCGGCAGGAAGAAGGCAGCGGGCAGGAAGGGCTACAGGGCTCCGGTGCCTTACCGCATGGACCAGCAGGCCTGGGCTGACGCTTATTTCAATTCGGTCATCCATCCGCTCGAGAAGCAGGGCGTGGACTTCTGGTGGCTCGACTGGCAGCAGTGGCTCAGCAGCAGGTATGTCCAGGGCCTGAGCAATACATTCTGGATCAACCATTCATTCTTCAATGACAAGACCCGCCGCACCAAGTCGATGGGGCTCGATGCTCCGCGTCCGTTCATTTACCACCGTTGGGGAGGTCTCGGAAGCCACAGATATCCGCTCGGATTCAGCGGCGACACATATCCGACCTGGGAGGTCCTCGGCGATATCGTCTATTTCACCTCCACCGCCACAAATGTGGGCTACGGCTATTGGGGACACGATATCGGAGGTCATTACGGACTTGAAAACCAGGGTACCGACCCGGAAATCTACACCCGCTGGATGCAGTACGGCGTATTCACCCCTATCTTCAAGACACATTGCAACAAGAACCCGCTCCTCGAGCGCCGCATATGGATGTTCCCTTCGCACTATGAATACCTCAGGGAGGCGATGATGCTCCGTTACAGGCTCTCGCCGTACATCTACAATGCTGCGCGTCAGACCTACGACAGCGGTATAAGCATGTGCCGTCCGCTGTATTATTATTATCCGGAGGATGAGAAGGCTTACGAGTGGAAGCAAGAGTTTATGTTCGGTGATGACATACTTGCCACTGCGGTATGTACTCCTGTGGATTCGGTTTCAGGCCTTTCCGAGAGGAAGATTTGGTTCCCTAAGGGAAATGACTGGTATGATATGGCGCACCACGAGATGCATAAGGGCGGCAGCATAAAGACACTCTACTACTCAATAGACGAGAACCCTTGGTACCCGAAGGCCGGCAGCGTCATCCCTTATGCTGCGGAAGGTATAATGAGCCTTCAGGAAAAGACCGACGCGTGGCGTCTGCTGATCGTTCCGGGCAATGGAAAGTCTTCCTGCAGGTTCTACGAGGATGACGGCGACACGCAGAATTATATGAAGGATTATGCGGAGACCGATGTTGAGAAAGTCACCGCCGGCAGGAAGGTCACTGTCACAATCGCTCCGCGCAAGGGCGGTTTCAAGGGCAGCCTGCCTACCCGCACGGTGGGCCTGATCCTCGAGGGAGTGACCAAGGCTCCGGCATCCGTGACTGTCAACGGCGCGAAGCTGGATGCCTCGGCCGTCACCGTCGGGGCGCACAGCGTTGCCATCCAGCTCCCTGCCGCTTCTGTCAATGCAGAGCAGAAGATTGTGGTAAATCTGTAGTCAACCGCTTAAAAATTTGCAGAGTAGAAAAATATCCTTACCTTTGCACTCCCCAAACCCGGAACGACCCGGGAGGGAAAAACTTCAATTTTTTGGAACTATGTCAGAATATTTGGCAGCAGACAAAAAACAGGAGATTTTCAGCAAATACGGAAAGTCTAATGTTGACACCGGTTCTCCAGAGAGCCAGGTTGCTTTGTTTTCCTACCGTATCGCTCATTTGACAGAGCACCTCAAGGCAAACAAGAAGGACCACAACACACAGCGCGCCCTTCTCCGTCTCGTAGGTAAGCGTCGCCAGCTCCTTGACTACCTCAAGAGCAAGGACATCGAGAGATACCGTCAGATTGTGAAGGATCTTAACCTTCGTAAATAATACAATCAGGAAAAAGCGAAAGGCCGCAAGTGATTGCGGCCTTTTTTATTTTGTTTCTGAAAAATCACTATATTTGCACCACTTAACAATTTAATCAGTCTATGAACCTCAGAGTTATTAAGAAGGACATTGAATTCCTTGTAGGTGATTTCGTTGATGACTGCATCCTCTTTGCGATGATTCATCCGGAAGATGAGAAAACAGAAGCAGTCGAAGGCCTTATCAATGAGGCTTGCGACCTTGCAAACAATCTTTTTGAAAGAGTCAACCATCCGGACAAGACCAATATCAAGGCTCATTACAAGGCAATCGGACAGGACCTCCTGACCAACCTTGACTCGCTCTGCGAGAAGCTTTCAGCCCTTGCCAAGAAGTAATCCTTCCGGAACAGGTGAAAAATAATCCCGCCTCCGATTGTGGAGACGGGATTTTTTATTGCAGACGACCTGCGCGCGACTATGAGTCGCTGCGCTGGTCGTTGTTGTTGCTGTGTTCGCGGCGAGGGCCGTTGCTACGGCGCTCACCACGCTCGCCACGGTCGTTGCGCTCGCGGCGGTCACCGAACGGACGGCGTTCGCCACCCTTGCGTTCGCCTCTGTCACCTGCAGGACGCGGTTTGCGCTCAGGCTCGACGTAGCCTTCCGGCTTCTCGATGAGGGCGCGGCGTGAAAGGCGCATCTTGCCGGTCTTGGAGTCGATCTCGAGGAGCTTGACATCGAGTTCGTCGCCTACGTTGACTATATCCTCGACCTTCTCTGTCTTGGCCCAGTCGAGTTCGGAGATGTGGAGAAGTCCTTCCTTGCCAGGGAGAATCTCTACGAATGCACCGAATTCGAGGATTGAGACAACCTTGCCGTGATATGTCTCGCCTACCTCAGGGACAGCACAGATGCCCTTGATCCATTCGAGAGCCTTCTGCATGGCCTCTGCATCGTTGGAAGCGATGTCAACGACACCGACGGTGCCTTCTCCGTTAGGATTTGGCTGTTCGTCGATATTGACTGCTGCGCCTGTTTCCTTCTGAATGTTCTGGATGGTCTCACCACCCTTGCCGATGATCGCGCCGATAAATTCGGACGGAACGACCAGCTGCTGGATGCGCGGTACGAATGGCTTGTAGTCCTCGCGAGGCTCGCTGATGGTCTTCATCATCTCGCCCATAATGTGCATACGGCCCTGACGTGCCTGCTCGAGAGCCTTCTCGAGTACGTCGTATGAGAGTCCGTCAACCTTGATGTCCATATGGGTCGCTGGGATACCGTCTGCGGAACCTGTAACCTTGAAGTCCATGTCACCGAGGTGGTCTTCGTCGCCGAGGATGTCGGTGAGGATGGCGTAGCGGTCGTTAGGACGCTCTGCGTCTGTGATAAGACCCATTGCAACACCTGCAACAGGCTTCTTGATCTTGACGCCGGCATCCATCAGTGCGAGGCAGCCGCCGCAAACTGATGCCATTGATGATGAGCCGTTGGACTCGAGGATATCTGATACGATACGTACTGCGTAAGGGTTTTCAGGGGTTGTAGGGATGACTGGCTTGAGGGCGCGGAGAGCGAGGTTGCCGTGGCCGATCTCGCGGCGGCCGACACCACGCTGTGGCTTTGCCTCACCGGTTGCGAAAGGAGGGAAGTTGTAGTGGAGGACAATCTGCTGATCGTCCTGAATGAGAACTTCGTCGGTCTCCTTCATATCCATCTTGGTACCGAGGGTTACGGTAGCGAGGGACTGGGTTTCACCACGGGTGAAAATTGCCGAACCGTGTGCGAAAGGCAGGTAGTTGACTTCGCACCAGATAGGGCGGACCTGGTTGCAGACGCGGCCGTCTAGGCGGCATCCCTCATCCAGGATCATATTGCGCATGGCTTCTTTCTCCTCTGCGTGGTAGTAGCGCTCCACGAGAGGTGTCTTCTCCTCGAGTTCCTCTTCAGGGATTGTGGCGAGGAAGTCTTCCTTGATGGCGGCGAAAGCGTCTTCGCGCTCGTGCTTCGGAAGCGCTGACTTGGCTGTGGTATAGCAGCGGTTGTAGCAGAATTCGTGTACCGCCTTCCTGAGTTCCTCGTCCTCAACGTCGTGAGGATAGTCGCGCTTGGTCTCGTTGCCGAGTTCGGCGATGAGTTCCTTCTGTACGAGGCAGTGCTTCTTGATCTCTTCGTGGGCTACCTTGATGGCCTCGAGCATATCGTGCTCGCTGACCTCTTTCATTTCACCCTCGACCATCATGATATTTTCGTATGTCGCAGCGACCATAAGGTCGATGTCGGCATTCGGCATTTCGCTGAAATTAGGGTTGATGCGCCACTGGCCGTTGATGCGGCATACGCGGACCTCGGAGATAGGGCCTCCGAACGGAAGGTCTGAAGTGGCGAGTGCGCAGGATGCTGCCAGGCCTGCAAGTGCGTCAGGCTGGATGTCCTTCTCTGCGGAAATAAGGGTTACGTTGACAAACACCTCGAGGTGGAAGTCATCCGGCCAGAGCGGACGGATAGGACGGTCGATGAGGCGGGAGATGAGGATCTCATAGTCGGAGGACTTGCCCTCTCTCTTCATGAATCCACCCGGGAAACGTCCTGCGGAATAATACTTTTCTTTGTAATCTACGGTCAAAGGCATGAAATCTGTGCCTTCCTTGACCTCTTTAGCAGCGCAGACAGTGGCGAGGAGCATTGTGCCGCCCATCTTGACCACTGCTGAACCGTCAGCCTGCTTTGCAAGCTTGCCGGTCTCGATCTCGATTGTCCTGCCGTCGGACAATTCGATGGTTTTCTTGATAATATTCATTTTTTTCCTCTGAAAATTCGGAGCAAAGATATACCAAAAGCATTTGATTTCGGCAAATATTTGCTACTTTTACGAAAAATTAAACAACAAATCCACTTTATGAAACTCAAACTTTGTTTTGCTTCTGCGGCAGCGCTGCTTATGGCCGCCGTTTCAGTTTCGGCACAGCCGAACGCCAAAGGCTATTATAAGGATATTTTCATGGACAGCGGTATCAAGCTGACCTCACGCGTCGACCTGCCTGCTGCACGTTCTCTCGGTCTCTCTATGGAAAGATTCATCTCTGTCGAGACCAAAGGTGACACCACATTCACCACTATGATCGATACCCTGATGCAGAGAGATATCATCTGCGGCAGCTCTATCGACGAGAACGGCGTGCTCCTCTATCCGGACGGCGCTCCGCGCTTCCGTATGATATATATGAACGGTGGTCGCGCAGCATCACATGGCCGCACCCTTGAGGAGAAGGGCCGTGAGAATATCCGCCAGTATATCAAGAACGGCGGTTCATATGTTGGCACCTGCGCCGGAATGTTCATTGCCTCCAAGGGAACCCGCAAACTCGTGTTGGATACAATTCCTCCGAAGGATTATGATTCATATATAGGTATCTGGCCTGCATACTGCATCTCATCCGGACTCAACAGGACTCCTACCGGAATGTTCGTGGTTCCTGACAGCCCGCTGCTCAAATATTATGATTTCGGTGGCGATATGTATATCGACAGCGTTTATCACAACGGTGGCGGATATACAATTGAAGAAGAACTCGCCAAGACTCCGGGCGCTGAGGTTCTTCTCCGCTATGATTATCCGGCTAAGAAGATGCACAACAATATCAGCGCGTGGGCCTGGAAGGAGAATGCCGGAACCGGCCGTATCGTCATCTGCGGTTCACACCCTGAGGGTGTTACCAGCGGCGAGCGTCTCCAGCTTTACAGCGCATTCGCAAGATATGCGATGGACGGCAACGGTGACCCTAAGGTAAAGGGCGCGCTCACAATCGGTGAAGCACGCGAGATGAAGAAGGGCACGAAGGACAATGATCCTGCATTTACAAAGATCGGTGACCTCCAGTATCATCATTTCACGGTTGACGTACCTGCCGGAAAGGACAGCCTCACCGTCACCCTCTCATCTGTCAAGGGCTGCACAAATTTTGACCTTTATCTATTCGCAAACTACGGTGACTTCGCATTTATGGGCGAATCCGATTATGACGATATCTCCCTCGGCATTGACAAGACCATCAAGATTGCCGCTCCGAAGGAAGGCAAGCTCTTCCTCTCCGTTTACTGTGCTACGACTGTCACAGCGGTAGACACTCCTCGCGGTGAGCAGTACACCGGACGCGTTGACGTGCTCAACGGTGTGCCGTATGTCCTCAAGGTGGAATAATCATTGTTTATGATAGAGCTGTCCCGGCTGCGGTTACGCCACGGCCGGGACAACTTTTTAAAAGCTATGGAAAAACGCTACAACTCTTTCGTCGATTTCCTCCGTTCGCGGTATGGCTGCAGGGTGCAGAAGCTGGTGGTGGATGCTGGGTTCACCTGTCCGAACCGTGACGGTTCGCTGGCTTTCGGAGGATGTACCTATTGCGACAACAATGCATTCCACCCGAATTACAGCACTCCGGACAAGAGCATCACACAGCAGCTGACGGAAGGGGTGGAGTTTCACCGTGGCCGATATCGCAGTGCCGCGAAGTTCCTGGCGTATTTCCAGCCATATTCCAATACTTATGCTCCGTTGGAGCGGCTTAAGGTGCTCTATGACGAGGCGCTTGCTTTTCCGGAAGTGGTGGGGCTGGCCATAGGTACGCGGCCGGACTGCCTTGATGATGCCAAGTTGGATTATCTGGCTGAGATTCAGGCTTCAGGCAGGACGGTTCTGCTCGAGATCGGCATCGAATCCTGCTATGACACCACTTTGGAGCATATCAACCGCCGCCATACCTGGGAGCAGGCGGTAGCGGCTGTTGAGGCGGCCCGGTCCCGCGGCCTGACAGTCGGGAGCCATTTTATATTCGGTCTGCCGGGCGAGAGCCGCGAAATGATGCTTGAAAGCGCTGCGAAGATCAATTCGCTGCCCGTCGACAGCGTCAAGTTCCACCAGCTGCAGATCATCAGAGGCACGAAGATGGAGCGGGAGTTCGCAGAGCATCCGGAGCGTTTCGTGACCTGGGCCCTGGATGAGTACATCGACTTTTTCATCGATTTCCTCGAACGTCTGCGTCCGGGCCTCTGCATCGAGCGCTTTGCCGGCGAAGTGCCGCCGCGTTTCGTCAACTCCACACCGTGGGGCCAGATCCGCAATACCGAACTCCTGCATCTCCTCGACCGCCGGCTCGAAGAGCGTGATACCCGGCAGGGACGGCTGCTGGAATGAGATTCCGCTTAATTCAGCGAACGGATAGTCTTTGCGATATTGATGAGGTGGTCGCCTACGCGCTCCGCATTGGAACTCAGTGACAGGTACTGGGCACCGACAGCAGGGGAGCAGACATTATCCGTGAGTCTTGAGATGTGGTTGTCCTCCATCTTTCTGGTGAAGTCATCGATCTCCTCCTCCACGACGTTGGCCTTGCCCAGAGCGCCGAGGTCCTCGTCGGTGTAGGCCTTGAGTGCATATTCATACAATTCGCCCAGCAGATTGCGCAGTTCACGTATCTCGTCCAAAGCCTTCTCTGAGAACGACGAGCCGGAATCTTTCAGATTCTGTGCATATTCGGTGATGTTTTCGGCGTAGTCGCCGATTCGCTCGATATCCCTGACCGTACGGTAGGTTCCCGACAGGTAGATGTGGTCTTTTCTGCTGAGTCCGCGTCTGCCGGACAGGTCGACCACGAATGCTATGAGATGATTGTTCAGCCAGTCCAGTTCGACCTCGGTGCGCCTGAACTCGTCGAGCCGTTCGAAATCAAGGCTTGAAGCCATATCCAGCGACAGATTGAAGTTGCGCATTGCCATAGCAGCCATGTTTACTATCTCATTCTTGGTCTGAAGCACTGCGATAGGCGGAGTCTTGAGCATGTTCCGGTCAATGAAGAAGAACCTCGATTTGTCCGGCTCTTCCGACTGCACGTCATCGGGGATTATCCTGCAGACCAACTTCACCAGTGCGTTGGTGAGCGGTAGGATGAGCAGGACGGTTATGACATTGAATATGGTATGGAACATCGCCAACTGCTCCTGCGGGGCGTCAGGGAACATCGACTGGAACATTGTCCCGAAGGTCACGCCTCCGGATATGACTTTGATGATGAATCCGGCCAGCAGGAACATCAGTACGCCGCTGACGTTGAAGAACAGGTGGATGAGCGATGTCCGCTTTGCATTTGTCCCGGAGGTCATGCCGGCTATCAGGGCCACAATGCAGGAGCCGATATTCGAGCCCATCGTTATGAATATGCCTTGATCAAGGGTAATGAGCCCGGTGCAGAGCATCGCTATGGCCACGGATGTCATCACTGATGAACTTTGTATGATCGCGGTGAAAACCGCTCCGATTATGACCAGCAGGATCGGGTTTCCGATACCTGAAAGGAACACCTTCACACTATCAAGCCGGGCGAAGTCGCTCATCGATCCGCTCATCATGCTGAGTCCCACGAAGAGCATTCCGAATCCGGCGAGCGTTCCGCCGATTCTCTTGCCCATATCCCTTTTTGAAAACAATGCGAGAAAGGCGCCGATGCCGGCAAATGCAGAGAATATGATTGTCGTGGAGATGGTGTTGGCTCCGCCGAACATACCGAGAGCCACAATCTGAGCCGTGATGGTCGTGCCGATATTTGCGCCATAGATTATAGTCGCAGCCTGGGTGAGCGACATTATCCCGGCGTTAACGAATCCGATGACCATCACCGTGGTGGCTCCGGAACTCTGGATCGCCGCCGTGCCGACAGTGCCGATGCCTACTCCAAGCAGACGGCTGCGGGATGCTTTTGAAAATAAGGCTTTAAGTTTCGTGGAGCTCGCAGATTCGAGGTTGGAGCTCATCATCTGGCAGGCTATGAGGAAAATACCGATGCCTGCAATAAGCGTAAGGACAGCTGATAATAAAACGCCTGTAGTCATTGTCTGTTGTTTTTCGGGTACAAAAGTGAGGTAAAAAAACAATCATTCAAATTGTGGACGCCCGATTTAACCGAATCTTAACAATTATAGCCTATCTTTGTAACAATATGCAGACAATCCTTATAGTCGAAGACGATTCGGATATCCGCGAGATACTCTCCTTCAATGTTGAGAATGCCGGATATGCCGTCCTCAGTGCAGCCTCGGCTGAGGCGGCCGGGGAACTTGTGGAAGACGCGTCGCTGATTCTCCTGGATGTCATGCTGCCGGGGATATCAGGGTATCAGTTCGCGAAGAACCTCCGTTCCGCAGGGAATGACATACCGGTGATATTCCTTACCGCAAGGACCACGGAAAACGACCTTCTGACAGGATTCAGCGCCGGCGGGGACGATTATATCTCCAAGCCTTTCTCAATCAATGAGGTGCTCGCCCGCATCAAAGCTGTGCTGGGGCGGGTCGAAAAGACCGATCTGCTCACCGTCGGACGCCTGTCTGTCAACCGTCTGCTTAAGACAGTCTCCCTTGACGGGAAGCAGCTCGGCCTGTCGCGCAAGGAGTATGAGATACTTGAACTGCTTGTGTCCAACAGAGGACAGTGCTTTTCCCGCTCGGACATCATCGCGCGTTTGTGGCAGGATGCACCATATGTCCTGGAACGCACTGTCGACGTCCACGTGGCTAGACTCCGCTTCAAGCTGGGGAAGGAGAGGGATATCATTAAGAACAAATCGGGATTCGGATATTACGTATGAATTTCAAATCCAAACTTCTCGGACGGCTGGCGCTGATCTTCTGCATCTGCGCCGCAGTGCTCGTCGCAGTCGAGACAGGCAGCGAGCGCAATTGGAAACGCTCCGTGCTCCAGTCGCGGCTGGAGTCGTATACTGATATCATCAGCGCGGCCGGTGATTCCGCGGAGGAGATAGAGAACCTGCTGCCGGACGAGATACGCATCACCGTCCTTACCCGTGACGGCAATGTGACGTACGACTCCTTTGAGCCGGTTTCGGCTCTTGACAACCATCTCGAGCGTCCCGAGATAAGGGATGCGCTGACTGACGGTGACGGATATGCCATACGGCAATCCGAAACCGCCAACCGCAGATACCTTTACTTTGCAAAGAGTTATGACGGGAACGTCATTCGTGCCGCCCTTCCGTTCGAGGTCAGCCTTGAGAAATATTTCAGACCCGACTGGGTGCTGCTGGTGGGCATCATACTGCTCTTCGCGGTGCTGATGCTTCTGGCGGTCATCTATTCGCACAAATATGAGAACGGCCTCCGCGCCGCGTCCGAAAACGCCGCCAGGGAGCTTAAGCATTCCTTGACGAGCAATATCGCGCACGAATTGAAGACCCCGGTGAGCAGCATCCGCGGCTATCTGGAAACCATCATTGAGAATCCTGACATTCCGGAGGACAGGAAGAATCTCTTCATCGACCGCTCCTATGCGCAGTCCATCCGCCTGTCCGAGCTCATCCACGACGTGGCTCTCATCACCAAGTTGGAGGAGGCTCCGGAGCAGTTCCGGATAGAGCCGATAGACCTGAACAACATAGTGGCTGAGGTCAGTGATGAATTCGAGGATGCTCTCCGTAAGGAGAATATGCGGATAATCAGCAATATCCCGGATCGGACAATGATGAACGCCAACCGCAGCCTGATGTACGCGGTGATCCGCAATCTGGTCGAGAATTCCGTCAAATATGCCGGCAAGGGTACGACAATAAGCATCGGGGCTGTCCGCCACATCAACCATCTTGAGCTGTCGTACTGCGACAATGGCGCCGGTGTCAGCAAATCACAGTTGGGCCGCATCTTCGAGAGGTTCTACAGCATTCCAGGCAAGCCTGGGAGCACCGAAGGCTCGGGCCTGGGCCTTTCGATAGTCAGGAATGCTGTCGCGTTCCATAAAGGAACTATTTCCGCTTCCCTGCCGAAGGAGGGTGGTCTGCGCTTCGATATGGAGTTCCATTCGTAGCGATCCGCTGCCGTCCGCTGTCCGCCGTTGCAATTCCTGTCGCCAATTTGTCCCCATTTTCGATAGAATGTGCGAGTTATTTTGTACTTTTGTAAAATTTTACTCTAAACTGCGATAAATGGAATCCGATAGAATTGTAATGGAAGGATTGACGTACGATGACGTCCTCCTTATCCCCGCCAGGAGCGAAGTCCTGCCGCGTGATGTCAATGTCAGCACAAAGTTCACCCGCAACATCACCCTTCAGGTGCCTATCGTCTCTGCGGCGATGGATACCGTGACTGATGCAAACCTTGCCATCGCTATCGCCCGTGAGGGCGGTATCGGTGTGATTCACAAGAATATGCCTATCACTGAGCAGGTGGAGCACGTCCGCAAGGTCAAGAGGGCTGAGAATGGTATGATCTATGATCCCGTGACCATCGATGTGGATGCAACAGTCGGCGATGCCCAGAAACTCATGCGCGAAAACCGCATCGGCGGTATCCCTGTGGTGGACGACCGCAAGCAGCTGATCGGTATCGTGACCAACCGCGACCTTCGTTTCCAGCAGGACGGCAACACGCCTATCAAGGATGTGATGACAAAGGAGAATCTCGTGACCATCGGTCCGGAATCCGATCTCGTCAAGGCTACTGAAGTCCTCAGCGAAAATAAGATCGAAAAGCTTCCGGTAGTTGACAAGGACGGCAAGCTTGTCGGCCTTATCACTTACCGTGACATCACCAAGATCAAGAACAATCCTATCGCAAGCAAGGACAGCCGCGGCCGACTCCTGGCCTGCGCTGCCGTGGGCATAAATTCCCACAGCATCCAGGATGTCGAGAAGCTCGCAAGTGTGGATGTGGACGCTGTGGTCCTCGATACGGCACACGGTCATTCCGTATTCGTGCTCGAGACCGTCAAGAAGATCCGCGACGCATTCCCGAATATCCAGATTGTAGCCGGCAATATCGCCACCGCAGAGGCGGCTCTTGCACTCAAGGAGTGCGGCGTTGATGCTGTGAAGGTCGGCATAGGCCCCGGTTCGATATGCACTACCCGCATCATTGCAGGTATCGGCGTTCCGCAGCTGACCGCAGTCCTCAATGCCGCCAAGGCTCTCGAAGGCTCCGGAATCCCCGTTATCGCAGACGGCGGTATCCGCTACTCCGGTGATATCGTCAAGGCTCTCGCCGCAGGTGCCAGCACCATTATGGCCGGTTCACTCTTCGCAGGTGTCGAGGAAGCTCCTGGCGAGTCCATCATCCTCAACGGAAGGAAGTTCAAGTCATATCGCGGAATGGGTTCCCTCGAGGCGATGCAGAAGGGTTCCAAGGACCGTTATTTCCAGGATATGGAAGAAGATATCAAGAAGCTCGTTCCTGAAGGAATTGTCGCGCAGGTGCCGTACAAGGGCACTCTTGCAGATGTTATCTATCAGCTGGTCGGCGGTCTCCGCGCAGGTATGGGTTACTGCGGTGCTCCTGACCTCGCGACCCTCCGCAAGGCTCAGTTCGTGAAGATTACCGCTGCCGGTATGATTGAGAGTCATCCGCACGACGTATCGATTACCCGCGAGGCCCCTAACTATTCGAGATAGTCAATGAGGCGCCCGCTCATCCTGCTGTCATTTCTTCTCACCGTGTGCTCCTGCAATATGGTGGACAGGGTATTTCACAGCCGTCAGGACCAGAAAGTCGCCGCTGTTGGCAAAGAGATCCTGTATCGCAGTGACTTGGAGAAGGTTGTGCCTTCCGGGGCCACTCCTCAGGACAGCGCAAGGATGGCGGAGCAATACATCAACAGTTGGGTTTTGGACAGGATACTTCTCTCGGAGGCTGTTTCGTATCTTTCCAAGGAGGAGAAATCAGAAGCTGAATCCAAAGTGGCTGAATTCCGTCAGAACCTGCTCACTTTCAAGTATGAACAAAGGCAGGTCGCAGAAAGTCTCGATACAGTCGTATCGCGTGAAGCTGCAGAACAATACTATTCCGATCATAAGGAGGCATTCGTTTCGTCCAGCTCCGTAATTAAGGGCAGGGTTATACGTATTTCCGAAAAATCGCCATACTATGCAATGATACGTGACAGATTCCGGACAACGGATGCGGCCGATCTTTCTGAATTCGAGCAGACCTGCCGTTCCTATGCAGAGAGTTATTCGGATTTCGGAGGGAATTGGGTGCCGGTTTCCGCCCTCGCACGTGAACTCGGTATGGATGTCTCAAAATGTGAGGCGGATCTTGCAAGGTCCACTGCATATGAAGAGGATATTGATGGGAATCATTTCCTCGTTTTCATTCAGGGCAGGACTGCTCCCGGGGAAGTCACGCCGCTTGATTATAACATCGATTCAATAAAGGAAGTTATCATCAGCAGGAGAAAACAGGATTTTCTGACATCTTTGGAACAGGAATTGTTCGACAATGCTCTTGCCCGTGGGAAAATTAAAATATATGGTACACAAGATGATTAAATCATTGAGATCTCTCATAATCGTGTCGGTTATGGCGCTTGTTGCGCTGCCGGCAGCTGCACAGAAATATCAGAACGGAATCGTCGACAAGTCGGTGGCGGTCATCGGCAGCGATGTCATAATGCTTTCAGATATCGAATCTGAGGCACAGATGATGCGGATGCGCGGCGTAACGACAGATATGAAAGCCAGGTGCGAGATATTGGAGAATATGCTTGTCAACAAGCTCTTTTATGTTCAGGCCAAGATTGACTCCCTTACGGTCAATGAAGCCAATGTCGAGGCGATGCTGAGCGGCCGTATTGATGAGGCCCTTTCGTCACTTGGCGGAGAGAAGCAGGTTGAAGAGTATTTCGGCAAACCTATCTATAAATTGAGAGCGGAATGGCGTGAGACTCTGAGCGAGCAGTCCCTTATCCAGGAAATGCAGCAGCAGGTGACAAGCAAGATTCCTCGCGTCACTCCTTCGGACGTGGAGGCCTTCTACAAATCCCTTTCCGAAGAGGATCTGCCGATGATTTCCACAAAGTACCGTATCCGTCAGATCGGTTTGTATCCGGACCGCGAGGCTGCGAAGATTGCAGTCAAGGAGAGGCTCCTTGATCTTCGCGAACGTGTAGTGAACGGCGAGAAATTCGCCACACTCGCACGAATGTATTCGCAGGATCCGGGCAGTGCCGCAAAAGGCGGTGAACTCGGAATGATGTCAAAGAACGTATTCTGGCCGGAGTTCTCCGATGCGGCAATGGCTCTCAGAGTCGGACAGGTGTCACAGATAATCGAAACCCCGGACGGATTCCATATTATCCAGTTGATCGACCGTCAGGGAGATATGTTCAATGCCCGCCATATTTTGCTCAGACCGGTATACACTTCTGAAGACAGGACAAAGGCCTTCGCCCGTCTGGACAGCATCCGCAATCTTGTTGTCGGGGATACCATTACATTTCAGGATGCCGCCCGTAAGTTTTCCGAGGACCCCAAGACCAGCACCAGCGGCGGACTTCTGGCGGACGAGATGACAGGATCGTCATATTTCGAGAAGGACCAGTTGAAGCCTGCAGACTACAATGTGCTCAGATTTATGAACGAAGGGGATATTTCCGAGCCTTTTGAATCTCTTGATGCCGAGGGTCGAAACGGAAACACCATATACAAGGTGGTTTATCTGGAAAAGATAATCCCGTCCCACGTGGGCAATTTCAAGGATGACTATAATGATTTGCAGAATGCGCTCAATGCCAAGAATGCAGATGAAGCTATAGACAAGTTCATACGCAGCAAGCAGAAGGTGACAAAGGTCGTGATCGATCCTCTGTTCACGGGCTGTGAATTCAGGTATGACGGCTGGATGTCAAAATAATATGCCCCACCGTCTCAGAATATCCATAATCTGCATACTTTCCGTGGTATGCTGCCTTCTTGTGGCAAAACCGCAGAACAACAGGCAGGATCCTTCTGAGAAGTCTATGTTGCGGCTTGTGAGTGCGGATCGTGCTCAGCAGACCGAAATTAACGGGACCAGCTATAGGATTGTCCAGGGTAATGCAAGGTTCCTCCACAATGATACATATCTGCTTTGTGACTCAGCCGCGTGGAATGTCAGCGCGAGGGTTATTGAGGCATTCGGCCATGTCCGCCTGATTCAGGATCAGACTATGCTGACAAGTGACGAGATGGTATATCTCATAGATGAGGATATCGCCCGTTTCAGCGGCCCTCTTGTGGAGTTGACTGACAAGGACGGCAACAGACTCCGCACCCGCAGACTTGATTACAATACCAAAGACAGCACTGCGATATTCGAGCGCGGTGCCGCAATGAAGGACAAGAGCGGTAATGTCATTGAGAGTTTCAACGGAACTTACGATTCCAAGGTCAAGACATTCACCTTTGAGGACCAGGTGGAAGTATATATGGATTCAATATTCCTCAAGACGGACAAATTGACTTATCTTTCAAATGACGACAAGGCTTTGTTCGGAGAGAATACGTTTGCCTGGAAAGACAATGATTTCATCCGTTCGAATGCCGGTTTCTACAATAAGAAGGACAGCACTATCCAGTTCTCGGATGACGTATATATGAATACCACGGATTACGAGGCCTGGGCCGAGCAGGTGTATTATTACCGTCCTCGCGAAGAAGTGGAGATGTTCGACAATGTCAGGATTCTTGATACCGCGGATCTGCTTGTGCTTTTCGGCAACCACGCAAGATATGAACGTGATTCGTCGCGTGCATACCTTATGCGCGACCCATCGGTTATTTATTATGGAGAAAATGAAAATCATGGAATAGACACGCTTTTCACACGTGCCGATACTATGATATTCTGGACGACTCCGAAATGTGACTATACGCAAGAGGAGCTCGCTGCGGCTGCCAAGCATCGTGAGGATGCCCTTTTCGATGCATTGATGGAACTGCGTACCAAACAGGCGGAAGAGCGTGCCAAGAAGTTGGAGGAGGCTCTGAGGGCTGCGGGCAAATTGCCTCCGCTTCCTGCCAGTGACTCGACATCAACTGATTCCACCGCCGTTGCAGCTGCCCAGACTGACATACTGTCCAATATTGACACTGTCGGGAACAATAACGATGCAGATCACGCAGTGCCGGACTCTTCTACCGTCAATGTGCCGGCCACGGATTCCTTACTACAGCTTTCCGACAGCCTGCCAGCGCCTTCCGACAGTCTGGCCACGCCTTCCGGCAGCCTTCCGGTGCCTTCCGACAGTCTGTCCGCAGCGGCGGACAGTCTTTCGCCGAAGGACCCGGTGGACTCGACCCGCATCAAGCGTTTCAGGGCATATCACAATGTCAAGATATACAGGACCGACGTACAGGCTTGTTGCGACTCCGTCGAATTCACCGAACTGGATTCGATTGCCGTGATGTTCGGCCGTCCGATTCTTTGGAACAACGTCAAGAACCAGCTCACTTCGGAGACGATGCATCTGCTGCTCAAGGACGGAAATCTCTACCGTGGCAGTATGCTGACCGAAGCGAGAATTACCTCAATGGAGGATACCGCCCATTTCAATCAGATCAGGAGTACGGAGATGATGGGCTTCTTCGCCGACAACCAGTTGTACCGTTACGATGCCCTCGGTGGTGTTTCCGCCATTTTCTATATGCGCGAACACGAGAAACTCTCCAATGTCAATATCAAGCAGTCCAAGTCCCTTACCGCCGCCATCAAGAACGGCGACGCCGAGCGGATGCTATATCTGGAGGAGATAAAGAGTGACGCATATCCGCTGGCAGAAATCGAGATGGAGAAGCAGAAACTCAAGGGTTTCGAATGGCGTCCTGACGAGCGTCCGCAGACGCGCTATGACGTCACCGTAATGCAGATGCCGGAGAGTATCCGTTCCAAATATGAAGGTCTCGAAAAACCTCATTACGTATATACTGACCGCTATTTCGACAAGTATATGTCAAATGTATACAAGTCAATCCGCGAGGCGGAGCGCAAGCGTCGCGCCGAAAGGATCGAACAGCAGCGCATAAAGGATTCCATAGCAAGGGCTGATTCGCTTGCGTTCATTGCGGACAGCATAGCCCTGGCCGTCGACAGTCTTAAGGTGGGTGCTACAGATTCCGTTTCGGTTACCGCTGCCGTTGACTCTCTGTCAAAGGCAGTGGACAAGGTCGCTTCCGATAAGGGGATTCCGTCTGTGGACAAGGAGAAGATGACTTGGTCCGAGAAGCGTGCCATAAAGAAGGCTGAGCGCAAGGTCAGGAGAGAGGCCAGAAGGTCTGCGCGCAGGGCAAAAAGAGAGGCCCGCCGTGCAGCAAAGCAGCAGAGCGGGCCTGAAAATTCCCTTTAATATCTGAACTGTTATCCCAGGAAGGAGATCAGTACGCCGGCGGCGACTGCCGATCCGATGACACCTGAGATGTTTGAAGCCATGCAGTAATTGAGTACGTGGTTCTTCGGGTCGTATTTGGTGCTGATGCCATTGCATACACGGCTTGCCATAGGCACAGCTGAGAGACCTGTCGCACCTACGAGAGGGTTGATCTTCTTCTTTGCGAAGAGGTTCCAGATCTTGACCATAATGATACCGCTGGTGATGCTCAGCGCGAATGCGAGGAAGCCGCCGACAACGATGCCGATGGTGGTCCAGTTGAGGAATGCGTTTGCAGTCATTGTTGCACCGACGCAGAGGCCGAGGAAGATGGTTGCAGCGTTCATTATGCCGTTGCTTGCGGCGTCGAAGAGGCGGAAGGTGTCGGAACCGATCTCCTTGATAAGGTTACCGAACATCAGCATACCTACCAACGGAACTGCCGTAGGGACGAATATAGCGACGATTGTGGTCACTGCAATAGGGAAGATGATCTTCACGGCGCGCATATCCTTGATCTCGTTCTTGACAGGATAAAGTTTGTCCTGTTCCTTCATATTGATGAGGAGTTCCTTCTTCGAGCAGGTGAGTTTCACCACGAGAGGTATGATCACCGGAACGAGGGCCATGTAGCTGTATGCCGCGATGGCGATCGGGCCGAGAAGGTGCGGAGCCAGCTTGATGGTGGTGAAGATGGCGGTAGGGCCGTCCGCGCCGCCGATGATACCGAGTGAAGCCGCCTCCTGCGGGGTGAAACCGAGTGCGAGGGCTGCGAGGAGTACTGCGAAGATGCCGAACTGGGCGGCTGCGCCGAAGATGGCGAGCTTGAGGTTACGGAGCATCGGGCCGAAGTCGGTCAATGCGCCCACGCCCATGAAGATGATCGGCGGGAGAAGGCCGCTCTTGATGAGGGCATAGTAGAGATATGACATAATGCCGAACTCGTGCGCTATGTCGTGGAGCGGCATTTCATAGATTGAACGGACGGTTCCGTCGGCGAGGGTCACCATACCGGCGGCGTCGGCCTGTACGACACCCATTTCGCCGCCCGGGAAGTTGGCGATGAGGACGCCGAATGCAATAGGTACCAGGAGTAGCGGCTCATACTTCTTGACAATGCCGAGATAGAGCAGGCCGAATGCTATGAGGTACATCAGGATAAATGCAGGGTTCTCCCCGAGTCCGGAGAAAGCCGTCATTTCGAAGAGCCTGCTGAAAATATCAGAAATGCTTCCCATTATGAACGTGCGATTTTGATGATGATGTCATCTTCCTCGACCTTGTCGCCGTTTGCAGGAAGGATGGCAGTTACCGTGCCGTCGAAATCGGCGCAGATGGCGTTGTTGACCTTCATTGCCTCGATGTAGCAGATGCGGTCGCCCTTCTTCACCTTGTCGCCGACCTTGACGGCCTTCTCATTGGTATCCTTTGTAAGGAAGAATATTCCTGAAAGCGGAGCAGGGATGCCTTCGCCCTCCCCGGCAGGTGCTGCAGCGGTCGTACCGGCAGGCGAAGCCGAAGGGGTCTGGCCGTCGTAAGCGATATCGAGCTGGTAGTTCTGGCCGTTGACGGCCACTGTGATGACCTTTGGAAGGGCTGCGGCAGGAGTTGCAGCGGCTTTCTTCTTCGCAAGGTCAGCCTCGAAGTCGGCCTTTGCCTTGCCGCTCTTGTATGCCTCGTACTGAGTAGGGTGCATAGCATATTCGAAGAGCTCCTCGTCGTCCTGACCGAGTTCCCAGTTGTTATCCTTCATCTTTGCACGGAAGGTATCGAGATTGTCAGGGTAGTTGTCCTGAGGATCGTTGGTGAAGAATTTGCGGCCCTGGCTCTCGGCGAGGGCTACGAGTTCCTTGTCGACAGGACCCGGGAGTGCACCAGGCTTGCCGAGGATCATGTCCCAGATATCGTCGCCGATCATACTCCAGCGCTCCTTGCCCTTCTCCATCTGGATGACATTCATCAGGGAGAGGTTCTTGACATATTGTGAGAACGGAGTGACGAGTGTAGGGTAGCCGACCTTCGGCCATACGTATGCGACTTCGTCAAAGAGCTTGACGAGAAGGTCATCGGTTGACAGAGGCTTCTGGCCGTGCTTTTCCTTCCACTTGTTGAGGTCCTTGAGGTTGTCCTCAAGGTCGGTCATGAGCGAGCCCATCATACCGCCCGGGAGACCCGGCTTGATGAGGAGGGAGTTGTCTATGCGGTTGAGCTTCGGGCAATAGTAGCCGAGGAAGTCGTCGAGCATGCCTTGGATGGCCGTGCGGGCCTCCATATATGCAGCCATATTGATATCCTTGACCTTGAATCCTGCGTCCTTGAGCATTTCCTGGACGGCGATCACGTCAGCGTGGCCGGTACCCCAGGAGAGAGGTGACATCGCCACGTCGATATAATCGCAGCCTGCGTTGCAGACCTCGAGGATTGAAGCCATGCAGAAGCCCGGGCCGCTGTGTGAGTGGTACTGCACGGTGATGTCGGCCTTGTATGCCTTGATGCCGGCAACGATCTTGCCGAGGGATACCGGGCGGCCGATACCTGCCATATCCTTGAGGCAGATCTCATCGGCACCGGCGTCGATGTACTTCTTGGCGAGGTTGATGTAATAGTCTGCTGTATGAACCTTCGATGTGGTGATGCACATCGCGGCCTGTGCGATCATACCGGCCTCGTGAGCGTAACCGATGGAAGGTATGACGTTACGCGGTTCGTTGAGGCCGCAGAAGATACGGGTGATGTCCACTCCCTGCGCCTTCTTCACCTTATAGAAAAGCTGACGGAGGTCCTTTGGGCACGGTGACATTCTCAAGCCGTTGAGGGCACGGTCCAGCATATGGGTCTGGATGCCTGCCTCGCGGAGAGGTTTTGTCCACTCGCGGACTGATTTGTTAGGGTTTTCTCCATAGAGGAGGTTTACCTGCTCGAATCCGCCGCCATTTGTTTCAACGCGGTCGAAGCATCCCATCTTGATGATGAGCGGAGCGAATTTGACCAACTGGTCGACACGAGGCTGGTATTTACCGGCGCTCTGCCACATATCTCTGAAGACCAGAGAAAATTTGACTTCTTTTGCCATTATGTTGATTAGTCTAATTTAGTCACTTTGACGATGCGGCCCTTGCCGCCCGTAATCTGGGCCACCGCCGCTGCGAGAATATCGTCCACTGACGGATCCTCTTTCCCGGCTGGCTTCTCCTTTGTAATGGAGTTGACGATTCGGATGAGGAGCTGGCTGCCGTAGATGACGATCAGCAGTATCGCGAACACCGTGATCATACCGACCAACATGAGCATGAGCCCCGTTGACATATTGTCCATAAAGGTTTGTTTTAGATTGAATTAGTTGTACGCCCGTGGGGAATCGAACCCCAACCTAAGGAACCGGAATCCTCAATTCTATCCATTAAACTACGGGCGCGAATAATTCACAAAGATACGGTTTATTCTCAAATAATGGTATATTTGCATTCAAAAGGACTCATATGAAAGCATACATATTTCCAGGACAGGGCTCGCAGTTCCCGGGTATGGGACGCAGTCTCTATGACTCTTCCACAGAAGCTAATGCGCTGTTTGATAAAGCGGACGGGATACTTGGCTTCTCCATTTCCGATATAATGTTCAACGGTGATGACGAGCAGCTGAAGGCCACGAAGGTGACGCAGCCGGCAGTTTTCCTGCATTCCGTAATCACCGCTCTCTGCAGCGGCCTGCCCAAACCGGATATGACCGCGGGCCATTCCCTCGGCGAATTCTCCGCGCTCGTGGTTGCGGGTGTCCTGGGTTTCGAGGATGCGCTGCGCCTTGTATCGGTACGCGCGCAGGCTATGCAGAAATGCTGTGAGAAGGTGCCCGGAGGTATGGCGGCCATCCTGGCGTGTGACCCGAAGGTGATAGAGGATACCTGTGCCGAGGTAGAGGGTATCGTCATTGCCGCGAATTACAATTGCGACGCACAGACGGTGATTTCGGGTGAATCCGAGGCCGTCGCGGCGGCGTGCGCCCTGCTCAGGGAGCGCGGTGCGAAGCGCGCCCTTCCGCTCCAGGTCGGAGGTGCATTCCATTCGCCTCTTATGGAACCGGCCCGTCAGGAGCTGGCGGAGGCTATTGCCGCCACCCCTTTTGAAAAGCCGTTCTGCCCGATATATCAGAATGTCGATGCGAAGCCGCACACGGATCCGGACGAAATCAAGTCCAATCTTCTGATGCAGCTGATCTCTCCGGTCCGCTGGACCTCCTGTGTCCGCAATATGGCCGCCGACGGCGCTGACTCCTTCCTCGAGATCGGTCCAGGCGCTGTTCTCCAGGGCCTAGTCAAAAAGATTGTCCCCGAAGCGGAAATCTCCGGTTTGTCCGAATAGCAGTTGCCTCTGCGCGGTGGTGACCTCCCCGGATGGGCTACGCTGGCCCTCCCACTGCTGGGCAGCGGGCCCCACCCGTTTCGCCACGGGCGGCAACCCCATCCGGGGAGGTCACCACCGCGCAGAGGCAATTGAAACAAAAAAGGATGGCTTGAGGCGAGGGCACTGAAAAAGTCCCTTTGAGGCCTCTCTAAAAATCATCGAGGAGATGTTCAATTTATTTGGATATCTCCTCGATTTTTCGTAACTTAACCTTTGTAAATCAATGGGTTATGTTACCAATTCAAGGCACTTTAC
>JAZRZH010000060.1:0-26936 GCA_045601245.1 Bacteroidales bacterium
ATGTGAACGCCAGCTTCCTGTTTTACAATACCGCCCTGCGGATTCTTGGAGTTTGGTTTGGTGTGCTTGCTGACCATGTTGACTCCCTCAACAATAGCGCGATTCTTCTCTGTATCCACTGAAAGTACGCGACCGGTCTTACCCTTGTCGTTACCGGCGTTTACATAGACCATATCGCCTTTCTTAATGTGTAACTTTGTCATAATTCTACTCCTTATAGATTAAAGAACCTCAGGGGCCAGTGAGACAATCTTCATATAATTATCGCGGAGCTCTCTGGCAACAGGGCCGAAGATACGGGTTCCGACGACTTCATCAGTCTTGCTCAACAATACGCATGCATTGTCATCGAAGCGGATATAAGAACCGTCAGCGCGACGGATCTCCTTCTTCGTGCGGACTACTACTGCATTTGAAACTGCACCCTTCTTGGTGTTGCCACCAGGGATGGCGCTCTTTACGGCAACTACAATCTTGTCACCTACACTTGCGTAGCGGCGGCGTGTACCGCCAAGGACACGGATGCAGAGGACTTCCTTCGCACCACTGTTGTCTGCTACCATTAAACGTGATTCCTGCTGTATCATTGTTACTTAACTTTTTCTACGATTTCTACTAATCTCCAACGCTTTGTCTTGCTGAGAGGACGGGTCTCCATGATGCGTACGGTATCACCCTCGCTGCACTCGTTCTTCTCATCCTGTGCGACAAACTTTGTGGTTTTGTTTACGAACTTTCCGTAAATAGGATGCATCTCCTTGGTCTTGACAGCAACTACGATAGACTTATCCATTTTGTTGCTTACCACGATTCCTATTCTTTCTTTACGAAGATTTCTTTCCATAGGACTTATCTATTTTAGTTCTGTTTTTCTTTTTCTGCAAGAATGGTCATCATACGGGCGATATCGCACTTTGCCTTCTTGATCTTAGAAGTATCTTCCAGAGGAGAAATCACATGATTCATCTTCATGCGGTTGAGATTCTGCTTCTCGGTTTCGATACGGTCGCGCAGATCAGCAACGGCCATCTCGCGGATTTCTTTTGTCTTCATTTCCTTGCTCCGATTAGATTATTCAACATAGTCCCTTCTGACCACGAACTTGGTGGCGATAGGTAATTTCTGAGCGCCGAGACGGAGAGCCTCCTTGGCAACCTCCATTGGAACGCCTTCAGCTTCAATAAGCATGCGGCCCGGGGTTACAGGAGCAACGAATCCCTCAGGATTACCCTTACCTTTACCCATACGCACTTCAGCAGGCTTCTTTGTGTAAGGCTTGTCCGGGAAAATGCGGATCCAGATCTGACCCTCACGCTTCATATAACGGACTACAGCCTGACGGGCAGCCTCAATCTGCTGACCGGTCAGCCAGCAGCTTTCAAGAGTCTTGATACCAAAAGATCCAAAAGCCAATTGGTTTCCTCTCTGGGCAGTGCCTTTCATACGGCCTTTCTGCTGCCTTCTAAACTTGGTTTTTTTCGGTTGTAACATCTCTTTATTACTTAAAATTATATCTAAATTTCTATTTTCCAGCAACTTAGCCCATTTCAAGGCATAAGTTATGGGATGCAAAGATACGCAATAAATTTGAAATGCAAACATTTTTTGGACTTTTTTCACCACTTTTCGACAAAAAAAATAGCCACGCAAAGTGGCTATTTTCAATTCGTTATGCAAGTGATAAAACTTGTGTTCCGATCACTTTTCGACAGAACTCCTATAGCTATCTGAGACTCTTTGCAACGCGCTCTACCTCGGTCATCACGCGAAGAACGTTCTCACCCCAGAAGAGCTTGATATCGCGGTCGCTCCAGCCGCGACGGATAAGCTCCATGGTGATATTCTGGATCTCGGCGGCGCTGTTGCAGCCGTTGAATCCGCCACCGCCGTCAAAGTCGGAGCCGAAACCGACGTGCTCCACACCAACGAGGTCACGTACGTGCTCCACGTGATCGCAATAGCACCTGACATCCGCAGCAGTCTCGGAATCGGCCATGAAGCCGTGATATGTCGTGATCTGGATGATTCCGCCGGCTGCGGCGATATCCTTGATCTGCTTGTCAGTGAGATTTCGGGCGTGGTTCTTAATAGCCGAGCAGCAGGAGTGCGAAGCGATGATCGGCGCCTTGCTGTGCTCGAGGCAGTCCTGAACTGTCTCGGCGGAGGTATGCGAGATGTCGATGATGATGCCGAGCCTGTTCATCTCTTCCACGACCTTCACTCCGAAAGGCGAAAGGCCGTGCCATTCCGGACCCTTCTTGAAGCCGCGCTTCGGGTTATCCTGAGTGATTGCGGCGTCGCAGACGTCGTTATTGTTATTATGGGAAAGCGTGATGTAGCGCACGCCCATATCGTAGAACATCTGAACGTTGGCGAGGTCCTTGCCGAGCGCATAGCCGTTCTCGATGGCCATTATGCCTATGAGCTTTCCGGCCTTCTTGAGCTTGCGCACATCCGAAGCGGTATAGGCGATGCCGATTTCATCGGAATGCTTCTGCGCATAGTCCTTGAAATTGGCGATCATTGCCTTAGTATACTCAGTCTTGGCGAGCAGAGTGCTGTCATCGCGGCGGCCCTGGCCCACGTAGGCTGCGAAGAATACGGCGTCGAGGCCGCCCTTGCGCATCTTGTCGAGATTGACCTGAAGTTTGGAAACGTCCTTTCCGCGGTACATCTCCATCACGGTGTCAGTATGCGTATCCATCGAAATGATGGATTTGTGTAGTTTTGCCGAATGTGCGGCAACATCCACCGAATCCTTCTGCATTGAGAAGGAGAGCGCCGCAAAGATTGACAGTGCGGCGCCCAGCTTTATTATCATTCTGTTCATTTAATGAAAAGAGTCTATTTAGCCTGATTCAATTCCTTAATCTGCTTGCTTGACAACCACCATCCCATCTTCTTGGCGAGAAGCAGGATGAGGAATGCCAGAAGAAGATATCCGAGGCAGAGCCATAGCAGCCATCCACCCTTTGCAGCAAACGGCACGGAGAGAATGAGTATGATCTCGATAGGGGCGCAAGGGAGGAATGCGAGTGCGTAGTTGTCGAGAGCGTGTGATTCGTTCTTAGGGTCCACGATGCGGAGAAGGGCGATACCGATTGCCATTGTTCCGGTCCACCAGCCCCATGCGAAGATGGCCTTCTCGAACCAGTCTTCCTTATAAAGGTGACGCGCGAAATAGAAGCAGAGAAAAATGGTGACTGCGATACCGAGGATGAGTAGCACCACGAGAGCGGAGATGTTCTGAGCCACGACCTTGAGGTTGATGGCACCGACGCCGCAGGCAACGAGGAGGTCGGTTGCGGTTCCGCTGATGTTGCTGATGGTCTTCTGCTCCACATAGTAGCTGGCCTTGGTCTTGTCAAGCAGGAACTTGCCGAGGAGGCCGACGAGGTATGCGGTAAGGAATACCGGGATATCGAGAGGATCGCCGCCGACAGCGAAATTGGTCTTCACCAACTGGGTGAGGAGGTATCCGCCGAACGCGCAGACGAAAACGATTCCGAGATGGAGGGAATAGTGCTCCAGGGAGATGGAGGAGATGGTGGCCTTACCGAGGTCATCGCGCTTCTCTTCAGGGACGAGGCCGCTGCGGAGCTCGTCAGGAAGTTCCGCAAAGTCGGTGACGTACGATGTCTGGTGCTTCTTGGTGGCGAGCTTGATGAAGAGCACACCGCAGATGACACCGAGGATGACACCGACAGTGGCGGGGGTCATACCGAGGCTGAGGGCATCAGGCCAGCCCATACCTTCGAATGTCGCACCCATTGCGGCTGCGGTGCCGTGACCTCCGTAGAAGCCTACCGGGCACATTATGCCGAATGCCGGATGAACACCGAATATCGGAGTGAGGATAATGATTCCGAGGATACCCACTACAGCCCACTGGAAGAGCATTCCGAACTGCGAATAAGCCCACATCGGGCCTACTTTGCCGGCGACCTCCTTGACCTTGAATGAAGGTGAGGAGAGCGGAAGGGCTGCGAATACGACTGCGATGAGGATGGCGGAATAGGTTCCGAGATTATTGGAAATCGGCAGCCACTGGAGGCCGTTAGGGCCGAAGATCAGCGCCAGGAGACCCGCAATCAATGATGGCGGGATGAACATTTTCTGAATGAATTTGAGTTTTGCTCTGCAGAGCTTGCCAATGAGCAGCAATGCCAGGATCATACCGGCATCGGAGAACAGTACCCACGGGGTAAAATTGGTAAGGTCGAACATATCTGAAGTTTTTTGTTTTGGTATTCCTTTTGTTTATAGGATTTTGCAAATATAAGCAATTTTCCTATTATTTTTGCAGTCGCAATGAAGAGAGTCCGATTAATATTGCTTGTCCTGCTGACGGTTGTTCCGGCCGGAAATCTGTCCGCCCAGAAACCGAAGCCGGCGGGCGGATATGTGATGCCATACATCATCAGCGGCAAAGACACGATATATGTGGACGACATCACCCCTGCGGTCGTATCACCGCGCGGCAAGATGAGCAAGCGGCAGTGGCGCGACTACTACAAGCGCGTCCACAATTTCAGCAAGGCATATCCTTACGCGCTCGCCATATCGGACATAATCCACTCTACCGACAGCCTTTTCGAGGCCGACCATTATACCAGAAGACAGGAGGACAAATTCCTCGCAAAACTCAAGGACGACCTGCTCAAGGAGTTCGAGCCGGTATTCCGCAAACTCACGCTCAAGCAGGGGCTGATGATGATACGGCTCATCGACAGGGAAGTCGGGCAAACGCCATATTATGTACTGAAAAGATATCTCGACGGCCCTACCGCGACATTCTGGCAGGGAGTCGCTAAGGTATTCGGCGGCAACCTCAAACAGCCGTACGACCAGTTCGGACAGGACAAGGACCTGGAGGAACTCGTGGCGATATGGGAGCGCGGGGATTTCAGCCGCCTCTATTTCTCGATATTCGGCAAGGAGCCTCCGGAGATGTTCATTCCGGAAAGATTCAGGAACGGCGTACCTGTCGACCAGTCCCCTATGATGAAGAAAGGAGTACCGTCCGGCAGACGGGCTTCGAGACGCTCGTGAATGTGACCGAAGACAAACGCGTCAACCCTCTCATCAAACCCAGCCGCGAACTTGTAAAGCGGGTCGTTTTCACCCTGAAAGACATATCCCGAATGGCGCCTGCGGCTTAACGCGGACCAGGAACGGGCGAAGGAAAAGACCCAGCGCGGAGGCAGAGCCTTCAGCAGTGATATACACACGCGCGAGCGGAACAGCCGGAAGACGAGACGCTCGCCGAAACCTCTGCGACCCAGGCCGTCACCGTGTCCGAGGCACAGCGTCAAAGAGCCCACCTGCCGCACGACATACCTGTCGCGGATAATCTCGGCTCCTATCTCCTTTTCAAGGTAATCGGTCAGCCACCAGTCGTGATTGCCGCAGATATAGTGGATCTCCACTCCCCTGTCGGCAAGGGAGGCGAGAGCTCCGAGGGCACGGATTCCGCCTTTCGGGACAACGTCGCGGTATTCGACCCGGAAATCGAAGATGTCCCCGAGCAGATACAGCCCGACGGTGTCAGCCGGCAATGAATTGAGAAAGGCGACAAAGCGCTTCTCCGCGAGATTGTCCGGATCGGAAGCCGCGCCTATATGGACGTCGGATGCGAAGAAGTATCTGCCGTCCGCCATATATTATATGAAATTCAATATGAAGCAGAGTATCGCCGCTGCGACGCAGTAGAGGGCGAACCATCTGAGTTTCGCCTTCTTGACAATGGATATCATCACCCTGCAGGCGAAGAGGCCTGAAACGAATGCAGCCACAAAACCGATGGCCAGCTGCAAGCCGCCTACGGAACTTGCCGAGGCATCTCCTCCGACCAAATCAAGGAATGCCTCACCGAGGATCGGTACAAGCACCATAAGGAACGAGAAGCGGGCGACCTTGTCCTTGCCGACGCCGCACATAAGGCCCGTCGCAATGGTGGAGCCGCTTCGGGAAAGGCCCGGAATCACCGCCACCGCCTGGGCAACACCCATCCAGATGGCAGACTTGTATGACATCTCCGCTCCTTCCGCTGATTGGCGGTCCTTCTTCATCTCGCTGAAGAACAGCAGCGCCGCCGTGACCAGAAGAGCGCATCCGACCACTATGAGACCAGTGCCAAAAAGCGACTCTACATAATCCTTGAAGAACATCCCGACTACGAAGACCGGAATCATCGAGACAAGTATCATACAAATGTATCTGGTCTCGTCATTATACTTGAATTTGAACAAGCCCTGAAGCAGCTGCAAAATCTCCTTGCGGAACACCACGATGGTGGCGAGCACCGTGGCTGCGTGGACGGCAATGTCAAATGAAAGGTCGGACGTCTCTATCCCGAACAGGCTTTTCGAGATTGCAAGATGTCCACTGCTGCTTACGGGCAGGAACTCGGTCAGGCCCTGGACCAGACCGAGGATCAGTGCTTCTATCGAATTCATTCCTGAGTATCCTTATCCTTCGGCTTTGCCATAATCGAAACGATTATTATCACAATGCCGATTATCACCAGAAGTGGAGAAAGCACGAGGCGCCTGAAATTGAACATATCCATATTGAAAACGTCAGGATCGGTCGAACCGCCTCCGATCATCAGGATATATCCGGCTACCATTACAATCAAGCCGACTAGTATCAGCCTGACATTCTTGGAAGGAATTGAGAAATTTGCCATTATTCAATAAAAATCAATAATATAAATCATCTTTTGCCGAATATGCTATCCGACTCACGACGAAAAGTGCGGAAGCCGAGCATATTATCATTCCGAGGACCACCAGCAGGACAAACACTCTGACAAGAAGCCCCATATCGAAAAGGGAGAAGAGCAGCGCACTCGATTTTCTGACATATGCGACTGCCAGCCCGAGAATGGTGCAGGCGATGATTCCCGAAACGGCGCCCTGGATTATGGCCTGATTCACGAACGGCTTGGCTATGAATGAATTTTTGGCTCCCACAAGCCGCATCGTATGTATTGTGAATCTGCGCGCATAAATATTGAGGCGCACAGTGTTGTTGATGAGTGCGAACGAAATTATGAGCAACAGTACGATGACTACCGAAAGGGCTGCAGTGATCTTCTTGATATTTGCATTGAGCGCCTCTACCATAGATTCCTGATAAACCACCTCCTCCACTCTTTCGTCGGCAAGGAAATGCTTCTGAATAACAGCAAGGGAATCTTTCGAAATCATATCCCCATCGAGATGGAGTTCCACCGAAACCGGGATCGGGGTGCTTTCAAATACGCTCAGGAAATCCTCACCAAGCATCGACTCGAGTTCTTCCGCCCCTCGTTCCTTAGATATATATTCCGCGCTGCGGACATGTTCCGAACCTGCAAGGCTGTCGGCATAAGCTTTGGCCTGTTTCTCCGTAACCCTCTGTTTGAGAATAAGGGAAACCGCCATATTCTCTTTGAAATAGGAGGCTACACCCGAGGCGCTGGCACCGAATATGACTGACGCACCCACCAGAGTCAGTACCAGCGAGATGCTGATGACGGACGTGATGTAGGAGCGGACAAGCCTGCGGAGGACGATATTTTTCTCTTTTTTTGCCATTGCAAACGATATGGCGTCAAAGGTAATCAATTTTTTTATTATCTTTGTATCGAATTTGCCCTTAAAACGACCCACGATTATGGAAGAAACTAAAAGAGTACTTTTCATCAACTCCGAGATTTACCCGTATCTGCCTGAGTCAGATATCGCTATAGCCGGCAGGTTCCTGCCGCAGGGGATCCAGGAGGCAGGCAGGGAAATCCGCTCGTTCATGCCGCGCTACGGTTGCGTAAATGAACGGAGGAACCAGTTGCACGAAGTGATCCGCCTGTCCGGAATGAACATTGTCATCGGCAATGTGGACCAGCCTCTTGTCATCAAGGTCTCTTCCATTTCCGCCGCCAGGATGCAAGTCTATTTTATCGACAATGAGGACTACTTCCAAAGGAAAGCCGTGCACCGTGACGCTGAAGGCAAATTCTTCGAAGACAATGGCGAACGCGCCATATTCTTCGCGCGCGGGGTTCTGGAGACCGTCAAGAAACTGCGCTGGAAGCCTGACGTGATCCACTGCCAGGGCTGGATTTCACATTTCATCCCTGTCTACCTCAAGAAAGTCTACAAGAACGACCCGATCTTCGAAGAGGCAAAGGTTGTGCTCTCTCTTTACAACGATGCGGTCACCGAGCAATTCCAGGCTGATATGCTTGACAAGCTGATAACAGGAGGCCTTAAAAAATCAGACGCATCTGTAATTAAGGAGGCCAATGGCATAAATCTTGCGAAACTTGCCATCCAGTACTCCGACGGCATCATTCTCGGCACTGAAGCCCCCGCACAGGAACTTCTGGATTGTGCGAACGCGAAGAAACTGCCGGTTCTCCCATACTGCAAAATTGGTATGCAGGAGACGGATTACATCAAACAGTACAACGCTTTTTACGACCAAATATTGACAACAAATGCGAAAAGCAAATAAAGTCACGACCATCCTCGCATTGTCCCTCTCGACAATGCTATCCTTCATATCCTGCATCAATACGGACAAGACACTCGGTGCGGACTTCGTTCCGACTAACCAGGACATTTCCATCAGAACCGTCGAATTTGACCTTCCTGTCGGACAGAAATTGTCAGACAGTCTCCAGACAATGATGTCATCCACCATCATCACAGGAACCCTCAACGCTGGCGAATTCGGGAAGGTCCGCATAGGCACAGCGCTCTCCATAGTGCCGAGCAAGGATTCGACACAGTGGGGCAAGGATCCTGTTTTCAAGGAGATGTATGTGGACCTGATCAAGGGTGAAATACAGACGATAGCGGACGACCAGAAACACATACCCCAGAATATATATGTCCGCCAGCTTGCGATAGAGCTTGACAGTACGCATTTCTACAACAATTCCATCAAAATGACGGATGTCAGCAACCTGGACATATGCGGCGGAGCAAATGTATATACCGGAGGCGACACACTGAGAATCTATTTCAACAAAGCACTTGCTGAACAGATGTTCAGATGCAGCAGCGAGGAACTTGACAGTGCGGAGCTTTTTATGCGCAAATGTCACGGCCTCTATTTTTATACAGACGAAGCTGAAGAAGACGAAGGCAGCGGTAGAATTAACAAGTTCGACACAAGTTCATCATACGTTGTATTGAAATATTCATCCATCAATGACAACGGAATCCGCAGAGACACGACAACATATTTCGAACTCGGCAACTATTACAACCTGATGTCAATAGAATGCGGTAAGAAGGAAATGGAAACTGAAAATGCAACCGATGAGATTCGATATCAGGGTCTCACCGGCATAAAGCCATACATTAACGGTCTCGAACTGCGCACAATGCTGGAGAACTGGATGCAAAGTGAAGGAATTGACAACAATGCGATACTCATTTCAAAGGCGACATTCGAGTTTCCGTTTGAGTATTCAGGAAATCCCGATCAGCTCGACTCGTACCCTGAAAACCTATACATTGTAAACAGGCACAGGTCCGAAGGATACACTGTATATACCCCTATCAGCGAGATCTACTCAAGTTCATATGACAAAGGCTCAATCAACAGGTCACTTATGTACTATAAACCGGATGCAGGGCTTTTGATCCAGAATCTCATAAGGAAAAAAGTGGAGGAAATCACAGATGAGGATGACATCTGGATAATCTCCACGATGTCATATACCGAAGACGACTCGTCATCCAGCAGTTACTATGACCCATACGGTATGTACGGATATGATCCTTACGGATATGGCTATGGAGGATACGGATACAGCCCTTACGGATATGGCTACGGCGGATATGGCGGGTACGGTGGATACGGCTATGGAGGATACGGCGGCTATGGTTACAGTCCTTACGGTTATGGCGGATACGGATACGACCCTTATGGATACGGCTACGGATATGGTTATGGGTATGGATACGGCTACGGTTACGGCAGCGGTTCCTCTTCGTCCGGCGACACCTATTATTATACGGACTATATGAACTACGGCCAGTGCAAGCTCAACGGCACTTCAGCTGAAAGATGTCCGAAACTCAGGATAACCTATACGGTGCTCAAGTAATTTATCACTGAAATAATTCTATGCGGAGGGCTGCTCAACGGCGGCCCTTATTTTTTGTGGCACTGCCTCGTTCCCGCCTATGGTCGGTAGCAGCTGGTCACCGGATACGAAGGCTTGTGGCAGCCGAAGAGAGCTCCGCTTATACGAAGAGGCCGGTCAAAAAGAGATTTTTGACCGGCCTCCAATCTTGAATAGAAACTGACTACTTCAACTTAGGAACTCTGAAGAAGTCGCCTGTCTCATTTACGATGGCCTTCTTGAATGCAGGGTTGAGACCCTTGACACTCGGACTTACAGGGGCGAAATCACGGCCTTCGAATGTAATGAAATTGCCGTTCTCGTCCTGCTTCTTGATATTGCCGTCAAGATACTTGATGAGAATATACTTATCAAGTTCCTTCCACTTGTCGAAGAGGGCGTCCTGCTCTGCGATGGAGAACTTGGTGAGGTACTTGACAGCCTTCTTAGGAGACTTCTGATACATATCAAGAACCTTTACATCGTTTTCGGCGATCTTGGCAACCATCTCGGCCTCGTGCTTTCTTATCACTTCCGCGACCTCGTCACCGGTGGTGTTGTAATGGAGATAGCAGAACTGCGCAACGCGGTTCACAGCCCAGAACATAGAGGTCTCTGAATATTTGATAAGGCTTCCGTTGCCGAATCTGTAATGGTCCGAAATATCCTTCGAGCAGGCATAAACCGGTGTGAGAGGAGCCGTTCCGGCATCATCCACAGCAAACCAGATAACGCCGCCAACCTCGTCAGGGAGCCAGTTGCGGGCCTGGCCGATAAACCAGAAACCGGTCTGAGGAACAGCGGTAGCGCGCTCGTTCATATATTTGACGCCGTCGACAGTCCAGTCATTATCCCTCCAGCGGACAGGGCACTCGTGAGGGCCTGCGGCAACGCCCTTGCGCATATCGAAAGGAGTACCTTCATAGTGGTCACGCATTGCGGCAGCGAGCATTTCAACGGATATCTTGGTCTTCGGCTTGACCCAGAGCGGAAGTCTGTGTGAAGGGTTCTTGCAGGTCACGTAGTCGATATACTGATACATATCGATATCACCGAATCTGTTGAAGAAACTCCAGACGCGGTTGTCGCAAGTACGCATATAACCTTGTGCATCGAGCGGACAGTATGTGTCAGCGAAGCTGAAATCCTCATCGGTACCCTCATACCATCCGTTCCTGCGCGCCTCGTCCACTACATCCTTGGAGTAGAGGCAGTTTTCCGGATCGTTGAAATCAATCTTGGTGATGCGGGCATTGTTTGCATGGGCGCAGATATATCCGTCAGGGATGCGCTTTGCAACCCATACGATACCCTTGTTGGTGTTTACACCATTGGCATCATAATGCGGGCAGCGCGGGAAAATATCCATAATCCACGCCTCCTCCTTGTCGCCGAAGGAGAGAGTCTCTCCGGTCTGGCAGTAACCGTACTCATCGGTGAGCTGCGCAAACAGAAGGATTGCCTGGCGGGCGGTAGTGCAGCGCTGCAGGCAGATATTCATTACGGAACCGTAGTCGAGGATCGCGGTCGTATCCGGAGTCTGCTTGCGGCCGTCGTATGTCGTCTCACCGATGATGAGCTGATGCTCGTTCATGTTGCAGATGACGTTATATGTGTGCGGAGCCTGAGGGATCTCTCCGTGATAGTAGAAAGGTCCGCGAAAGTCGGAACCCCACTGATAAATGCTCCTGGTCTCGCCTTTCTTGTGGTCCCCTGCGAGTTCGTATGCAAGGCAGCCGTAGCGGGTGTGCGAATCCGCAGCATCGGAGACCATAACGGAACCGTCGGCGGAAGCGCCCTTGGTGACAATTAAATTCGTACAAGCGAAGCCGTATGTTGCAGCGAACATCAATACGGCAGAAAGCAGAATCTTTTTCATAATACCGATATTAAAAAAAATGGCGCGTAAGCGCCGTAAACTATTTCAGTGTCTTGAGAATCAGACAGGCATTCTGCCCGCCGAAACCGAAATTGTTGCTCATCGCAACCTTCACCTCACGGTGCCGCGGTCCGTCCAACGTAAGATCGAGCTTATAGTCGATATCCGGGTCCTCTTCCTTGAAATTGATGGTCTGAGGTATGATGCCGTCCATCATCGCGTGTATGCAGGCCAATGCCTCGATAGCGCCGGCAGCTCCTAACAGATGTCCTGTCATCGATTTTGTGGCGTCGATGCTGACCTTATATGCGTCATCGCCGAACACGTTCTTGATTGCACCAAGCTCCGCAATGTCGCCGAGTTTGGTGGACGTGCCGTGCGTATTGATGTAATCGATGCAGTCCGGCGTCATCCCGGCATCCCTGAGGGCACCTTCAATGGCTTCAGAGGCAGCCTTTCCGTCCGGATCCGGAGCGGTGATATGATGTGCGTCGCAGGAGAATGCCGCGCCTGCTATCTCTGCATAAATTTTCGCTCCCCTGCGTACAGCATGCTCGTACTCTTCAAGCACAAGGACACCGGAGCCTTCGGCTATCACGAAACCGTCACGTGTATTGTCGAACGGGCGTGAAGCCGTGGCCGCTTCGTCATTGTTGGTGGAAAGTGCGTGGAGAGCATTGAATCCGCCTACACCGGAACGGCAGATCGGAGCCTCGCTGCCGCCTGCAAGCATAATGTCAGCACGGCCGAGACGGATCATATCATAAGCGGAACCGATGCAGTGGGATGATGACGCGCAGGCAGAGGATATCGAAAAATTCGGACCGCGAAGGCCGTAGCGTATCGCAATCGTGCCCGATGAAATATTGGTAATGATTTTCGGAATCAGAAACGGGCTGAAGCGCGGTGCTTCGCCCTCTTTATATTCCAGCAGTTCCTGTTCGAGGGTCTCTATGCCTCCGACACCGGAACCGACCAGCACGCCGACACGTGTAAGATCCTCCTCCTCGAAATCGAGGCCGCTGTCCTTAACCGCCTGGTCGGCGGCGGCAACCGCATATTGTGAATAGCGGTCATTCTTTCTCGCCTCCTTGCGGTCGAGTCCATACTCCTCCGGAACGAATCCGGTCACCTGGCAGGCGAATCTGGTTTTAAAAAGAGTTGTGTCAAACCGGTCTATCTCAGATACCCCGCTCAAACCTCTGTCGAGGTTGGCGAAATAAGTTGGAACATCATTTCCAAGAGGATTGATGGTTCCGAGGCCGGTGACTACAACTCTTTTCAGTGGCATCTGGCTAAAAGCAGCCGTCCTTGTCGGCGCTACTTGGCAACGCTTTCGGAAATGAAATCGACTGCGTCCTTAACTGTAGATATCTTCTCTGCGACATCATCCGGGATGGTGATATCGAATGCCTTTTCGAATTCCATGATAAGCTCCACAGTATCAAGAGAGTCTGCTCCGAGATCATTGGTGAAGCTTGCTGACTCCACCACGTCGCCTTCATCAACACCGAGTTTATCGACGATGATAGCCTTTACCTTTGATGTAATGTCTTCCATATAATTCAGTTTAAAATTTTCAAATCAATACTCGTGCATCAAGCACAATGAAATGCAAATATAGGACATTTTTCCGATGAGTCAAAATTTTAAGCAGTCATCCGGTCAATCTGCCGGATAACGGATATTCCGGAAAAGTTCCGGTTCACTGCTCTCGGAAAAAAATCCTGCGTGCGTTTCAACATTTTGATTTTAGACTGTACTTCAAATCAAAAGTTAAATCTCCATAAACGGAAATTTGCAATATCGGCAATTTCACTTATCTGCAATTACGCTTCGAAAATTCAGATTCGGCACCGGCCCAAGCATGGAAAAGCCGACAAAAACAGCATTGTTCCGCGATCTCCACAAAGTGCATAATCGGCTTTTCAGGGATATACAAGGCGCATTTTGAGGCCATATCTTTGCCCCGCAAAACGAACGGAAATGAAACGTATTCTGACAACATTGCTTTTGGCCGCATGCAGCGCAGTCACGGCGCATGCGCAGAAAATAACTATCGAAACAAACCTCGCCGATGCGGCGCTGCTTGGGACAATCAGCGCAAAAGCGGCTTTGCGGACCGGGGACCGGTGGAGCATCGGTGCCGGAGTGCGATACAACGGATGGAGTTTCCGTCCGGATGATGATCCGCGCGCATTCCAGGACCGGCGAAGGACATTCTATGCAGGACCCGAGTGGCGCCCCGCCGACACATGCGGCGGAATATGGGCGACAGCGAGGCTTCAGTTCGAACAGTATAACCGCGGCGGACTGTTCGGCAGGCCGGCGACCGAAGAGGGGGACGCATTCGGTCTCTCGTTCGGCGGAGGATATTCATTCCGTCTCAACGACCGGCTGCGGCTTGACACCGGCATCCTGTTCTGGGGCGGTGTGAAGAAATACGCGGATTATGCCAGGCCGAGATGCGGCAGATGCCTGGTCAAGGATGGCTGCAAAGGCTTCCTGAAATACGATGCAGCCGTGATATCGATCGTTTATTCAATCAAGCATACTGACAGAAATGAAAAGAATGACAACTAGCCTTCCTGCTGCATTAATCTGTATGATAATATGCTCCTGCTCAGGGAATATGGCACCTCTGAAATTTGGAGAGATTGCATTCAGAATAGATCGCAGCCGAACTACGAGGACATCCGATACCGACGCTACGGAAAACGAATGCAGAATCGGCAACCTGCAGATTCTGGTATTCGACGAAAACGGGGAAATGGAATCATATCTGGATATGGGCGAGATGACAGAAGGGCGCGTCAAGACCCGGACAGGAATCAAAAGGGTTTTCGCGATAGCCAACGGACCGTCGCTGGCGGAATGCCGTACTGAAGAGGAGATGGAAGGGACCGTCATAGGACTCGGAGAATGGAACGGAAGCGCAGATGGATTCATAATGTCCGGATCAAACATCTGCACAGTATCGGGAAACTCCGTAACCATATGCCCGGTCGACATATCCAGATATGTATCCAGAGTTGTTCTGAAGTCTATAACGAACAAATTGCCGGAAGCCTTCGGGACGCTGCACGTAACAGGGGTCATGCTTACGAATGCCGTGGCATCACACAATATCGGTGGAGATTCAGATGATATGATGTGGGACAACAAACTTGGCCACCCGGACATCCTTTCCCCGCATTCCTCTTGCACACTGTGCGATTCTGAGATAGACCTTTCCAGCGGAGAAAGTCACGAAACTCCGATAAGGCTCTACTGCTATCCCAATCCTACTGCATCGGACAGATTCTCACCGGACCACTCCTTCTCTCCAAGGTACACGAGACTGGTAATAGCCGCCAGCATTGATGATAAGGAATACTACTACCCCATCCCACTGCCAGGCCTTGAAAGGAATACGACATACGATGTCTCTGTCACTGTATATCACGCCGGCTCCGATGATCCGGAAGAGCCTGCCAGCCCGGCATACGTTGGAGTATACATTACAGCAAGGGACTGGTATTCAGGTCCTGACATAACGGAAAACCTATAATCACATCATAATATCAATCCATTAAACCAAATCAGAATGAAAAGACTCAATCTTATCGCTTTCGCATCAGCAGCAATTCTGTCCGCTGCATCCTGCGACCACTCGGCCATCACACCTGAAAATGGTGAGGGCTCTATGAAAATCTCTTTCAACATACCGTCAGCAACGACAAAAGCTGCCACGACAGGTAATGAGGCCGACCTCAACGACATCAGTATGCTTATTTTCGACGACGGTGGATCTCTCTACCGGTATCACGAATTCACAGTTCAGGAAATCTCATCAAAAACAGTCACCATCAATAATGTTAAATGCGGCAGCTATTCAATTTATATTGTAGCTAACGGACCGGAGTTATCCGGCATAAGGAGTCTTTCCGAATTCAATTCTACCGACATCCCGCTCAGCGAATATAACGGACCGGATTCCGACTTCGTGATGGAGGGACACTCGGGATCCGTCACGGTAACCGATGGAAAAACCGCTGAACCTGTTATCGGAATCTCGCGATATGTATCCAGAGTGGCCGTCAAAACCATTAAGAACGGCCTGCCGGAAGCCTTAGGAACACTCCAAGTCGAAAGGGTGTTCCTGAGCAATGTCGTCAACACACAGAATCTTTCCGGGAACAAAGCTCCAGGCAATACTGCAGCAAATTGGTACAACAAGGAGGGGCGTGCGGATGAAACGGCCCGGAACGCCTCCCACATCATCAATGGAAGCACATATACCGCATCCGCACCTGCTCTTACTTATTCCGGCATCGGGCAAACCATTGAAAACGGTTCGACATTGACAGTCGGAAAATATCTCTACGCTTATCCCAACACATCTACGGTTTCACCGGACGGATTCAGTTCCACTTTCTCAGCCCAGCAGAGCGTTCTGGTAATAGCGGCGACATTCAATGGCAAAACCTACTATTATCCTGTAATCCTTACAGACGCACCATCACGAAACACAAGTTATGAGGTTACTGCCGTTATTACGGGAGCCGGTTCAGACGACCCGAACCTGCCTGTCAGCAGCGGTGCAATCAAAGCCACCGTCACAGTGACCAACTGGAACGACGGAAAAGCCTATACTGAATCATTCTAATCGTACATCAACCCGGTATGAAAGCATTGATATCACTGGAACAGAGCATGAAAACTATCATTGGTTATTTCATAATCTTTCTGACATTGTCTCTCGCAAACAGTTGCTCGGTCAAGGAGATACGCGATGCCTGTCCATGCCGGGTTGATTTTGATTTGTCAAAGATACTGGCTCAGGATGAAACAGGCCCTTACTCAGGAAGGGATATCGCTGTTGCTGTCTACAACTCCTCAGGCACCAAGGTATACGACAGGATGTTCGGTGCTGACACGTGTGCCGGCGTTTATGAAGCATCCCTTCCCCGCGGCATCTACACTGTCAGTGCCCTGTCAGTAAGGAATGCAGGTCAGCCAGTCCCTGAAACGATCGGACCATCGGTTGGAGGAGACGTTGACTCGTTGTATGGCATCTCAACCGTCACTGATGCAACCGGCGAAGAAAGTTATGTCACCCTGGAGCCGTTCAAGCAGTTTACAACTCTCAGCATCATTATCATTTCAGATCCCGCTAATATCGAAATATGCCTTGATGCATCATCTTCATCAATATCCAGAGCGTCACTTCAAAGCGTAGGGGGAAGTTATGAATGGCGATGCCTTTATGGCGGAAAGGCCGCCGGCTTCAGGATTCCACGGCAAGGAAGCGGATATGACCTTGTCCTGTCATTCATAGACAGGACATCAGGAGATTTAATTACCTCGATCAATCTTGGCGAAAAGCTGAAGGCCATCGGATATGACTTTTATGCAAAAAGTCTTGCTGACATAATCCTTATCGCAGACCTGAATGAAGGTACTGCATCAATCAAAGTGGAGGGATGGAAGGAGAACCTGCTGTTTGTAATATTCTAAGGAAACACGAAAATGAAAGGGATTATTTGGAAACTGACGGCAGGACTCTGCCTGCTGTTCACTTTCGCCGGATGCTCCGGCACGGACAATGACAGGGCCAACTCCGAACGTGCGCGGATACACATATCGATATCTCCGGAAGAAGAGATTACCAGAAGTTCTTACGATGTGGAAGACAATGGCAACGCAGAGAACCTGCTTGTGCTGTTCTATACGGAAAATGGCAAACTTGCCGCATGGATTTCCGAGCTCGGAACAAATGTGACAGACAGGTATTATTCAACTGGAGAACTCATTCTGGACAGGGATTACTACATATATGCCCTGGCAGGGATTGAGATTCCTGACAATATTTCAGGAACGTTCGGTACAATTGCCCAGGCGCAGGAGTTCGCTGTCACCGGAAACGATATCAAGGAATTCAATGCCATTCCATATTCGTACATCCCAGTCAGTACGGTCCGGTTGGAAAAGGATGATGAATACGAAATACCACTGAAGCGCTGTCTTGCCAGAATCAGCTTTATGGTCGACTGCAGCGATCTGGAAGGAACCTTCACTGTCTCCTCCCTCAACATAAGGCAGTCGCCTCAATGCATGTGCCCGCTATCATCAGCCTGCTCCGCGCTGTCTCCTTATGAACTCGAAGATGGTGACAGTGCCACACCTGATGATATCCTGGCAATGAACAACGGAAGCAGAGTCACTTATTATTTGCTCGAAAACCTTCAGGGCGAAGCCAATCCCGGCAATTCCGACCCTTGGCAGAAAGTACCGGAAAGAATGTCAGACGACAAGGGTGCTCTCGCCACCTATGTAGAGATAACAGGACAGTATCAATCCGAAGGGATTATCATCAATAATCTGACATACAGGTTCTTTCTGGGAGACGACACAATCAGCAACTGCGATGTACGCCGCAATACGGCCCAGACCGTCACACTGATTCTCAGTGATGAAAACGCAGTTCTGCGTGAAAGCTGGAAAGTCACGCGTGGCAAAGTGGAGGATTCCCGAAATCTGTCATTCGAAAACAATTCAATCGAAATCTTTCCATATCCTGGAAGAATGGATGCCGTCGCCCTCTCACTGTATCCGAACGATTTGAGCTATCGCATCACGACCGGCGGAAATGTCCCGTTTGATGTCTCCGCTGACGGAAACAATATCATCATAGAGTCGAAAAGATTCCTGACGGCAAGCGATACTGCTATCATTTTTCCGGTCTGCGTGAGCACTGTCGACAACGCACTCAGAGATACTCTGAATGTAGTATACTACTCTCTAGACGGCATAGAACCGTTGGTCCCAAATATGTTGTTCACCAACTTCAGCGGATATGTCTCCAGCGAAGACGGAGAGGAAGAGATAGAATTGTTCCATAGGACCCCAACCGCAAGGCAGGGAGGAAGATTCGGAGTAAGGCTCAATTATAACGGCAGAATCAAATCAACTCTGACAGCGCAGGACACCATATACGAAAACGGACTTGACGTCAGTTCTTCAGACAGAGGGGTCATCTCCTCTGCGCTTTCCGGAACCAATCCGACACTCTGGTATCTGGAAGCCGGAAGTATCGGAACGGCACGCATAACCGCAGGATATTCTATGGACGGCATCACTGAAAGCGGATACAAGGACATTCCGACACATACACTCGGCATATTGCTGAACGCCGACTCGGAAATCCGTGTCGGAGAATCCTGCCACCCATCCATCTCATTGACGGATGAATGCGGGACAGAGTATTGCCCGGACAAAGACCGGACGCAGTTCAAATCCTCAAACAAAAGTGTTCTGACGGACAGCGGCATAGGCTCCGGAATAGGGTCAGCCGTCTATCAGGCGATATATGACACCGGCGGTTTTTTCGAAGATTTATCGGACAGCAAGGAGATCACTGTCAGTGAATCCGCTGACACATACGAACTCTATATCTCACCGGTATCGCAGGAGCCGATACATCCCGGTGAAAGCTGCCGTGATACGGCCTGGCTCAGACATTACTATAACGGCACACTGATGGGACAGAGCAGAGTATCCTGCACTTGGAGCATCAGCGACACAGGGATAGCATCAATGAGCGGCACCGGTTACAGCGTAACAGTCACCGGTGTGGCGGCATCTTCTTCTCCGGCAATTCTGACCGCCAGCTACACCAGTGGAGACGGCAGAACTTATACGGCAAGAAAAAGCATTTATGTATCCGCCTGGCAACTATCTGTCAATAAGTTGAATTTATCCTGGCTGTCGAACGAAAATGGCGCCACCTATGGACAGACGGTCAATATAACTGCGACACCGTCCCTTGCCTGGACAGCCGCGCTCGGCGGAGGTGATATGAATGAATTCACGCTCTCCGCAACATCCGGCACAGGTTCCTCTTCCGTGTCTGTCTGGCCGAAATTCAAGAATACGTTCCCTGACATTGCCCGGGAAGCAACTCTGACAATATCGGCGACGGGGGTGCCGGACCAGACAGTGGAACTCGTGCAGATGCGCGATTCTATTCTGCGCCTGTATATCTCTCCTGACGAAGCCACCCTGGACCTCAACGCCGAAGCGGGGATTCCGGATGTGAAATTCAGCCTCTACGGGGACTGGCTTTCCGGACGCACCGGCACAAGCATTCCGGCGCCCTCAGCAATCTGGACATCAACCAATCCGAATGTCGCCAGACATACCGGCAACGGCACCGTGGCTCCATTCAGCGCCGGATACGCGGACATCACAGCGACATACCGCTCCTGCAGCGCCACGGCTCGCGTCAATGTTCTTGACACGCGAAGATTCGACACCACCTATGTTGTCCGCATCACGCCTTCCGCAAGGCAGACCATTGAAAGCGGCGGAAAAGTCTCCTATACCGCCACCGCACAGATGCTCGTGGATATGGTTCCCGTTGGAAATCCGGTCAACGTGACAAATGTAGCAAGCTGGATTTCCACAGAGCCGTCCGTAGCCTCGGTCAGCAACGGCATCGCGACCGGTCACAACAGCGGTTCCTTCCAGGCGACGACGCTGATCTGCGCTTCATATCTCGGATATGAAAGCAACTATGCCGAGCTGTCCGTCAAGGGCTCCGGCAGCCCGCAGCACACATTGACAATCAGCACCTCCTGCAGTTCATACAGTCTCAACCTGAGTCCATACACAGGTGAATCCATCACTGTCTATTATGACGGTACGGCACTGCCGCAGAACGCCGGTATAACCTGGAACATATCGGACAGCCACGTCATTTCAGGAATCAACTCCCTCAAGCCGGAAATCGTCGGATCGGGTACCTGCAACGTGAGCGCCACATACAACGGCATTACATCCAACACGATAGAATATGACATCAGCAGCAGTATCTCATCCATCCGTCTGGAGATCAGAAGATACAGGCTCGAAGAGAACGGAATGGCATCTGAATTCAATATGGGATGGCTCCCCGAATCCTTCGCGAATATCGGCAAGAGCATCTATTCGAACGGAGAAAGCGGAAACTGGATCACAATCTCCGGCGGGAACTATTCCAACACCGTTGTGACTATCGAAGTTGCCGTATATGGAAGAATGGTCGGAGGCGGCGCCGAAAGACTTCTCGACTCTGATACATTCTCATTCTCCGCAAAGCGGGGCAACAGACTGACACTGACTCCTGCCGACTGGCAGAATGGTGCTATCTGCAATAAGTATTTCACGTTCAACGCCATAATAAGTGTAGAGTAATCATGAAACGGACATTATTCCTGAGCCTGGCGGTTCTTACCGCCTGCTCGAAACCGGAATTGAAAATAATAGAACAATCCTCCGAAGCCCCGCACATTTCGGTGTACGGGACTGAAGGGAAAACGACCGCCGGCAACAATATCTTTGATATCAGCCCCGAAGCTCAAAGCGTTGAGATTGATGTCTCTTCAAACATTCCTGTGATTACCGGCCAGGGCGAAGCCCCGGCAATAAGCAGAAGCAGTTTCGTGAGTGGAGAGGACGGAAGATTCAGTTTCATCAGCGCTGGCAATCCCGGATACACCGTGGACAACCCGTTCGTGCTGAAGCAGTCCGTCCGGGAGGACACCTGGTATGAATTCCCCGGCTACGGACCCGTCGAGACATATATCAATTTCAGGATCCGGGGAGAACTCGGAACGGAATATATCGATATCTCAAGGCCTGGCATTTACACAACGGACAGGGATTATTTCATCAGGGGAAGGCTGACGGCGATATCGCAGACATCCCCGGGAACCGAAGAATTCGTCAGCCAGAAGGTCAATGAGAATTATTTCAGGGAATGGAAATATGTCCCGCAGCGCTCCTATGAGGCGGAATATGCGACATTGACCATAGCCACGGCATCGGGCAGCGCCACGGTGCCGGTCTACGGCAAACGGCGCGACGGAGAGATCGACGCCCTTAAGGAATACGTTCAGATCGGAGACACCGTCGAAGTCCCGGCGGTCTTCCGCACGGCCGACGAAATAATTTCAGGACATTTCGGAAAAATCCTCACCTGCCGCGTGCTGAAACTGTGACGCCGGATGGATCCGGCTGCTGATTGCAGGATTTTCCTTATCTTTATGATTCATTTTATATACTTCGAAGATGAGAAAGATTCTGCTGTTTTCAGCAATCATCATAACGGCGGCGCTGTCGGTATCCTGCGGCAGCACCAGGGTGGCGTCTCGATACACACCCGCTGTGCAAACCGCAAGCGGGGACAGCATACTGACATTCATCCAGATCACGGACACCCAGATCGGGTTTCAGGACACCAGCGCCCATTTCAGAGTATCGGACTCCCTGATGATGTGCGCGGTGAGAGCCATCAACCATATCCGTCCCGCCTGTGTCATCCACACCGGAGATCTGGTGAACGACTTCGGAAATGAAGAGCAGAAAGACATCTACAAGCGGCTGATGAGCCTTATTGATACATCCATACCCGTTTTTGTCGTCCCGGGCAACCACGACATCCGCGGCTGGACCGCCGAAAAGCGCGACAGATATGTAAGATTCGTCGGATATGACCGCTTCTCCAAGAAGATCGGGGACTGCACTTTTATAGGATTCGACAGCAACTGCATCAGGGACAATGCCGTCACCGCTGAGGAAGAGCAGTTCGTATGGCTTGAGGAGGAGTTGAAGAAGGCGCAGGGAAGCAAACATATATTCCTGTTCTGCCACTGCCCGGTCGCCATGTTCGCGCTGTACGAAGCCGACGGGCACAACAATTTCCCGAAAGAGAAGAGGACCCGCTATATGGACCTGTTCGGCAAATATGGTGTGGAGGGTATTTTCTCGGGCCACTCCCACGTCGGCGGGTATTTCAGAGGCGGAGGCATCCGGCACGTCAATTCGATACCGGTCGCGAAGGCTTTCCTTACGGGGTTTTCAGGAATCAATGTCGTGACAGTCACAGACAACGGGTTCACCTTCAAATGGATGCGCGGATTCTGACGGCGCCCCTGTTTGGCAGAGGCCGCCGTTCGAATTTACGCGCCGGTCTGCGCGGACTTGAAACAGTTGGTTTCTAAAGGGAGTGCACCAGCCTGACGGACATCGCGCAGCTTTTGGACGGAGCGGCGTGGGAAGTGGATGAAACGGCATCCGTTGCGCTGAAGGTGACATAATCCACATCCTTCGGATAGTTATATACGTCCCACATGGTATTGGTCCAGTAATAACCCGCAACCCCGTTGTCAGTCACAGCGCCGTTATTGGCTTTGCCACAGGCCGGCAGGAAGAATTCGTGGTCTCCGAATGTGATGGAAAGGCCCTTGCGGGTGCTGTCCCAGGTACCTTTGTCCTTCAAATAATTCACAATGTCCCTCAATTCCATCTCGGATGGCAGTCCCCACGACTTATAGTCGGGGTCTGTCCTCGGGTTGAAGGTGCCGTGTGAATTGTTCATCACATTGTAGAAGTATGTATTTCCTGCGGCACACCAGCATACATTCTCGCGGTCAGCCTTTTCGGCCCTGTTGACGGTCTCGACGGCGAGATCGATGTATGTCCCGCCTACGCTTTCATTCAATGGCTTGAATATCACAGCTTCGCCGCCATCGATAAGGCCTAGGGTGCCGTGCTTGCAAGTGCCGTCGATTGTAATGGCAGGGAGATTGGCTGGGGTGATGAGGCTGCGTTCTATGACCAGTTTCAAATCGCTCTTGAGGCTTTTCACGAACTCATTGCCCATATCATCCACGATGGTTATCTTGACATCCGAATAGCCCGATGTCCTTTGTGGCAGAGCGATATTGAAAGTCGTGGCGACATCCTTGTCGAGTTTGACACCAGGGGTTTCAAGTGTTATCACTGTCTCCTTAGGCACAGCCGTGCTGAGGACGGCGGCATTTGAAGAATATCTGTCGATGGCGCCGCTGATACGGTCCGTGGACTCGACTTTGATTTTCCTGACAATACTGTATCCTTTGAGACCCACCTTCAGAATACCTCCGACGTTCTTGAATGACAGCGCAGGAGCGGAATCCCCGGAGAAGTTTTCCACTGATGCATACATCGGGACATTGCTGATGGAACTTCCGCCGTCGGTGGTCTGTTCGGAAGGCCAGCTTGTGCTGTCATAACCGTAGTATGCCTTGACGGAACTGTATTTTGACCAGTCAATGACATCCGGACAGGTGAAGGATGCTCTTGTCGTCCCAGCACCGTCCGACAGCGTGAATACGTGTCTTGATTCTGCGTGACTGTCGGAGAGTATCACGATGATCCGGTCCCCTTCGCTCCATAACACGTCGTACTGATCCATAGCGGAATTGTAGTTCAATGACGTTTTGGTGATTCCTTCTTCTGTAAAAGCAGTGATAACGGCCTGTGGCTCAAGTTGAAGCTTCTTGTCTGCCGGCAATTTATCCTGACAGGACGAGAGAGTGAACGCCGCAATTATTGATATTGATAGAAATAAAAAATCATTCTTCATAGCCGGTCTCCTTATTCCCAATCATCCTCGCCGAAACTGTTGACGTTGAGGGTATATCCTTCAGTCTGGTTTCCATCGTTGAGGCACAGCATGGCACTGGCTTTCATGGCGAGGACTTTGGACTTAAGTGAATAGTATGTATTCTTGTCCATAACTCTGTCGTTTTGCGTGCAAAGGTAAACTATATTTTGATAATTACCGCAAGTGCCGGAATCTTGTCAAAGAGTGCGGACCGTGAAATGGCAATTCGCCCGGAGCGGCACAGCAAAGAGGCAATCGCCTCTTTTCCATCAACCGATTGATATTTGAAATGGACGTTATTTGCGGACAAAAAAGCCCGGCCAAATCACGTCGGAACTGGTCGGGCATTCATATGCGGAAGCACGTGATTATTCTATGCATCCATCGTCAGCGAACACCATGCGCATAGCTCTGGCTGGGGCGACAGCTGACATAGGCAGGAACGCCTTGTGTGCTGAGAGTGGCATCTCATAATTCATCATGTAGAATCCGAGCCTGTTCTGACCGTATGAGAGCATATAGAAGTTGAAGGGGCCATAGTCTTCCTGTGTAGTTTCCTCGTCCACACCACGTAACACATTGCCGTCAACATTGTCCGCAGGCTCGTTTGTCGGTGTCAACTTCATTTCGCCGCTCACGTTAGAATATAGCAATACACCTTCGCCCTTCGGCAGAATGCTGCCCTCAATCTTGGTGAGCTTCACCACTTGTTCACCTGCGCTATATTCAATAGTGGCTGTGTATGCTTTCACGCCCTGTGGCAAGGTGTAAGCACAGTTGCTGTCATAGAACGTTCTGTAATAATTGCCCTCATTGTCAGGGTCTTCGTTTGCGTAGAGGGTAATGGAGTCTCCCTCCGTCCACGCTCCAGCCACGAATGGAAGCATGACGAAGAGCAGAATATATTTCAATGTATTTTTCATTTTCATGTCCAATTCTTTTTATTATTACCACTGTTTTCCCCAGATATCCGAGGCTGTCGAACCTTGTTGGGAATCATCCACAAAAACATCGTTCAGACTTAAAAATGAAAGTGCAGGAAGGTCCTCTTCGAAAATGAGCTTGCTCCCATCGAAGGTGACAGGCTTGATGTGGTTGGCTGCGACGGTAACGCCGGAAGCAGAGTTAAGGGTGCATTTGTTGTCCGATGCGTTCGTGATCTCAATCTTGGTGTAACTGCCGGCTGGAAGGGCTATGCAGAAGTCCTTTGATGTGGCTATGCTCTGTGCCTCGGTGCAGGTCAGGGTGCAGGTCGTCTCGCTGCCGCCAATCGGAGTGCCGGTAACTGCAATGCTCTTCACACTCTCGCCTGTCTTGGTAAGGTTGAGCTTCATCAGGCCGCACTGGACGGTGAATTCGAAACTGTTGGTCGAGGTCGCGGGAGCGGTCATGTAGAGCTTGCCGGCAGTGGCTGAATAGGTCTGTGCCGTTGCAGGCTCGGTGCCGTAGGTTGCGGTGTAAGGGCCGTCTCCGAGAGCAGCCTGGCCGGACTTGATGACGAATGTAGCCTTTCCGGTGGTGGCGTCTATGTTCTCGATCGTATAGACAGCGGATGCCGATGAAGCATCGGTGACGGTGATTTCATCTGTTGTCTCCCAAGCCAACTTTCCATCAGACAGGTCGAGAGTAGTCTTGGTGCTCCCAGCGTTGATGGATGCGGTGAATACAGGGGATGTTATCGTAGAAACTCTATTATCTTCAGTTCCACTGGCGGGTGTAATCTGCTCCTGGCAGGAAGCGAGTGAAAGCAAGGCAGCGAAGGCTGCGAAAATCATTGTCTTTTTCATTGTGCTGTCCTCCTGTTAATTGAATGATTCTCCACCGTCCTCATCGATGGTCATGCCGTTGATGCCATTGCTCAGGCTCGTACAAATGACAGCTTGAGTCATGAACTCGACCACCTTGGCTTTGGGGGCCTTGTAGCTCTTGACAGAGTCTTTAAGTTCTACATTCATAATGCTCTAATAATCAGATTGAAAAATGCGGATGCAAAGATAGTCTTATCCGTCCGGATTACAAACGGATTGATATAAAAGTTATTGGGTTATGATAGGTATTTCCATAGGTTCTTTCTCTCTGGAGCTACAAAACTTACATGGTTAGGCGGCTAGAAGAATACCTATGTCCGGATAAGATGAGGGCCGTTATTCATTTTAGTTCAGGCCGATTCGGCGAAGCGTTTTGTATTTAAAGTACTATTTTATATATTTGTGTCCGAGTATAAAATATGATTTAAAAGATGATAGACAAATTGGTTCTCAAACAAATAGTCCAGAATAATAGGGAAGAAATTGAACAGTATCAGATTGTTCACAGAGACGTCCAGACAAACGGCTTTAATTGTTGCATATTCGTTGGCGTCAGGAGAGGCGGCAAATCGTTTGTTCTCTATGAGAAGATCCAGCAGATGCTCAGCGAAGGACACTCCTGGAATGAAATTCTATACTTAAACTTTGAAGACGATCGCCTGGATGGACTGG
>JAZRZH010000061.1:0-53102 GCA_045601245.1 Bacteroidales bacterium
GTTCTTGATGCCGAACTGTATGGCCGTGGTGATAGGGGTGAAATAGAGGAACACCTCGTTGTCCTCTATCTTCTGCTTTCCGGCCTCGACAATCCTCTTGGCGACCATATACTGGTTCTTCATATCAGGCAGAGCCTTGTATGGGGAGGCATTGTTTATACTGTCCGGTTTCTGGACTGCCGGTATGCTGCCTGTGAGCGCACCGTCGGTGGTGAGAGCGTCACCGCTCTTTGCGGCAGGGCTCGGATAGACGGCGTAAAAGATATGGGCTGCGTCGGTGCTGCCCCAGCGGAGTCCCTTTTTGTCTTTGCCGGTCAGCGAGAGGGTGGCCCTGGACTCGGCGCTGTTGTTGTATCTCACGCCCGCGGAGGTCTTGTAGTCGGCGGATGGGTAGGTTCCTGTTTCGGCGGTGGATGCCTGGGCGCAGACTATGCGTAGCGTGTCCCCAGCGCACCAGTTGACCATCTGTTTTCTCGGTGAGCCATCGACAATATCCCCGTAGCTGGTCCTTGTCAGGCTCCCGGCCTGCGCCGAGGCTCCGAATCTGATGGCTGTGCCGATGGTCCACTCTTCATTCTGGATGCAACCTGCAAGCGCAACTGTCGCGCAGGCCAGGGCTGCTATATGGTATAAGTACTTCTTCATAGTCATAGTTTTATTCTATCCCCGTTTCCCAGTGAAGGTTGACGAAATCGCTCTCGCCGAAGGTCTCTTCGGTTCCTATCTCCTGGCCGACGGATGAAACTATCGAATTGCGGTTGACCGACTCGGCGAGTATGGCGCTGCAGGACTCCATTCGGAGAGTCGTGCAGGTCATAGGTATATAATTCTTCTTAGTCATTTCTCTACTGATGAGATGATAAGTTTAATTGAAAAAACGCTCTGCCATAAACAGAATGGATCAGTTAACAATACTCAAAGTGTCAACCAATCATATGGAAGGCTTTTGGCTGAGTGGAAGTTGCAAATATAAACATTTTTTGAATAATTCAAATTATCTGCTTTCAGGCTACCTTAGAATCTGTTTTGAAATGATTGATTTAAGATATTACTTTAGATTTTTCAGATGCTTTCGCAGAATTACGAAGGAGCAATGGGGCTCCATTGTAACTGAGGAATACTGCGGAAACAGCGAAAAAGATATGTAATAGAAAATTGAATCATTTCAAAACAGATTCTTAAATTTTTATTATTACCTGTTTTGTGCGTAACTTTACAAATCTTTACCAAAACTGTATTTTTTATTTCAATGAGAAAGGGAATCAATCTTTGCCTCTGCCTTCTGACCGCCTCCGGAATCGCTTTCACCGTCTCCGGCTGCAAGGAAAAGAAAGAGAGCGGAAAGACCAGGGAATATGACGTGATGGTCCTCGAACAGACATCCCGTGAACTCAGCACGACGTATTCGGCAACTATCCGCGGAAAACAGGACATCGACATCAGACCGAAGGTATCCGGCTACATCACGGACATCTATGTGAGGGAGGGATCTTACGTGAGCAAGGGCAAACCGATGTTCATCATCGACCAGGCCCAGTATGAAGCCGCACTCGAGACCGCCATCGCGAACGTCGACGTGGCGAAGGCCGCAGTGGACGCCGCCTCCCTGACCCTCGAAAGCAAGGAGAACCTTTTCAACCAGAATATCATTTCAAACTACGAATACCAGCTGGCCAGGACAACCCTCGACAAGGAGAAGGCTCAGCTCGCCCTGGCGAAGGCCAATGAGACCAACGCGCGCAACAATCTCGCATACACGGTGGTCAAGAGCCCTGCGGACGGAGTGGTCGGTACCCTGCCTTTCAGGGTCGGCACCCTCGTCGGACCGAACGACGCCACCCCTATGACGAGCGTTTCGGACAACTCGGAGATGTATGTCTACTTCTCGATGACCGAGAGCCAGGTGCTTTCGCTCACAAGACAGTTCGGCTCACTTGAAAACGCCCTGCAGAACCTTCCGGCCATCGAACTGAAACTCAACGACGGCACCGTATATCAGGAAAAGGGCCGCATCGAGGCCATCAGCGGCATCATCGACCCGACCACCGGCGCCATCACGGTCAGAGCGAAATTCCCCAACAGGGAGAGGCTCCTCCTTTCCGGCGGCTCGGGTAATGTCATAATGCCTTACAACCGCCCGGAATGCGTCGTCATCCCGCAGTCCTCGACTTATGAAATCCAGGACAAGGTCTTCGTCTATGCTGTCGAAAACGGAGAGGCGAAGTCCCGCATGATCGAAGTATTCCCTATCAGCAACGGCAAGGAATATGTGATCGAGTCCGGCATCGCTCCGGGTGACACCATAGTAGTCGAAGGTGTCGGCCTCCTCAGGGACGGTTCACCGATAAAGATAAAGAACATCATTTCCGGAGCCGCACAATGAATATAAAGACATTCATCGACAGGCCGGTCCTTTCGTCGGTCATCTCGATATTCATAGTATTGGGCGGCATCATCGGTCTGGTCTCGCTGCCTATCGAGCGCTATCCCAACATCGCGCCGCCTACGGTAATGGTCTCCACCAACTATACGGGTGCGAGCGCCGAGACTGTGCAGAAATGCGTCATTGTCCCGCTCGAAGAGGCCATCAACGGTGTGGAGAACATGACCTATATGGAATCCACCGCCACCAACAGCGGCAGCGCCAGCATCAGGGTCTATTTCAAACAGGGTACCAATGTGGACATGGCTGCGGTCAATGTACAGAACTGTGTCTCCCGCGCCACCAGGCAGCTGCCTTCCGAAGTCACGGAAATCGGCGTCACCGTCAAGAAGCGCCAGACCAACGTACTCGAGCAGATAGCCCTCTACAGCCCCAACGGCACATACGACAGGGTATTCATAGCAAACTATATCAAGATCAACCTCGTCCCTGCAATCTCCAGAATCCCGGGCGTCGGCGATATCGACGTGCGCGGAGGAGACTACGGAATGCGCATCTGGCTGAAGCCGGACGTGATGGCGCAGTACAAGCTCATCCCGTCTGACATCACGGCGGCGCTCAACGAACAGAACATCGAGGCCGCCACAGGATCGTTCGGAGAGAACGCTGATATGACTTTCGAGTACGCCCTAAAGTACAAGGGCCGTCTCGAGAAACCTGAAGAGTTCGAGAACATCGTCATCAAGGCGCTGCCCAACGGCGAGGTGCTGCGTCTCAAGGATGTGGCGAGAGTCGAACTTGGAACCCAGTCCTATCAGTTCATAGGACAGGTCAACCAGAGCCCGGGCGCCAACTTCTCCATCTACCAGACCCCGGGAACCAACGCCACCGAAGTCATCAAGCAGATTGACAAGATAATGGCTAAGGCTGCGGAGGACTTCCCGGCAGATATCACCTATACGGTGCTCTCCAACGCCAACGACTTCCTCTATGCCTCCATCAAGAAAGTGGTACGCACCCTGATAGAGGCCATACTGCTCGTTATCCTCATCGTATTCGTATTCCTGCAGTCATTCAGGTCCACCATCATACCGCTCATCAGCACCATCGTCTCTGTCATCGGTACGTTCATGCTGCTCTATTTCGCGGGATTCAGCATCAATCTGCTGACCCTCTTCGCGCTGGTGCTCTCCATCGGCGTCGTCGTGGATGACTCGATCATTGTGGTCGAGGCGGTCCACGCGAAGTTTGACAGCGGATACACCAACGGCCGCAAGGCCGCGACCGACGCGATGCACGATGTCACGGCGGCGCTCATCACCAGTACCCTCGTATTCATGGCGGTGTTCCTTCCGGTCTCGATGATCGGTGGCACGTCAGGTACGTTCTATACGCAGTTCGGCCTCACGATGGCATTCTCCGTAGGTCTTTCCGCAGTCAACGCGCTGACCCTCAGTCCTGCGCTCTGCGCAATCCTGCTCAAGCCCAAGAGTGAGGAGTCAGGAAAACAGGGATTCGGAAAACGCTTCAGCACAGCGTTTGAAAGCGGATTCAATGCCATCAAGCAGAAATATATCAGCGGAGCGGCTTTCTTCATCAAACACAAATGGATCGTGCCCGCCCTCATCGTGGCGAGCGTAGTGCTGCTTGCATACAACCTCAAGACCACCAAGACCGGCCTCATCCCGCAGGAGGATATGGGCGTCGTGCGAATCGACGTCACCACCCCTGCCGGCAGTTCGCTCGCATACACCAAGGGCGTTATGGACCGCATCGAAAGAGACGTAGTAAAGAATATACCTGAATGCAGGGACTATGACAATACGGCGGGATTCGGCGTCATCGCAGGCCAGGGAGCATCCCACGGATCATTCACCCTGCGTCTCAAGGAGTGGTCGGAACGTCCTGGCAAGGAGCACAGCGTGGCGGCGATAATGGACCGCGTCAAGGAGCAGACAACCTCCATCAACGATGCCAATATCTTCACCTCTACCCAGGCGATGATTCCGGGATACGGTGCCACCAACGGCTTCCAGCTGTTTGTCCAGGATACCAAGGGCGGAACTGTCGAAGACCTGTTCCAGATTACCTCGGCATTTCTCAACAACCTAAAGGAGAGGCCTGAGATCGGCTCTGCGAACACCTCGTTCAATCCGAATTTCCCTCAGTACCGCATCGATCTCGACGCTGCGAAATGCAAGCGCGCCGGAGTCTCCCCGAAAGAGGTTCTGAGTGTGCTCAACGGCTATTTCGGCGGAACGATCTCCACCAAATTCAACCGTTTCACCAAGCTCTACAACGTCATCGTCCAGGCCGAACCTGAGTCCCGTGTCGACCGGCAGTCCCTCAATAACGTATTTGTCAGAATCGGCTCCGAGATGGCGCCTATCACGCAGTTCGTGACCCTCACGAAAATCTATGCGCCGGAAAGTCTCTCGCGCTTCAATATGTTCCCGAGCATCGCGGTCAACGGACGTGCCGCCGAAGGATACTCTTCCGGCGATGCCATCAAGGCCATAAGCGAAGTGGCGAAAGAGACCCTTCCTATCGGATATACCTACGAATACGGCGGTATCACCCGCGAGGAGGCGGCCAATACCAACAACACCATAATAATCTTCGCCATCTGCTTCATTTTGATCTACTTGATATTGAGTGCGCTGTACGAGAGCTACCTGCTGCCGTTCGCAGTACTTCTCGCCGTCCCTTCCGGCCTGCTCGGCAGCTTCCTGCTGGCCAGGGCAATGGGGCTTGAGAACAATATCTATCTGCAGACCGGCCTCATAATGCTCATCGGACTCGTGTCCAAGACAGCGATCCTCATCACCGAATACGCCATCACCAAGAGACGTCAGGGCTATACCATCGCCCACGCCGCCATCGCCGCGGTACGCGAGAGATTCCGCCCTATCATCATGACCGTCCTCACAATGATCATCGGTCTCTTCCCTCTCCTGGTATCTTCGGGCGTAGGCGCGATCGGCAACAATACAATCGGTGCGGGAGTCATCGGAGGTATGTTCATCGGAACCCTTGGCCTGCTCTTCCTCACCCCTTGCCTCTTCGTGATGCTTGAATGGCTGGAAGAAAAGATCAAACCGATAAGAACGGAGGAAACGGAATGAAAACAAGATTTGCAATAATTGCAGCCGCTGTCGTGATGACCCTCGGCGGATGCTCCATATACAAGGAATATTCCCGTCCGGAGACCATCGACACCGATGGCCTCTACGGTTTCGAAAGCACCGACACGACTTCGGTGGCCGCGATCGGATGGCGTGATTTCTTCAGGGACACCACACTTCAGAGGCTGATAGAATATGCCCTTGAGAACAACCGCAACCTGGGTATCGCAGCACAGCGGATAGTCGAGTCCGAAGCGTCGCTCAGCGTCGCGCGCCTCTCGATGTTCCCGACATTGTCATTCAATCCGTCAGCATCCTTTGCAGGAGTGCCGGGCGAAGGGATGGCGTCAAGTTTCAGGCTTCCGCTGAACACCTCGTGGGAGGTGGACCTGCGCGGAAATCTGACCAATGCGAAGCGCGCCGCCAAGGCAGATTATGAGCAGAGCCTGGTCTACAGACAGAGCGTGGAGACCGAACTGATCGCCTCGATCGCCAGGGCGTATTATACTCTGGAAATGCTTGACAGCAAGCTTGCCATCTCACGGCAGACCGCCACGAACTGGAAGGAGAACGTGCGTATAATGAAGGCAATGAAGGAGGCCGGTATGACCAATGAGGCCTCCGTGGCCCAGACCGAAGCCAACAGCTGCTCGATCGAAGCGTCATTGTATGACCTCGAGTATCAGATCCGGCAGATGGAAAACACCCTATGCCTGCTCGCCGGCATCAAGCCGCAGCATATCGCGCGCGGACAGTTTGACAAATCCGCCGTTGCGATGAACATCGCCGCCGGAATCCCAGCACAACTGCTCTCCCGCCGCCCGGACGTGATGAGCGCAGAACTGGACCTTCGCAAGGCATTCTACAATACCTCAGCTGCCCGGTCTGCATTTTATCCGAGAATCACCCTGAACGGGGAGGCCGGACTGCCGCAGTTTGCGCTCAGCCTCGGTGCATCCCTCGCCCAGCCGATATTCAACGCAGGCCGGAACAGGGCCAACCTGAAGATTGCAAAGGCACGCCAGGAAGAGGCTCTGCTCGCATTCGAACAGACACTGCTGAATGCCGGAGCGGAGGTCAATGACGCCATCGGCAAATGCCACGCCGCAGATAGCAAGACCGACATCCGCATCCGCCAGATCGAAGACCTGCAGAGCGCCGTGACCAGCACCGAACTGCTGATGCACAACAGCGGCGCCACCTATCTGGAAGTCCTGACTGCGCAGCAGTCGCTGCTCTCGGCCAGACTGCTCCAGATCTCGGACCAGTACGACGCCATCGACGGAATGATATCCCTCTACAAGGCCCTCGGCGGAGGAGCGGAGTAACCGGACGAGGCTGCCGGCGTCTGCCGCTCAGGCAAAATTAACTCGGGCGGGGCTGCAGTGGCGGCCTCAGTTTTGCATAATTTTTATACCTTTGCATTTATGGACTTGGATCAGATAAAACAGCGTTTCGGCATCATCGGCAATGATCCCGGACTGGACCGTGCCATCGAGATCGCGCAGCAGGTGGCGGGGACCGACCTTTCGGTGCTTGTGACCGGCGAGAGCGGTGTCGGCAAGGAGGTCATCCCGCAGATTATCCACAGCAACAGTCCCCGCAAGCACGAGGTGTACATTGCGGTCAACTGCGGAGCAATCCCGGAAGGAACCATCGATTCCGAACTGTTCGGTCACGAGAAAGGCTCGTTCACCGGCGCCACGGAGGCCCGCAAGGGCTATTTCGAGGAGGCTGACGGCGGTACGCTCTTCCTCGACGAAGTGGCGGAGCTCCCGCTTTCGACCCAGGTCAGGCTTCTCCGCGTCCTCCAGACAGGAGAATTCCTGAAAGTGGGCTCATCCAAGGTACAGAAGACCAATGTCCGCGTCATCGCGGCCACCAATATCAATCTGGAAAAGGCCATCCGCAACGGCAAGTTCAGGGAGGACCTTTTCTACCGCCTCAACACCGTTCCTATCACCATCCCGCCGCTCAGGGCGAGGAAAGACGACATCTACCTGCTGTTCCGCAAATTCGCGCTCGACTTCGCGGACCGCTATATGATGCCGGTCATCAAGCTCACCCCGGATGCGCGCACTCTGCTGGAGAATTACCGCTGGCCGGGCAATATCCGCCAGCTCAAGAGCGTCGCCGAGCAGATTTCCATCCTCGAGCACAACCGCGACATATCCGCTGACACTCTCCGCAGACACCTGCCGAACAACGGCGAGGAGTCCCTTCCCGTACGAGTCTCGGACACCCGGACAGACGCCGATTACCAGGCCGACCGCGACCTGATATTCAAGATTTTGTTCCAGCTCCGCCAGGACGTTGACGCCCTCAAGGCCGGTATGCCGGTTGAAAATCCGGAAGCGCAGGCCGCCGTGGCCGCTCCCGCGCAGATTATCATCAATCCCGAAGAGGTGCGCACCGTGGAGCAGGAGATTGACCAGCTGCAGGAGGAGATCAAGGCGATGGAAGGTCGTTCCATCCAGGATGCCAGCGCGGAAATGATCCGCAAGTCCCTGCAACGCCACGAAGGCAACCGCAAGGAAGCGGCAAAGGAGCTGGGCATTTCCGAAAGGACATTATACCGCAAAATCAAAGATCTCGGCCTGTAATTATGAAACGCCTTGGAATACTCCCGATAATAGTACTTGCCGCCGTCTCACTGCTGACAAGCGGATGCGGCATATATTCATTCAGTGGAACCTCAATACAGCCTGATGTCAAGTCCATCTGTATCGAGCCGGTCCAGAACAAGGCGATGAAGGTCAACCCGAGCCTTGCCAACAGCCTCTTCGAGGCGATGTGCGACAAATACAAGAAACTCACCAAACTCGAGCAGGTGGAGGATGAAGGGGATCTGTATGTCCTTGCCACAATCGAGTCATACCAGGTTGCGGCCGCTGCCGTGACTGCAAACGAAGTCGCAGCCCTCAACAGGCTGACCGTGACAGTCAAAGTGAAATTCGTCAACGAAAAGCATCAGGAGGATAACTTCGAGAAGAGTTTCGCGGCATACGAGGATTACGATTCGACCAACTCCCTCGATGCCGTCGAAGCCGGTCTCTGCGACACTATCATAGAAAAACTTGTCGAGGACATATTCAACGCCACAGTGGCAAACTGGTAATTATGAACGTTACAACCCTCACGCTACCTGAACTCGAACACCTGCTGGAAGAGTACCCCTGGTTCACTCTGGCCAGAAAGGAATATGTCCGCAGACAGGGCAAAATGGGTGAGGACGCACTGCGCCGGGCCGCTGCCGAAGCCGGACTCTATCTCCTCTCAAGGTCTGAATTCATTGATGAGCTCCAGGGAAAGAGCCGGATGGCACGCTCTCAGGAACATATTCCCGCACCGGCTCCGAAAGCGGAGGAGACGGTCGTCAGCCAGGTGCCGGAACAACCAGACTCTCCTGCCGCAGATGTTAAAACAGAACCGGCTGCAGCAAAGACGATTGAAGATATCATCGACCCTGTCATTGAAAAACCAGCCGCAGGAGAAACTGACAAGCCAAAGTTCTATGTAGTCAACGGAGATTACTTCGACAAGGAGGACTACCGTGAACTCGAACAGGAGGGACTTGCTTTCGATACTTCCTCCCTTGTGTTCAATCCGATAGCGTCAGCATTATCCGCTATGGAGGAGAACCCCGTCACTACGGTGTCCGTCAAATCGGTGCCCGAAGAAGTCAACGATGATGCATTTATCACCGAAACGCTGGCAAAAATTTATCTCGAACAGGAGTTTTACCAAAGAGCGATAGATATTTACGAAAAACTAATTTTGTTATATCCCAAAAAAAGTGCTTACTTTGCAACCCTTATTGAACAAGCTAAAAATATAAAACAATAAAACTATGCAGGCAGCATATATTACAATCTCCATCATTATAGTTATCGCAAGCATACTCCTTACCCTCGTAGTTCTCGTCCAGAACTCCAAGGGCGGCGGACTTGCAGCAAACTTTGCTTCAGGCAACCAGACTTTCGGTGTCCGCCAGACTGCCGATTTCCTTGAGAAAATCACCTGGGGTCTTGCAATAACCATTCTGGTACTCTGCGTTGTCGCAACATTCGTGATTCCTGAGAAGAAGGCTCACAAGTCCCAGATCAAGCAGCAGATCGAAAAGAATGAGGCTGTTCCGGGCACTCCTGAGCTTCCTGTAGGAACATATCCTGCAACAGAGGCTGACGCCGCTGCTGCTCCTGAAACAAACGCAGACTAATCAGATTCAATCTCTGTTTAAGGTTCAAGGATGGCTGAAAAGTCATCCTTTTTTAATTTTTTGGTACTTTGTGATACAAGGTATTGAAAAATTTATATATCTTTGCATCAACAAATAATTTTGAAACACAACAACTATGAAAAAGGTAGTCAATGCAGGAATCGGTGGACGCAACTTCACTATCGAGGAAGACGCCTACAACAGACTGGACGCATATCTCAAGGCATTCCGCAGCAAGGCCGACTCCGGCAGCTCCACCACCGAGGTGATGGACGAAGTCGAGGCAAGGATCTGCGAACTCTTCTCTTCCAAAATATACTCATCCAACGAAGTCATCACCCTGGCCATCGTAAATGACGTCATATCGCAGCTCGGCATGCCCGACGGCAGCGAAAGCGGATTCGAGGACGAAGGTGCGACGGCTGAAAGGCAGTCGACGGCAAAGAAGAAATTCTACCGCGACTCGGACAACAAGTATATCGGTGGCGTATGCAGCGGACTCGGCGCATATTTCGATGTCGACATTATGCTCATCCGCATAATTTTCATCATCGCCCTGTTTGCCGGAACGGCCGGCTTCTGGGCATATATCATCCTGTGGGCGGTAGCACCTATTGCGAAGACTTCAGCACAGAAGTGCGAACTCCGCGGCCTTCCGGTAACCGCTGAAAATATGGCCAAATACCCTTCAAGCAAATAATTATGGAGAATCCTTCAGAAAACGTACGCACCCAGATGCGAAAGGGACTCCTGGAGTACTGCATACTCCGGATCCTCAGCGGCGGGGAAGCCTATGCATCCGCCATCATCGACGCCCTCAAGAAGGCCGATATGATAGTGGTGGAAGGCACGCTCTACCCTCTGCTCATCCGGCTCAAGAACCAGGGGATGCTCTCATATCACTGGGAGGAATCCACCCAGGGCCCGCCGAGAAAGTATTATATGATCACGGACAAGGGACGTAACCAACTCATGGAGATGGACGCGGCTTGGAACGAACTTGTGGAATCCATCAACAAACTCAGCAGATGAAACGGGTCGAAAAAGTAAGTATCGGAGGATATGCCTTCTCTCTCGAGGAGGATGCATACGGCACAATGTCCGAATATATCGACGGACTTCGCGCGCAGTACTCGTCAAGTCCTGACGGGAACGAAATAATCGAAGCTTTCGAGGACCGTATTGCGGAACTTCTGCTTGAGCGGCACAACTCCGGAGCCGTCATATCTATGGATGACGTCAATAAGGTGAAAGAAACCCTCGGCACCCCGGATGCCATCGTAGCCGGAGCTGAGGAAGCAGGACCGGCAGCAGAAGACAGGAAGGTGGAGAAACCAGAATGGTGGAGCAACAGGGGCAGGAAAACTTTTATGAGAATACGCCAGGGACGTGTCTTTGGCGGAGTGGCAAACGGCCTGGCGGCATACTACGGCATCGACGTCTTTCTGATGCGGGCGTTGTGGTGCATCGTGGGTGTCGTCGGCCTCGTTGCCGGAGACAGCGACCTGGACTGGCTCGAGTGGCTGGGCATTCTCGTCCCTTGTGTAATAATTGCTTATGTGATTCTCTGGGCGCGAACCCCTGAAGCCGATGGCGCATCATCCAGGCGCAGCCAGTCAGCGATGGACAGGACGCCTTCGACCAGAGGCACTTTCGGACGCACTTTCGGCAATATCGTCAGGATATTCTTCGGCGTACTGCTGATCATCATCGGCCTCAGCGGCATCGCCGCCGGAGTATTCGCCCTTTGCGGTCTCGGTGTCACCGGAATGGAATTCATCAATGCCGAACTCCTTCCCGAAATTGCTGAAACATTCCCTATGATTGCAACGAAGGGATATACCGCCGCCACCGGAATCCTCACCGCAGTCTGCTATTTCCTTCCGTTCATAGTGGTATTGTATGAAGGTCTTAAGGTCAGCTTCGACTTCAGCTCGCCGAAATGGCACCCTGGCCTCATACTCTCAATAATATGGATAATTGCCGTCCTGGCGCTTTGCGGCATGCTGATTGTATCCTTCATCCCGAATATTAATTTTTGATAATTCAAGCACATTTGATTATATGAAACGTTTAGCACTCACACTTATCGCGGTTATTGCGGCCGTGTCCGTATCGAACGCGCAGAACATCACCAAGTCATACACCGTCAAGGAATTCTCATCAATTTCCGCCAGCCACGCATTTGACGTGGAGGTTACCAGAGGCGACAAATATGCAGTCACTCTCGACATCCCACAGAGTTATCTCGACTATCTTGTCATCGAAAAGAAAGAGGGCACCCTCGTCCTCGGATTCAAGAAGACGCTTCCGAAAAAGTTGAGCAACCTCAGGGAAACCTGCAAGGCATACGTCACTATGCCGGAACTCCGCGGCATCTATCTCCGCGGGGCATCTAAGATCAATGTCAAGGACAAGATGGACATCACGATGGGCAAGATGGAGATTGAACTCTCCGGAGCCAGCAAGATCAACTGCCTGACAGTGGAGGCACCGGAAGTGGATATCGAAATCAACGGCGCTTCAAAGGCCGATATCACCGTGACCACATCCAAGGTGGAGGCCGATGTGTCCGGAGCGTCCAAACTCGTGATGACCGGCAATACCGGCGAACTTGAGCTCGAGGTTTCCGGAGCGTCTTCAGTAAACGCCAAGAACACAAAGGCAGACGAAGTGGACCTCGAATGCAGCGGAGCAAGCAAGGCGGTTGTATATGCGGAGAACAGACTCAAAGTCGAACTCTCCGGCGCGTCAGGATGCGAATACTACGCACCTGAAGACATCAAGCTTGACATAGTGGGCATATCCGGCGCATCTTCGATACATCGCGCAAAATAGGCTCTAGTCCAATTTGAGAACGGCCATAAAGGCTGACTGAGGCACTTCGACTGAACCGATCTGCCTCATTCTCTTTTTACCCTGCTTCTGCTTCTCGAGAAGTTTGCGCTTGCGGGTGATATCGCCGCCGTAGCACTTCGCTGTCACGTCCTTGCGGACCTGACGGACAGTCTCGCGGGCGATGATCTTGGCTCCGATGGCGGCCTGGATCGCGATATCGAACTGCTGGCGCGGGATGAGGTCCTTGAGTTTCTCACATATCTTGCGTCCGAAGTCGTAAGCGTGGTCCTGATGGATGAGAGTCGAGAGGGCATCGGCCGGCTCGCCGTTGAGCAGGATGTCGAGCTTGACCAGTTTGGCAGGCTGGAAGCCCACCACGTGGTAGTCGAATGACGCATATCCCTTGGAGATGGACTTCAGTTTGTCATAGAAATCGAACACAATCTCGGAGAGCGGCATGTCGTAATTGAGCTCCACGCGGTCTGCCGTGAGATAATGCTGGCTCTTGAGCACACCGCGCTTGTCGAGGCAGAGTTTCATTATAGGGCCGTAGAATTCGGTCTTGGAGATGATCTGCGCCGTGATGAACGGCTCTTCGATATGGTCGATGAGCGTTGGGGCCGGCAGACCCGAAGGATTGTGTACGTCAAGGCATTCGCCCTGCGTCGTATAGACTTTGTATGAGACGTTTGGCACCGTAGTGACCACATCCATATCGAATTCGCGGAAAAGGCGCTCCTGCACGATCTCCATATGAAGCAGGCCGAGAAATCCGCAGCGGAATCCGAATCCCAGAGCGAGTGAACTCTCCGGCTCGAACACGAGCGACGCGTCGTTCAGCTGGAACTTCTCGAGCGATGAGCGCAGGTCCTCATATTCGTCCGCTGTGACAGGGAACATTCCGGCGTAGAGCATAGGCTTGACATCCTCGAAACCGGCGATGGCATTGCTGCACGGCTTGTCCACGTGGGTGATGGTATCGCCCACCTTCACCTCGACGGCCGTCTTGATACCGGATATGATATAACCCACCGAGCCGCAAGGAATCTCCTTGCGCGGGCACATCTTCATCTTGAGTACGCCTACCTCCTCGGCCTCATATTCCTTGCCCGTATTGACGAACTTGACTTTGTCTCCGGTCTTTATCGAACCGTTGACGACCTTGAAATATGCGATGATACCCCTGAATGAGTTGAATACCGAGTCGAAGATCAACGCCTGGAGCGGAGCGTCCGGATCCCCGACAGGAGCCGGGATGCGGTCCACAATGGCATCAAGAATGGCCTCCACGCCCTCTCCGGTGCGCGCTGACGTGAGCAGCACGTCATCCGGGTCGCAGCCAAGGAGATCCACCACCTGGTCCCGGACTACGTCCACCATAGCCGCATCCATATCTATCTTGTTGAGCACAGGGATGATCTCCAGATTGTGCTCTATCGCCAGATAGAGGTTGGAGATGGTCTGCGCCTGGATACCCTGGGTGGCGTCCACGACGAGAAGCGCACCCTCGCAGGAGGCGATTGCACGGGATACTTCATACGAGAAGTCCACGTGGCCCGGAGTGTCGATAAGATTGAGGGTATATGTCTCCCCGCCTTTTTTGTACTCCATCTGAATGGCGTGGCTCTTGATAGTGATACCCTTTTCTTTCTCCAGGTCCATCGAGTCGAGGACCTGATTCTCCATATCCCTCTGATCCAGGGTGTTCGTCTTCTCGAGCATTCTGTCAGCCAGTGTGCTCTTGCCGTGGTCGATATGTGCAATGATGCAGAAATTCCTGATATTCTTCATTCGTGGGTCGCTTTTTGGCGGAATGTTATTGAATCGGGCAAAGATAATGATTATATTTGTTTTTTAATTCCTACAACAAAATGTCAGCACAATACACACTCGAACAGATTGCATCCCAGGTCAGAAGGGACATTGTCCGTATGGTGACCAAGGCCGCATCGGGCCATCCGGGCGGATCCCTGAGCAGCACCGACATAATGACCTGGCTCTTTTTCAAAGAGATGAACGTAACTCCCGAAACCTGGAAACGCAGCGGTGAGAATCTGGATATGTTCTTCCTCTCGGCGGGACATATGACACCTGTTCTCTACAGCGTAATGGCCCGCAGGGGCTATTTCCCGGTTGATGAACTCAACACGTTCCGTCTTTTCGGAACACGTCTTCAGGGCCACCCTTGCATCGAGAAGGGCCTGCCGGGCATCAACCAGGCAGCCGGTTCCCTCGGACAGGGACTTTCAGTAGCAGCGGGTGCCGCAGCAGGCAAGAAGATTGCCGGTGACAAGCGCAGGGTATTCGTACTTCTGGGCGACGGCGAGAGCGAGGAAGGTCAGGTGTGGGAAGCCGCTATAGTTGCAGCCCACCACAAGATTGACAATCTGGTCGCCATCACCGACTGGAACGGCCAGCAGATCGACGGCTCCACAGACTCAGTGGCCAGCCTCGGGGATCTCGAAGCCAAATGGAAGGCATTCGGCTGGGAGGTAATCACCGCTGACGGACATTGCTTCAAGTCCATCGAGAAGGCCTTCGCCCAGGCAAAGGAATTTGAAGGGAAGGGCAAACCGGTAATGATTCTCTTCCATACGGAAATGGGTCACGGCGTGGATTTCATGGCGGGCACACACAAGTGGCACGGCAAGAATCCTTCACCGGAACAGTGCGAAGAGGCTATGAAACAACTTGAAGAAACAATGGGGGACTTTTAATATGAAAGAATATATCGACACAGGCAAGAAGGACACCCGCTCAGGTTTCGGAGCAGGCCTTGCAGAACTCGGACGCACCAACCCTAAGGTCGTGGCTCTGACCGCTGACCTCAAGGATTCCCTTAAGATGGGCGATTTCGCAAATGAGAATCCGGACAGGTTCTTCGAATGCGGTATTGCCGAGGCGAATATGATCGGCATGGCAGCCGGCCTCGCCATCGACGGATACATTCCGTTCGCGGGCACATTCGCAAATTTCGCGACAGCACGCGTTTATGACCAGATCCGCCAGAGCGTCTGCTACTCGAAGACAAATGTCAAGATAGCAGCATCCCACGCGGGCATCACCCTCGGAGAGGACGGTGCCACCCACCAGACCCTCGAGGACATCGGAATGATGCGCATGCTTCCGGGAATGACCGTCATCTGCCCTTGCGATTACAACCAGACCAAGGCTGCGACCATCGCCGCAGCGGCATATGACGGTCCCGTTTACCTGCGTTTCGGCCGTCCTTCAGTCCCGAATTTCACTCCTGCTGACCAGAAGTTTGAAATCGGCAAGGCCGAGCACCTCGAAGAGGGCCGTGACGTCACCATCCTCGCCTGCGGACATATGGTATGGGAAGCCATCCAGGCAACTGCAGAACTCGAGAAGAAGGGTGTCAGCGTCGACCTTTTCAACATCCACACCATCAAGCCGCTCGATGAAGAGGCAATTCTCGCATCGGTTGCAAAGACCGGCAAGGTGGTCTGCGCTGAGGAACATTTCATTGCCGGCGGCCTCGGAGAGGCAGTCTCAGGCCTGCTCGCACGCAACAACCCTGTTCCTATGCGTTTCGTTGCCATCAACGATACCTTCGGACAGAGCGGCAAACCGGCACAACTTATGCAGGCTTACGGACTTGATGCCGCCCACATCGTGGAAGCGGCACTCTCGTTCTAATTCTAAAGAATGGAAGACAGCCGGATCATAGAGCTTTACAAGCTGGGCGAGAAGAGGCAGGCCTTCAATCTGATGGTCCGCAAATACTCGGAACGTCTATACTGCATCATACGCAACATCGTGCACACGCATGATGAGACGGACGATGTGCTTCAGAACACCTGGATCAAGGTCTGGGGTGCGCTGGACACATTCCGCGAGGATGCCAAGCTCTATACGTGGCTGTACCGCATAGCTACCAACGAGGCCTTGACCGCCCTCAAGAAGAACAGGTTCAAGGCCTTCGTTTCCATGAGCGACTACTCCAAGGAAATCGAAGGTTCTCTCATGTATGACGAGAGCTTCAACGGCGATAAACTTCAGCTCGCCCTGCAGAAGGCCATGGCAAAACTGCCGCCAAAGCAGAAGGCCGTTTTCACCCTCAGATACTTCGATGAACTTCCCTATGACGAGATAGCCGGCATACTCGGCAGTTCCGAGTCTTCCCTCAAGACCTCTTTCCATTATGCCAGGGAGAAGGTCCTCAAGGAACTTGAAAAAAATGTAGATATTTGATTTTTAACTTTATTCATCTTGCACAGTCTAAAGGTTGTAATGAAAAAAGTAGGTGATATTTTGTCTGATTCGCATCTCCGCGAAAAGCCATTCAAGGTGCCGGGAGGTTATCTTGAAGAGGTGGAGAACCGTATATCGGAACGAATCGACAATGGGACGGCAGACGGTTCGGCTTGGTCGGTGGCCAAGCCGGCCGTACTGTTGGCTTTCATGTTCGTGCTGATATTCGGCATAGGCTACGCTACACTTTCCCTGACGGACACCCTGGACAAGGGCGTCAGCCACCGGGAGACAGCGGAGCTTCCGTCAACTTTCGAGCTTGATGATGACACATCCGATGACATCATCGAATATCTCGCACAGACCCTCACTCTTGAGGACATCAGCTCCTACGCAGCTGAAGATACAGCCAATACGGACAATTAGAATCCATGAAGAAGATTTTTGCATTTGCGGCGGTGCTCATCATGATGGGCACAGCTTGTTTCGCTCAGAACAAGAAAGACGACAACAACAAGAAAACCTGGGAAGCCATCAGGGCTGAGAAGGTGGGCTTCATCACTGACAGACTCGACCTTACTGTTGAGGAGGCTCAGGTGTTCTGGCCTGTGTACAATGCCTATATGAAGGATTTCTCCGCAGCCAACAAGAAAATAAGGCACTGTATGTGGTCTCTCAAGCCTAAGAAGGACGAGACCGTCTCAGACAAGGAAATGGTGGAGAGGATCAATGCCTACGTCAGCGCCAAGAAAGATGCCGATGAAGTATTTGCCAGATACAGCAAGGAATTCCTGAAGGTCCTCCCTGCAGAAAAGGTGGGCAAGCTTTACCTCGCCGAGGAGCAGTTCAACCGCAACATGGTTAACAAGCTCGTTGACCGCAAGGTGGAGAAGAAAGTCGAGAAGAAAATAGGCGGCAAGCCGGCCGACCGCCAGGACGAGGGTTAGAGTTTAAGATAGAAATCGCGGGTCAGAGCCTTGTACTGCTCTGTGTAATCAGGCCCATCCCGCATAATGACGAGCTCCTCGATGAGGGGCTCACTTTTTGTGCGTGAGAGCTCCATCATGAAGCGTTTCGGTGCGGCTGAGGCCTTGGTGCGTACGTGGCAGATACGGTTCGGGAAAAGCCCGGCTGAAAGCGCTTCCCCGGCGAAGTATTCCGCTTCATCGGCCGGATATACGACGGCGAGCCTCCCTTCAGGAGAAAGACATCTGCAGGCCGCAGCGATGATGTCCCGGTGTGTCAGGGTGTCGGTATGACGGGCGACCGAGCGGCGGTCATCCGGAGCTTTCAGGGAGTTTATGAAAAATGGTGGGTTCGATACAATCAGATCAACCTCGTCCGTCCATTCCTGAAGCGGAAGACTGCGAGCGGAAAGGCGCCCGTTCCACGGGGATGCGGTGAAATTGGAGGCCGCTTCCTCTACGGAATCCTCATCTATGTCAATGCCATAAATCAAAGCCTGGGGAAAGCGCTGCGCCATCATCAGGGCTATCACTCCCGTGCCCGTGCCGGCATCCAGAATGCGGAGAGGGGTGTTGTCCGAAGAGACCCAGGCACCAAGCAACACACCGTCAGTCCCCACCTTCATAGCGGAACGTTCGTTGGATACGGTGAATTGCTTGAATCTAAATGAACCTGCCATCCTTCATTTCAAGAGCCCTGTCGGAGAGGCTTGCGAGGTCGTGGTCGTGGGTGACGATGACTATCGTGATGCCGTGCCTGTCGCGAAGGTCGAAGAAAAGGTTGTGCAGCTCGGTCTTGGTCCTGCTGTCGAGATTTCCGGACGGTTCGTCAGCGAAAAGGACAACCGGATTGTTGATCAGAGCCCTTGCTACGGCCACTCGCTGCTGCTCTCCGCCGCTGAGCTGCGATGGCTTGTGGGTGAGGCGTTCGCCGAGTCCGAGTTCCCGGAGAAGTTCTTCGGCTCTTTCGGTGGCATCCCTGCGGCTGCGGTGCGCAATGAGCGCTGGAATCATTACATTTTCGAGAGCCGTGAATTCCGGAAGAAGATTGTGGGACTGGAAAACGAATCCGATCTTCCTGTTGCGAAATTCCGATAATTCCCTGTCGGAAAGGGAATATATATCGACGCCGTCTATCAGGACGGAGCCTTTGTCCGGGGCGGAGAGGGAACCGAGGATCTGGAGCAGTGTGGACTTGCCGGCGCCGCTGGCCCCGACAATGCTGACAACCTCGGCATCTGCCGCCTCAAAACAAATATCCTTCAGGACCTTGAGGGTCCCGAAGGATTTGTCTATATGCTGAGCGGATATCACTATTCTTCCTCTTCTGCTGCCTCTGCGTAAGCCTTGAGGAGCTTGTCCTGAACGTCAGCAGGAACCTGCTGGTACTCGAGGAACTCCTGTGTGAAGGTTGCACGGCCTGAAGTGAGGGAGCTCAATGTTGTTGAATAGCGGTAGAGTTCTGCGAGTGGAACGCGTGCCTTGAGGACCTGGAAGCCCTTTTCGGTGCTCATTCCTTCCATAATGCCGCGACGGTTCTGGAGGTCACTCATCACATCACCCACGCAGTCGCCAGGAACCATGATTTCGACCATATAGATAGGCTCCATAATCTTCGGACCTGCATTCTTGAATGCATCCTTGAATGCGTTGCGGCCGGCGGTGATGAAGGCGATTTCCTTTGAATCAACCGGGTGCATCTTACCGTCGTATACGAATACGCGGATATCACGTGCGTATGAACCTGTGAGAGGACCTTCTTCCATCTTCTGTACGAGACCCTTCTTGATTGCAGGCATGAATGATGCGTCGATTGCACCACCGACAACGCAGTTGTAGAACTCCCACTTGCCGCCCCAAGGGAGAGGGAATTCTTCCTTGGACTTGATGGTCATAACCTGCTCCTTGCCGTCGATCTTGAACTTGCCGGCTGTCTCAACGCCTTCCACGATAGGCTCGATGAGAAGGGTGACTTCACCGAACTGGCCTGCGCCGCCGGACTGTTTCTTGTGACGGTATGTCGCATTTGCGACCTTTGTGATGGTCTCACGATAAGGAATCTTCGGAGCGAAGAACTCGATATCGATCTTGTAGTCGTTGTTGACGCACCACTTGAGGATGTTGATATGCTGTTCGCCCTGGCAGTTGATGATGGTCTGCTTGAGTTCCTTGGAGTATTCGATGACGTATGTAGGATCGCCTGCGGCGATACGGTTGAGTGCCTCGCCGAGCTTCTCCTCATCCTTCTCGTCCTTGGCCTTTACGGCAGCACGGTACTTTGATGGAGGGAATGCGATAGGAGGAACGACTGCATCGTAACCTGGCTGGTTGAGTGTCTGGTCCGTCTTGACTGACTTCAGCTTGACGGTACATCCGAGGTCACCTGCCTGGAGTTCGGTAACGCTCTCCTTCTTCTTGCCTGCAACTGCATAGAGAGCGGAGATACGCTCCTTTGCACCGGTTTCAGGATTGACTACATCCTGACCTGCTGCGATCTTGCCGGACATTACGCGGAAATAGGAAACATCACCGAGGTGCTGCTCGAGAGCGGTCTTGTAGATGAAGAGGGAAGTAGGACCTGCAGGATCCTGCTTAGGAGCCGGAGCGACTTCGATCATGAACTGCATGATGCGCTTTACGCCGATGTCCTTCTTTGCAGAAAGGCAGAATACAGGGTAAAGGGTTCCGTTCACGAAACCGATGTTGAGACCCTTGTTCATATCCTCTTCGGAGAGGTTGCCGTCAGTGAAGAACTTGTCCATAAGCTCCTCATTGGCCTCAGCGGCCATTTCGATGAGGGCTGCGCGCATCTCCTCGGCCTTTGCCTGCTCCTCTGCAGGGATATCGTGCTCTTCGCGGGTACCGTTCTCATCCTTGAACTTGTACATCTTCATCTTCTGGATATCGATGAAGCTGTCGAATGCAACGCCCGGATTGACAGGATACTGAATTACAACCGGCTTGCTGCCGAATGCCTGATGGAGGGATTCGATTGTGGTGTCCCAGCTTGCCTTTTCAGCGTCGAGCTGGTTGACAGCGATGGCTACAGGCATCTTGTACTGATCCGCATAGCGGCCGTGGATTTCGGTACCTACCTCGACACCCTGCTGTGCGTTGACGACCATAATACCTGCGTCGCATACCTTGAATGCGGAGATCAGACCGCCGATGTAATCATCTGCGCCCGGGGCGTCGATAACATTGAGCTTGTGGTCCATGAACTCTGCGTAGAGCGGAGTAGCGTAGATGGAGCGCTGGTAGAGCTGCTCAACTTCAGTGTTGTCGGAAACGGTGGTCTTGGCTTCGATAGTTCCCCTGCGGTCGATAACCTTGCCTTCGAACATCATTGTCTCTGCAAGTGTGGTCTTACCGCTGCGGGTACCTCCAAGCAAGACGATATTACGGATGCTTTGTGTCGAGTAATTTTTCATTGTTTGAATTATGTTATTTGTTGATTATTTACATTCTACGCCCATAAGTGAGCATTTTGCAAATTTAAGTTATTTAAATCATTTTCGCAATAGCGAATTATTATCGAAATTTGCATCCGATGAAACGCCGGATACTCATAATACCTGACAAATACAAGGGCGCCGCCACCGCTTCGGAAGTGGCCTCGGCCCTTGAAGATGCCCTGCGCAGTATGTCGGTACACGGCAGGAATCCGGAGAAACTCGAAATAACGCAACTGCCTCTGGCTGACGGAGGGGATGGATCGCTGGAACTCTTGAAAAATGCGCTGGGCGCAGACTGCACCACGGTCAATGTCCCGACGTGCGACGCCCTGGAGCGTGAGATAACCGCGCCGATGCTGCTTTTCGGTGAAACGGCTTTCATCGAAATGGCCTCTGTATGCGGTCTGGCGATGCTCGCCCTGAATGAGCGCAATCCGGAGTCCACCACCACACGCGGACTCGGACTGATGATGCGTGAGGCCGCCGGACGCGGCGTGAAGCGCATCATCCTCGGCATTGGAGGAAGCGCCACAAATGACGGGGGCGAAGGAATGGTCTCCGCCTGCCCGCCGGAACTGCTGGAAGGGATTGAAATCCTCGCGGCCTGCGACGTAGACAACCCGCTGCTGGGTCCGAACGGCGCAACGATGGTTTACGGCCCGCAGAAAGGCGCGGATGCAGCGATGCTCGAAAGGCTGGAGCGCAGGATGGAGGAGTGGGCGTCACGAGCCGGACTTGACACTCTTCTGCCGGGCGGAGGGGCCGCAGGTGGCGTGGGAGCGGCATTGCATTCGATCTATGGAGCCACCCTGACACCGGGATGGAAACTTTTCGGAGAGATGGTTTCCCTCGAAGAACATATCGCCGCCTCCAATCTCGTAATCACGGGAGAGGGCCGTTTCGACGGTTCGAGCCTCAGCGGCAAGCTCATCGACGGCATTGCATCCCTCTGCCTGAAACATCGGAAGCCACTTAAAGTCATTTGCGGAAAATGCTCGCTGCCTTACAAGGTATGGAAGCAGGCGGGGATCTCGGACGTTTTCACCCTGGCGGAAATCGAGCCTGACATAAGGAAATCCATAGCCGCCACCCGTAATCTGCTCGCCGGTCGCGGAATTGTCGCCGCAGGATGTGACGAAGCCGGCCGCGGATGCCTTGCAGGGCCTGTTTTCGCAGCGGTGGTCGTACTGCCGGAGGGTTTTTACGACGAGCGCCTCAACGACAGCAAGCAGATGAGCGAAGCGGACCGCAACGCCCTGCGGGAAATCATCGAACGCGAGGCGGTGGCCTGGTGTGTGGTTGCCGTTTCGGCAGCCGAGATCGACCGCATCAACATCCTCAACGCCTCGATAGCCGGGATGCATCACGCCCTGACTGGCATCATCGAAGGCAGCGGAGACACTGCGATACCGGTGGACATTCAGGCCTGTAACTGGGATTACCTTGCCACAGGCCGCGGACGTGCGCTGCCGCAGACGATACTTGTCGACGGCAACAAATTCCTGACATACCGCTCGCCTGACGGGGAGCGGATCCCTCATCACTGCATAGTGCACGGCGACGCATCGGCAGCCGCCATAGCCGCCGCATCCGTGCTGGCAAAAACTCACAGGGACGAATATATGCGCCATCTCGCCGCCTCTTATCCGCAATACGGCTGGGACCGCAATATGGCCTACCCGACCGCAGAACACCGCGACGCCATACGCCGCTTCGGCATCACTCCGCATCACAGGCGCAGTTACGCACTGTTGCCCGAAGGTGAACAGACATTGTTCTAATTTTCACACTCCAAAAAAAATAAGAATCTGTTTTGAAATAATTGATTTAGGGGACTATATACCAGTTGGCCCTGGCTGCGCAGGAATGCATTGCCGAAACTTCGCTTCGGCCGGCGGGCCCCGCCCTCTGGCATGCCGAGGGCGGCTAAGGTTTCGGACAACACATATCCTGTCTCCGCTTTTCGGGCCAACTGGTATATAGTTCCATTGATTAAGATATTTCTTTAGTTATTCAGTTGTTTTCACAGGGCTACTACGGAGCAATGGGGTTCCATTGTAATTGAGGAATACTGCGGAAACAGCGAAAAAGATATATAATAGATAAATTGAATTGTTTAAAAATAGATTCTAACTTTGCAGAACTTAAACAATAGATAATATGAACCAATTTGATATCAAAGGTCCTTACAATCCGAATCCTCCGAAGCCGAAGCCGAAGGCTCCTGTACTGGAACTCAACAACGATCTCCTCAAGGATGTCGGCAAGATAATATGCATCGCTTCCGGAAAGGGAGGCGTGGGCAAATCCACAATCGCAGTCAATCTGGCCGTCACGCTCGCCCGTCAGGGCTACCGCGTTGGTCTGGCTGACGCTGACGTATACGGTCCGTCCGTTCCGAAGATGACCGGCACCGAAGGCGTCATTCCCGAGATCGAAGTATTCAAGGCTGACGGCACCCGCCTCGGTCCTGACGACGAATTCACCAATGACTGCAAGGAGATTTTCATCCCTGTCCAGAAATATGGCGTGAAGTGGATGTCCATCGGATATTTCGCAAAGCCGGAGCAGGCTCTGATCTGGCGCGGCCCGATGGCCTGCACGGCCCTCAAGCAGATGATCCAGCAGGTCCGCTGGGGTGAACTCGATTTCCTGCTCATCGATATGCCTCCGGGAACCGGCGACATTCACATTTCGCTTGTCAATGACATTCCGCTCAGCGGTGCCGTCATCGTCAGCACACCGCAGGCAGTGGCGCTCGCCGATGTAGAGAAGGGTGTTAACATGTTCCGCAATCCGCAGATCGACAAGCCGATTTATGGAATTGTCGAAAATATGGCCTGGTTCACTCCGGAAGAACTTCCTGACAACAAATATTATATTTTCGGCAAGGACGGCTGCAAGGCGATGTGCGAAAAGTATGGCTTGAAACTGCTCGGACAGATTCCTATCGTAATGGGTGTCCGCGAGGGCGGCGACGAGGGCAAACCTGCGGCCATCAATGACGGTCCGGTTTACAGCGCGCTGCTGAAAGTGGCCGGCGAACTGGCTGACGCCGAATAACGAATGATAGAAAGCATCCGCTTTTTTCTCTGAAACACAAACCGCTGGTTTTCAACCTATTAACCATATATCCCTTGCGCAAATTTGCGCAAGGGATATATGGTTTTATGCTTGATAATCAACTATTTAGGCGCCAGATATCCTCAGATGAATAAGGGTTGACAAAGTGCACCGGGAGTGTTATCTTTGTATGGAAATTCTTTCAAAAACAGATTCTTAAGAGATTATGTGCGGGAGATTAATTATCTGGGCCCTGGAAGTGGCCATAAGCGTGATGTTCTGGAATGTCGAGAATTATTTCGACACAGCCGATGACATCGCGACACTTGATGAGGAATTCACGCCCCGCGGCGGAAAGCATTGGAGCAGAAAACGCTTCGAGCGCAAACGCAACGGGATAGCAAAGGTGATCACCGCAGCTTCGTGCTACGGTGATTATCCTGTTGTAATAGGGCTGGCTGAAGTGGAGAACAAGACTGTGCTCCGGCGGCTGGTCGAGGATACGCCGCTGGAGAAGCTGGATTATGAGTTCATCCACCGTGACTCGCCGGACACGCGCGGCATCGACGTGGCCCTGCTCTACCGCAAAAGCCGCTTCAGGCCGCTGGCGGTACAGCCTCTGAGGGTCTCGGAAGAGTTCCGGACACGCGACATCCTGTATGTCAAAGGTGTATTGGCTGACGGCGGTCCGGCAGCACGGGAAGGCGGCGTCAAAGTCAGCGGTCCGGCGGTCGCCGACACCATCCACATCTTCGTGAACCACTGGCCCTCCAAACGCGGCGGGGCGGAGGTTTCGGACCAGCGGCGGCTGGCTGCGGCAAGGACTCTGACCGCTGCCATCGATTCGATACGGCTGACGGACAGCACCGCATTCATAGTCGCAATGGGGGATTTCAATGACACTCCGGACAATGTCGCCCTTCCGCTGAGCAACCTGGCCGAGCCCGTCGCGGCACGGGGTGAAGGCACCATCAAATACCGCGGCAACTGGGAAATGATAGACCAGATATTCGTCTCCGACACCAGCTGCTGCGCAATGGACATCTTCAAGCCGGCGTTCCTGATGGAGCCGGACCGCACCTATACAGGCGACAAGCCGCGGCGCACCTACATCGGTCCGAAGCACAACGGAGGCCTCAGCGACCATCTGCCGGTCGTGTTGCGGATTATTCGAACAGAAAATTATTGATACGGTGCAGGATTTGACCGGATATGCCGTTATTTGTTGTGAAAATCATTCTTAGCACAATTATTATGAAGAAAATTGCTTTGTTGTTTGCCGCATTTATGGCTATGGCCGGAACGGCGGCGGCACAGGATCATTATTTTGAATTCGCCGGGGGCGGATCCCTGGAACCGTTTTCCTGCACCGGAAACGCAGGAAAGGCCCGCGGCACGGCCACTGGAGGCAATGTGAACATCCGCTACACCTGCTTCCTTTCGGAACACTGGGGGGCCTTTGCAAAATTCGGCACTTATTACGCCGGCGCCGATGAACACGATTATTTCGGAGCGCTCAATCAGGCTGACGAACGGAAATATCTCTACAGATTCAACCGGGGGCTCTATGACGCGACCTTCTCGGAAACTCTTACAATCGGCGCGGCATACCGTATGGAGTTCGGCCGGTTCAGCATCATCCCTTCGGCCGGAATCGGCATCGGAAACCTTGATGCCGCGAATTTCAGTTTCGAGCGCAGGAGCCGTGACGGCAGCACAGGGCCGGAGTATTTCTCTTACAGGCCTGTGGGAAAAGATGTTTCAGCGGATTATCTGATCGACCGGTATCCGACTTACAAATATCCTTCTCCGTTTATGCTCTCCGCAGACTTGCAATTGGCATATGGCATGAACGATATGGTGTATTTCTTCATTCAGCCGGGATTCCTGTGGACTCCGGCGAAAATCAGCCTGGAGTGCGTATACACCAGGTCAATGCAGAAGTATTCCCCGATTAACTGGGTTGAGGCCCTGTCCTATGCTGACGCGGCGGACCTGTGGGAGAAGGATTTGAATTCCACGACCACAAGCACGGATAAATGGAGCATTGCGCCGGTGTTCAACATCAATGCCGGCATCGGAATCAATATCGGACGTATCATTGAAAAGATAAGATAAGCACTATGAAAAAGACCATATTCCTGATAATGACAGCCGCCGTGGCCCTGATGGCCGCAGCCTGCAGCAAAGATTATTCTTACGATGGCGGTTACTACGATGACAGATATTATGAGACCTCGAAGGAGGTCCTCACGCTCAGGAACTTCTCTTCCGACACGACCGTGTGGTTCATCCCGGAACTGGAATGTGCGGAGAATCTGCCTGACGAGCTCTCCGAGTGGCAGAAAATCGCCGTCACCCAGCTGCTGCCGCATTCATCCGGCACGTTGACATTCGACAGCAACGACAGTTATGTCACCCCTATCGAGACTTACGGACCCGAGGATAATCTCTCAATATATGTCTTCAAGAAGAATGTCTGGGACAACTACCTCTGGTCGGACATCGTCAAGGACCGTATGTGGTGCGGCCATTGCACGCTCTCTGTCGAAGAAGCCCTCGCCCTCCACGGCATCGTGACATATCCGATGCGATAGTCCGGCACTTTTCTTCTTTAGAAGTTGTTTTGAAACAATTCTTAAATCAATATTCTTAAAGCATAGAGCCGCGCCTTCGGCCGCGGCTCTATGCTTCTGAGTTTTGAAAGTCAACTTACCTGTATCCGGCAAGTTGTCAATTTGTGACGGCACGGATGGTGCAACGGCAGATCATGGAATCGGCAACCGGGACTGACAAAAGAAGATTGGCTTCCGCCTGTTGATTTAGTTCCGTCGCATCCACGGGCGGGTGTTCCTGGTGTTTCTGAAGACGCCACGCTCGAGACAACCCTCGCCTGAACACAAACTGCCTCTGGCAGAAGCCCGGCGACGGGATTGAAAATGGGAAACTACGAACAGCACAGGAGAGGCGTCTGACTATAGTCTTTGTCACCCAAGGCCGAAAATCGAGGCTTGGGTGACAGCGACCAGCCTCGACAGGCACTCTAACGAGAGGGTTGGGGACCCAAGTCTCAATTTTCGGCCTTAGGTTCCGACAGCCATCGCTTGATGCCACTCCAAGGCACCTCTCAGGCACCCATTCCGGCATTTCCAACAGTGATGGTTTTTTGAGAGATTGTTTGTATCTTTGTTGTTTTGATAAATTCATGGTCACGAAACGCTTAACAATCATATTTTTGCTGCTGGTGACGGCGGGCTGTGCCTTCGGCCGCGGCGACGGGACCTTCTGCAAGGACAGCCTGGATGCAAGGATGGAGGCCCTGCGCATCGAATACGGCATACCCGGGATGAGCGTGGCCGTTATGAAGGGCAATGAAGTGGTATACACCGGAGCATTCGGCGTCAGGGACATCGAAAGCGGAGAGCCACTGGAGATCACTGATATATTCCGCATAGCATCCACATCAAAGACCTTCACCGGTGCAGCGCTGATGCAGCTGGTCGAACAGGGCAAGGTCAGTTTGGACGACGACATCAGCAAGTACCTCAAGATCAAAATCCGCAACCCGCGCTATCCCAAAGACAAGATTACAATCCGTATGGTGATGAGTCACACTTCGAGCATACGGGACGTGAAGAATTACAATTCCCTGGACCATATCAATCCGAAGCTTAATCCGAAGGATTCGCTGATGCTTTATTTCGGAGACTGGAGGCCCGGGGAGAAATACGAATACAGCAACCGTGGCACAAACATAGTCGGAACTATCGTCGAGAGGGTATCCGGCGAGCGTTTCGATGAATATGTACGTCACCACCTGCTCGAACCGCTGGGCATACGCTACGCCAGCTTCAATATCGATTCGGTTCCTGCGGACAGACTGGTCAGCCAGTACCGGTTCAAGGCGGACGGCACGCCTTCCGTTATCCATCAGGCTCACGACCGCACCCCTGCAGCCGCCCTGCTGCCTGACAGATACCGCTTCGGCTACGACACTCCCGGCTTCTGCCCTGCAGGAGGAATGAAGATAAGTATGTTTGAACTCATTCAGTGGGCCGCGATGTACAAGAACGGTGGCGTCGGCACCAACGGAGTCCGCATACTCAGCAAGGCCAGCATTGATACAATGACCACCAGGCAGCTGTCAGCACCGGCATACGGTCTGACGATGCAACTGACAAAGAAAAACAATTCATTCGGACACGGAGGCCGTGCCTACGGTGTCCTGGGTCACACACAGATATATCCTGACCGCGACCTCGCCATCTGCGTCTATACCACGGGGCATCTGCGCGGTGACAACAACCTGGCCCTCAAGCTGAGGGATATTATTGCAACTTATTTCTAAGAAGATATGAAACAATATCTGGACCTTCTGCGGTACATACGCGAAAACGGCACGGTCAAGTCAGACCGCACCGGTGTCGGCACGCAGAGTATCTTCGGATACCAGATGCGCTTCAACCTGGCCGAAGGCTTTCCTCTGCTGACCACCAAGAAAGTGCATCTCAAGTCCATCATCTACGAGCTTCTCTGGTTCATTGCCGGCGACACCAACATCAAGTATCTTCACGACCACAACGTCACTATCTGGGACGAATGGGCCGATGCCGACGGCAATCTGGGCCCTGTTTACGGCCACCAGTGGCGCAGCTGGCCGACCCCGGACGGCGGGACAATAGACCAGCTGGCGAATGTCGTGGAGCAGTTGAGGAACAACCCTGACAGCCGCCGACACATCGTGTCGGCCTGGAATCCGGGCGAAGTGGACAGGATGGCCCTGCCGCCGTGCCACGCGATGTTCCAGTTCTATGTCGCCGACAACAAGCTTTCCTGCCAGCTCTACCAGCGCAGCGCCGACGTATTCCTTGGAGTTCCGTTCAATATCGCATCCTACGCCCTGCTGACAATGATGATTGCACAGTGCTGCGGTTACGGATTGGGCGATTTCGTCCACACCCTCGGTGACGCCCACATCTACCTCAACCATTTCGAGCAGGTGGAAACCCAGCTCTCACGCGAGCCGAGGCCGCTGCCGGTAATGAAGATCAATCCGGATAGAAAAGATATATTCTCTTTCGAATATGAAGATTTCTCACTCGAAGGCTACGACCCGTGGCCGACAATCAAAGCACCGATAGCCGTATGAAAGAGCTCAATATGATACTCGCCGCAGCCGAAAACAACGCCATAGGGCGCAGGGGCGGCATCCCGTGGCACATCGCCGAAGATTTCAAGTATTTCAAGCGCACGACACTGGGTCACACCGTGATAATGGGCTATATGACCTGGGTGTCACTAGGCAGCCGTCCGCTGCCGGGCAGGCAGAACTACGTCATCAGCCTCGAACCGCTTCCGGAGTCACAATACGACAATGTGAAATTCTTCGCATCCCTCGAAGATGCCATTGAAGCCGCCGGAGAGGGCGCATTCATCATCGGTGGCGGATACACGTACCGCCAGGCCCTCCCGATGGCCACACGCGTATACCTGACACGCATCCACACCATCATCGAGGATGCGGACACATTCTTCCCGGAACTAAATCCGTCAGAATGGAGGCTCGCTTCTTCAAGCGGAATGCTCCACGACGACGAGTGCAACCTTGACTTCGAATTCCTGATCTATGAAAGACTCTAAGCGCGATACATTCACCTCTTCCTTCGGAATGATCGTCGCCCTTGCCGGCTCCGCCGTCGGCCTGGGCAATATGTGGCGCTTCCCTTATCTGGTAGGGGACAACGGCGGTGCGGCATTCATTGTCATCTATCTCGCATTCGCAATCTTTTTCAGCCTGCCAATTATGCTGTGCGAACTTACAATAGGCAGACGCAGCCAGGCAAATGCCGTATCGGCCTTCACCAGGCTTTCACCGGGCTCGAACTGGAAGATTGCAGGCTTTCTCGGTGTGCTGGCGGCATTTGTGGTCCTGACTTTCTACATCGTGATCGGAGGCTGGAGCGTAGATTATCTGTTACGCTCCTGCCTGTTCCAGTTCAAGCAGGACGCTGACTTCGCCGGTATGTTCGAAACCTCGACCACTTCGGTATGGCGCCCTGTTATCTTTATGCTCATCTTTATGCTCACCACGGCGATAATCGTCCGTTCCGGCATCAAGAACGGAATAGAGAAGTGCTCGAAGGTCATGATGCCGGTGCTCTTCCTTCTCATCATAATCCTTGCGGTCTATTCGATGCTGCTGCCGGGAGCCAAGGCCGGCATAGACTACATTTTCAAGCCTGATTTCAGCCAGGTTACCGGGCAGACCTTCATAGCCGCAATGGGGCAGACATTCTTCTCCCTGTCGCTTGGAATGGGTATTATGATCACTTACGCATCCTATATGGGCAAGTCTGAGAACCTTGTGAAAAGTTCGACTCTGACAATTACTTCCGACACGGCATTCGCCCTGATAGCCAGCTGCGCCATAATGCCGGCGGTATTCGCGCTGGGCGGAAGCCCGGACAAGGGGCCGGGTCTCGTGTTCCTCACCCTTCCGGACCTCTTCGCACAGATGAAGACAGGCGGCCTGGTAGCAATCCTGTTCTTCGCCTCCTTCCTGCTTGCCGCCGTCACCTCCTCTATTTCCATCTTCGAGGTGATTGTCGCATACGTGGCGGAAAACACCCGGCTGACCAGGAACAGGGCCACGGCTCTGATGTCATCGGTCATCCTTGCCCTCGGAGTGGTCAATTCCCTCTCGCAGGGAGTGCTTTCAGACGTAAAGGTCTTCGGTATGACAATACTCGACTTCTGCGACTATTTCTCCGCCAACTTCATAATGACGGTCTGCGCATTGCTGACCGTCATATTCGTCGGCTGGAAACTCGGCAGGGACAGCTTTACCGACGAACTTACGAACAACGGCACGCTGAATATTTCAAAGGGCTTCATTGACACGACGTTCTTCCTCATCAAATACGTCATCCCCGTCGTGATCATCCTAATTATAGCATTCTCACTATGACGGAGCAGCGCAGGGACTCATTCACATCCTCCTTCGGAGTGACAATGGCGATGGTCGGTTCGGCCGTCGGCCTGGGCAACATCTGGCGTTTCCCCTATATGATGGGCGAAAACGGCGGCGGAGCGTTCATCCTGATATATCTCGTGGCGGCGCTGCTGCTCAGCATGCCGATAATGATATGCGAGTTCATCATTGGCAGGCGCAGCCAGGTCAATGCCGTGCAGGCTTTCAGCAAACTTGCCCCCGGAACAAAATGGAACCTTACCGGTATCCTCGCAGTGCTGACAGTATCCATAATCCTGTCATTCTACTCGGTGATCGGCGGATGGAGCATCAACTATTTCATCAAGTCCCTGACATTCTCCCTGGTTTCAACACCGGATGCCGATTATGCGGGAATGTTTGCACAAAGCGTAGGATCCGTATGGTCTCCGATTATATATACGGCCATTTTTTACGGCATGACCGCGCTGATCGTGAGTTTCGGAATCAAGAACGGTGTCGAAAAATGCTCCCGCGTGATGATGCCGGTGCTGTTCGTCCTGATAATTGCACTTGCCATACGCTCCATGACGCTGCCGGGTGCCGGGGAGGGCATAAAATATATTTTCAAGCCTGATTTCTCACAGGTGACCGGCAGAACGGTCGCCTCTGCGATGGGTCAGGCCTTCTTTTCGCTGTCGGTCGGAGTCGGGACAATCATAACCTATGCGTCCTATGTAAAGAAAGACGAAAGCATCCTGAAATGTTCGACTCGGACCGTAGTATCGGACACTTTATTTGCAATCGTCGCAGGTTGTGCCATAATGCCGGCGGTCTTCGCATTCGGATACAATCCGGGCGAAGGTCCTGGACTGGTATTCATTACATTGCCGGGACTCTTCGCAAATATGTCCTTCGGCGGAATAATCGCCATCGTATTCTTCTTTGCCCTGCTTTTGGCCGCTCTATCATCCTCTATATCAATGATAGAGGTCGTGGTTTCTTTCCTGATTCAGAAATTCTCGATTTCCCGCCCGAAAGCAATTGCCATAATATCCGTCTACACACTTGCAATAGCTGCATTATGCTCCCTTTCACAGGGACCCCTGGCGGATGTCAAGGTAATGGGCAAGGATATCCTCAGCTTCCTGGATTATATCTCTGCAACATTTATGATGACTCTCGGAGCCATCCTGTTCGTTATTTTCGTAGGTTGGATTCTTGGGAAAAAGGTGTTTGAAGACGAGATGACAAACGGAAAGAAAACAGTTCTGCCAGATTGGCTTCTCAATGGACTGTTTTTTATCATAAAGTTCCTGGTAACGCCTGTCATCCTGATGATTGTGGTCTTTTCGATAGTGGGATAAATTACCATTGTACCGGTTTCGTCGGCACCATAGCAGGGAACCGTCAGGATAAGGAAGAGAAATAATTATTATTTTTGTAGGTTAGAATCTATTTTGAAATGATTGATTTAAGATATTACTTTAGATTTTTCAGATGCTTTCGCAGAATTACGAAGGAGCAATGAGGTTCCATTGTAACTGAGGAATACTGCGGAAACAGCGAAAAAGATATATAATAGAAAAATTGAATCATTTCAAAACAGAATCTTAATATAATACTATCGTACAATGTCATTGAAATGTGGAATAGTCGGCCTGCCGAATGTGGGCAAGTCAACTCTTTTCAACTGTATAAGTTCTTCGAAAGCTCAGGCTGCGAACTTCCCGTTCTGTACCATCGAGCCTAATATCGGATCCACCACTGTGCCCGACGAGCGCCTCAACGTGCTCACGGATATGTGCAAGCCCAAGCGCACCATCCCTGCAACAGTGGAGATCGTGGATATCGCCGGCCTGGTGAAGGGCGCCAGCAAGGGCGAGGGCCTCGGCAACCAGTTCCTCGCGAACATCCGCGAGACCGATGCCATCCTGCACGTGCTCAGATGCTTCGAAGATGAAAACGTAACCCACGTGGACGGCTCTGTTGATCCTGTCCGCGACAAGGAGGTTATCGACCTTGAGCTCCAGATCAAGGACCTCGATACCGTGAACAACCGCATCGCCAAGGTTCAGAAACAGGCCCAGACAGGCGGCGACAAGCAGGCAAAGAAGGCTCTCGACCTTCTCCTCAGATACAAGGAAGTACTCGAACAGGGCCGCAACGCCCGCGAAGTGAAGCCGGAGAACCCTGACGAGGAGAAAATCTCCAAGGAGTTCTGCCTGCTCACCTGCAAGCCGGTGCTCTATGTCTGCAATGTGGACGAGGCTTCTGCAGCAACGGGCAATGAATATGTCGAAAAGGTCCGCGAAGCGATAAAGAACGAGGATGCTCAGCTGATGGTCATCGCAGCCAAAATCGAGTCCGAAATTGCGGAACTCGAAGATCCGGAGGAACGCGATATGTTCCTTCAGGAAATCGGTCTCGAGCAGTCCGGCGTAGTGCGTCTGATCAAGGCAGCATACGCACTTCTCAACCTCCAGACTTTCTTCACCGCGGGTGCCGACGAATGCCGCGCCTGGACCATCAATATCGGAGACAAGGCCCCACAGGCCGCCGGTGTGATCCATACCGACTTCGAGAAGGGCTTCATCCGTGCGGAGGTCATCAAGTATCAGGACTTCGTAGAACTCGGCAGCGAATCAGCCTGCCGCGCAGCGGGAAAACTCGGAAGTGAAGGCAAGGACTACATAGTGCAGGACGGAGACATAATGCATTTCCTTTTCAACGTATAACCATCATCCGATGAGAAACGACGTGGCTGAATACCTTGAAGGCTGGCTCGGGGACAATCCGTTTCCTGAACAGTGCAAGCCTTCGTGCTATTATGTGGAGAAGATGCAGGAGTTCGAGGCGGAGCCGCGCCACAATGGATGCACGGTAATGCTGGGCGACAGCATTACGGACTTCGCCGATTGGGACGCTCTCTTTCCGGGCTGCAATGTGATCAACCGCGGCATTGCGGGGGACTTCGTCGAGGGTATCATTCTCCGCCTGGATGAGGTCGCATCCAACAAACCTTCGCAGGTCTTTTTCCTCGGGGGCTGCAACAATTTCGTGAAGGGTCGCACCAACACCCCGGAAGACGTGATGGCATCACTGGACAATTTCCTCAGGACCTTCAGGGAAAAGATGCCTGAAACCCCTCTGCATGTTCAGAGCCTGATGCCTATGAACCCTATCGCCATCGACTGGACGGACCACTACAATACCGACGTAAAGGCGGTCAACGCCTGGCTGGCCGAAAATGCCGGAAAATACAGCTACGACTACATAGACATCGCGTCCCCTCTGACCGATGCGGACGGCAACCTGCGCCGCGACTTCACCGAAGACGGATGCCACCCCAACGGAGCGGCCTATGCGATATGGGCTGAAACAATCAAGGACAAAATCATATAATAACTACAAATATGTACAGAACACATACCTGCGGTGAACTCCGGGCCGCCAATGCCGGACAAACCGTAACTCTGGCCGGATGGGTCCAGAGAGTCCGCAAGATGGGCGGAATGAGTTTCATTGACCTCAGGGACCGTTATGGCATCACCCAGCTGAGGGTTGACGAAAGTACAGGCGCTGAAGTTGCTGCAACTGCCGCAAAACTCGGCCGCGAATATGTCATCCAGGCCACCGGTACCGTCGAGGAGCGCCAGAGCAAGAACGCGAAGATCGCCACCGGCGACATCGAAATCAGCCTCACCGGCATCAATATCCTCAACGAAGCGCAGACCCCACCCTTCACAATCGAGGATGAATCCGACGGCGGAGAGGAACTGCGCGCAAGGTACCGCTATCTCGACCTTCGCCGCAACCCGCTCAAGAATGCCCTGATGCTCCGTCACCGCATTGCGCACGAAGTTCGCAACTATCTTGATTCGAAGGGCTTCCTCGAAATCGAGACCCCGTTCCTCATCAAGTCCACTCCGGAAGGAGCACGCGACTTCGTCGTTCCTTCCCGTATGAACCAGGGCCAGTTCTACGCCCTTCCACAGAGCCCTCAGACATTCAAGCAGCTGCTTATGGTGGCGGGCTATGACCGCTACTTCCAGATTGTACGCTGCTTCCGTGACGAGGACCTCCGCGCCGACCGCCAGCCAGAATTCACACAGATCGACTGCGAAATGTCATTTGTGGAGCAGGAAGATGTCCTCAACACCTTTGAGGGAATGATGCGCAAGCTCTTCAAGGATGTCATCGGCGTAGAGATTCCGAACCCTATGCCACGCATGACCTGGTATGACGCCATGGACAACTACGGAAGCGACAAGCCTGATATCCGCTTCGGAATGGAAATCCACGAGATCACACCGGAAGCCCACGGCCACAACTTCTCCGTATTCGATGACTGCGAATATGTAGGTGCCATCTGCGTTCCGGGAGCAGCAGAGTACACCCGCAAGCAGATAGATGAACTCACAGAATGGGTGAAGCGCCCTCAGGTGGGTGCCAAGGGCCTCGTATATGTCAAATACAACCAGGACGGCACTTTCAAGTCCTCGATCGACAAGTTCTTCACACCCGATGACCTCGCTTCTATGGCCTGTGCGTGCGAAGCAAATCCAGGTGACCTCATCCTCGTGATGTGCGGCGCAAAGCGCAAGGCACAGACAATGCTCGGTGTGCTCCGTATCGAGATGGGCAACCGTCTCGGCCTGCGCGACCCTCACAACTTCGCTCCTCTCTGGGTGGTGGATTTCCCGCTCCTCGAATGGGACGACGAGACCAACCGCTTCTACGCAATGCACCATCCGTTCACCGCTCCTAAACCTGAACACCTCGACTGGTTCTACAGCGACAAAAAGGAAGATCTCGAACGCGTATGCGCAAATGCATATGACTTCGTTCTCAACGGCACCGAACTCGGTGGCGGCAGCATCCGTATCCACGAAGCTGAGGTTCAGAAGAGGATGTTCGAAGTGCTCGGCATCTCCAAGGAGGACGCCGAGATCAAGTTCGGATTCATCATCAACGCCTTCAAGTTCGGCGCTCCGCCTCACGGAGGTCTCGCATTCGGCTTCGACCGCGTGTGCGCACTCTTCGGAGGTCAGGAGACGATACGCGACTTCATCGCATTCCCTAAGAACAACATGGGACGCGACGTGATGCTCGATGCTCCGTCAGCAATCGATGACGTTCAGATGGAGGAACTCTCCCTCAAATCAACCGTTGTCAAGAACGGATAGGGTAAGTTCCACGAACTCTTCGACAGATAACCGCTCCGGGCGCAATGCCAGGAGCGGTGTTTCTTTACACTCGATCCCGGCGCTCCTGAGGGAGTTGCGGATGGTCTTGCGGCGCTGGTTGAATGAGGCCTTGACAACTTTCTTGAAAAAAGCCTCGTCACACCCGAGTGAGGTGCGGCCGTTGCGCGTCAGCCGGATAACGGCGGATGTCACCTTCGGAGGCGGGAAAAAGGCCCCCGGAGGTACCGTGAAGCGGTATTCGATATCATACCAGGCCTGCAGCAGGACTGACAGGATACCGTATGTCTTCGAGCCCGGAGGGGCTGCAAGACGCTCTGCAACCTCCTTCTGGATCATACACACCACCTGGGGCACACTCTCCCTGTATTCGAGGATTTTGAAGAAAATCTGGGAGGAGATATTGTACGGGAAATTGCCGATGACCGAGAAATCACCGTCAAAGACCTTTTCAAGCGGAATCTTGAGGAAATCTGCCTCAAGGAGGCCCGGTGCCAGCACAGGATAGTGTTCGAGCAGATACTGCACGGATTCGGTATCAATCTCTATGACTTTGAGATTGATGTCTTTGTTTTCAAGGAGATACTGGGTGAGGACGCCCATTCCCGGGCCCACCTCAAGCACGTTGCCGCCGCCCTGCAGCGTATCAACTATGGCCCGTGCCGCTGACTGGTCCGTCAGGAAATGCTGGCCGAGGGCCTTTTTTGGTCTTACTGCTGTCACTGTAAGGATTTAGTCAATGAATCTTCTGGTGAAAATCATACGGATATCCCGATTGAAGTGGTTGCCGATGATTCCCGAATTGTCAGGACGTTCATCGTGGGAACCGCTGCAGAATGCCACCATTCCGACTTTGTCCTCCCTGTTGAAATAAATGGATACCGAGGAGCCGAAACGGCCTCCTGCTACCGCGTGGAATTTGTAATCAGGGACTGCGGTGGTGTTGAGGGTTATGCCCATACAGTATCTGCCACGGTTCGCAGCAGGACGGAAGAATTCCTCCGTCGATGCTGCGGAAAGGATTTTTTTGCCGTCAGGGGTCACCATTCCGTTGATATAAGTCTGCAGAAGCACCGTGAGGTCGTTGAGATTCATCAGCAGGCCCGTGGCCGGCGCGATATCGAAAGTGGAGATTCCAGGAACATAATCCTTGAGCTGCAGCGGCCTGTATGCCTGCTTCTGCTTAAGGAACTTGTTCTCAGCCGCATTCCACTTGTATGTGCTTATCAGGGATTTGTCAGGCACTGCCGTGCAGTCGTATGTAGCACCTATGCCCATAGGCGCGAAAATGTTCTTTGCGGCATATTCGTCGAAACGCTCGCCGGTGACCTTTTCAACAATGGCGGCTGCGAGGGTGAAGCACACGCCGCTGACATTGTTTCCAGTTCCAGGCCTGACCGGAAGGAATACGGTGGAGAATTCAGGATTGGACTTCGCGTCAAGGTATTTGACCGATGTGAATCCGAATGCTTCGGTATTGATGGAAGATGTGCCGTCGAGAAGCATCCTGACGGTGATCGGATCATTCGGGAATGCCGGATTGCGCACCTCGAAACCGAAATAACTTGAAATATCGTCCGAAAGAGAGACTTTTCCGGCATCCACCAGCTGGAGCACGGCGATGGACGGGATTGCATATGAGAGCGAGGATACGCCTATATAGCTGTCGGAGGTGACTGGATCGGAGAATGCCCTGTCGACATTGCCGGAAACGGCCTTGTAGACAACCTGTCCGTCATATACCACGGCTACGCCCGTTCCAACACAGCTGAGGTTCGAGCAGAGCGCCTTGAAATCCTTTTCAAATTTATCAACCTTCTTGTCCGTTTTCGGCTTGGATGAGGTCAGAAGAAGGCAGGATGCCACCAGGGCGCAGGAATAGAGAACTCTCTTGAGCATAATCATTTTTACTTATGAGTGTATTTTTTACAAATCTATGAATTTTTATGAAAAATATGGTCTGAATATGGCTGTTTGTTGGCTCCGGTGTTATATAATTCAGGTTGGTGAAGCGGAATTTTTTGGTACATTTGTCTTTGATATGAGTGAAAAGAAACAGAATGATTCGCCGCTGATAAGCCAGTATTATCAGATCAAGGCACAGTATCCGGATTCACTGCTGCTCTACCGCGTTGGCGACTTCTACGAGACATTCGGAGAGGACGCGATCGCTGCCAGCAAGACACTGGGCATCGTACTCACGAAGCGTGCCAGCGGCAACGGCAACTTCACTCCGCTGGCCGGAGTGCCGCATCACGCCATCGACTCATATCTCCCGAAACTGGTCCAGGCCGGATACAAGGTGGCCGTATGCGACCAGCTGGAGGACCCGAAACTCACCAAAAAGCTTGTGAAGCGCGGAGTGACGGAACTCGTGACCCCGGGTGTGGCTTACAATGACAATCTGCTCTCCGGCAAGGAGAACAACTATCTGGCGGCCGTCACCTTTGAGAGCAGCTGCAAGGACGGAGCCGCTTCAGCCGGCATTGCCTTCCTGGATATCTCCACCGGTACTTTCAAAGTGGCCGAGGGCTCGCTGGATTATATTGACATACTGATTTCGGATCTGGCACCGAAGGAGATACTCGTCGAGCGAAGCTATGTCGACGGATTCCGCGCGAGATTCAATACCAAGGCATATATAACCACGATGGACGAGTGGGCGTTCGTTTACGATTCCTGCCGCACGAAGGTCATAGGACAGATGGGCACGGATTCGCTGAAGGGCTTCGGCATCGAAAGGATGCCGCTCGCCATAACTTCCGCCGGTGCTGCGCTCTTCTATCTGGAGATGACCCATCATACAGATATCGGCCATATCCGCTCGATTTCCCGTATTGACGAAGGTGAATTCGTTTGGATGGACCGTTTCACGGTACGCAACCTGGAGGTGTTCAATTCGCTCGCCGGTGCGGAGGGTGTATCCCTGCTGCAGGTCATCGACAAATGCTGCTCCCCGATGGGTTCGCGCCTGCTGCGCAACTGGCTTGCGATGCCGCTCAAGAGCGTGGATAAGATAAATGCACGCTATGATGCCGTCTCCGCACTGCTCAACAGCGGGGATACCCTTGATGATATACGTGTCGCGCTCGGCGACATCGGCGATATGGAGCGCATCATCTCCAAAGCGGCGGCAGGCAAACTATCCCCGAGGGAGGCATTGCAGCTGGCCCGGGGACTGAAGTCCATCAGCGAAGTGCGAAGGATGCTCGAATCCACAGCAATGAAGGATTTCGCCGGCAGGTTTGACGTATGCGGGGAACTTCAGGAAATGCTTCAGCGCACCATCCTTCAGGAAGCCGCTGCCCAGATCGGAAAGGGCGACGTCATAGCACCTGGCGTTTCGGAGGAACTGGATTCGCTGCGCGGCATTCTGAAGAACGGAAAGGAGATTCTGTTGCAGATACAGCAACGGGAGAAGGATGCAACCGGCATCCCTTCGCTCAGGATAAGTTACAACAATGTTTTCGGCTACTTCCTGGAAGTCCGCAACATACATAAGGACAAGGTCCCTGAAGAGTGGATACGCAAACAGACCCTCGTCAATGCGGAGCGCTATATCACTCCGGAACTCAAGGAATATGAGGAAAAAATCCTCGGCGCGGAGGAGAAGATCCTTCAGATCGAGGCCGCATTATATGCCGACCTGGTCAACAGAATCAGGGAGAAGATCACTGTGCTCCAGGGCAACGCCAATGCCGTCGCGGAACTCGACTGTCTGGCAGGATTCGCATTTCTGGCAAGGGAGAACCGCTACTGCAGGCCTGTAGTGGATGATTCTCTCAAGATTCAGATCAAGGATGGTCGCCATCCCGTCATCGAAACCCTTATGGGACCCGGAGAGGAATATGTGCCGAACGACCTCTACCTCAACAACGCCGATCAGCAGATCATAATCCTGACAGGCCCGAATATGGCCGGTAAATCGGCCTTTCTGAGGCAGACGGCGCTCATAGTGCTGATGGCCCAGACCGGATGCTTCGTACCGGCAAAAGAGGCAAAAATGGGCTTTGTGGACAAGATTTTCACCAGGGTGGGTGCATCGGACAACATTTCACGCGGAGAATCCACCTTTATGGTGGAAATGCTTGAAACCGCGACCATCCTCAACAACCTGTCGGAACGCTCCCTCGTCCTGCTGGACGAAATCGGCCGCGGCACCAGCACTTTCGATGGAATGTCCATCGCCTGGTCCATCGTCGAATACCTGCACGGCACCCACGCAACCGCCAGCAAGACCGAACCACATCCAAAATCGCTATTCGCGACGCACTACCACGAACTCAACGAACTCGAGGACAGATACCGCAGGGTTCACAACTATCATATCGCCGTCAAGGAGATTGACGGCAAGGTCATCTTCCTGCGCAAGCTCTGCGAAGGCGGTGTGGCGCACAGTTTCGGTATCCACGTGGCCCGTCTGGCCGGAATGCCGTCAAATGTAGTTGTCGCAGCCGAACGCAAGCTCCGTGAACTGGAGGCGTCACGCGAAGACCCTTCGGACAGCTCCACCGCCGGAAGGACAAAGAAACAGCAGCCTGTACAATTGTCGCTCTACCAGCTGGACGACCCGTTGCTGCTCGAGATAAAGGAACAACTCAAGAATGCGGACATTAACAGAATGTCACCGCTGGACGCATTCGATCTTATCAGGGAATTGAAGAAGAAAGCAGGACTGTAGGGAAGGATTATGAAGGGTATGAAGGGATACGGCAATCCGTTCGGGATTGTCCGTTCAAGCGTATGTATGGCATTCGGCCAATTGGGAAAGGACAGATTCAGGACAATTCTGTCACTGTCCGGAGTGAGCATCGGGATATTCTGTGTCACTGCGGCACAGACCGTCACCGATTCCATCAGCAGGACTATGAAAAATGGCATCAGCGAATTCGGAGGGGATGCGCTGTTCATCGAACAGATGCCTATGGAACCGGACCTCAACGAAGAGGGTGTTTTCAGGTGGTGGAACTATGTCCGTAGGCCTGAAGTCTCCTGGCGTGAATACGACCATCTCAGCAGGAATTGTGGAGAAGATGCACAGATATCATATTCTGCACTTTATAATGAAGGGCGCATAATAGCTGTCGACGGGCAGTGGCAAAGCCTGATCCGGAATGATGTAACCTCGGGGCGCGGATTTTCAGAGGCGGAACTAAGGAGGGGGGAGCCTGTTGTCATGCTCGGTTCAGCTGCAGCTGAAGACAGTGAGGGCACTGTCAGCATAGGAGGTGTGCAGGCAAGGATTATCGGAACCTTTGCGCCGGGCGGAATCAATAGCGTAGGGATAGGCGACGTTGACAATGCGGCGGTGATTCCTTATACTCTGGCGGAGAGAATCCCGGGCATCGAATGCAGCCGACGGGTAATCACTGTCCAGCCGGACCCAGGTTGCGATGCGGATGCCGTCAGCAGTTCAGTCTTCAGGCAAATGCGTAGGATACGCAGGCTTGACAGCGGGGAAGATGACAATTTTTCAATAAACCGGCTCTCGTTCGTAATGGAACAGATGAACGGAATATTCAGGATGATTGGAACCCTCGGGTGGATTATCGGGGCCTTTTCGCTGCTTATAGGCGGGTTTGGCATAGCCAATATAATGTTTGTCAATATTAATGAGAGAACGCCCGAGATAGGCCTTCAAAAGGCATTGGGAGCCGGAACCCGCACTCTGCTGCTGCAGTACCTGACCGAATCGGCCGTAATATCGCTTGCGGGCGGACTTGCGGGGACAGCGATGACCGCCGCGGTGTGCGCACTCATTCCCGAAAACGTGATACCGCTGTCTGTTTCTGCGGGAACGTTCGCGGCGGGTGTGGTCACTGCGCTTGTCACCGGCATAATCGCCGGGATTGCGCCTGCCGCATCCGCCGCAAAACTCCATCCGGCCGAGGCTCTGGCCGGCAAATGACTACGAATCTAAAGCACCACTATCGGATATTTCTCGGTACCGTTGGAAGGGATCGGGGCAGAATTGTCCTCCCATTCAACGGTAATTGTATACGGAACACCCTTGAGAGGTTCGATGCTTCCGGAATATTTGTAGTAGGAATCATCTCCTTTTTTTGAAAGGGTTGACACCGGCTTGTCAGGACAATATACGCTGATATACCAGTCGCCCTCTTCAAGGTCGGGGATGGATAGCGACTTCGTCGATCCCTTCTGAGCAAGGAGATAGTCGGCATCGCTCCTCCAGGCCATATCTCCCTTGCGGAGAGCAAGATGAAGATTACCGGAATAAGAACTGGTGAGGTTCACCCTTATGTCCTTTGCCTCTTTGGGAACGATGACCTTGAAATGATGATACTGACCGTCACCTATGCCGGCATAACCGGGGTCCATTATGTCGCCCATCACGCGGGGTTCACCATTGATAAGTTCGCCCTTGACTGTCGCGATGCCGTTACCGTCAGTGGCATAACGCATCATCCCGGCCATCATTTCGCGGCGCTCCCCATTCTCCATAGCCTCGGGATGGGATCCAGTCAGGACCCTGCGGCCCTCAAACTCGTTCGGCTTGTATGCCCAGCAGTTCGGTTTTCCGTGCGGCTTTTTACCGGTACAGTCATATCTCAGGAGCACTTCAGTACCTTCCGGTACGGGGTAATTGGTCTCATCCATATAGCAGCCACCGTTATGACGGACGCTGTCTATATGCATATCCCCGTCGAAATCATAGTAGTTCAAAAGGGCTGAGCCCTTCTCTACGGTCAAGTCGGTGGCGGTATTGCTCAAACCCGTATGGTATACGTGACCAGGCCAGATATGGAGATATTCCTCGGTCTCGGCATATGAATCATATCCCATTGAAGCTATTAGCGCTCCGGCACAGGTCCCGACATATCCGCCTCCATTGGTCACGAATGTTATGAGTCTCGAACGGCCGGTCTGACCAAGGGACTTTCCGTGTTTGTTGGACTGTCCGCCGTTGACGTATATCATCCTGAAACGCGGTTCATTGTCCGGATAGAGCAACGCTCCGTTGGGATCGTTCGCCGTACCGAGGATGACATCGTCCTGGATGGACTGCGTCTCGGTGGCGAGATATTCCATCTTCCAGCCGAGGAAAGGCACTGCCGGAAGAGTAGTGCGGGATGTGACATTCACGCCACCGTCCATGAACACCTCCTTGTAATATCCGCGGGCAAGGACATCCTTCGGCTCCCCGTTGTCCGGAAGGGTAACGGAGTTCATCGCGGTGATATTGCTGCGGATTATCTTCACTTCACTGTTCTGTGCGGTCAGGAATGTACCGGCCCTGCCCTCACCGTCATAAATGACAACTGAAAAGCCGCCGCTGAACGAACCGGTCGGAACTACTGCATAGAATGTCCTGGATGTGGTCACGGATTGAGGCGTGTCCATATCGAGATAGATGGTATTGCTGCCGCCTTCGACTGCCATTGTCTGATTCGCAGTCCCCTCCTTGCCGTCAAGCGCAAGCGTGCAGTCACCCCAGAGATTGTTGCCGGCGAGGTCGATTATAGCAATCTTCCCGATCTGATAGGAGCCCTTTATGGTAATGCTGAGGATTCCGCAGAGATTCCTGAAGAAAGTGGCATCTTTAAGCGACGGAAGCATCGCGATGGCCGGAGATGCGCCCGCAGCGATATTGGAAACCCTGCAGGCCTGGGTCTGCGGAAGTGTGAAATGCAATCCGGCCGCATCTATGGAACAATTGTCCGAATATGGATAAAAGCCGTAGAACGGGCCCTCTCCGGATACCGGAGAACCGGAAAATGAACCCTGTGATGTTCCTGCACCTTCAAGTATCGTAAATCTTGATTTCGAAGTGGATGTCATCAGGGCGAAGGCGTCCCCGGCATCCCAGGTGACAACTCCGGCAGAAGAGATGGAGGTCCTTGATGCGTCAGATGGAATCTCCATCGAAGCGACAATCGTCATACCATCGTTCTGACCTACGGGTTTGAACATCTGTTCCCTGTCGCAGGAAACGCTGCACAATACTGACAATATCAGCGCAGTCGCCGTATATAATCTGTTTCTCATATCTTTCATCATTTAATTGGAAGCCCACTTTACTTTGAGGGTTTCACCCGTCTGATAATCCTTGAATGTCACTGGGATGGCCTTAGCGCCGTATCCGTTGGCAATCCAGCGGAGGTTAGTCCTGGCAAGCCAGTCCGCAACGCTCTGGCTGCAGATGACCGTAAGACCTTTCGCTGCCGATCCCGGACGGCTTGCATACGCTGTGTTGTTCGCACAGAAGAAGTTGGATCCGCCGGTGCATCCGAACATAAAAGTTGAGCCTGCGTTGATTTCACGAAGGTTCTTACAGAGATAGAAGAAATAATTGCAATATGTCGCGTCGGTTATCTTAGTTCCCGAAAGGGTGGACACATCCACCGTCTCCAGCACGTCACAGCGGTTGAAGAACGAGCGCATATCTGTGGCCGCAGTTGAAACCCAACCCTTTACATTGACAGACTTGATAGAGTGACAGTGCCAGAATATGTCGCACAGCTGCGTGCACTTTGCTGTATTGAAATGACTCAGGTCTTCGGCCAGAAGGTCAGTGCAATATGCGAAGATATGGTTTATTGCCGTGCATTTTGCGGTGTTGAAGGAGCTTACGTCAATTTCCTTCGCTTTGTAGTCATATGCGAACATATATTCAAGAGAGGTCGCATTTGCAGTGTTGAATGACGAACAGTCGATAGATGTGACATTTGCAAGATGCTGGAACATATATGAGAAATTCGTGACCTTCTCAGTATTGAAATTGCTGACATCTATGGACTTGAGACTCTTCAGACCGTTGAACATTGAGCGCATCGTCGTACACTTGGCGGTATTGAAACTGCTGAGGTCCAGGGAGAGCAGGCGGGAAGAATCGATTTCGGACATACAGAACATATATGACATATCCGTACAGTTGTCCGTGTCCAGACATTTGAGATTCGTGATCTCCTCAAGAGCTCCGAGATTTGCAAACATATGTGAAACATTCTTCGGAAGCACAATCCTGTCGGCAGGTGTGGATACCGTGACAGTGGAAGTTGCCTTGTCGTAATTGAGGAATACCTGACAAGGGGAATCCGCAGACTGGACCTCCTTACCCGAAATCACTTCGCTGGCTGTATCGAAAACAAGTTTCCTGATGAAAGTATTATCCGCTGCATCCGTCGAAGTACTTGATATCACCAGGGACTTTACCGCCGCGTTGAATTCGGTTCCGTTGACAAGAATGGCGGGATCGATAATCTTTACGAGATTGTCGCATACAGCCTGTTTTCTATAGAGTTTCGAACGTTCCATTGTCACGGTGCCATTATTGCCGAGGACGAAACTCTGACTCATATTGGCAGCGAAAATCAATTTCACGGTAAGGCCGGTATATGCACCTGACGGAAGCGCGATGAAGAACGGCTCCGTATCATTTCCCAGAATGGCACCGTCGCAGGAAAGGGTGACATCTTTCGCGCCGGAGACTACCGCTGCGCCGTTCACCACTTCATACGGACCGCATAGGCTCTGGTCAGCGGAAACCGTGATTGCGAGCAGTTTCCTCTCACCGTCCGGTACTGAGGCATCGACTTCCAAAATGGAACCGAGATTCTTGAAATTCAAGGTATTATCAGTAGAGACAGCTATCATAGGATTGAATGCGATATTGCCCTTCACATAATCCTGAACTGTCGGATAGCCGTCTCGGATATAATCAGGACAATATGCCGTGACTTCCCCTGCCGGGGTAAGGCCGCTGATTTTCCTGAATGAAGTTGACACCGAGCCGCCGGACATGGCTTTGTATAATGATGAATTGGATTCATCTTCAACCCTTATCCTGTCACCTTCGGACCAATTGACAGTATAGAACCCGTCCTCCATCGATAGGGATATTTTCGTCCCTGAATTCTCGATAGTGCCGATGAAATCCCTTTCCGGTTCGACGGCAGGAATACCATCATACTGGCATCCGGCCGTGAAAAGGGTCAGCAATGAAATTAAAACCGCATTCTTTCGCATTATATTGTTATTAGTATGCACAAATATAACAAATTGTTGATACAAAGAAAAAGCCCCGTCAATGACGGAGCTTTTTACTCAAGTCCCGGGCGGTCCGGAACAATCGTATTTCTAGAAGAATCTTGCTCTGTAATCCTTTACCTGAGCTTCCTCTGAAAGAACCGATTCAATGACATTGGCGTGATAGCCGCCTTTCTGTCTTGCAACATTGGCTGCATCCTCTTCAGAGAAGAATGTGCCTGTTGCACGGTTGCTGACCTGGTAAACATATACACCGACCTCGCCTGCGACAGGACCGCATATTACATCAGGCTTTGCATTGACTGCTGCACCTACAAAATTGCCGTCCAGCTGCTGATACTGCGAGCCGAATGAAATACCGGTATTATGGCTTACTGTCTGACCGAGAGCGGTTGCTACATCCTCAAGAGTAGCGCAGCCCTTGATCTTTTCAGCTACTTCATCTTTAAGTTTTGCAACTTTCTTTTCTGTAGCGAGGACCGTGCGGATATCCTTTGCGACATCCCTGATCTCTGCCTGACCTTCCTTGTGGATCCTGTCAACAGCTGCTACGAAATAATACTTGTTGTCAACGATGATGACATCTGAAACACTTCCTGCCTTGGTTTTCTTGTCGAATACCCAGCGTACGACCTCGCGTGCGTTATCGCAGTCACCTATACGGCGGGTAGCCTCGGTGATGCCGGTCATAGGAACAACGACAGCATTTGATTCGGAAGCTGCCGTTTCGAAGTTGCGTGCCTTACCGGCGGTCTTGTCGGAGAACTCGGTAGCCTTGATCATATAGTCTGTATATGTTGACTCTGAAGGAAGGACATTCTTGACGAGAGTCGCGAACTGAACCTTGGTGACAGGTTTTGTGCGCTCTGCGATATATACCACGAACCAAGCCTGTGCGTTATTGACTTTGATTTTAATTGCTTTTTCAGATGTAGAGAAAACCTTGTCGAACTCTGCAAGACCGTTTGCTGCAGTAATCTCCTGGGTAAGCCATCCGAGATCACCGAGATCATCGGTCTTGCCGCCCTTTACAACTGCAAGGAGGGAATCTGCAGCTGCCTCCTGATCGATAGGGAGGACTGCGTATAATACCCTTGCTGAGTCAGCCATCTGTGCGCGGTCTGAAACGCGTGCAGCCATAAAACCGGTCTCTTCTGTGGCAACGTCACTGGTAACTTCAGAACCTGCATTGAAAATCTGCTTCAACTGAGGCATTCCTTCAAGTTGAGACTCCTTATAATAGTAAGTGTCCCATTTTGCATCAGAATTGAGGGCAATGAAATTCTTGAGATTTGAAGCAGTCTTGAACTGTTCATAAAGCTCGTCGAACTCAGCCTTTGTTGCAGTGAAATCTTCCTGTGAAGGAACCACTTCCCACATCACATACTTGATGTCGCGGTTGTTAGGCTGCTTCATCAGGTTCTTGCGTGCATCGTAGTATGCCTTGATCTCTTCGCGTGAAACGTTGATTGTCGAATCCTCTTCGAACCCTACCGGAACCATTACGTAATCAAGGTCTGCGGTAACGTTGTTTTCGTTGACAGAGCGGGCCTTCTCCACTTTGTTCATCACTGAAGACGCCCCAACAAGTGAAGCATACTTCGAGTAGAGCTGTGCCTTGTAAATAGAACTCTCAAGATAATTCCAGTATGCGGCGGAGTTGCCTGTTTCATCATTATCGACGGACTGAACGAACTGAGCGAGAGCGGCACGGTTGAAATTGCCGTTTTCGTCAGAGAACATCCCCTGCTGTACAAGTATCTGGGAGATTTCCGAACCCTGTGTAAGGTCGAACATCTCACCGTCGGAAACAGCTATGCCTGCTTTCTCAACTGCAGGGATGAATACGTTCTCGTCAAAGATTTCCTGCCAGGCAGCATCGCGGAGACCTGCCTGAGCCTGCTCGTCATTGACGCTCTGGCCGCTCATCTCAGCGAGTTTGCTGAAACGGTCGAACTCCTGATAAAAATCTTTGTAAGAAATGTTTTTGCCAGCCATCTCTCCGACCTTATTGTCGTTGGACGCCATCTGCATGAAATTGCGCAATGTTGACGGATCAAGAATGAACGACAACAGGGCGAGCGCAACAAGTACTGTGATTAAAATCCCGAATTTAACACGGATTTTCTCTAATACCGCCATAGTTTATTTTAAATTATTGTTATTTTCAAACTGCAAAAATAATCAAAATTCTGATAGTAAGTGCTATTTTGCCTTAAAAGGTTTAGGCAGCGGTCCGACAAAATTCACCGAATCTGTATACGGTTCTACATATGTAGAATCGCGCATAACCGAATATGAGTCGAACGGACGCTGGATAACGGCATTGCGGGCCCTCTCATCGGATTCAAGGCCATAACCCTGCATCACACTGCCGGGAGAGCTGATCCTGACATAACAGTCTGTGCTTATCATCTGCTGATTCTGCTTCCAATAAATAGTGTCCGATTCTACCTTCTGCTGCTTGATATGATTGATTATCACAACATTGCCAAAAGCGCTCCACTGCTCTCTCCCTGGCGTGGTGATATGCTTGGCCTGCTGTGAGGTAACTTCGGTCTCAAGAGCACCGTCCGGTGTATACAGACAAACGTGAAAGCCGTCAGGATAAAAGTCATAGGTATTCTCTATCGAATCCTTGACATACTCAAAATGCTGCATTGTCGGGGCATTCATTCGCATTTCGGTAGAGCCCCTGTCTGATTGGATGAACTGCATTCCATGAACCACCTGGACAGGAATCTTTTCCATATCCATCGGTTCCTCCGATGTCTCTTCCTTGCAGGATGTAAAAACCATTATAGCCGCGGATGCGGCTATAATGATGTATGCATATTTCCTTTGTAAAGAAAACATTACTTGATCGTACGAACGGTGGTGATATCTGACAGACCACCGCAGTTTACGTGGTATGAAGCACCATCGATGATGTCATACATAAATGCATCAGCCTGCTGTGGGAAATATCTGCGATACTGTGCCGCGAGGTTATCAGCCTCCGTTGCAAGTGAAGGATCCGCATTCTTTGCCTTTGCCATATAGTCGGCAGCAACCCAGTATGGTGCGCGTGAAGAAACTTCATTACCGCCGCATCTGACTGTTCCCCAGATAGTACCGATAAGGAGGTATGCCTTGCCGGCGAGGGTAGGGTTGAGTTCAGGGATAGTCTTTGCAACATTGACAGCCGCTGCGCTCTTGCCACACTTCTTGAAATAGAATGTTGCAAGTTCGAGTCTGTATTCGCTGAGCTGTGAGATATTGTCAGGGTTTGTGGAATCGATCATTCCGATAGCCTCGTTGAGAGCCTTCGCTGCATCATCGTTCTTGTCACGTGAAGAGTAGAGCTTGTAGAGGTAATATGCGGACTCCTTGCTAGGCTCTACGGCATAGAGTGATTCTACGGCCTTGAGGAAGAGGTCGGAATCCATACAGTCTGAAGTAGCGAGCATCTTCACCATGCTTGTGAGGAGCGCCTTGTCTTCAGGAGTTGCCTCGTAGCGCGGAGCATAGAGTGCGAGAAGGTTTTCGCAGGATGCAACGCCGCAATCAATGAATACCTGCTCCACTGTCTTCTTTGCGGAAGCGATGTCAGGGTTTGTGTTGGCCTCCATGCTTTCGGTAAGAAGGGTGTATGCGGTCATTACTGCCTCAGCATTGAGAGCACCGGTCTTGTAGAGATCAGATGCGAGCTGCATATAGTTGACGTAGACTACAGGTGAGCAGCCGCTCTTTATGTCGGAGATGATAGCGGTGAGCTTGTCATAGCTGCCCTGCTTGTCCGCCTTGCAGAAATTGATGATATCGATCGCCTTGTTGTTCAAGGTTGTAACATAATACTTCGGATAGGTTTCCGCACGCATGTCGTGAACCATAAGAAGGGAATCCACAAGTTCCTTGTAGCGCTCCGGATTGCGGCGGTTCTGGTTAAGCTCACTGCGGAGAATCTTGGCACCGTTGATGAGAAGATTCTGGTTTGCGGTAGGTGGACAGAGTGACATCGCCTGTCTCCAGAATGGAGCGGCCTCCTGAATGTTGTTCTGCTTCATGTACTCGGAATAGTATGAAAGGTACTTGATACATTCCGCGCTGTCGGCTCCGAATTTACCCTGAGCAAATGCAGGGAGTGAGAGAATCAGTGCAAAGAGAATAACTGCTGCTTTTTTCATTATTGTTGTTCTTAAAATCCTACAAATTTAATATTATTTCTATTCATACATCGGTTTGAGGAACCAAATATCATGAAGAGCGAATGATGCGGTAAATAAAACATATCTCTCCCTGACCATTCCATTCGACAGGGATCCGCGCTGTCCGATGTCCACGCCCAGATTCAGCGAATTGAAATATCTGAAAACCGGAAGGGAAATACCGAAAGTAATGCCTTCTGCATCCACCTGATGTCCATTGATGGAAAAACTTGTCCGATCGTAGTAACATCCGCCACGGTATGTGATATGCTTGTAATAATATCTGGAGTCATATCTGTTGGGGGTGAATTCGAATCCCACGCGGAATGATTCGCTGGCTGCAGGAGCAAAACCGGTACCGGGAGCATCATCTAGGCGTGCCCTGGTCCAATCCTGGCGGATATAATCGAAGCCTGCCGTCCAATTGTCTGAATTCTTGAATGTGAATCCTGCACCAATTTCAGAAGGGATATAATAACCGTCAACCTGTTCAGTTCTGTTGACGATAGTATCCATAGAAGACATTATACCGTAGGCGAATCGGTTCATCTCACCGCTGAGGGAATGACCGAGCCTGTATGTGGCACCAAGGATAAACCCATAGTCGTTTTTCAACGGCTGCTCATACTGCATACCGAAACTTGCCCCGAAACCGGACAGGACATAAGTCCATCCGGAACTGATGGTACGATACGATGAACTCGTATTGAAGGTGGCCGAAGTATAGCGGCTGACCGTGCCGAAATAATATTGTCCGTCCACACCGAGGCTCAACCGCTTGAAAAGTGTCACACCGGTACCGACAAAAGCCTCCGAGAGACCGCCCTGTCCGATCTGGGAATATCTTATATCGCCCATTTCGGACACAATATTGTTATCTGTTTCTATACTGCTGAAAGAGTATCCGGTATTGCTGTAAGGGGTGATGCCCGCCTTGAATGCGGCTATCTTGCCAATAGGGAATGACATCACGATATGGTTCATATTGAATGTATTATCTGCCGAATGGAGCACTTCATCAGCAGGTTTTGCGGCATAGTACATATTGTTTTCCTCTATGCCGAAATCCATCATAAACGATTTGTTTTCGCGAGCTGTCACCGCTGCAGGATTGAGGATATTGATGTATCGTACATTCCTGTCTCCGATGCCTATGCCTCCCATTGATTTGTTGTAGGCTGTTCCTGTCTTGGAAAGGTCACCTATGCCGAAAATGGAATATGGAGTAAAACCCACGTCTGCGGCGTCATTCTGTGCGGATGCACTGAAAAATGCCGGCATAAACAGCATAAACGCAGCTATTATAGGTTTATGAAATCTCATTGTTTTCATTTTAAGAGTGCAAAGATGAGTTTTTTAGCGGGTTTCTACAAATTTATTCAAACATTATGCCGGGACGCATCGATTATTCCGTAACCTGAAGCATTCTCAACAGCTGCACAGCCCTTTCGACACTGTCCACAGAGGTGGTTTTCACGTAAAGCCTTGAATTGCTCTCCACTATGGCGAAACGACGGCCATATTTCTGAATATTCATCAGCACTTTTTCGAATATTCCGCTCTTGTAGAACGGTGACATCTGGTTGCTGATGAAATACGCAAGCATCATACCGTTTTTGAGTACCACACGCTCTATGCCGATTTTCTGTGCTTCGCGACGAAGGCGAACGACATTCATAAGTTCGGCAAGTTGCGGCGGAACGGGGCCGAACCTGTCCTCCATCTCTTTTTGGAAGCGCTGGAGATCAGATTCTTCGGACATATTGTCGAGTTCTTTGTAAAGACGTATCTTCTCGGCAGGAATATCTACATAATCATCCGGTATCAGGATTTCAAGGTCTGTTTCAAACTGCGTATCCACGGTTCCGGAAAATGCTTTCGGAAGCACCGGTATCCCGGCCTGCCTGACCTGATGCTCCTTGTTCTCCTCCGCGGCGGCAAGGATTGTCTCCGGGAGTTCGGCCATCGCCTCGTTGAGGATGCGCATATATGTCTCGAATCCCATTTCTGAGATGAAGCCGCTCTGCTCAGCGCCGAGAAGGTTGCCGGCTCCGCGGATATCAAGATCCTGCATAGCTATATTGAAGCCGCTGCCGAGGTCCGAGAAGGCCTCAATGGCCTTGATGCGCCTCCTGGCGTCATCAGTAAGGCTGGTGAGCGGCGGAACGACGAGGTAGCAGTATGCCTTCACGTTGCTTCTTCCCACGCGGCCGCGCAGCTGGTGGAGATCCGAGAGACCGAATTTCTGGGCCTGGTTTATAATGATGGTATTGGCATTCGGAATGTCTATGCCGTTCTCCATAATTGACGTGGAAAGCAATATGTCATAATCCCCGTTGATGAAATCGAGTATCTTCTTCTCTAGGATTTCCGGCTCCATCTGACCGTGGGCCACGCAAATCTGCGCCTGCGGCACTATCCTGTGGATGATATCGTATACCGAATTGATGTCCTCGATCTTGTTGTGGACAAAGAACACCTGTCCGCC
>JAZRZH010000062.1:0-8538 GCA_045601245.1 Bacteroidales bacterium
AACTCGTTAACCAGAAAGGTCTTCCCGACACGTCTCCGCCCATACACAACAATAATCTCGGCTCTGTTACTATCCAGAAATCTTTGCAGACTTGCAGACTCTTGTTTTCTCCCTATCATAGCTAATCTTATTTGGCCACAAATATGGAAAATTCCTGCCATTTGGCCAAATAAAAGATTTTATTTAGCCATATACGGCTTTTTTCCTCCCGATTTGGCTTTTTAGGTGCTGAACTTTGAGCTCAATTTGCCAGACATATAAGCATCTTCGGAGACCAGATATGGCTAACTTCCCTCAGCATATCTGGAATGGTATTCTACTAAGCCGTGAGGTGCACCTCAGGCCCTAACCAAGTTTGAAGCGAGTCCGAATAACCGCCGTTTTTCAGACAAACCAGAATAGCACTTGTTTCTTTCCGGAACAGGTGCCATATTTGTATAAATACTTGTCCTAAAAAAGATACAAATAAACGGTTATTTTTATCTTTTTGAACTATGGTAATAGGGTAAGCACGCTGCTCCACCGCCGACCAGAACCTGGACTGGCAGCTGGACGCACTGACGAAGAACGGATGCGAGAGGATTTACCAGAAGAAGGCGCAGGCGAAATCGAGTAGGATGGGAGGATCCTAACGGATGCCTTTTCTTTGATCAGGAAGACTGTCATCCTCCGGCGGGAATCCATCCCCGTCCTCCCGGGATTTGCCGCTCTGCGAGCGCCACATCCCCCTCCGCCTCCGGCACTTTGTGCTTCCCCGTCCTCCCGGGATTTGCCGCTCTGCGAGCGCCACATCCCCCTCCGCCTCCGGCGGAGGAGCCTAAAAGGGCAAAAAAAGCCGCGTTCAAGCAAGCTTGACGCGGTTTTCCTTTGCCCTTTTGGCGGAGAACGGGGGATTCGAACCCCCGGTACGATTGATATCGTACAACGGTTTTCGAGACCGCCGGTTTAGACCACTCGCCCAGCTCTCCTTTAATCATTGCAAAATTAGCAAAAAGAGCCCGATGTTTGTAAGAAAATTAGCATTATCTTTGCATAATTATGTTCCATTAATATTATCGTTTTACAATATTATGAAAAGACTCATCAAATCAATCGTGCTCGCTGCCGGTGTGGTAATGCTGGCGGCATCCTGCACCAACGCCGCAAAAATGGCGGAAGCAGCGAACCAGATCAAAATCAAATGCAACCCTGAAGTTCTCGAGGTGGTTGCTGGCAAGATCGATGCAGACGTAAGTGTAACTTTCCCTGAGGATTACTTCCTTCCAAAGGCAACTCTCGAAGTGACTCCTGTCATCATCTATGTCGGCGGTGAAGTAGCCGGCAAGCCTTTTGTATATCAGGGTGAGAAGATTGCAGACAATTTCAAGACAGTATCAAAGGATGGTGCAACCATCAGCGAGAAGGTCCATTTCGACTATGTTCCGGGTATGGAGAAATCCGAACTCGTCGCTCGTGCAAAGGTACGCTACAAGGGTAATGAATATACATACCCGGCTGACATCAAGATTGCAGACGGTATGAACACCACCTATATGCTCGTTGACCGCTCAGGTATGGGCGACATCGCATATATGGCTGACAACTATCAGGAAATCATTCCTCAGACCGAGGAGACACAGATTCTTTATAATATCAACAGCGCAGAAGTCCGCAAGTCTGAGATCAAGAGCGCTGATGTCAAGAAATTCGTAGATGCCCTCAAGGCGCTCGAAAGCGATGCCCGCCGCACTGTAAAGGGTACCGAAATTGTAGCATATGCTTCTCCGGACGGCTCCCTCGACATCAATGAAAAGCTTTCAACAAATCGCGAAAAGTCAGCAAAGAAGGCTTTCGACGAGATCACAAAGAAGGTTGATGCAGGCAAGGTTTCAAGCCGCAGCATCTCCGAGGACTGGGAAGGTTTCCAGGAACTCGTACAGGCTTCCAACATCGAAGACAAGGACCTCATTCTCCGCGTCCTCTCAATGTACAGCGACCCTAACGTCCGCGAACGCGAGATCAGAAATATGTCTTCTGTCTACACGTCTCTTGCAAGCAATGTTCTCCCAGAACTCCGCCGCGCACGCTTCATCACCAATGTGGAATATGCAAACTATACCGCAGAGGAACTTACCGACCTTCTCGACAAGAACATCAACGCCCTTGACGAAGAGGCTCTCCTCCGCGCCGCTACACTCGTGAAGAACAACGACGCCAAGATCGCCGCATACAAGAAGGCCATCACCAAGTTTGACTCTGACCGCGCGAAGTACAACGCAGCAGTCGTCTCCCTCAAGAAAAATGAGGACAAGGACGCGAAGGGTTACCTCTCAGCAATGAACGACAAGACCTCCGACGCTTACAAGAACATTATGGGTGTCCTCGCAATGCGCGCAGGCAACAATGACGAGGCAGCCAAGTTCTTCAACGAGGCCGGTGACATCGCAAAGTCCAACTCCGCTGTACTCGACATCCTCAACGGCAAATATGCTGACGCTGCAGCAAAGCTCAAGGGTCAGGAGAGCAGCAACGCTGTCCTTGCAAACATCCTCAACAACGACCTCGGCGCAGCCCTCAAGGCAGCTACCGACAAGGATGACCCAAGACAGGCATACTACAGAGCGATCATCGCCGCACGCCAGGGCAACCTCTCCATCGCAAAGGCTGAACTCGAGAAGGCAGTCAAGAATCCTGCATTTGCAGAGCGCGTCGCAAATGACATCGAACTCATCAAGGTCAAGTAACAACTGATTATAACATAGACTGAAACAGCCGGCTGAACAGCCGGCTGTTTCATTTTATTCGCTGACGACTATCCTCCGCTGGAGGGGATCGAACCGGAGTCCGTCGCGGCTGAAGAACCGCTCGAGCGAACCGTCGGCTATCAGTTCCTCCGGAGAACCGCTAAGCATCGGAGAACCGCCGTCCTGAAGCCAGAGGTTGTCCGCAAACTGAAGCGCAGTGTCAAGGTCGTGGGTCGAGAGAAGTATGGAGCGGTGTTCGGTCCGTGCGATATCCCGCAGCAGAACCATCGCCCCTATGCGACTGGTCACGTCGAGGAAAGCCGTCGGCTCATCGAGGATGATGACAGGACATTCCTGTGCCAGAGCCTTGGCGATAAAAGCTTTCTGCCGCTCTCCGTCACTGAGTTCGGAGATGAACCTGGCTGACTTGTCAGCTATGCCGACGCTGTCGATTGCCTTGCGGACAATTTCGTGGTCACGCTCCGTCAGTCTGCCGAAGAATCCGGTATGCGGATATCTTCCGAGCGATACGAGTTCATACACGGTGATGCCGCCCGCGACATTCCTTTCGGTGAGAACGGCCCCGACAGTGCGGGAGAATTCCGCGTGGGAATATTCTCCGAAAGGCTTTCCGCATATTGTCATTTCCCCGCCAAGCGACGGGATGAACCCGCAGAGCGTCTTGATGAGCGTTGATTTGCCGGCTCCGTTGAGACCCAGCAGGCAGGTCAACCCACCCTCCGGCAGCCGCAGGTCAAGCCCTGGATGGACCACGGACACGCCTCCCTTCGGAAGCCTGTAGCCTATCTTCAAAGCCTTTGTTTCGATTGCGGATGCCATAGCCTAATTGAAATAATGAATATTCCTTCGGTTGATTATTACATAAATGATGACCGGAGCACAGATAATCGGAGTGACTGCGCTCAGAGGAAGCATTCCTCCACGGCCCGGAAGCACTGTGAGCATATTGCAGAGCAGTGCGATGGCAGCACCTGTAAGAATCGTCACCGGCAGCAGCTGCTTGTGGTTCGAAGAGCCCAGAAGCAGGCGCGCGATATGAGGTACTGCAAGCCCTATGAATGACACGGGACCGCAGAATGCCGTCGTTGCGGCTGTCAGAAGGCCTGTGCAGAGTAAAATCAGTATGCGCGTGCGACGCACGTTAACGCCGAGATTGGAGGCATACGCCTCACCCAGCAGCAACGCATTGAGCGGCTTTATGAGCAGCAGCGCCAGCAGCAGCCCGCACAGCGAGAAACCGGCGAACCACGGCAGTTTGTCCAGCGACACGCCGCTGAAATCCCCCATTCCCCACATCACGAACTGATGCACCTTGTCGGCAGATGCCGTGAAATTGAGTATCGAGATGACTGATGATGCCAGATAGCCCACCATTATACCGACAATCAGCAGCATCACATTGTTCTGCAACTTTCTGGAGAGACGGATGATGACCGCCAGCACAACAGCCGCACCTATGAAAGCTGCGATGACGGAGGAGAGATAGCTTGCAGATGCGAAGTATATCATCGCCAGCGCCACGCCGAGGTTTGCTCCGTCGCTGACACCGAGGATGGAAGGACCCGCCAGCGGGTTGCTGAAAAGGGTCTGGAGCATAAGACCGGCGGCGGCCAGCGAGCCACCCGCCAGAAGTGCGGTGACTGCCTGGGGAAGACGCGACTGGAGGACAATCGCCGACCAGGAGGCCTTGCCGTTAAACGACCCTCCGAGGATCTGGAAGACGTCGGAAAGCGGGATGCGGACCGCACCGTATACAAGATTCGCGACAAAGAGAAGCACGACGGCCAGAGCGGCCGCCAGATATGCCCATATTGCTTTCCTGCCGTTCATCCTGCCTATGAGAGAGGTTTGTTCTGCGATGCGAATTTATATGTGATATCGGTCATTGAGCCGTCAGGCTTCACTTTATAGAGCCGCTGATTAGTATTCACGCTCTTGAGGCCGCCGTATTCGGCCTTGTACGGGCCGATCTTTATATAATCGAAATTCCTCGGGTCCACGCCTGCGGCAAGTTCGGCCGCACCTGAATACCAGCCGCTTTTGAGACCGAGAGCGCTGCGGATCCACCCTGCAAGTTCCTGAACTTCGAGCGGGTGCGCGTCGCCACCCATTATGCAGATGCAGGTCACCTCGTTGCGGTAGCGCCCGAGTATCGAAAGAAGAGCCTCTTGTGTAAGAGGCTCCCCGATATCCTTTCTGAGATGAGGACTGTGACAACCTTCGCAGGTGAACGGGCATCCTGTAAGGTTGACCGCCAGTGTCGTTTCGTCCGGTATCTCCTGGAATACTATATCGTAGTTGTAGTATTTAAGCATTTTCCAAACTATGCGAATTTGCATAGTAGCGCCTTGCCGCCTCCTTCTGCCTTGCCTGTGAGAAGCAGCTGATGCGCTTCATATAACCGATGATGCGGGTAGCATAGTCGATGTTGCGGCTGTGGCATTCAGGGCACTCCTGCAGATATCTCTTGTCAATGTGTCCGCAGTCGTTGCATATTGTGTTAGGGATGTTGAATGTGAAATAGTTGCATCCTTCCTTGGCGGCAACCCTCAGAAGCTGCCTGTACTGCTCCTTGCTGAGGTGCTCCTCAAGGTTCATATGGAGGGCCGAGCCGCCGGTGAGGTGCTCGATGTAGTCACGGCCGTGGAGGCGGAATTTGTCGAGGATATTGAGGGATTCGTCCTCAACCACATAGAAATAGCTGTTGTAGCACTCGCGCGGTACGACAAAGCCGTCCTCTTTGTCCCATTTCGCATGTTTGACGCCGACATTCTCCGCAGGAATCATTTCGCAGTTGAACATCAGGTTCTTGGTGCGGTATTTCTTGTTGTATGTCTCGATGAGTCCGAGGACATCCTGGACAAACTTGAGGTATTCAGGGTTGTCATTGATCGCGATACCGAGGAATTCGGCAGCCTCGACGAGACCGTTGACACCGATAGTGAGATACTGGCGTCCGAGGTTGATGAACCCTGAATCGAAGAGAGGAAGCATACCCTTGTCGGCCAAGGTCTTGAGATTCTCATTGTAAGCCATCTGAACCTTGTGCATCAGGTCGACGACCTCACCGACATAGTCAAGATAAGGGATACCCTGCTTTACCGCATACTGGACGCAACGGTTGAGGTTGATTGTGAGCACGCTCTTGGAACCCGTGGAGACTCCACCGGCACCGAGGGTGTAGCTGAAGCCGTTGTCCTGGATCTCGTTGCGCAGACGGCAGCAGGATGCGAGGGAGTCGGCGTTGTCGCTCATATATGTGAAGAATGAGTGGCCTTCTGCATACATCTGTGCGGTCCAGTCTCCGTATTCCTTGTCCTTGACATCACCGTTCTCGGTAAGGAGGGCCATTGTCTCGACAGGGAATGTGAGGATTGCCTTCGTGCGTTCCTTGTTGAACCACTTCATGAAGCGCTTCTGGAGCCAGTTGAGGGAATCCCAGTCAGGACGGCTTCCGTCAGGGAATCTGAACTCTCCGAAGATGCTCTCGAAGTAGTATTTGTCATAATATGAGATATTCCAGAACACTGCCTGAAAGTTGCGTGCGCCTGTAGGCTGGTTGATGGTATAGACGATCTGTTCGAAGCAGTCTGTGATCACTTTGTCTATGGTACGCTGCTTCTTGGAGAGATCAACGACCTCGTCGGCGCGCTGATAGTAATCCTGGCCGAATTCCAGTCCGATGAAATAGTTCATATACATCAGGAATTCCGGAGTGGCGCAGGCGCCGCTGAGCATACTGGAGACAATGAAAACGAGATTTGCGAAGCCGCCGCAGAAAGACTTGAGGTTGGTCGGCTTGGTGGAGTTGCCGCCTACCGGGATAGTACCCTGGAGAAGCCAAGGGTACATCGTAATGCTGGCGCAGTAGTTCGCGAGGCTGGTCTCGTCATTCTTGTAGATGAAATGCTTGTTGAGCAGTTCGAGATATCTGTCGGAAAGCTCCCTTCCGTACATCTCCTTGATGCGGTCGGTCAGCATCCTGCGATTGAGGCGGATGAAACTCTGCTTCGGAAGTTCGCCGATGAGTGTGGCGATATTCTTCTTCTCGATGTTTGCGTTCGCATCGTATTTGCTGCCCGTGGCTGCGTTGGATGCGGAGCAATAATCCATAAGGAAATTGAGGCGGTCGCGGACTTCGCGGTCCTCGGTATGTGCCTGGCGGTAGAGCATATAGTGCTTTGCCACAGAATAGTACTTCTCGATCATCAGGGAAGTCTCGACCTGATTCTGGATCTCCTCCACCGGCATACCGTTGGAAATGCTCACCCTGCTGAGGATATTGGTGATGATCTCATCGGTGGCATAACTGTTAGTAGCGAGAAAAGCCTTGCGTATGGCGTTCTTGATTTTGTTGATGTCAAACGGAGCGCTCTTACCGTCGCGCTTTACGATGTAAAGCTCTGAATTATCCATAGAATATTGTTATTTTTTGTCTAAATCTTGCTCTGAGCCATCTCCAGTGGGCATTCCCGATGTATTTCATTTGGAGTAGCGGATAACAAAATTAGCCGCGAACGGCTAACGAAAAGCAGGGTCGCCCGGACAATATTCAACAAGTTATAAACATTCGCTACTCCACACATCTGCAACGGCATTTTGTGGAAAATTGAAATTTTTTTCTACCTTTGCCGTCACTATCGACGCCCGGATGGCGGAATCGGTAGACGCGCTGGTCTCAAACACCAGTGGCTGTAATGGCTGTGCCGGTTCGACCCCGGCTCCGGGTACAGAAGAAAATCCATAAGTAGTTGAATTACAACACTTATGGATTTTTTCTTTTTGTCCCAAACCACAAATTTGGACACAATTGGACCAATCACAACTAAAGAGACCTCATTGTGGTGGGGCTGCGGTTCCTTATTTTCTACAGAGCCGCGACGAATGATGTCACGAATCGACTTTTTCAGCCGATTTTTGTGACTCGTGACAAGAAAACCCACCATATCGGCTGATTTGATGTCACGACTGACAATTTTTATCAAATAGTCACGAGTCGTGACAGCACGAGCGGACAGGATGGTATGCGACTATATCAGCACTGGCTGGAAGGATGATTTTCGACTTTGCGAAAACTTACGACAGGCCGGTTATCATCCATCTTTTTGAAAGCTTGCAAGTGCCCGTTATTTTTCTTTAGCATCTGTTTTCGTTTACAAATAAAATGAGGCTGACTGAAAAGGATTTACTCCTTGCAGAGAATCGCTTATTTGATAATTGCTCTCAACCGGCCGGTAAATAAAAAAGGGGTTGACCATTACTTTTTGGTCAGGCCCCTTCTGTTTATATAACCTTACCGTAGTGGCGTTTTCTTTAATATTTACCGCTTGTCTCCTGCACCGGTCGGATGGAGTTGCCGTAAGTCTTGAAGGCCTGGTCCCCACCTAAATTCACGCCCTGATCGGAGATGAACAGATAATAGCTGTATTTTCTATTACCGTCCTGATCGTTAGGTGCCGCTGTCCAAAAATAGCTTCTGTGATCGAACGAGTAAAACTGGAATGTACCGCTGGTGATACGATATCCTGAAGCAGAGAAGAATATGTATTCGTCACTGCTGGCAGAGGTCTTTAACTGGAATCCGTTGTTCCATTCGATCCAGCTGCTTGAAATGGTAAACCTGTCGAATGCATCCTTTTGAGGGATCTGGAATCCCGGTGGACAAGGGTCGTAAACTGTTTTGACAGGGGCAGCGGTATATCCCTCCCCGTGAGAAGAGACATTTATAGTGGCACTCCACAGATTATCATACTTGCCATCTCCTCCTGATCCATACCAGGCACCTCCTCCGCTG